>NZ_CAJXYQ010000014.1 GCF_913063105.1 uncultured Draconibacterium sp. | reverse complement strand
GTTCATAAGTTTAGGTTTGATTAGTTTTATTGGTTTAGTTAGTGAAAAGGATGGGTGTTGACCCGTCCTTTTTTTATATCCAATAAATGGCAACCAGAGCCCCCAATGCCAATACACTCGTCAGAAAATTTATCATACACGTTTTTACCACATCTTTATTCGTAAGCTTTCGGGGTACATCTCCGATAAACGGCTTGTTAACTAGCTTGCCCTGGTAGCTGTTTGGTCCACCAAACCTACAATTTAATATGCCAGCCAACGCCGCTTCTGGATAACCCGCATTAGGACTGCTGTGTTTATTTCCGAATTTCAAACAAAATACCAGCCCCCGGTAGCTACATGCAACCACTACCATAAATAGTGCAGTTAACCTGGCCGGAATAAAATTTAAAACATCATCAGTTTTTGCAGCAAAAAAACCAAACTCACGATAGCGCTGATTTTTATAGCCTATCATCGAATCGAGTGTGTTTGCCATTTTGTATGCCATCATACCGGGAACACCCGCCAGAGCATAATAAAACATGGGGGCAATTACACCATCGCTTAAGTTTTCGGCTAAAGTTTCTAATACGGCTGTTCGAATTTGATTTCTATTCAAATCTGCTGTATCACGGCCAACGATAAAACTTAACTGTTTGCGTGCCGCTTCAACTCCACTTTTATTTAGCACGTTAATTACTTTCCACGATTCGCGGATAAGGGAGTGATTTGCGAGTCCATAAAAAACAAAAAGGGAAGAGACAAGTAAAAACAGAATTGAAAATGAAGCAAGAAATTCAAAAAGAATAAAAAAGAAGAAATAGGTGAACAATATTAAAGAAATGGATAAAATAGCTCCTCGAAAACGCTTTTTCTTACCATTATTTAAGCGAAGTTCTCCAATTGCAATGGCTTTTCCGAATATACGGATGGGATGTGGCAACCACTGCGGATCGCCGATTAAGGCATCAAGCAAGAAACCAATTAATAAAGGAATTACAATTTCAGGATGCTCCATCAAATTCCATCGATTTATAAATGTAGTTAAGGTCTACATTTTCCCGAATTAAATCGGCGAGTTTATCGTACTGCTGCTGTTTAAATTCCTGAAAATCAAAAGTGCTGTTCACTCCTCCTCCAGCTTCCTCAAGCATACGTTTCACTATCTCTGTATTATCAAGAATACCATGAATATAGGTACCCCATGTTTTTGCATCTAAATAATAACCATCGGGCTTTTTCCCGTTTATGTAACAGAGCGGTTTGGGCTTTTTGCAAGAAGTTTCGCCCATATGAATCTCGTAACCTTTTCCTTTTAGCAAATTTTGAAACTCGAATGTGCATTGTTTGGTAATTTTCTCTTTTGAAAGCGTTGTAATTACCGGCAAAATACCAAGTCCCGGGATTTTATCAATTGTACTTTCAACATGATCAGGATCTGATATCCATTCGCCCATCATTTGATAGCCCCCGCAAATACCATAAACGGCTTTACCTTTTTTGTGCGCCATTTTTACAGCGCCGGTCATCCCCTGTTTTTGCAGATACAATAAATCGGCAATGGTATTTTTCGAACCCGGAAGAATTACAATATCCGCGGCATCCAGATCAGCTGGCGTTGCAGCGTAAAAAAGGTTAACTTCGGACAATTTCTCGAGGTAATTAAAATCGGTAAAATTCGACATATGCGGTAAAAGCACCACCGCAATATTGGTTTTTCCCTGCACCGCCTCAAACCGCTTTTTATCAACTACCACCGAGTCTTCATCATCGATATAGATATCGCGAAAATGCGGAATTATGCCGACCACAGGTATTCCACAAAGTTTTTCCAATTGTTTGGCACCATGTTCAAACAATGTAATATCGCCCCTGAATTTATTTATGATGATGCCTTTAATTAGTTTTCTCTCGGCCTCGGGCAAAAGCAAAACAGAACCGTAAACGCTACCAAAAACGCCTCCTTTATCGATATCGGCTATCAGATAGGTGGCCGCATTTTTAGCCAGGGCTACCCGCATATTGGTTATGTCTTTTTCCCAAAGGTTTACTTCTGAAATACTACCGGCGCCCTCTACAACAATCGGATTGTAAGCCTTTTCCAGCTTCGAAAAAGCTTTCATTGCTTCATTAAAAAGAAAATCACGGTCGGTTTCGTTAAAATAGGCTTTAGCCGATTTATTTGCCCAGGGTTTACCGTTTAACACAATTTGCGAATCCATATAACCGGTTGGTTTTAGCAATACCGGGTTCATCTCCACACGGCAGTTTATACCGCAGGCTTCAGCCTGAACCGCTTGTGCCCGCCCAATTTCCAGGCCATCAGCAGTTGGATAGCTATTTAACGACATATTTTGTGCTTTAAACGGAGCCGGTTTCAAGCCATCTTGTTTGAAAATGCGACAAAAGCCTGCGTTAATAATGCTCTTACCAACATCGGAGCCGGTACCCACAAACATTATCGGCTTGTATTTTTTTTCCTTAGTCATGCTTATTAAATTCGAATACGGTTATACTGGCATAAGCGGGTTTAAAGTTTTCAAAAAGTTCCGAAATGGGTATTCTTTCAATGATGCTTTTTAATATGCGAATTACTCCGGCATGAGCAACAATAACACAGTTCCCTGCATCTGATTCAGTAATCTCCTGAACGAAAGCCGTTACACGATCCACCATTTCAGGATATGATTCGCCATTTTTTGTTGGCATGGTTTGGTAATTCTCCATCCACTCCTTCCCTTCTGTCTCATTGTAAATCTTTTCCCAGGTGCACATTTCCCAATCTCCAAAGTTTAATTCTTTTAATCGCGGATCAACATTTACCTCATCATCAGGGAAAAGATTTTGAGCCAAAGTAAGGCAGCGTTTTAATGGGCTCGACCATATTTTATCGAAATTTAGCGATTCCAGTCCAGCCACTATTCTTTTCTGTTCTTCCCCAAACGATTTGGCAACATCCACATCGGTTTGCCCGTAACAAACTCCCGGTTCTACGGCAACACTGGTATGTCTGATAGCAATTATTTTCATATAGCGTTTTGACAAGCGAGAATACACAAATAAAATATTACCTCGCACAGTTGCTGTAAAGCGCCTAAAATATCGCCGGTATAACCACCCAGTTTTCGGTTTATATATCTCCTGAAAACCGAGCTAACAATCAACAGCAAGGCAACTACCACAAGCGATTCAACAAGGCTAAAAAACAAAAGTGCGGCAGCGCCGGTAAGTATGGCAAAAAGTAAGGACCCTACCGAATCGGCTTTACCTACCGGTTTGGTTTTACTGCTTGCATCGAGCCGGGCATAGGCCGACGAATAAATTAATAACACCGGAAAAATGCGGCTAATGGCGTGGCCGGCTAACAACACTAAAGGTATGCTGCTGTTTTCGATATGCAAAAGCGCCAAAAACTTGGTACCAAGCATAAACAAAAGTCCAACACTTCCGTAGGTGCCAATGCGGCTATCCTTCATAATTTCCAGGATACGCTCAGGGGTGTAGCCTCCGCCAAAACCATCGCAAAAATCAGCAAAACCATCTTCGTGAAATGCACCGGTAAAAAAAACCGTTGCCGCCATGCTCAATCCAATGGCAAGCGAGGCGGGCAAAACAAGGTTAAACAATAGAAAAACCAGTGCGGCTACTCCTCCAACCATCCAGCCAACGACAGGAAAATAGCGTGTTGATTTATTCAGCATTTGTTCCGTCCAGCCATTAATGTGGCCAACCGGAATTCGGGTATAAAAGCTTATTACAGTAAGAAATATTTTAAATTCATTTATCACCTGAACACAATTAAGTTAATGCTTTTTATTTCAAATACCTATGAGTTTACCATATACCGTCCGATACCCGTGAAAATCGCCCCTAAATCATATTGTTTTGAGCTATATTTCCGCCGGCGACTTTAATCAAAATAATTTGGACGGTAGTTTTCAATCCTCGCGCTATTCTTTATTCGAAACACCGGCATCTTCCATGCTACTCATTTCGTTTATGAAATTAACAGCCGAACGCACCAGCGGCATAGCTACCGCAGCTCCTGTTCCTTCACCCAAACGCATGTTTAATTGCAGCAGAGGGCGCACTTCCAAAAATTCCAGCATTCGTTTATGGCCTTTTTCATCGGAGCTGTGGCAAAAAATGCAGTTACCCTTTATCGTTGCATCCATTTGCATGGCGGTAATAATAGCTGCCGTTGAAATAAAACCATCAACCAAAATTAGCATATTTTGCTTTTTGGCTTCGAGATAGGCTCCAACCATTGCGGCAATTTCCAAACCGCCAAAGGTTGCCAGTATTTCTTTAGGTGTATGCGGATCGTATTTGTCTGCAATTTCTTTGAGTATTCGTGTTTTTCGGTCAACCTGTTCTTCAACTAAACCCGATCCACGCCCGGTACATTCTTCGATTGAAATGCCCGTAAAACGATGCATTAGCAACGATGATGGCGAAGTATTGCCAATGCCCATTTCGCCACAACCAATAGTATTGCAGCCTTTTTCTGCCTCGGCACGCACAGCTGCTGCACCAACTTCCATTGCTGCCTCACATTCTTCCATCGTCATGGCAGGCTCTTTGCGCATATTTCGGCTTCCGTGGGCTACCTTTTTGTTTATCACCGGTAATCCGGCCGGGAAATCAAAATCAACACCAACATCAATTACTTTCAAATCCATTTCGCTCTGCCGGCAAAACACATTAATTGCTGCCCCGCCACCGCAGAAATTCATTACCATTTGCCAGGTAACATCTTTTGGGTAGGGACTAACGCCTTCGTCGGCCACTCCATGGTCGGCAGCAAAAACCAGGTGTGCCGGCTTTTCAATTTTTGGCGATAAGTTGTTTTGTACCATCCCGATTTGCAGGGCAATTTCTTCAAGTATTCCAAGTGATCCGAGAGGCTTGGTTTTGTTATCGATTTTATGTTGTAATTGATCTTTTAATGTCATTGTTTTTGGTTTTTTATTTCTCGCTGATTTTGCTGATAACCGCAAATATTATTTTAAACGCTAAGACTCGAAGCCTCAAAGTTTTATTTTAACCTATATAATTTTTACTTTCCACTTTTTACTTGAACCGGTATTCCGGAAACCATCAGAAAAACTTCGTTTGCCGATTTGGCAATGTACTGGTTCATCCAACCTTGCAGATCGGCAAACTTGCGGGCAATTTCATTTTCGGGATGAACACCCATACCGAGTTCATTGCTTACCACAAACAGTTCCATGTCCTGATTAATAAATTTATCCCATTCAAGTTTGGCAATTTCAAGGCTGGCATCCACATCATTTTTATTCTGATAAAAGATATTGGTCAGCCACAGCGTTACACAGTCAAGCAGCACTGTTTTCCCGACCAGGTCGTGTTTACTGATTTCAATCTCTTCTTCAATGGTGTTCCACTGTGCGCCCCGGTCAGACTGATGGCGTTTCACACGGTTATGAAAATCTTCGTCCCAGATATGTGCAGTTGCCAGATAAATTGGAGTTCCAGAATTTTCTTCTACTCGTTTCTGGGCATAACTGCTTTTCCCCGATCGTTGTCCGCCTGTTATGAAAGTAATTTGTGCCATAATTTCAGGTTTTGGTATTGTTTGTTTTGTTAGTTTATTAGCACTTGTTGAAATACCAAACCTCCGGCCTGTTCAACCGGAGGTTTTCATCATAATCATGCACAATTGCTGTGCAAACCTAGAGCAATAACTAAAAAATAGTTATTTCGATTTTCAAAAATATCTTAGTCTTCAACAGTAAAAAGCATAAATGGCGCAATACCGGTTTCAAACTCAATATCTACAGTACCATCTGTTTGGTAGGTTATAGCTTTACCCTTAGCGGTTGCCCCGTTTGAAATAAAACAAAATACTCTATCATTATAAAAATCAACGCCATTAATGCCCTGCACGCCATCTACTAAATTTGTACTTTCAAACGATTTAGAAGCCACATCAAATACCGCAATCGAACCTCTAACATTCCAGTTGGCGTCCATTACTGATGTCATCACATATAACTTAGAAAAATCGTCGTTTGGTTCCATTATATTTACATAGGCCATGCTACTAACACCGTCTAAAGCATATGTAGCCTCAACTTCGTTGGTAGTTGTATTAATGTAACCAATACCTGTTTGGGTTGTGGCATCTCCATAGGCAACTCCGAGAACCACATACAGGTTATTGCTATTATCTTTCTCAAAGTACGACGGAATGTTTCCGGCAGGAAGTTGAATATAAGTAAGGGCTTCAGTTCCAAGATCTATAACTGCTACTTTATCATCATAGTTAAGAGCTGCATACAGCTTATTATTTACAATTTCAAGTCCTTCCGGTCCGCCTGGCAAAGCTATTTTCTTTTCAACAGTGTGCGTTGTTAAGTTAACTTTTGCAATGTACGATACACTTGCATCCATCCATACATCTCCTCCCCAACACGAAACATACATGTAGTTTCCGGTAGCCACTGCAAAACGTGGTTTTACAATATCAGTAGTAAGGGCATTTTCTGTTTGTTCGAACGTTTCGTCATTTACCCAAAAAATCTGATCTGCATTATTACCCATTAAATAAACTTTGCCGTTATAACTTAAGGCATATTGGGCATTCGAGGTCATGGGCACACCATTAATTAACTCATAAACATTGTTTGTTGCTGTGGCTGTTTCTTTGTTAAACGATGTAATGGTGCTCTTATCGTTAGTATAGCCACCGTAGTTTACAATGTAGCTTACCGCGGGTTCAACCGGAGCCGGCACCGGGTCGTTACTATCATCACACGCTGTAAAAGCGATGGCCAGCACAGCCAGAAACATTAAATTTTTAAATCGGTTTTTCATTTGTAATTGAATTTTATATTGATAATTGTTTTTATTTAAAATGATAGCTTAAACCAAGTCGGTACGAAATACCCGGCATGGCATAGCCCCAGCTTGCCTGGTAATCTTCGTCAAACAGGTTGTTAACCATGGCGTTTATTTTAATGCGGTGTTGCGTATTTATTTTCCAGTTGTAGCTAACTGCGAGGTTTGTCAGCGAATAGGCATCCAGAATATTTTTGTTTTCTTCATCGGTAAACTGTTCGCCTGAATAGCTTTGATCAACTACCAATGCTAAATCCTTATAAGAGGCGCTAAAAAAAGCCGTTGCGCTGGTTTTCGGTACATATTCCATTTGTCGGTTCAGGGCATTGGTTTCATTCAGCGATTCTATCCTTTCGGCAACGGTGTACGTCAAATTCAATCCCCAGTTTACTACCCACCCTTTTACCATATTATAATTCCAGTCGGTCATTAGCTCTAGTCCTTTGCTTTCTACTTTCTGCACATTCTCGGCATACCAAAACGATCCGCCATTTTTCCATAAAATCCAGTCGTCCACCTTCATCAGAAAAGCATTCAGTTTAACATTACCCGACTTATTACCGGTGCAGTAGCTCCACTTTGAACCAATTTCGCAGTTCATGCCTTTCTCAGGATTCAGATCGGGGTTTCCGCCGGGCACCCAAAACCGGTCGTTAAAGGTTGGCACACGGTAGCTACGCGCTATGTTTCCACTAAATTTTAGCACATATTTTTCTTTTGAAAGAGCCAGATAGTTTACTCCAAGCGAGGGGGTAAACGGAACTTCAAAATCAGTTACAAATCCCTGGCGCAGATTAATCGTTGCGGTAAGTTTGTTAAAAAAACGATGGTAATACGAGGCGTAAAGGTCTACCCGGGTTTCGTGCTCCAGTGTTTCTGAATAAGCGTACACAGTTGGATAAATACGGGTAGCTTTTGCCCCGGCCTTGTAACTTGCATTGGGCAAAAAATCGTGCTCAACAAAAGCTTCGCCAATTATGCGTTGGGTTGAAATAGTGTCGGATGTGTTTTTATTACTTACAGCATTATCGAAAACATAGCCACCGTTGATTTCGTACTTAAACGGTTTTTTACGGTTTTTATAACCGGTCCAAATACGAATATGCTCATCGTCATAAACTTCCTGCAGTTGCGGATTAAAATAATTTACCGCCATATTTTGCTGCACCTGGTGCCAGTCGTTTTCAATCCAGACATTAAAGATGAAGTGTTCATTAGTGGCAAAACGATAATTAAATTCTTGCAACAGCCCCCTATTTTCAATGGCCGCGTTCTGCTGGGTGTCTTGAATGCCTATCTGCTGTGTTTCAAAGTCTTTCTGAGGATTAAGAAACGGGAAATTGTTTGTTTTGGTATAGTAATAAGCGCGCGTTACCGATTCGAATTTTCCGTTACCGAGAGATATTTTTGTTCCATACAATTGTTCGCCAAACGAACCATTTGCAATTCTCGCTTCGGCTTTTACACCTTTTGTCCAGTTGTTTTGCAAGCCCAAATGAATGGCACCACCAATACTTCCCGATCCATTTACCGAGCTGGCACTCCCAAACTGCACTCCCACATTATCAAACAAATAAACCGGCACGTTGCTTACGTTTGAGTGGCCAAGGGTTAGCGAATTAATATTTATTCCACCAAAATTTAAGCTGGTATGGTCGGGTGCCGACCCCCTGATACGGATGGTTGCAAGCCCTCCGGCATTGGTTTTAAAAGCTACGGGTAGCGTTCGCGAAAGCAATTGCTCTAAGTTACCATCCTGCGCCAACGAAAACTGGCTGGCACTTATGCTTTCTATTTTTGCCCCCGATTGGTACTTCCGAAGCTTACCATAGCTAACCACTTCGTCAACATGTACCGTGTCAAACACTGAAAATAATTCTTGTGCAGAAACATTTTGTGCCCAAGCCAATAAGAGTACCCCAAAAACAACAAACCTCCTCATTATCAAATTTTAAGGAGCTTTGGATAAATCAGTGAAAAATACTTTTTGAATATTTCTCAAGCTTTTATCCCGAAGCTTAATTATAAATTATTGAATTTATGGCAGGTCTTCTGGCTCATCCCGGTTATTGATGCCTTCCCTCCTGATTCCATCAGGAAGTGGCTTTTGTGGTTCAATAACACTAATTGCAATTTGCAATTGGGACTTACAGCTGCGGGTACAGCTCCGGATTCACACCGGATTCCCTTTTCATCTTATTTCTGATTAAGAAATTATAAGAACCTAAATTCGTTAGCAAAGATAATCACAATTTTTAACAAGACTGTTTTTTGAGGAAAAGTTATTTCAACTATTAACGACAGTTATTAACACAACTCACAATCATCTCACATCCTGTTACTTACATTTATAAGGAATCAGAAAAAACACCCCATAATATTAAATTAAGGATGAAATTGAAGCTTACATAAAGTGTAAACGATTATGAAAAATTATAAAAAAAGTAAAATAAGTAAGAATACTGCACAAAACTTGCGAGGGCTCTTTTTTTTAAAAAACAGGGGCAATGAAAACAAGAGTAAGCACAAAAAGAAAACGCAGAGATTTTAGAGTTAAAATAAACAGGAATAATTTAATGAATAGGTTTATTCGGGAAATTGAACGCGAAGAACCACTTGAAGGAGCTATCCGTGAAACAATGTTGGTTTACCAACCGGTAATTATAAAATAATTTTAGGCGAGTACTCCTTTTTCACTTTTTTTCGATTACCTCTTCTGACACCAAAAACACCACCGGTTTATTTGATATCGGATTAGTGCGGGTTACCACAACCGTTTCGTAAACTGCTTCAATATCTTTATAGTTTAACACTTCGGTTGGAGCTCCTTTTTTACGTATCCGGCCATTTTGCATCATAATTAACGAATCGCAATACTCGCCTGCCAGGTTTAAATCATGAATTATCATTAGCACCGATAAGCCAAGCTCCCGACTTAAGCGGCGAATGAGGTTTAATATTTGTACCTGGTGGGTAATATCCAAATGCGATGTTGGTTCGTCGAGCAAAAGTAATTGTGGCTCCTGGGTTAGCGCACGGGCAATGCCTGCCAACTGTTGCTCGCCACCACTCAGGGCGTTCATATATTTTCCTTTTAGTTTGTCTACGCCAGTTAGTTTCATGTATTTCTCGGCGATAGCAAAATCATCTTTGGTTTCGAAAAACTGGAACTGTTTGTGATAAGGAATACGCCCCATTAACACATATTCTTCAACGGTCATACTTCCGATTTCAATATTTTGGGTAACAATTGCAATGTGTTGTGCACGTTGTTTCAAATTCATGTTTTGCATATCAGAATTTTGCAAAACCATATTGCCGTGTAAGGGATCGAGTTCGCCGGCAACCCCACGAAACAGTGTTGTTTTACCTGATCCGTTTGGACCAATAATACCAACAAAATCGCCCTTGTTAATCGAAAAACTAACATCGCTCACCACGAACTTACCTGGATAACCGCACGAAAAATTATTAAGTTGAAAAAAGTGTTCCATACTAATTCAGTTTAAAATGCGATTTTGAGCGACTCAACACAACAATAAACACCAGTCCGCCAACAAAACCGGTAATAACCCCAATGGGCAATTCGTTGGGCGATATTATTGTACGGGCAAGCGTATCGGAAAGAATCAGAAAAATTGCACCACCCAAAAACGAGCCGGCCAGTAAAACGCGGTAATCGTTGCCAATTATTAAACGAACAAGGTGTGGAATTACCAATCCCACAAAGCCAATAACTCCCGCAACCGAAACGGCAATTCCGGTAAGCAGAGAAGCAACAAAAAACAACAATTTAATGGCCACGCCGGTATTTATTCCCAGGTGGCGGGCTTTAACCTCGCCAAGGCGAAGTGCATTTAAGGTTTGTGCAAACAAATACGAAATTAGCAAGCCTGAAAGCGAAGCATAAAACGCAATTTTTATAAGCGCTGCATTCGACTCATCTAACGACCCCATCACCCAGAATACGATATTATGTAAATTTTCGGCGGTTGAGACTGACATTAAAAACATCATAGCAGAAGAGGATACAAAGCTTACCATAACGCCAATCAGCAGCATACTGTTAATACTTAATCCTCCACGCTTTATGCTTAAAAAATAAACCAAAAACAAGGTAACAAGGGCCCCTAAAAAGCCAAAAGCAGGTAACGAAAGATAGCTGGCGGTGCCGATTCCCAACACAATAGCAATGGCCACCCCCAGTGCAGCACCTCCTGAAATTCCCAAAGTGTAAGGTTCAACCAGTGGGTTACGGTAAATCCCCTGCAAAAGGGCTCCGGACAAACTCAACGCCCCACCTACCCCAACGGCCAGCATAATTCGGGGGATACGAATTTTGGTTAAGACAGTAAATTCAATGCTGTTTTTCTCAGCCAAAATCCGGGGCAACTGCCAAAGTACAACTTTAATCTCGCCCGACGACAGCGAAATAACGACGGCTGCCAACAACAACACCAGCAACAGAACGATAAAAACCCCCCACTTTATATATTTAATGTTCATCTTCTGCAATTCTAATCCAAAGTAAATAAAAAAGGTAGTTCATTAGCCGCAATCGTTAATATTCTATTCCTTCGCGAGCCATTACTCCCGCATCAAACGGATGCTTTTCTTTTGCCAAAACCGATACATAATCTGCCACATCTTTAATGCGTTTGCTGGCTCCTCTGCCGGTTAAAACCAATTCCGTTTCTGCGGGTTTCTGTTTAATAAAACTTAAGAGTTCGTCTTCCGAGATATAGCCGTATTTAATGGCTATTAAAATTTCGTCGAGCACCACTAGTTTTACCGCTCTGGCAGCTATAAAATCGAGTAGTTTTTGTAAACCATCGGTGGTTGAGGCATGATACTCCCCCGGTGTAATTTGCGGGTTAACCAAAGGCATTCCTTCCGAAAAAGTAAAGACCGCTGCCCCCTGTGTTTTTAAAACCTTTAATTCATTATAACCACACAAATCGGGCTTTTTAAAAAACGAAGCATAAACAACGGAAAAACCATGCCCCAAGGCACGGATAGCTAATCCTACTGCAGCTGTTGTTTTTCCTTTCCCTTCGCCGGTGTAGATATGAATCAGTCCTTTTCGCATTTTACTCGCTTATAAAATAGAAAACATCTTCAAGTGCCTGTACAAAATTAGCCGGAGTAGGACTGCACGATGTTTCTGAAGAAATTAAAAAAACCTTGTTTTGTTTAACCGCCGACACCCCTTTAAAACTATTCCAAACGTCCAGTTCCTGCTGACCAAAACCGCCCATTTCGGCAATAATAATCAAGTCCGGATTTTTTAACACCACACTCTCGCGGGTGAGTGTGCCGTGTTTTAAACCCGAGGCAATGTTTTTGCCGTTACAAAAAGTAATAAAGTCATTCATATAAGTACCATCAAGCACACTAAAAATGGGGTTAGCGCCAATTTGGAAAAAGATTTTACGGGACGGTAGTTTTTTTGCCATTTCCCGAATTTCGTCAACTTTTTTCCGGGCACTGGCTACTACCTGCTCGCCACCATCTTTGCAGCCTATTAATTGAGCAATTTGCTGGTTTTGCTCACAAATTTCGTCAAATGATATGGGCGTTTCCATTACTACAACGTTTAATCCAAGCTTGCGCATTGCCGCAATATCCTGGGCTTTTGTCAGTTTCATGGTTAACACCACGTCTGGCTGTAAGGCTAAAATCTTCTCCACATTTACATCAATGGTTGAACCGATTCGATTAACTCCATCGTTAACAGCCTTTGTGCAATAACTGGTGCAGCCAACCAGCTTGTTTTTACCGCCAACCAGGTACACGTTTTCGGTTATCGATGGTGCCAGCGATATTACACGAGTATGGTCTTGTGCAACAACCGTTAACTGCACCAACAACAATAACAAGATTAATTTATATCTCATCTGTTTTAAAATTTGCTGGAAATGAAACTGCAGAAATCAAATGTATGATTCCCGAAACTTTATCCCCGAAGTTCGTTCATCAAAATCTTTTTGGCAGGTCTTCTGACTCATCCCTTTAGATTGTTGCCTTCCCGTCAATGGCCAAACCGACAGTGGCGTAAGAAACAATCCGTACCAGGATTTACAGCTGCGGGCACAGTTCCGGACTCTCACCGGATTCCCTAAGCGCGTTATTGCGCAACCAATAGGATGCAAAGATAGACAAAAGTTAAAAGCGATGGTTGGGGCTACGATAATTTATTTCAAAACCGAAAAAAAAAGTTCAGGCATTGCTTTTTATTCCGTATTCGTCCGGGTATTCAATATCAACCAAAAACAAGCCTTGCGCAGGAGCTGATGCCCCGGCCTCGCCACGATTCTTTTTTTCAATTATTTCGCGAAACTGCTGTACACTAATTTTTCCTTGCCCTACCTCGAGTAAAGTACCCACAACTGCACGCACCATATTTCGTAAAAAGCGATCGGCTTTTATAACAAATTTAAGTTGCTGCTCCTCTATCATCCATTCGGCTTGCATTATTTTGCAGTTATTGGTCTTTACATCAGTATGCAAGCGGCTAAAGCTGGTAAAATCAGTGTACTCAAACAGCGTTTGGGCTGCCTGGTTCATTTGGTCCACATCCAGTGGTTTCAGGTACTTATAACTGGTTTCTGTTGCAAACGGATTTTTTTCGGTGCTAATAAAATAATGATACGTGCGCGAGCGGGCATCAAAGCGGGCGTGTGCTTCCGAGCTAACAGGCCAAAACTGCTGAATAGCAAAATCCGATGGTAAAAAACTGTTTAATTTATATACCAAATCCAGCTCTGGCGAAATGGGCTTGCTGGCATCAAAATGCAAAATAAAATACGAAGCGTGCACACCAGTATCAGTGCGCCCTGCACCTACAACAGCTACTTTTTCACGTAAAATTTTTGACAAGGCATCTTCAATTACTTCCTGCACTGAAATTGCATTAGGTTGAATTTGCCATCCGTGGTAGGAAGTTCCCTTGTAACTAAGCTGTAAAAAATAACGTTGCGACATTTTAGTATATTTAAATTGCAAAACTATAGAAAAAGTTAAGAGCACAGTCACAACTTAAAACGTAAAAACCGCTCTTCTGATTTGAAGAACGGTTTTACTGAGCGTTAAATTCGCCGGACTTCCTAACAAAGTCCTCTAAAAATCTCTTACGTTTCATCACCATTTACAACAACTACCCCTCTCGATGCTTTGATTACCTTTTAATACTTTCTGTACGAACCATAAGGCCATTTTTCCATTCAGCCCTGTTTTTATTTTACGGCCGCCTGTAAATAATCGACAGTACAACCATTTGTTCGTTAAAATTACAGGTTTAAGTTTCTAAAAACAATAGAAAAAAGTTGTTGCTGAACAATAAAGGTTTTTCTGGTGAAAATTTGACAGACCCTACTTTTCTGAAAATCAGCAACACAAGCCAAAACACCTCAAACACCATGTCATTCAGACACATAAGCCTGCAATTTTTTCAGAATTTTTAACTCGGAACGCCATTTGCAAAAGGTCTTTCAGAAACGTTCATTTATTGTTTAACCAAAAAGTTAAAGGAGGAAATTGCCATGAAATTAGCAAGAAGAAACGAACCAAATTTTCCATCATTCTTTGACCGGTTTTTTAACAATGAATTGATGGATTGGGATTACAACAATTTCTCGAGCACCAACACTTCGTTGCCTGCAGTTAATGTAAAAGAAACAGATGATGATTTTATTATCGAGGTAGCTGCTCCGGGAATGGAAAAGAACGATTTTAAAGTAAATTTTAAAAACAATGTGCTTACCATTTCATCGGAAAAGAAAAACGAAAGTGAAGAAAAGAAAGACAGGTATACCCGCCGCGAGTTTAGCTATCAATCATTTCAACGCTCGTTTACGGTTGCCGAAAATGCAGTGCTTGGCGAAAAAATTTCGGCAAAATACAACAACGGTATTTTAAAAATAATTTTGCCGAAGCGCGAAGAGGTAAAACCGCAACCCGAGAGGGAAATTAAAATTGCCTAACAAAAAGCTGCTGTTCAATTTGAAAGAACAGCAGCTTTTTTTAACTCAAAATCCAATGCTCAGCAGCTTCAATTGTGTTAAAATTCCGCACCATTAATCCTTTCGATTTTTTTTCGAAAAGAATAGTGAAAACAATATCTTTTGGATCTTGAACGACGATAGCTATGCGTCTCCCACCAAAAACACCTGAGTGTTTCCGGTAGTATTCCACAACCAAAGCATGTTCTTTTAAATCGGCCTTAATCGTGGCCTTTCTGTAATCAACAATTAATCCGACAAAAACGTCAGGCACCTCATTCCTTTCAAAATCTTCCTCCCAGGCATTTATTACAACCTGTGCATTTAGTTCTCCGGAATAAGTTTTGTACAAAATACGTGTTTGAAGATCAAAACGAAGTTGAGATCTTTCTTCCATGTTAACCAGACTGTATTAATTAGAGTATAGAGTTTGTAAAATTCAGATGCTAAAATTAAGTAAAACTCAAAGCGCGGCCACTTTTGTAATTGCTTCTTGCTAACAAAACAGTGTTAGTTTCAGTCAAAACTTTTTAAAATTTAATCAACCTACTTCTTAATCAGATAACTCTATTTGTGTACAGCAAATACAATAACACACCACTTTTTAAAATCAAAACTTACTATTGCTGTTGATAACAACACTGTTCCTTTTTTAAAAATCAAAGTAGAAATGAGTTTTTTTTTAAAAAAGCTTATACATCAGGATTTATTCTAATTATGGACTTAAAATTTTTTAACAATTTTAAAGCCTTTTTATATTTGCAATCGTTTAATTTCGTGCTTTCGAAAAATTAGACGATTGGTTTTTTAGAAACAAGCCTTTTTAACGACAGGCAAGTAACAAGATTTCATTCGGGTTATACTTTATTCGGACACAGAAAACCTCTCACGTCTTGGGTCTTCAGGCTTCCGGGTACTATAACAACCAATGAAACAGATAACAGCATTGAAAGATTAAAATTATAAGAAATACAGATGGAAATGAATCAAGCAGTTGATATTAAAGAACTAAACGAAAGAATTCAGAAAGAGAGTTCGTTCGTTGATATGATTTCGATGGAAATGAACAAGGTAATTGTTGGGCAAAAACACCTGGTTGAAAGTTTGCTGATAGGCTTACTTTCCAATGGCCACATTCTTTTAGAAGGTGTTCCGGGGCTGGCAAAAACACTGGCCATTAAATCCTTGTCGCAAACCATTAGTGCCAGGTTTTCGCGTATTCAGTTCACACCTGATTTGCTTCCGGCCGATGTTTTAGGAACCATGATTTACAGCCAGAAGAAAGAAGAATTCAGCATTAAAAAGGGACCAATATTTGCCAATTTTGTACTGGCCGACGAGATTAACCGTGCTCCGGCAAAAGTGCAATCGGCCCTGCTTGAAGCCATGCAGGAACGCCAGATAACTATTGGCGACGAAACATTTAAGCTCGACGAACCATTCCTGGTTATGGCCACTCAAAACCCCATTGAACAGGAAGGTACCTATCCGCTGCCCGAAGCACAGGTTGACCGTTTTATGCTTAAAGTTGTTATCAACTACCCGAAAAAAGAGGAGGAACGCCAGATTATCAATCAAAACCTGCTGGCTCAGTTCCCTGAAACAACTACAATACTTTCGCCGGAAGATATTATAAAAGCACGCAATGTGGTAAAAGATGTGTATATGGATGAAAAAATTCAGAAGTACATTGTTGACATTGTTTTTGCCACCCGCGAACCTGCCGAATACAAGCTCGAGAAATATGCCGACATGATAGCTTACGGAGCCTCACCAAGGGCCGGAATTAGTCTGGCGCAAGCGGCTAAAGCCTTTGCCTTTATTAAACGTCGCGGATATGTTATTCCGGAGGATGTACGTGCGGTTTGCCCCGATGTATTGCGCCACCGTATTGGCTTGAGTTATGAAGCTGAAGCAAATAACATTACCCAGGAAGATATAATTACCGATATTTTAAACGAAGTAGAGGTACCATAATCAGCGAGTCAGAAATTAGTTAAAACGAATAACAGTTGCCAGCCAGGTATTGCCGATTTAAAAATCAAGCAAAGCATACGGATGGCACTGAAATTTAAACGCTGAATATTAAACGATCCGGATGGAAACAAGTGATTTACTAAAAAAAGTAAGGAAGATTGAGATAAAAACACGTGGTTTATCGCGCAATATTTTTGCGGGTGAATACCACAGTGCTTTTAAGGGACGAGGTATGGCATTTTCTGAAGTGCGCGAATACCAGTTTGGCGACGATATCAGGAACATTGACTGGAATGTTACCGCACGATACAGTCATCCTTATGTTAAAATATTTGAAGAAGAACGAGAACTTACCGTTATGCTGCTTATCGATGTAAGTGGCTCGCGCGAGTTTGGCTCTTTCGAAAAACTCAAAAAAAATGTGATCACCGAACTGTCTGCAATTCTCTCGTTTTCTGCCATTCAAAACAACGATAAAATCGGGGTAATCTTTTTTTCCGATAAAATCGAAAAATTTATTCCACCGAAAAAAGGGAAAAGCCACATTCTGCGTATTATTCGCGAATTAATCGACTTCCACCCGGAAAGTAACGGAACCAATATTACCGAAGCAGTACGTTACCTTACCAATGCCATAAAAAAACGTTGTACAGCCTTTGTAATTTCCGACTTTATGGACGACAACAAGGAGCTGGAAATGGCCCTGTCTATTGCCAATAACAAACACGACATGGTAGCTCTAAACATCTACGACGAGCGAGAAACAGAGCTTCCCGCTATTGGGATGATAAAACTAAAAGATGCCGAACGTGGAAATTATGTATGGGTAGACAGCAGCTCGCGAAAAACACGAAAACTTTATGCCGACTGGTGGATTAAACACACAGGAAAGCTGGATGTAATGTTTAAGAAAAGTGGAGTTGATTATGTATCGATTAACACCAACGAAGACTATGTAAAATCATTAATGACCTTGTTCAGGAAACGGGCATTAAAATAGATTGAAATGAAATTGAAATTAAAAATATTATTTGTTTTTACCCTGTTTTTGTTTGCCACGAACGTGCAGGCGCAGCGCATAAAAGCTGAAGCCAGGCTCGATTCTGCAAACATTCTTATTGGCGACCAGGTTAAATTATTTATCGAGGTAAACCACCCCAAAGATGTGAACGTACAGTTCCCGGTGGTTCCCGATACAATTGTTGATTTAATTGAAGTAATTAGTCGCTCGGGAGTTGACACTTTTGAACTGGACGATGAAAAATTCATTAAACAAATTCAGTCGTACACCATAACCAGCTTCGACAGCGGCAGTTACCGAATTCCCCCCTACTGGTTTAAAATAGACCTTAACGGCACTATCGATTCCATACCAAGCAACGGCGTTACGCTTAATGTTTACACCATGGAAATTGATACCACCAAAGGCCCAACCGATATAAAAATGCCTTATGGTGCACCTTTAACATTAAAAGAAGTTACACCCTACATACTGGGGGTTATTCTTATTGGGGCTATTATTTTCTTCCTGCTCTATTCGATAAAACGGAAGAAAAATAATAAACCAATATTTGCACGGCCGGTTAAGCCCAAAGAGCCGGCACATATTGTTGCCCTGCGCGAACTCGACCGGATAAAAGCGGAAAAAATATGGCAAAAGGGCAAAACAAAACAATATTACAGCGAACTTACTGATACACTTCGCGAGTACATCGAAGACCGGTTTGGCATTAGGGCCCTTGAACAAACCTCCGATGAAACGATTGAAAGTTTCCGTGTGCAAAAAGGATTGGTTAGCGACAAAAACTTTGGCAACCTCACCCAGCTGTTGCAACTGGCCGACCTGGTTAAATTTGCCAAATTCCAGCCACTACCCGACGACGACAATGTTTCGTTAATGAATGCCTACTTTTTTGTTAACGACACCAAAAAGGAAGAGCAGAAGAAAGTGGAGGCCAAAGGGAAAGACAATTCGGAGAATGATGAGAATATTGAAGAAGTTGAGATAAAATAGAGAAAGATGTTTGAAGGATTAACATTTAAAAACCCTGAACTGTTCCATATTTTATGGGTGCTTATACCCATGGTGGCATGGTATCTTTTCAGGCAGAAAAGATTTACCGCAAGCATCCAGGTTTCATCCACTGCTTCGGTATTAAAGGCCCCAAAAACTATCAGGCACTACTTACGCCATTTGGTATTTATCTGCCTGTTAATAGCCATTACATTTTTTGTGGTGGTGTTGGCGCGTCCGCAGTCGTCGAAAAACTGGGAAAAAAGCGAAACCGAAGGAATTGACATTGTTATTGCCCTTGATATCTCCAGCTCGATGCTGGCACAGGATTTTCAGCCCAACCGGCTGGAAGCAGCTAAAAATGTGGCAATGGAATTTATTTCGGGACGCGAATACGACCGCATGGGACTGGTAGTTTTCGCCGGCGAGGCATTTACACAGTGCCCGCTAACCACCGACCGCGCAGTATTGTTAAACCTGTTTAAAGATATTGAAAGCGGCATGATCGAAGATGGAACGGCTATTGGTAACGGACTGGCCACATCGGTTGCCCGCTTAAAAGACAGTGAAGCTATTAGCCGGGTAGTAATTCTACTAACCGATGGCGAAAATAACCGCGGAGAAGTAGCCCCGGTTACTGCAGCCGAAATTGCTAAAACATTTGGAATAAGAGTATACACCGTGGGGGTGGGAAGCATCGGAACTGCCCCGTACCCGGTTCAAACACAGTTTGGCGTGCAGCTGCGCGATATGCCCGTTAAAATTGATGAAGAAACACTGCAGGAGATTTCATCGTTAACCGATGGAAAATATTTCAGGGCAACCAGCAACACCAAGCTCGAAGAGATTTATAAAGAAATAGACGCTTTGGAAAAATCAAAAATAGAAGTGCGCGAGTTTAGCCGTAAATCGGAAGAATTTATGCCATTTGCCTTGATAGGGGCACTGTTTTTGATAATAAGTTTGTTTCTGCGATTAACAATTTTTAGAAGTATCCCATAAGAATGGAGTGAGTATGGAAATGTTTAGGTTTGGAAATATCGAATATTTATGGGGGTTGCTAATAATTCCACTGTTTGCACTGTTTTTTGCATGGTCGCGTATTGCGCGAAAACGGGCACTTAAAAAGTTTGGGCAGCAAGAAATCCTGCAACAGTTAATGCCCTACAGTTCAAGCAACAGGCCAGTTGTTAAATTTATTATTCTGATGCTGGCTTTGGCGTTTTTTATTGTTGGAATTGCACGTCCGCAATTTGGTTCGAAGTTAAAAACAGAAAAACGCGAAGGGGTGGAATTAATGATTGCCCTTGATGTTTCGAACAGTATGATGGCCGAAGATATTCAACCCAACAGGCTGGAGCGTGCCAAAAGAGCCATTTCGCGATTGGTTGACCGCTTAAAAGATGACAAAATTGGTTTGATTGTTTTTGCCGGCGATGCTTACACGCAATTGCCTATTACCAGCGACTATAACTCAGCCAAGCTTTTTTTAAACTCGGTAAACACCCAGATAGTGCCTAAACAAGGTACAGCCATTGGAGCAGCTATTGAATTGGCGCGTCGATCGTTTACGCCAAACGGCGAAGCCAATAAGGCCATTGTAATTATTACCGACGGAGAAAACCACGAAGACGATGCTTTGGCATCGGCACAGGCTGCCTTGGATGAAGGTGCCATTGTGCACACCATTGGAATGGGCCTGCCATCGGGCTCGCCAATACCGGTTTTCAGAAACGGCCAAACCGATTACCTGAAAGACAGGGACGGCAATGTTGTTGTTACCAAGCTAAACGAACAGATGCTGGAACAAATTGCAGCAGCCGGCGGTGGTATTTATGTGCGGGCAAACAATGCCCAGGTGGGGCTAAATGCCTTGTTCGACGAAATAAACAAAATGGAAAAACAAGAAATGGAAACACGTAGCTACTCCGAGTACGACGATCAGTTTCAGTATTTCTTTGCACTGGGGTTGTTTTTATTGTTGCTTGAATTTGTAATTCTTGAACGTAAAAACAAGTATTTGAAACATATTAAGTTGTTTGGATAAAAAAAGGAGAGCCGGAAGCCGACAAACAGAAGAGCAAAACAACCAATTACGAGTAAAAAAGTACAGGTACAATGAGAAAAATATATTTCATACTATTTCTGCTAACAATTTCAGGAATTGTTTTCGGACAAAACGAACGAAAGCATGTACGCAGTGGAAACAAACTTTTTATG
Organism: uncultured Draconibacterium sp.; assembly: GCF_913063105.1. Lineage (GTDB taxonomy): Bacteria > Bacteroidota > Bacteroidia > Bacteroidales > Prolixibacteraceae > Draconibacterium. The sequence goes on along the minus strand of NZ_CAJXYQ010000014.1, from coordinate 113,020 downwards.
GAAGCCGTGCGCGATACCATGCGTATTGATTCGGTAAAATTCAGTAATGCAGAAACCGAATACCGCAAAGCACTGGAAAAAAGACCTGAGGACTTAAAATGGAATTACAACCTGGCCGATGCCTTGTATAAACAACAAAAATTTGAAGATGCGGAAGGAAAATTCTCGGAACTGGCCGAAAAAATGGAAGATCCGCTGGAACGGGCACGGGCAAACCACAACCTGGGTAACACACAGTTAATGCAGGAAAAACTCGACGAAAGTATTGAATCCTACAAAAAGGCCTTGCGTGAAAACCCTGAAGACATTGAAACCAAATACAATCTGGCCTATGCACAAATGCTGAAAAAGAAACAAGAACAGCAACAACAAAACCAGGATCAAAACAAGGATCAGAATAAAGACCAGAATAAGGACCAGGATCAAGATCAAAACGATCAGAATAAAGATAACCAGGACCAAAACAAAGACCAGAACAAGGATCAAAATAAGGATCAGCAAGACCAGAACAAAAACCAGGATAAGCAAAATCAGGATCAAAACAAAAATAAAGACCAAAATAAAGACCAGCAGCAACAACAGCAACCACAGCAAAATAAAATATCCAAACAAGATGCCGAGCAGTTGTTACAGGCTTTGCAAAACGACGAACGCGATATTCAGGACAAAGTAAAAAAAGCCAAGGCAGCAAAAGCCAAACGTTCGCGATCGGAAAAAGAGTGGTAGCTAAACAGGATGATATTTAATTTAAGGATTGTTGATTAAAAGAATACGGACAGAAGCAATTAAACAAAAACAATAATTTTGTAGGCTTTGAAAGGATGATGAAAAAACTGATAACATATATATTTTTTGTTTGTGTGGCGATAGCTGCCCGGGCTGAACAAACCCGCTTTACCATGTCGGCGCCCAATGCGGTTGAAATGGGCCAGCAATTCCGATTAAGTTTTCAGCTTAACGACCGCGGAAGCAACCTGCAACTTCCGCCCGGATTGAGCGACAATTTCCAGATTCTGATGGGGCCAAGCACCGGCCAATCAACCAGTATACAAACTATTAACGGTAAAACCACCACCGAAATTACCTATTCGTACACCTATATCCTTCGTGCCAGGGCCGAAGGTAAATTCGAAGTCAGACCGGCCTCTGTGGAAGTAAACGGAAAGGTATTTGAATCAAACTCGCTAACTATTCAGGTGGTAAAAGCACAAGCTTCAACCCCGGCACAAAGTGGAACCAGCCAGGCAGAACAAGGAACAACTCAAAACATTGACCTGGACAAAGACAACCTTTTTGTACGTGTTGATTTGAGTAAGCGTAATGTTTATCGGGGCGAGCAAATTATTGCCACAGTTAAATTGTATGTCAATCCTAACGTACCCATACATGGTTTTGATGATGTAAACCTGCCTACTTATGAAGGTTTTTATACCCAGGACATTGAAATTCCGCAACAAATCAATTTTACACGCGAGGTATATAACGACAAGATTTACCAGGTTGGAATTCTGAAAAAAACCATCCTGTTCCCGCAACAAAACGGACGTTTAACTATTGAGCCTTTTAGCATGGCGCTGTTGGTACGCCAACGGGTAAAAGCCCGAAGCTTTTTTGATGATTTTTTTGATAACTACCGTACAGTTAAAGCCCGCGTAACCAGCGATGCAGTTGCCGTTAATGTTAAAGACCTGCCAACAGCACCAGCTCATTTTATGGGTGGTGTGGGGAACTTCCAGTTAAGCTCAGAAATAAGCAGCACCAATGTTTCAACCAACGATGCGGTAACACTAAAAGTTAGAATCTCGGGTAACGGCAACATTCGTCTTGTTCGTTCGCCAAAGCTTGAATTACCAAGCGATTTTGAAGTTTACGACCCGCGAACAACCGATAATGTTTCGGCAACAAACAATGGTGCTACCGGCACAAAAACCATCGAATACTTATTTCAACCACGTTTCGAGGGCGACTACACTATTCCTCCAATCCGTTTTGCCTATTTTAACCCGGCAACCGGGAAATACGACACCAAGGCTACCGAGTCTTATACCCTGCATGTTGAAAAAGGTACCGAAGAGCAAAATACAACCGTGGTTAGTTCGCTACGAAAAGAAGATCTTCAGCTCATCGGACAAGATATCCGCTATATTAAATCAGGCAAAGCGATGTTGCAGGTAAAAGGATATACTTTTTACGGAAGCACCATCTTTTATTTAATCTATCTGATTAGTGCCGTTCTTTTTGTTGTGCTGTATTTCGTGTACCGTAAAAAGGCCCGCGAGAACGCGAACATTGCACTGGTACGTAACAAAAAAGCCAACCGCGTAGCAACAAAACGTTTAAAAGCGGCTGCCACATTCATGAAACAGAATAATAATGAAGCATTTCACGATGCCATATTAAAAGCTTTCTGGGGGTACTTAAGCGATAAACTCAGCATACCTATTGCCGACCTTAACCGCGAAAATGCCGTATCAAAACTTAAAGACAAAAATGTTTCGGACGAAGTGATACAAGATTTTGAAGAAGTGGTAGAACAATGCGAATTTGCACGTTACGCCCCGGTAGGAGGCGCCGAAGCACGACACGATTTGTATAAGAAGGCCGAAACCACCATGAGCCGTTTTGAAAAACAAATTAAACGCTAGAAAACAATGAAAAAAATTATAATATTTCTGTTAATTATAGTTCCGTTTTTTGTTTTCGCACAGGAAACAAACGAGCAACTTTGGGAAAAAGCCAATGCATTTTACACCACCGAAGAATATCAGCAAGCCGTTTCATCGTACGAGCAGATACTGGCCACCGGTGAAGAATCAGCTAAATTATATTTTAACCTAGGAAATGCCTATTTTAAAACCGGTGACATAAACAACGCCATATTAAATTACGAACGGGCAAAGGTACTGGCTCCGCACGACGAAGATGTGGCTTTTAACCTGCAAATTGCCAACCAATACGTTGTAACTAAGGTTGAAGAGCTGCCAAAACCATTTTTTCTGCGTTGGAAAGAATCGGTAATAAATAAATATCCAACCGACACCTGGGCCTTCATAAGCATTGTATCTTTTGTGCTATTTTTATTGCTTTTGGGCGCCTTTCTATTTAGTAAACGGGTTGCTTTAAAACGCATCTCCTTCTGGATTGGTATTTTTTCTGTTCTGCTGTCAGGCTTTGCCTTTTCGCATGCCGCACAACAAAAAAACAAAATAAACAAGCGCAACCATGCCATTGTATTTTGCCCAAGGGTAACAGTAAAAAGTTCGCCCAGCGAAACCGGAACCGATTTATTCCTGATTTACGAAGGACTGAAGCTGGAAGTAACTGACCAGCTGAATAGCTGGACGGAAATAAAATTGGCCGATGGGAACCAGGGCTGGCTTCCTGACTCTTGTATTGTGCGGATTTAAAACGCTCAAGACCTACTTTAAGTCCAAATGACAGGATTTTTTCTTTAACAAAAGTGGTAATCCTCTGTTTTACAGCAGCGAGACAGGCTCTGGTAAATCCGGTTTCATTTTTCAACTTTTTGGATTGGATTAATATTGTTATATTAACAACATTAAACACTTAACCGTTTAATGTATGAGGTTCTACAATAAATGTGCATTTAATATCTCAAAAGTTGTTACAACTTCCTACAGTACTTCTTTTTCATTCGCAACAAATCTGTTACAAAAAGAGCAGCGCGATGCCATATACAGCATTTATGGATTTGTGCGGTTTGCCGATGAAATAGTTGATACCTTTCACGAATACAACAAGTCTTATCTCTTAGACCGATTTGAAGCAGATTTTAAAGAAGCCATTCAACGGGGAATAAGTTTAAACCCCATTCTTCAATCATTTCAGTTAACAGTAAAAAAGTATCATATTCCGCAGGCATATATTGATGCTTTTATTACAAGTATGCGTTATGATCTGGAAAAAAAAGAATACAAAACAAAACTGGAGGCGGAACAATATATTTATGGTTCGGCTGATGTTGTTGGGCTGATGTGTTTAAAGGTATTTTGCAACGGGAATAATAAAAAATACAATGAATTATTGCTTCCTGCAATGAAACTCGGCTCTGCCTTTCAGAAAGTAAATTTTCTGAGAGACCTGCGCGAAGACACTGAAACTTTGGGACGACATTATTTTTCGGAGTTGAGCAACAGAGAATTTTGCGAAGAACAAAAGAATAGAATTGTTAAAGATATTGAAGCAGACTTTGCAACCGCTTACAAGGGTATTAGAGAATTGCCCGGGAAATCGAAACTGGCTGTTCTGTTAGCTTATTATTATTACCGTTTATTGCTCAACAAACTACGAAAAACGCCTGCCGCAACAATTATGCAAAGCAGGGTTCGAATTCCGAATTATAAAAAACTTCTGATTATGCTAAAAGCACAAACACTTTATAATCTTCGACTTGTATGACGAATAAAAACAAAATGGAAAAGGTTATTCTGGTTGACAAAAACGACCAGGTGCTTGGCGAGATGGGAAAAATGGAAGCACATGTAAAAGGGGAGCTTCACCGGGCTATCTCTGTTTTTATCGTTAACACAAAAGGCCAATGGCTTTTGCAACAACGTGCCTTCAATAAATACCACTCAAGCGGACTTTGGAGCAACACTTGTTGCAGTCACCCTTTTCCCTCGGAAGATTCAATAGAGGCAGCCAACCGCCGCCTAAGGGAAGAAATGGGAATGGCAACCGGCCTAAAGAAGATATTTGATTTTACCTATAAGGAAGTACTGGAGAATGAACTAACGGAACACGAATTGGATCATGTATTTATTGGGCAAAGCGATGAAACTCCAACACCTGATGCCGACGAGGTTTTTGCGTGGAAATACATTGATTTCGATCAACTGGATAAGGAAATAATTCAAAATCCGGATAATTACACCGTGTGGTTCAGAAAAATATATAAACGTGTAAATGAATATTTAAATCAGTAGCAGTGAATATCGTAATTGCCATTATTGCTTTTTGTTTTATGGAATTTGTGGCCTGGTCGAACCATAAATATGTTATGCATGGTTTTTTATGGAAATGGCACCGCGATCACCATATAAACGATCATAAAAAAAATGCATCGCAAACCGAACTTTATAAACCGGGTTTCGAGAAAAACGACTACTTCTTCCTGGTTTATGCGCTTCCTGCAATTATTGTTTTGCTTATCGGCTTTTTATTTAACCTGCAGGCCTTAATTGCTTTGGGAATTGGGATTAGCGCCTATGGCCTCACCTACTTTCTGTTGCACGATGTAATGATACATCAACGGCTGCATATTCCGTTTCTTATTCACACCACAAACCGCTATTTAAAAGCAGTCCAAAAGGCACACCTTGCTCACCACAGGGGAAAAAACATACATGATTTTGATAATTATGGATTATTGCTCTTTCAATTCCGATTCTTAAAAAAATAAATGTCACTATATTTTATACTACTTACAGCTACAGGTATTTTTCCAATTGCACTGAGTTTTGATAAACGACTTCAGTTTTACAAACGTTGGAACAAGGTTTTGCCGGCAATTCTGCTTGTGGCTGGGCTGTATATTGCTTTTGATATACGTTTTACCAAACAACAAGTCTGGGGCTTCAATCCAAGGTATTTATCCGGCTCAAATTTATTCTCGTTGCCACTTGAAGAGATTTTGTTTTTTATTGTAGTTCCATACGCAAGCCTATTTTTGCACGAATCAATTCTCGAATACTTTCCAAAACTCAGGTTAAATTCGTATTTAACTAAAACCCTGATGGTGGCCTTTCTTCTTTTTTGCCTTGCAATTGCCATTATTAATACCGATAAAACCTATACCTTTTATATTGCTTTAAAACTGGCCGTTGTGCTCATATTGGCGCTAATAAGTAAGAGCGAAATACCCCGTTCATTTTTTATTACATTTCTCGTAATCCTGGTGCCATTTCTGCTGGTGAATGGAATTCTAACAGGTTCTTTTATTGCTGAAGAAGTGGTTTGGTATAATGACAATGAAAATATGGGATGGCGCTTTTTTACCATTCCGATTGAAGATTTTGCCTATGCTTTTAGCATGATTTTGTGCAACTTGCTACTAATTGAACAATTTTCTAAAATAGAAAAGCGGAATGATTAACCCAAAAAAAATAGCAGCAACAATACAATCACATTTTAACTATGTGGTATTCTTTTTAGTTGTATTTTATACCGTTGGCGTGCTTGGCTTGTCCCTTTCTGCTAGCCAGTCCTTTTTTATTCGTTTAACCCCGTTCGCCTTGTTATTAAGCAGCTTTTTTGTAGCGTTTTTTCATGCTACTTTTTCAAAAACAACGGTATTAATTTTCCTTCTCATTTATGTGCTCAGTTTTTTTATTGAATTAATAGGTGTACAAACCGGAATCATCTTTGGAGAATACAAATACGGACACGGCCTTGGTATAAAGGTAGCCAATACCCCGCTGATTATTGGGCTAAACTGGTTGTTGCTGGTTTATACATCAAACGCAATTATGCAACAAATCAATTGCCATCCGCTAATAAAAGTTACAGGGGCGGCATCTCTTCTGTTACTTTACGACATCTTATTAGAACAGGTGGCGCCCAAAATAGCAATGTGGAGTTTTTCAACAGCAAATATTCCACTACAGAATTACCTCGTATGGTTCTTATTAGGACTTTCTTTTTCCGCTCTTTTACACCTGTTTAGAATAAACACAAAAAATAAAATAGCACCATATGTATTTGTAATTCAGGCGGTATTTTTTTTACTGCTACTACTAACTTTAAATTAAAATTTTGATTATCAAGGCAAAACATCATTTTTTCCTCGATCCGTTTTTCAGGTATTATGTACTTTGGAAAATGAAACGAAGTTTTCAGTCCTTTTCTGTCGTTGGAAAGGTGCACGACAACGGGCTGCCTGTTCTGCTAATTTGCAACCATATTAGCTGGTGGGATGGCATATGGACCTTATACACCAATCAACAATTATTTAAAAGAAAATACCATTTTATGATGCTGGAAGAAGAGCTTCGAAAAAACTGGTTTTTTCAGTATACCGGTGGTTTTTCTGTAAAAAAGCAATCGAGGACAATTATTGAAACACTTGATTACACGGCCGAATTATTGGGCAATACAAACAACCTGGTGCTTATGTTTCCACAAGGAAAAATAAACAGCATGCACAAAAACAGCTTTGTTTTCGAAAAAGGTATTCAAAAAATATTGGAACGAACAAAAAATGAAATTCAGATAATATTTCAGGCCAACTTTGTCGATTACTTATCTACTGCCAGGCCTCAGGCTTATTTTTATGTCGGCACTTATTTGGGCACGAAAAAGGTAGAATTAATCGAAAAATCCTACAACCAATTTTATCAACAATGCCTGAATACGCAGGCGCAAAAATCCGAATAGCTAAATGATTATAGCAGCCTGGATCATATTAATTTTTACCGCATTACAACTTTGGGTTGTCTTAATTAATACCTTTTTCAGCCAGCCGTTAAGGGCCCAATCCGAACAAAACTATCCTTTGGTTTCTATTTTAATTCCGGCCCGCAACGAAGAAGAAAATATTGGCCTTTTGTTAAATGATATCCTGCAGCAGAATTATCAAAATTTTGAAATTTTGGTTTTTAATGACCAGTCGGTTGACAGGACGGCCGAACAGGTAAAAAATGCTGCACAGAATGACAAAAGAATTCATCTCGTGAATTCTTCAGGACTGCCCGATGGATGGCTGGGTAAAAATTATGGATGTTATAGTTTGGCACAAAAAGCAAAAGGAGACTATCTGCTTTTTCTTGATGCCGATGTGCGCATAGCTGGCAATATTCTCACTTCAACACTACAAAAAATGCAGAGGTACAAATTAGGGCTCCTATCAATTTTCCCAAAACAAAAAATGCGCACCTGGGGCGAATACATAACTGTTCCTAATATGACCTTCATTCTGCTGTCTCTTTTACCGCTAATTTTTGTTCGGGTACTTCCTTTTGTTTCAATGGCAGCGGCAAATGGCCAGTTTATGCTTTTTAACGCCCAAACCTATCGGAAGCACCAACCGCATGCTACTTTTTGTAATAACAAGGTTGAAGATATTGCCATTGCTCAGTATTTAAAACAGAACAAAATTAAAATTGCCTGTTTACAGGGAAACAACAACATTGCTTGCCACATGTACGGTTCTTTTTCTGAGGCGGTGAACGGGTTCTCAAAAAATGTTATCATGTTTTTTGGCAACTCAGCAGTTCTCGCTGTTTTATTCTGGCTTATTACCACCTTCGGATTTATTCCGGTAGTGCTTGCCATGCCCAAATCTTTGATGCTTACCTATTTTATTATTTTTCTATCCATTCGTATTTTGGTAAGTTTAACGAGCCGGCAAAATGCAGCAAAGAACGTACTGCTAATAATTCCGCAACAAATAAGCCTGGGTATATTCATTGCAACAGCATTTCGAAATAAAACAAATAAGTCGTTTACATGGAAAGGACGAAACATTTCATAGTAATTCTGCTCCTTATTGTTGCAATGTCTGGTTTTTCGAGGGCAACAAATAAAGATAAAATATACCGGGCTTATACAAGCAACCGCATGGATAACTGGAAAACCGTAATGGACAGTATGGAGTTAAATAAAAGCCGCGACACAACCTATCTTATCGAACTGGTTAACTACCAATACGGTTACATTGGCTATTGTCTCGGTATGCGAAACAAACAAGCCGCCAAAACGTATCTTGATCTGGCTCAAAACAACCTCGCCGTATTGGAAGAACAAAGTTTTCCCCCTGCTGTTATCCATGCCTACAAGGCTGCTTTTTACGGATTTAAAATTGGCATTCATCCATTTAAAGCACCGGTATTGGGTCGGCAGTGTGTAAAACATGTAAACCAGGCATTACAACTAAATAACAAGCTGCCTTTTGCACACATACAATACGGAAATACCTATTTTTATATGCCGGCAGTATTTGGCGGGTCGAAAAAAGTAGCCATCGAGCATTTTTTAATGGCTATAAAACTGATGGAAAAAGAACCTGATTCACTAAAAAACGATTGGAATTATTTGAGTTTACTTAGTACAACAGGGCAATCGTATGAAGAGATGGAAGAATACGAAAAAGCAAAAGCTATTTATGAAAAGGTATTAAAAATTGCCCCGGATTTTCAATGGGTGAAAGACGAACTATATCCGAATATAAAAACAAAACTGGCAGAAAAATGAAACGAGCATGAAAGGCATATTAAAATTCATCGCGCGTTTCATCTAATGCAACTGAAGAAAACAATTTTAACGAAATGAAAAAGAAGGTTTTGGTAGTTGGTGCAGGCATCGGAGGGCTGGCCACAGCAATCAGGTTGGTAAAAGCAGGTTATCAGGTTGAGATCCTGGAAAAAAACAATCAGCCAGGCGGAAGGCTCAACCAAATTAAAAAAGACGGGTTTACTTTTGATACCGGCCCCAGTTTTTTTAGCATGTCGTACGAGTTTAAAGAATTTGCACAGGATTGTGGTATTCAACTGCCATTTGAGTACGTAGAACTCGATCCGTTATACACGGTAAATTTCAGAGGCGACGATAAAACCTATTTTTTGTATAAAGATATTGACAAACTGGCTGAACAATTTGCAGACATTGAACCCGATTTTAAAGAAAAATTCGAGCGTTACATTAAAAAATCAGGAGCACTTTTTCACGATACCGTTGACATCGTTATCAAACAAAATTTCGATTCGCTGGCCGGATATGTATGGGCTTTAATGCGCGTAAACCCGGTGCATATCCCAGTGTTGTTCAAAAGTTTCTGGAAGCACGTAACCAACTACTTCTCCTCTGCACAAGCCCAACAAATCATATCTCTTGTTGCATTTTTCCTTGGGCGCACCCCCTTTGATACCATGGGAATTTATAGCTTGCTATCATACACCGAATTTCAACACGATGGATATTTCAACGTAAAGGGGGGAATGTATAAAATTATTGAAGGTTTTGTTGAAGTACTTAAAAACGATAATGTACACATCCATTTTAATACTGAAATTAAAGACTTTAAAAAGTCAAACGACACTTTGAAAGCATTAACCGACCAAAATGGCAAATCGTGGACAGCCGATTATTATGTTATTAACTCGGATGCTGCCTGGTTTAGAGGAAATATTTTTAAACGCAGAAAATATGCACCCGAAAAGCTCGATAAAATGAGCTGGACAATGGGTTACCTTACCTTTTACATCGGGTTAAATTGCAAGCTCCCACAAGTTAATCACCACAACTATTACCTCGGCACCAATTATAAAGATTACGCTGAAAATGTGATGAAAAATCCGGGTACACTGCAAAAACCTTACTATTATGTAAACGTTTTATCAAAACACAACGAGGAGTGCGCTCCCCAGGGTTGCGAGAGCCTGTTTTTTGTTTGCCCCGTACCCAACTTATATTTTAAACAAAACTGGTCTGATAAAGATGAAATTGTAGACAGTATACTACAGGATTTTTCTAAACGAATTGACAAAAACATTGAGAAACATGTTATTTCCAGAACCATTTATACACCATATGAATGGCAACAACAATTTAACTTACATCGGGGAAGCGGATTGGGCCTGTCGCACAGCATGAACCAAATTGGCATTATGCGTCCCCGTAATATCGATGAAAAATTTAAAAATGTTTTTTATGTGGGCGCCTCTACTGTTCCCGGAGCAGGTATTCCAATGGCCATTATCAGTTCTAAATTAGCCTATCAACGAATTGTAACCAACAACAAATAAAACACCATCAACACACTGGCTAAGTGAAATATACAAGTTTTGCACAATTTTAAAATGCAGTTTCTGGATTTAACCTTTTCAAAAAGCATTCTATTAAACAGTAAAAAATGGCTTGCCAATGTGATATTTATTACCAACTCACAGGAGATAAAATCTTTTATTTAATGCAACAGAATATCGATTTCAGTGAAACACTATAGTAATTTTCTATAGGAATTCATGCAACTTTTCACGATATTTATTGTTAGTAAAAGCGACATAATAATACGCCGACAATTTTCAAAAAAACTAAATTTCTTATGTTTGATTTAGACTTAGTAAAAAAAGTATATTCAGAACTCCCTGAAAGGGTTAGCAAAGCAAAAGCTGTTCTGAATAAGCCAATGACTTACGCAGAAAAAATTCTTTATTCTCACCTGTTTGCAGCGCAGGAATTAGCTGCTTTTAACCGAGGAGCAGATTATGTAGATTTTGCTCCCGACCGGGTAGCCATGCAGGATGCAACTGCACAAATGGCCTTGCTTCAATTTATTAACTCCGGGAAAAAACGAACTGCAGTACCATCAACGGTACACTGCGACCACCTCATTCAGGCGCAGGTGGAAGGAAAAACCGACCTGTCAGTTTCAAAAAATGCCAATAAGGAAGTTTTTGATTTCCTGGAATCCGTTTCTAATAAATACGGAATAGGTTTTTGGAAACCCGGAGCAGGAATTATACACCAAGTGGTTTTGGAAAACTATGCATTCCCCGGTGGAATGATGATTGGAACCGACTCGCACACCGTTAACGCGGGTGGCCTTGGAATGGTTGCCATTGGTGTAGGAGGTGCCGACGCCGTTGATGTTATGGCAGGAATGGCCTGGGAGTTGAAAATGCCCAAAATGATCGGAGTAAAACTTACCGGCAAATTAAGTGGCTGGGCAGCACCCAAAGATGTGATTCTGAAAGTGGCCGGAATTCTTACCGTTAAAGGTGGTACCGGGGCCATTATCGAATATTTTGGTGAAGGCGCAAAATCGCTTTCGGCAACAGGAAAAGGAACCATTTGTAACATGGGCGCTGAAGTTGGTGCTACCACCAGTATTTTTGCCTACGACGAAAGTATGGAACGTTACCTGCGGGCTACCGGACGTGCTGAAGTTGCTGAACTGGCCAATGGTGTAAAAGAACACCTTGATGCTGACCAGGAGGTGTATGCCAACCCTGAAAAATACTACGATGAAATTATTGAGATTAACCTCTCGGAACTGGAGCCACACATTAACGGGCCTTTCACTCCCGACCGTGCCACGCCTGTTTCAAAAATGAAAGCAGAAGCAGAAGCGAATGGTTGGCCAATGGAAGTATCGGTTGGATTAATTGGTAGCTGCACCAACTCTTCTTACGAAGACATTTCGCGTGCTGCATCAATTGCCAAACAAGCTGAAGAAAAAGGCTTGGTAACAAAAGCCGAATTTACTGTTACTCCCGGATCGGAACAGGTGCGTTACACCATCGAGCGTGATGGGTTTATCGACACCTTCGAGAAAATTGGCGGAAAGGTATTTGCCAATGCGTGCGGTCCGTGTATCGGCCAATGGGCACGCCCCGGAGCTGAGAAAGGAGAAAAAAATACAATTGTACATTCGTTTAACCGTAACTTCTCGAAACGGGCAGACGGTAACCCGAATACCCACGCCTTTGTAACATCACCCGAACTGGTAACTGCACTGGCTATTGCCGGACGTTTGGATTTTAATCCGGCAAGCGATACGCTTACCAATAAAGACGGAGTTGAAGTTAAACTCGACCTGCCTACAGGCGAAGAATTACCTTCAAAAGGTTTTGACGTGGAAGACCCGGGCTACCAGGCACCGGCAGCCGATGGCGCAGGTGTAGTTGTTAATGTTTCGCCCGAATCAAAGCGTTTGCAACTGCTGTCGCCTTTTGAAGCCTGGAACGGAGAAAATATAGCTGGAGCCAAACTTTTAATAAAAGCACAGGGGAAATGCACTACCGACCACATTTCGATGGCCGGACCGTGGTTACGTTTCCGTGGTCACCTCGATAACATTTCGAATAATATGCTGATTGGAGCTGTTAACGCTTTTAACGGCGAAACCAACAAGGTAAAAAACCAGCTTACCGGTGAATACGATGCGGTACCGGCCGTTCAACGCCAATACAAAGCAGAAGGTATTCCTACTGTTGTGGTTGGCGACCAAAATTATGGCGAAGGATCATCGCGCGAACATGCTGCAATGGAACCCCGTCATCTGGGAGTTAAAGCAGTAATTGTAAAATCATTTGCGCGAATTCATGAAACGAACCTGAAAAAGCAGGGAATGCTGGGTTTAACTTTCGATAACGAGAACGATTACGACCTGATTAAAGAAGATGATACGTTTAACTTTGTTGATTTAGTTGATTTTGCTCCGGGCAAACAGCTCACCCTTGAGGTAGTACATACCGATGGTTCATCAGATGTAATAAAGCTGAATCACACTTATAATCAGCAACAAATTGAGTGGTTTAAAGCCGGTTCGGCCTTAAATCTAATCAAAGAACAAAATCAATAAACAATAAATTTAGGTCTGGGCAAGGCAGTAAAACTGCTTTGCCCATTCATAATTTAATTATAACCAGTAAATTAATTTAATTCGACCATGCAAAAAATCAAAGTTCAAAATCCTGTAGTGGAACTCGACGGCGATGAAATGACCCGGGTAATCTGGGATTTTATCAAACAAAAACTTATTCTGCCTTATCTTGATATTGATTTAAAATATTACGATTTGGGAATGGAAAGCCGCGATGCCACCGACGATCAAATTACCATTGACGCAGCCAATGCGATAAGAAAATATGGCGTAGGTGTAAAATGTGCTACTATTACTCCGGACGAAGCCCGGGTGGAAGAATTTGGTTTGAAAAAAATGTGGAAATCGCCAAACGGAACCATACGAAACATTTTGGGCGGAACAGTTTTTCGCGAACCCATTATGATTTCGAACATACCACGTTTGGTGCCCGGTTGGAAACAACCCATTTGTATTGGTCGACATGCTTTTGGTGATCAGTATCGTGCTACTGATTTTCTGACAAAAGGAAAAGGGAAACTTACCATCACCTTCACACCAGAAGATGGCAGTGAACCCATTTCGCACGATGTTTACGATTTTGAAGGAAACGGTTTGGCAATGGCCATGTACAACACCGACGAATCGATTATTGGTTTCGCCCGCTCGTGTATGAATCAGGCGCTTGACAAGGGTTGGCCGCTTTACATGTCGACAAAAAACACGATTTTAAAAGCTTACGACGGCCGTTTTAAAGACCTGTTTCAAATGGTGTACGAAAATGAATTCAGAGAAAAATTTGAAGCCAAAAACATTTGGTACGAACACCGATTGATAGACGACATGGTAGCTGCTGCCCTGAAGTGGGAAGGTGGATTTGTTTGGGCCTGTAAAAACTACGATGGCGATGTGCAAAGCGACACCGTAGCACAAGGTTTTGGATCATTGGGATTAATGACCTCAACCCTGGTTACGCCCGATGGTAACACCATGGAAGCTGAAGCGGCACACGGAACGGTGACACGCCATTTCCGCCAGCACCAGCAAGGTAAACCAACCTCAACAAATCCAATTGCATCAATTTTTGCCTGGACACGAGGTTTGGCCTTCCGCGGGAAACTGGATGGGAACCAGCCCTTAATCGATTTCTCTCATGCACTGGAGAAGGTGTGTATTGAAACGGTAGAATCGGGAAAAATGACAAAAGACCTGGCGCTGATTATTCATGGAAAAGCTTTAAAAGAAGAACATTTTCTAACAACAGAACAGTTTTTGGAAGCTTTGGATGAAAATTTACAAGCCAAGCTGAATTAGGAAATTGCTCGCTGATTGCGCAGATAACGCAAATATTATCTCTGCGATAATCCGCGAAAAAAAGATACGAGGGACAAAATAACTAAAAGCAGAATGGAAAAAATTGAAAATCAAATTTCTTATGATGTAAGACAAGCGATTTTCAAAGTGTACAATTCATTGGGACCGGGACTTTTTGAGTCGGTGTACGAAACAGCTTTAAGTTATGAAATTGAAAAATTTGGATACAATGTAAAACGACAAGTGGCACTGCCATTTGTGTACGAAGAAATAAAGTTTGAGCAGGGATTCAGAATTGACATTTTGGTAGAAGATAAAGTTATTATCGAGTTAAAATCAGTTGAGGCTTTGACAGATGTTCATTACAAACAAGTTCTGACTTATCTGAAGTTATCTGATAAAAAACTTGGAATCTTGGTAAATTTCAATTCGGATCACATTTCAAACAATATTAAAAGGATAGTAAACAACTTATAAAGTAGCTGATAAAAAAATTACTGGCTGATTGCGCAGATAACGCAAATATTATTTCTGCGATAATCCGCGAAATCTGCGAGAAAAAATAAGTATATGACACAAAAAACCAAAATAATCAACGGGAAGCTGGTTGTACCGGATTATCCCACCATACCTTTTATTGAAGGAGACGGAATTGGAAAGGATATCACCGGTCCATCGCAACGGGTAATTGATGCTGCTGTAGCAAAAGCCTATGGCGATTCGAAAAAAATTACCTGGAAAGAAGTGCTGGCCGGAGAAAAAGCCTACCACCAAGTTGGAAGTTACCTTCCCGACGAAACAATTGAGGCTTTTAAAGAATACCTTATAGGAATAAAAGGTCCGTTACAAACACCGGTTGGCGGAGGTATACGTTCGCTGAATGTAGCTTTACGTCAAACGCTCGACCTGTATGTTTGTGTGCGCCCCGTACGCTGGTTTAAAGGCGTACCCTCGCCTATCCGTTACCCGTCGATGGTTGACATGCACATTTTCCGTGAGAATACCGAAGATATTTATGCCGGTATTGAATACATGGTAGGTGACGAGCAGACCAAAAAATTCCGCGATTTTCTGATTAATGAAATGGGTGTAGACCAGGTGCGTTTCCCTGAATCATCGTCGTTTGGCGTAAAACCCATATCAAAAGACGGATCGGAACGCTTAACCAAAGCGGCTATCGAATATGCTATTGATCGCCAGTTGCCATCGGTTACCATTGTTCATAAAGGAAATATTATGAAATTTACCGAAGGAGCATTTAAAAACTGGAGTTATGATTTGGCAGAAAGTGAATTTGCCGAACAAACTTTTACCTGGCGTCAGTATGAAGCCCTGAAAAAAGATAAGGGAGAACTGGATGCCAACAAAGCTTTGGACGAAGCCAAAAAGGCCGGAAAGGTAATTGTTAAAGACTGTATTACTGATGCATTTCTTCAGGAGTCGCTATTACACCCATGGGATCATTCGGTTATTGCAACCATGAACCTGAACGGCGATTACGTGTCCGACCAATTGGCAGCAATGGTTGGCGGTATTGGTATTTCGCCGGGAGCCAACATTAATTACCAAAGTGGTTATGCCATTTTTGAAGCTACCCACGGAACAGCTCCAAACATTGCCGGAACAGGTAAAGCAAACCCCGGCTCGCTTATCCTTTCGGCGGTTATGATGCTGGAATATATGGGCTGGCAAGACGCAGCAGAACATGTTTACGATGCCATGGAGCACGTGTTTGCCAAACGGAAAGTAACCAGCGACCTGCATGCGCAGATGGAGGGAGCTACCCTGCTGAGTACTTCGGAATTTGCCGACGCCATAATTAAAAATATGCATTAATAAAATAAATCAATAACTATAACAAATGGAATACATTAAGTACAGATTTTATCAGAAAGCGAATAAGTGCGCTAAGGAGTTCCAAAGGCTCAAAAGTGAGCATGCTGATGTGGTTTTGGGTGAAGTAACACTCGGACAAGTATTAACCGGAATGAAAGGTATACCTTTGCTGGTAACCGATACCTCGAAACTCGACCCGGAAGAGGGCATACGTTTTAAAGGTTATTCAATTCCTGAATTACAGGAAAAACTGCCAAAAATCAATCCGGATGGAGAACCACTTCCCGAAGGCTTGTTTTACCTGATGCTGATTGGCGAAATACCATCGCAGGATGATGCCATTAACTTGTCGAAAGACTGGTCGACACGTTCGCACGTACCTCAGCATGTTTTTGATGTAATTGATGCAATGCCAAAAACATCAAAACCAATGACTCAGTTTAGTGCGGCTATTGTATCAATGGCAACCGAATCAATCTTTCAGAAAGCTTACCGCGCAGGAGTTGGTAAAAAATTCTACTGGGATGCTACTTACGAAGATGTAATGAACCTGATTGCCCGTTTACCACGTATTGCGGCATACATTTATCGCCGTCAGTTCCACAACGGTCATCATATTGAACCAAATCCGCGTTTAGACTGGGCCGGTAACCTGGCGCACATGATGGGTTTTGACTCGGAAGATATTCGTCGCTTATTCCGTTTGTATATGATTATTCACGCCGACCACGAGGGAGGAAACGTATCGGCACATACAGCACACCTGGTAGGCTCGGCTTTAAGTAATCCGTACTACGCCTATTCCGCTGCAATGAACGGGTTGGCAGGTCCCTTACACGGTTTTGCCAACCAGGATGTAATTTTCTGGATGTTCCAGATGATTGAAGACCTGGATACCGATACGCCAACCGACGAGCAGGTAGCCGCTTACTGTAAAAAAACGCTGGAAGAAGGTCGGGTAATACCGGGGTACGGACATGCTGTTTTACGCAAAACCGACCCACGTTTTACCGCTCAGCAAGAATTTGCCAACAAGTACATCAAAGAAGATAAGATGGTTAACCTGGCTAACCAGTTGTACCGCGTGGTTCCACCAATTTTAGGCTCGGTAGGAAAAATTAAAAATCCATGGCCAAACGTTGATGCCTACAGCGGATCGTTGCTCTACCACTACGGAATTAAAGAATATACTTTCTATACCGTATTGTTTGGCGTATCGCGTGCACTGGGCGTTTTAGCCTCGTTAATTAACGACCGCATTTACGGAATGCCGATTGAGCGGCCAACCTCGCACCCTTTAAGCTGGTTTAAAGAACAAGCTGAAGGAAAAGGAACAGATTGCTGATAAATTGCAACGAGATAATGAAGAAAGCCGGGAAAACCCGGCTTTTTTTATGCAGTTTTGGTATTAAATATTTTTTCGAATGTACACCTTTTGTTGTAAACGTACAGCAAATCAGCTCTTTTACAGCCCACCCGATACTATCAGTCTCTTTTTTCAACTGAAGTTTTTTTGCCGCGAAGCCAGTTTAACGACACACGTACAAACACATTGTCGCTGTAGTCATCCTTTTCAAAAAATAGCCCAATGTCTCCATTGGCAAGAACGGTCATCGACGAATAAGCCGCACTTCCCTCGTAAATTGTTTTACCTTCCGACCAGCTAACTCCTTCATCATAGCTTATTCTTACGGTCAGGTTCTTTCGTTCGGTTTTATGGTTGGCATGGGCAAACAAAAGTATCTCAGTGCTATCTCCATCTATTTCAGCGTTGTATCGAATAAGGCTAGCATTGCAGCCGGGGTCGATTAACGAAGAGTCAGCCGTGCTTATCCAGGTTTTTCCTTCATCACCAGATCGGTGAATAAACCGCATACCGGCCTCATTTACCCTACTGTTTACCATCCAGCTACCATCACTTAATTCTACTATTTTCGATTCGTCGGCAGGTTTTAACGGTGTTTCAATCAGCTGCCAGCTTTTACCATGGTTATTACTTTCGAAAACAAACAAGCCTTTTTGCAAATTCACCAGGGTGTGCAATAATTTACCTGAACGGGTTTGAAAACCACGCCCCGATGTTATAAACTTAAAATCGGTATGCCAACCTGGTTTTGTTATTTGCGAAGTAATGTCCTCAGGTTCACTCCATGTTTTTCCGTTATCGGTACTCCGTGTTACTTTTAAATAATACACATCTTTTTCATGAGCCAAATCCATGTAATTAAAAAACAAAAAGATTTCACCGGTGCTCTTATCTACAAGCAAAGAAGGGTCGGAAGCCGATTGTCCAAACGGATAATCAACCACCCTTTCAGTGGCCAACCAGGTGTTTCCATTATCGGTACTGCGCCTGATGACAATATTAATATCCTTGCTCCATTTTAAATCGCCACACGATGGCACGCGCTCATCAATAGCTGCAATTACATCGCCATTGGGAGCTGTTGCCAGTGCCGGTATCCGGTAGCACGAAACACCTTCGTGCGGGTCTGCACGAAACAATCGGGTAAAATGCAGGCCTTTTTCTACCGTTGTTTCTTGGGCAGTTTGTCCGTAGCCTAATGCCCATAAAAAGCCGAAAAGAATAGAGAAGTATAGTTTCATGGTAGTTGTTTTTAGGTAAAAGGCGAGTTTCGTGCCTGTAATTTGATTTTACAAGTTATGTTTTTCAAAAAACACAGCCAAAATACCGGTCAATTTCTGCGGACTTTCAATGGCAGGACAATGGCCAACTCCGGGAATAATGTGCAACTCCTTTTTGTTATTTGGTAATCCCGTAAGGGCATTGTAGATTAATGCTGCATGCCCGGTACCAACCACGTAATCAAATTCTCCCTGAACCACAATGGTGGGTGTTTTTATCTGCTTCAGCTCCGGCTCGATATTCATAGTATTGTAAGATGGCGTATTTCGGAACGCAGCATTTACAATTTCGGCCTTTTCTGCAAGCCGGGCGTATTCTTCTTCCGAATAGTTCATCAGGCGCATTAAGGCAGTATCCTCAACAACATCCTGGTAGGAGATAATCCGCGAAGTATCGGCGAAATAAGCATTAAAGCCAAGTTTTGGCGGCACCTCATGTTTCATCCAGTTTACATCGGTATGAAAGCGCGAAAAGTTACTGTTTTTTATACGTTCCAATTCTGCCATAATAAGTTTCAACTCTGGTTTTTGTTCTTCAGAGTTACTGCTTAGAAGCAATTCTTTCGCTCTTTTTAGTTCGAAGTTAATTAGCGAGTGGTTTTGATAACGGCTATTCACTTTTCCATCAATACAAGCATAAGCCTGTACCTTATCTTGTTGGTTTAACAGGTACAAAAAACCGTACATCCCGCCCCATGAGGTTCCCATAAGATTTACTTTATCTTTCCGGTACCTGCTGCGCAAGGTATCAATCACCACATCCAAATCTTCAAGATATTGTTCGACGGTAAGCAATGAGGTATCTGAACAGTTCCACGATTTACCACATCCGCGCTGGTCTAAATACGCCACCAGAAACTTATCTTCCAATCCGGGTCCCATTAATTTTATGTCGATACCCGAGTAACCACCCGGACCGCCGTGCAAATTAACCAGCAAAGGTTTTTCAGGGTTTCCGCGTACACGAACATACAGCGCTGATTGAGGTACGTTAACCAGTAGTTCATCGTCGGTAGTTTTTGTTTTACTGCACGAAAAAAATACCAGTAGCAGAGCAATAGTACGAAGTAAGAACAGGAACTTAAATCTATTCATTTTATCTGTTTTTTATTTGCTGTTACCTTTTTGAACCCCGGTCTGTTACCCGTGTTGGAGTTTATAATGTATTCTTTATATCCTTGCTTGTTTTTTGAATTTAACGGTTGGCACATATAATCATTGCGGATTTCGGAGTGTCTTCCTGTCCGGCACGGAACGACGATGTGAGAGCCGCAGTTGCTAACCGCACCAACCCCGCTCTGAAATATGTACTTTGTTATGCCGTCGTGTTTTAATTTTGATTAAAAGTTTTTCTAATCATTGTTGCATATTTCTTTGTTTCTTCCAATTGAAGATGAATATCAAAAGCTTGATATAAAACTTCAGTCATAATTTTATTCACATAATTTACCGAAGATTTTTTATCAAGATGAAACAAAATGTCAATTGCTTCTGTCTCATAGTTGGCTAAATCCGAAACCTGATTAGCTCTTGCTCCAAGTGGATTCCAGTCAGTTAATATTTGTTTTACTTCCTCAATTTGTTTTTCATCCATTTTGAAAATTAATTTTTATACCAAATCAATTATTATCATTAAATTTTCTTTCACCTTTTCAATTAGGTTTTGTGGTAAATTTCCAACTTTCTTAACAAGTCGTTTATTATCAATTGCCCTAATTTGGTCAATCATTACATCGCAATTTTGATGTAAATTTGCCTCTCCTTTTTTTATATGGACTCTCAAGATTTCCGAGTCTTTTTTAACATTTGTTGTCAAAGGGCAAACAATTGTTGATGGATGTGGAATTTGATTTAATAGATTTGTTTGGATTGTAAGAACTGGTCTAGTTTTGCCAGGTTCTGTCCCTATTTGCGGATTTAAATCTGCAATCCAGATTTCGTATTGTTTAATCGACATAATCAATCTCCTCAAAATCTTTAAGTACAGTCATTGAATCTTTTTTTACCAAATCAGATTCTTTTTTTAGTTTTTCCTCCAACAGAGCGCGTCGTTGCAATCTATTGTAATATTCAATTGCCTCATTAATATACCTGTTTCTTGGTTTCTTAATTTTTGAAAGAATCTTTTCGGTTTCTCCAAAAATAGAATCGTCAATCTTTAATGATACTGTTTTCATAATTTACACTTTTAGTATTTCAAAAGTATATCATTTTAGTATATTTTACAAGTATTTAAATTCTTTCTTTTTTAACATGCGGCATAACGGTAAATTGTATGAGTAGTGGCAGATTGCGGGCTTCTTTCCTGTCAAACCGATACGCAGTTTGAGCGAGCTACAATCCTTGATATTTAGCACTTTGCCTGCCATTACTTATACAAAATGTTAGCCACTGGCATTTCTTCTACATTGTATTGAATTTCAGATATTTTTAATTTCAACCAAGTCCATTCAGTATCTTTTAATTTCCATGTAACTTTCATTTCAACCGGGATTTTTATACCATTTATAACTTTACTTTCGATAACTTCAGCTATCCACTCTTTAAGTTGAGCATTTTCATCTGTGTCTTTATATCTCATTGCACTGAACCTTACAAACTCCCAATTTTCATTAAAATAAAAAATTCCGGAACCGGTTGTGCCATTAAAAGTCATGGTAGCACGTGCTGAGTAGTTGTCAATACTTTCCCATGTAATATATCGGCTTAATGCGGCAGCAGGAAACCAAACAATCTCTGCCAAGTATCTTTGAAGCGCTGCTTGATTAATTTTGTCATTATCTTTTACGTTTACAACAGGGAAAATCGAATACAATTTAATTAACATTTCACCTTTACCATTTTCGAATTTGTCTCTACCAACAACTTTTATTAATGGATTCATGTCCAAAGCAACAGACCAATTGAATGCAGGTTGTTGTATGTTGAAATATTGAACTGCATGTCCTTTGTACCATATTTCTTGTTGGGGTTTCGTCTTCATTAAGACTTCCTGTTTCAAGTAAACATTTTTAATTATTTCATTTTCTGAAGATAAAAATCCACTGGAATTATACCATCTTTGAACAGGGAGTGGTAATTCTTGAATATTTCTGGAAGGTGAAGCCGCATATTTAGCTTCAATAAATAATTGCGATAGTTCTTCATTAACTTTTTGGTTAAAATAAAAGTTCGAACATGCAACAATACATGCTAATAGGATAATTATGTTTGGAATGATACCCAATTTAGCCTCTTGCCAAAATAATATGATTAATATTTGGGAAATAAATATTGCTATAAAACCAGCTAGCCACCAAAACTCACTTTTTAATATATACATTACACTTACCAGAATAAATAATAAAACACCAAGCAACCACATAATTCCTATAACTTTTGAAATTGGGTGATTTAACATTTTAAAATCTGTAATTTTAAAAGTCTGGATAAATCCAATTAAATGAATTAATCCATGTAGAGTGATTAAAATAATACACAATTTTCTCATTTTGTTTTTATTTGAATCTGTCCATGAATTTTTACAAATAATTATCTTGAAATAATAAACATTTGAATTACAGTAATTAAACCATCAGATGCTCCATGCGCTATAATAGGTCCTAAAAGGCTTTTAGTTTTGTCTCTCATTATTGCATAAAACAATCCAAGTCCCATAGTAAAAATTAATTGCAATGGAGATATACTACTTATGGTAAAACTTTCGTAATCAATACCGATATGAGCCAGGGTAAATAAAAATGTAGTAATTATCCCGGCTGGTGAAATTTGGAAATTACCGATATTAAGGTTCCCTTTACATGAATGCAATAAAACACCCATGATTAAACCACGAAATAAAATTTCTTCGGAGAAACCTGTTAAAATAAAGTCGAAAAACAAATCGAAAATTATGTTGGATGTAGTTGGTTCATAGTTCAGTTGCGATTGAAAGTTAAATATTAGGTTTAGTGACAGTGAAATGAAAAACCAAACTATTGCAAAGGATGATGCAGTTTTTAAAGACCATTGCCAATTGTTTAAGTTTAAACCCCAATCGTACATTTTTTTCTTTGATAAAAAGGTGATGAACAGAATGGTAACAATAGCCAATATCAATTGAACAAAATGGTGAATGTATAGCCAGCCAATGCCGAAACCTTGCACATAAGAGTTAGCCAAAACACATCCCATTTGCGGATAAGCAAGTGTAAAAAACAACGATGCTAGTATCCCGTAAATTCTTAACGTTTTATTTCTTGTTTTCATCATCTATTAACATTGGGTTCAAGAAATATCAGGGGTTTATTTATTCACTATTAACTGTGCTTTAAAATACAACAATGCCCCATTTTCTTGAGGTATCTTTTCAAACCTGAAGTTATTCTTTTCAAATACTTGTTTTAGCTCATCTTCAGAATATAGCGTGCCGCGAATTTCTACATTTGGTTTTTTCTTTTCAGATATTGGTACGCTACAAAAGAATATTCCACCTGGCTTTAATACTCTGTTTAATTCTTTAATAAAATTGCTGATACCATCAAAGAAGTTTAATGATAAATTACACAAGGCTAAATCAAAAAAGTCATTGTTGAATGGCATATTATTAGCATCTGTAACATAAAATTCGGCATCTTGAAATTTATTCTGGTTGAATTTTTTTACTGCAATTCTAAGAAGCCCGGAGCTAATATCAGTACCAGTGTACAAATTATCATTGTTCAGAAATTTAATTGCATTCCCACTTCCTGTTGCAATTTCTAATATGTTTTTATTGTGAATGTTTCGTAACTCACTCTTTAAAATCTCAAAATGCTTTTGAATAGAGCCATTAAATTTTTTAGGAAAAATAGACTTGCTCATTATTCTGTCGTACAAGAACGAAAACATATCACCAAGCCAAGGTTTATACTTTCTGATTTTTCTATTCTCATCCAGCAAATAATAAATCTTATCCTTCTGTTTTATTTTAATAGAATCCTTAAGCTTTTTCATCTTTTTTTTCATAATTTTTTTCGTTTGAAATGATTGAATTATTCTCTTTCATACTATTTGAATAAACTTTCATCAAAGGTTTTCATGCTTGTGGCTAACTACTGTGTATCATCATTGTTGTTATATCGCTTATAGCGTAATTTCTTATTGTTGTTATACACCCAAATAGGTGTGGAAAACACACCTATTATATTACAATTGCTTTTTCGCTTTATTTTAGGGCCGGTATACAATGCTTGTTTGTTTTTGGTGCTTTAAATGTAAACATCTTATGTTTAAAAAGCAAGGCAGCGCGAAACCCGGAAAGTGGTTTGTTTCAGTCTTTTGTTGCTCGTCCTCCTTTATTAAAAGGAGGTGGCTCCGCAGGAGTCGGAGGATTGAGATTGTAAAAACGTGTAAAATCAGTCAATCCCCCTTTTATTCCCCCTTCGCCAAGGGGGACGAAGAAAATCGAACCTGGGGCATGGCTTGTGCCCCTGTTTTTTTACTTTGCGCACCTTGGGGATTGGTCTGCGCCCCTTGGGGATAGCTTTGCGAAAACAGGGGATTGTTTTGCGCCCCCTGGGGTTCTTCCCGTTCCCCCAGGGGATGGTCTTGTGAAAATGGGGGATTGCTTCTTGCCCCTCGGGGATGGTTTCGTGCCCTCGGGGGATGGTCTTGTGAAAATGGGGGCGAATTTCGTGCCCCCTGGGGATAGCTTTGCCAAACTGAGGAAAGACGCTGTTCAAATAACTCCGAACAAACAGCCCAACGCTCCCCTTTCACCGACAAATCTCCCCTGTTCAGCAAAAAAATAATTTCATTTCCACCAACTTATCTACCTTTGTTTCAGCCAAAAACAATTAACAAAAAATGAAACGAGCATGTAAAATTATTACACCCAAAAACATAATTAAAACAAGCGAGTTCCATACTATACCTTTGAAAATAAACAATTTTAATAGTATGAAACGAACATGACTAATTTTATCATTAGCCAAAAACGACCATGATAAAATTAGTTTTGTGAGTTGCATCTGGCAATTGAAAAACTAATTATTAACAGATGAAAACACAGGAAAAAACAACCAAAACTGCCCGTTACGGCAGCCGCCGCGAGCAAATGCCCAATTTCTTTTTTCAACTCATGACCTTTTTAATGCGTATTTCGGATGTATTGGGAAAACAGTCGGAACGAAACTTTAAACGCCTGCCCATAAAAGCCGGACAAGTTGTTGTTGATTACGGTTGCGGACCGGCACGTTACATAAAAAAGGCCTCCGAAACGGTTGGCCCCAACGGCAAAGTGCTTGCGGTTGATATTCACCCTATGGCCGTAAAAATGGCTCACGAAAAAATTGAACAACACCAACTGCAAAATGTAGAAGTGTTCCAGGCAAAAGGGTACGCTTGCGCAATTCCCAACAATTCGGTTGATGTAATTTATGCCCTCGACATGTTTCATATGGTGGAAAAACCCGACGAATTACTTGCAGAATTTGCACGTATGCTAAAATTTCAGGGCTATCTTATTATTGAAGACGGGCATCAGCCACGAGCCAAAACGCTCGACAAAATTCATTACTCGGGGTTGTTTTCCGTATGCCGCCAAAACAAACATCACATTATTTGCCGTTTTAAAGAGACCAAATGTTTGCCACCGGTATAAAGGCACCCTGTAACCCTTATCACATAAAGTGCTCAACAACATGAAATTAGCAGTGCTAATTTTGAAACTTTCATAGATAACTTTTTGTTTAACTAGCAAAACTCAAAAATTCTGATCTTATGAAGGTAGTAGTCCTCGGTGCCGGAATCTCCGGACACACCGCAGCAGCATTTCTCAAAAAAAAACTGGGTAAAAAACACGATGTAATTGTAGTATCGCCCAGCCAGTATTACCAATGGATACCCTCGAACATTTGGGTGGGGGTTGGCCGAATGAGTGTCGACCAGGTACGTTTTAAACTGCAAAAAGTATATAAACGCTGGGGCATCAACTTTCACCAGGCCAAAGCAACAGCCATTCATCCTGAGGGTGATGCAACATCAAATACAGCCTTTGTTGACATTGAATATACCTCGGAAGACAAAAGGGGACAAAGCGGAAAAATAGAGTACGACTACCTGGTAAATGCCACGGGACCGAAATTGAATTTTGAAGCTACCGAAGGCCTCGGACCGGGGAAAAATACGGTTTCGGTGTGCTCGTACGACCATGCTGCACATGCCTGGGAGGAACTGGACAAAAGCATCGAAAAAATGAAAAAGGGCGAAAAGCAGCGCTTTCTGATTGGCACAGGACATCCCATGGCGACCTGCCAGGGTGCAGCTTTTGAGTACGCCCTGAATATTGCCTTTGAGTTGGGAAGAAGAAAATTGTTACACCTGGCCGAAATTACCTGGATATCGAACGAATACGAAGTGGGCGATTTTGGAATGGGAGGCGCCTTTGTAAAACGCGGTGGCTATGTTACCTCTACCAAAGTATTTACCGAATCGGTGTTTGCCGAAAACAATATTAAATGGATAAAACGCGCCGGAGTGTTTAAAGTAGAGCCAGGAAAAGCCATTTATGAAACACTTGACGGTGAAGAAAAATCGATTGAATTTGATTTTGCCATGCTTATTCCCGGTTTCTCGGGGCAACCTTTTAAGGCCTTCGACAAACAGGGCGAAGACATTACCCAAAAGGTTTTTGCGCCCAACGGTTTTATGAAAGTGGATGCCGATTATAATCCGAAACCATTTGAAGAGTGGAGCATAAACGATTGGCCACAAACCTACCAGAGTCCGGCTTACCCCAATATGTACGCCACGGGTATTGCTTTTGCACCACCCCACTCTATTTCTAAACCCATGAAAAGCCCCGGCGGACGTGCCATTTTCCCGGCACCACCACGTACCGGAATGCCATCGGGGGTTATCGGTAAAATTGTGGCTCAAAATATTGCCGAAGGAATTAAAAAAGGAACGTTTGAGCATAAACATACCGCTAACATGGGACGCATGGGGGCTGCCTGCATTGTGTCGGCCGGTTACAGCATGACCAAAGGACTCGGTGCTACAATGACGGTATCGCCGGTAGTTCCCGATTGGGAGAAATACCCGGAATGGGGTCGAGATATTAATTCAACAGTTGGCGAAATTGGTACTGCCGGCCACTGGATAAAACTCTTTCTGCATTACATGTTTTTGCATAAAGCCAAAGGTTATCCGTTTTGGTGGCTTTTGCCGGAATAGTTGAAGAACTCAGGGATTGGAGGACTGAAGGACTGAGTTGACCTTAAAAAACTGATAAAATGTAAAATTGCCGTTAAAGAATTATTTACAGGCAGGGCGCGCAGCTCGTAGCTGGCAACCCGAAACAAAAAAATAAATCATGGAAAAACAAAATAGAATTACTACCGCTTATAAAGATGAATTTTACCCGCCGGTTCCTACACGCTGGACACGTTTTTGGCGAACTTGTTTCCTCGTTCAGCTTTATAATTTTTTTCGACTGAACCTGAAAATAATGATGATTGTGGTTAAGGGACACTCGTAATTCACTTATACGGGGCGGAGTTGAGAGTTAGTAGCCAAAGTACTTCAAATCAAACGGTTTTCAGGGTCTTTGTTCTTAACTAAACAAGATACTGAATCAAGTTCAGCGTGCCATAAGCCAACTGTTTTCAGCTCCATCTCGTTTTGCTTAACTTATAGTTTAGTAACAAACTCCTCAAGCGCTTTTCGTGTACGTGGTGCTAACTCTCTCGAACGATAGGGTTCTTCCAAATCGTCGGGCTCGCCCAAATAGCCAAGCGCCCCCATACATACCGGACTAACATTCTCCTTCAGGTTTAATACCGTCGATAACTTTTCGCTGTCGAAACCGCCCATCAGGTGTCCGTAAATACCTTTGGCACCCGCCTGAAGTAAAAGCTGGGCATTGGCCATACCCACATCGTGCAAGGCAAACCTATTTGGTTTATCATTTTTCTCGTAGGTATTTCGTTGCAATGAAGCAAAAAGTGCGGCTGCTTTTTTTGCCCAGGGTTGATTTCCGGGCAGTAAACATGCCCATAAGGTATCGAATCCCGGAGTTCCGCGCAAGGCATACACATATTGCCAGGGCTGTTCATTCATGGCACTGGCCGCCCACGATGCCCCGGCAAAAATTTTGTTTACATCCTCCGCTGATACCGGCTCCGCTGAAAAGGACCGGGGGCTCCATCTTTTCTCCAAAAGCGGATGAATAGTATATTTCTTTTGATTTTCCATATTTCTGTTCTTTCCGGTTTATTTTACTTGCATAGGCAGATCCATTAATAAAATCCGTGCATCACTAGTAGCCTCCACCTCAATTTTATTCATTTCCCAAATCCCCAGTGCATCGCGAGCCGACAATTTATTTCCTGAAATGGTTACTTGCCCGTCAATCACCATAACAAACAGTCCGTTAACTTCGCGCTTCAGGGTATAGCTGTCGGTTTTTCCGGCCTCGAAATTCCCAAGGTAAAACCAGGCATCCTGATGAATCCACACCCCCTGGTCATCGGGATTTGGCGATAGTATCTGGTAAAGGCGGTTAGGTATTGCCACATCGCGAATAGAAATCTGATCGTAACGCGGTTGTACATTTTGCTTATTCGGGAACAACCAAATCTGGAAAAGCTTTAATGCTTTGTCTGGATTATGATTGTACTCGCTGTGGTAAACACCGGTTCCGGCACTCATCACCTGCACATCGCCCTCACGAATAACTGCCTCGTTGCCCATATTATCTTTATGCTCCAGGTCACCTTCAAGCGGAATGGTAATAATTTCCATGTTATCGTGCGGATGCATTCCAAAGCCTTGTCCGCCATCAATTTTGTCGTCGTTAAGCACCCGAAGTACCCCAAAATTCATACGTTCGCGGTTAAAATAATTCGCAAAACTAAAAGTATGCCGGGCCTCCAGCCAACCGTGATTGGCATAGCCCCTGCTATCGGCTCGGTATAAAACTGTTTTCATCGTTTTCTCTTTCTAATTTTTTAAGGTCTAATTTTTAATGAGGAAGTTGTTGCAATTTGGGTAAAAAAATACCGGTGCCTTGCAAGGCTTAAAAAACGTTTGCTGACACCGGCCAAGGTTCCCTCCCCCAAAGGTCTGTCCCTTTCGTCTCCTTCTTCTCCGAAACCTTGCTTATTGTTTTATGGCTTTATATTGTTGAACTGTTTAATTGGCTGCCGTAGCTTTCAGTTCAAACGTAATCTCGAAATTATCATTGATCATATTATCACCCAGGTCGCTGAAAAATTTACCAGAACCATAACGGATGTCATATTCGGTACGATCAATGGTTGCTGTACCCGTGGCACTTACCGAGCTTCCGTCAACTTTTACTTCTGCCGGAAAAGCTACCTGCTTGGTAATTCCTTTAATGGTGAGGTCGCCAACCACCTGGTAACCTTTATCTGTAGCGTCAACGGTTTTTATGGCAAATGTTGCTACCGGGTGTTTTTCTGCCGAAAAGAAATCGTCTGATTTCAGGTGGCCAACCAGCTTGTCTTTCCATTCGCCGCTCAGGTCGGTTACTTCAATTGATTGTACATCAATTTTAATCTGTGCACCTACAACTTTTTCGTCTTTAACATGTACCTCGCCACCTTTCAAATTCAGGTAGCCGGTATGTTCGCCTGTTACTTTTTTACCGGTCCAATACACCTTACTGGCATTGGTATCAACTTTATAAACCGATTTGTCGGCATTTGCATCGGCCGCAAAGGCCGAAGTTCCTATTGCAATAATAATTGCGAATACTGTTACTAATTTTTTCATTTTCAATTTCTGTTTAATGTTTACAACTAATTTTCAGTACAAACATACGGCGTATTGAAAGCGAAAAAAATAAACTAGTTTAAGAAAAACACTTATTAGTCTTTTTTACGAACACGACGGGCAATAATCTTACTTAAAAAAACAGGAGTTACCCCTAAATAAGAGGAAATGTGATATTGTGGTAAGCGTTGAATCAGTTCCGGATCGTTTTGAAGCAGCTCCTCGTAATTTTCTTCGGCAGTTTTTGATAAAATGGAAACAAAACGCTTTTGCAGAAAAACATATGATCTGCGAATATTTGAAGCCAGTTCAACATATTTTTCAACCAGTGACTGAAATCCTTCCTCATCAACGGAAAATACGCTGGTTTTTTCGAGGGCATCCATAAAATACGAAGTTGCAGAAGGTGTACCCAGGTCGCCTAACCACTGTCGCTCTTTCGCAAAAAGAATGTTAAACTCTTTACCACTTTGGTCGATGATATACATGCGCAGCAAGCCGTTTTCAATGTAATAGTGGCGGGTATTCAATTCTCCGGCACTCATAACGAGCTCTTTTTTCTTAAACTGTTCTTTTCTGAAAACTGCAGCAAGCTCCTGTTTCTCGCTGTTTTCAAGCGCACGTCCGGTAATTTTTTCAAAATAGTTAAAGAGAACCTGGTAATCTTCCATTTGTCTGATTGTATTGCGCAGCTAAGTTAATAATCAAACACGAAGAATTAAAACAGCTTTTTAGTTTCCTGTTGCCTCATCAAAAATGGCCTTCAATAAACTGTTTTCATCCTTGCTGTCGCTGCTCAGTTGCCAGAACATAATACCGCCCAGTTTGTTTTCAAGCACATATTTTGTTTTTAGCTTTACCGATGTAGTGTCGTCGAATGTTACAAAAACACTATCTCCCGGATGAAATAGAAAAGGAGCTTGTGCTACGGAATCCCAATGTTTTTCGTAACCTTGCTCCGGACTAAAATCAGTAAGCAGGGTAGCGTATGATGTTCCTCCGCTGACAGGTCCGGTATTAGGCTGGTACAAGCCATGGGTTACTGGCGGAACACCTTTCCATCCGCGACCATAAAAAGCGGCTCCCAACACGATCTGTTGCGGTTTAACTCCTTCCTGAATACAAAATCGAATTATCTCTTCTGCCGATTGAGGCTCCCATAGCTCAGCATCTTCGGGCAACTCTTTATTTCGCTGCTGCATGGCCTCGCCCAACGGTGTTTGGCTGATATCTTTTAAACTACGATGCCCGAGCGCCGTGTGATGATTGGTAAAACGATTTCCTCCTCCGGCCTGATCGTAGGTCATTACATTCATATAATCAACATATCTCATCACCTCGTTAAGCTCCACATTTTTGTAGTAGCGTTTCCAGCCGGCTGAAGCAAAAGTTAAGGTTTGAGGTTGGTCTAACTTATCCAAAGCTTCGCGCAGGCCTTTCATTAAAAGGGTAAAGTTTTGTTTGTCTTCGGGTCGGGCCTTAGTTCCTGCTGCGGCAATTGCCGGGTATTCCCAGTCGATATCTACGCCATCCAACTGGTATTTTTCAATAAAAGCAATGGTGCTGGTTATAAACTTATCCTGGCTTTCGGGTGTAAAAACCGCATCCGAAAAACCATCAGCTCCCCAGCCTCCGCATGCAATCATCACTTTTAAATTCGGATGATCGGCCTTTTGCGCCACCAATTGTTCCAGTATTTTCCCCGACTCCTCATTCCTGAACTTCATTTCGCCATCAATAACCTTACTAAAGCTAAAAATAATATGAGTAAGTTTCTCCAGCGGTAATTCAGCAGGCTGGTAACCATCACGCGGCATATAATAAGCCATAATGTTTGTTGCCGGCTCATCGGCCTCATTTCTTGAAGTTTTATCAGGAACACAAGCGATAATTAGTACAAACGCAGTAATAATTGTAATTAACTTATACATGATTATTTGTTTAATTGATTTATTAGGATAAAGATATGTTTATATTTGCACTTTATAAAATATTTAAAAACTGAGGTTGATAAATGAATATTCTAAGAAAGATTAACTACCATTGGCTGGCCCTTTTTGCCTGTATCTTTTTTCTAAACGCTGAACAAGGTGTTGCACAGTCGCCTGTTGAATGGGTAAATCCTTTTATCGGAACAACCAACTACGGAACCACTAATCCGGGTGCGGTAGTACCACGCGGAATGGTATCGGTAGTGCCCTTTAACGTAAGTGGCAACTCGCCTTTAAACAAGCGCGACAAAGACGATGGATGGTGGTCGACTCCCTACTCGTGGGATAACCGATATTTTTCCGGCTACTCGCACGTTAACCTGAGTGGAGTTGGTTGCCCTGAATTGGGAGTGATTCTTTTAATGCCAACTACTGGCGAGATAAATGGTAACCACCGGGAATATGGTTCTGAAATGAGCCAACAAGAAGCACATCCGGGCTACTATTCAACTTTCTTGAATAAATACAATATAAAAACCGAGGTATCGGCAACTGAACGCAGCGGAATCAGTCGTTTTACCTTCCCGGCCGGGCAATCAAATATTCTTATTGATTTGGGTAATGGCTTAACCAACGAAAGCGGGGCCTCGGTAAAAATTGTGAATAACCAGGAAATAGAGGGGTGGCGCATGACCGGAACTTTTTGTTACAACGACGGCACCGAGCGTCCGGTTTATTTTGTGGCCCGTTTTAACAAACCTGCGCAAGCCTATGGTGTGTGGAAAAAAATGCCAGAGATGGGCCCTGAGGCTGCCTGGTCGGCTACCAGCAACAAAATAAAATATTATAAAAATTACGGGGCAGAAATGTCGGGCGACAGCATTGGAAGCTGGTTTACCTTTACTACAAGTGCCAATGAAGAGATACTTGTAGAAGTTGGCATTTCATACGTTAGCATTGAAAATGCTCGGCTGAACCTGAATCACGAAACCTCTAATTTTGATTTTGAGGCCACTCGCAAACAGGCAAGCGAAAAATGGAATAATGCCCTCTCAACCATTACGGTAAAAGGTGGTACCGACGATCAGAAAACAGTTTTTTACACTGGTCTGTACCACATTCAAATACACCCAAATATTTTAAGTGACGTAAACGGGCAATATCCGGCTATGGAGTCGTTTGAAACACACATTCATCCTAATGGAGAACGTTACACCGTGTTTTCGCTCTGGGATACCTACCGTAATCTACACCCGTTTTTAAGCCTGGCATTTCCGCAGCAGCAATTAAATGTGGTGCAATCGATGATTGAAATGTACGACGAAAGTGGGTGGCTTCCCCGCTGGGAACTTAACAGCACCGAAACACATGTTATGGAAGGCGACCCCGCCATTCCGGTTATTGTTGACACCTGGTTTCGGGGAATTCGTGATTTTGATATTGAGAAAGCTTACGAGGCTATGTACAAATCGGCAACAACCACTGGTGCCGAGAACAAATTACGGCCCGATATTGATCATTACCACGCTCATGGCTATGTGCCTTTACAGGAAAAATACGACAATTCGGTGTCGCACGCCCTGGAATATTATATTGCCGACTGGAACCTGGCCCAGCTGGCAAAAGACCTTGGGAAAGAGGAAGATTACAAGCGCTTTTTAAACCAATCACGAGGTTACAAAAATTACTTTTGCCCCGATTTTGAAATGATCAGGCCAAAACTTGACAACGGGGATTTTTTGCCCGACTTTAATCCACGCCAGGGAGAAAATTTTGAGCCAAGCCCCGGATTTCACGAAGGAAATGCCTACCAATATACCTTTTGTGCACACCACGATATAGATGGCATGATAGCCTTAAACGGTGGAGAAAAAGAATTTGTAAAGAAACTGCAAGCCATTTTTGATGAAGGGCATTTTGACATGGCAAACGAGCCCGACATTCATTATCCCTGGTTGTTTAACTTTGTAAAAGGCGAAGAGTGGCGCACCCAGAAAGAGCTGAACCGGTTAATGGCCGCTTACTTTAAAAATACGCCTGACGGATTGCCCGGTAACGACGACACCGGAACCATGTCGACCTGGATTGTTTATGCCATGATGGGTATTTACCCGGTTTTACCCGGCGATATGAATTACGCCATTTCCTCTCCGGTATTTGAGGAAGTAAAGATTCAGCTTGATCCTGATTTTTACCCGGGCAGTGAAATTATCATTCGAAAAAGTGGCCCGGGCAAATCAATAAAAAACATCGTGTTTAATAATAAAAAACAAAAATCATTCTTTATCAACCATGCCGATTTGGTTAAAGGTGGAGTTTTGGAAATAAAGCAATAAAATGCAAATGTTGCTTACACCACAAAAGAAGGAAAATCATTTAAAGCAAAAACAGTATTTTGTTCGCGAACCAAGGATTAAACAAAAAAATGAAACAATGAAACAACTATTAATCATATTTCTGGCAATAACGGTATTCGCCTGTTCTAAAAGAGAAACGCAGGAAACTGAAAAACGAAACCATTACGTAAACACCTTTGTTGGCACCGATGGCCCGGGAAACACCTACCCCGGAGCAGTAGTACCTTTTGGAATGGTACAACTAAGCCCCGACAACGGATTACCGGGCTGGGATCGTATTGCAGGCTATTTCTGGCCCGACTCTACCATTGCAGGCTTTTCGCATACCCACCTGAGTGGAACAGGTGCCGGCGACATGTACGACCTGCTTTTGTTTCCAACCAACTCGCGTTTTACCAACGATTTGTGGCCCGATCAAAAAGCTTACCGCCCCTACTCCAAATTCAGTCACGAAAATGAAGAGGCCTCTCCCGGCTATTACAAAGTACTTTTGGAAAGTTCAGGCATTAAAGCGGAACTGACCACAACCGAGCGTGTTGGCATGCATCGGTACACTTTCCCGAAGGACAGCGCCAGTAAAATTATTCTTGACCTTGGTTATGCTTTAAACTGGGATGCACCTACAGAAACTGTAATAACAATTGAAAACGACAGCACCATTTCAGGCGTTCGTAAATCAAGGGGTTGGGCGCCGGTTCAACACGTTTATTATGTTGCCAAATTCTCAAAACCATTCAAAAATGCAGTACTCTCTCCGGCAACTGATCTTACTGCTGAAGAACAAACCGTAAATGGAAAAAGGGCACGTTTTGAGACCACTTTCAGCAACAATGAGGGCGAACAGGTTTTAATAAAAGTGGCACTGTCATCGGCATCGGTTGAAGGTGCACGTAAAAACCTGCAGGCCGAGTTAAATCATTGGGATTTTGATGCCGTAAGAAGAACTGCCGATCAGAAATGGGAAGAAAAACTGGCAACGATTACAATTGATGGAAGCGATTACCAGAAAGAAGTGTTCTACACCAATCTCTATCATTTATTTCTTACACCAAGCCTGTTAAGCGATATTGACGGAGAATACAAAGGTGCTGATCAAAAAATACAAAAAGCAAACGAATTTAAGCGCTACGATACTTTTTCGTTGTGGGACACCTACCGTGCTGCTCACCCGCTGTATACTATTATTTGCCCCGACGAGGTAACGAACATGGTAGAATCGATGCTTGCTCACTACGACGAAACCGGGTTACTCCCCGTTTGGTCGTTAGCCGGAAACGAAACAAATATGATGATTGGCTACCATGCCGTACCCGTTATTGTTGATGCCTATTTCAAAGGCATTCCGATGAATGCTCAAAAAGCTTTTGAGGCCTGCCTTGCCTCGGGAATGAACAATACCGAAGAAATGATTCAATACCGTGAACTTGGTTATGTCCCGTTTAATGAAGAAGGAGAAAACTGGTCGGTTTCAAAAACCCTGGAGTATGCCTACGACGATTGGTGTATTGCACAATTTGCAAAAGCACTAGGCAAGGAGAAAGATTACCAACTGTTTATGCAAAGAGCCGACAACTGGAAAAATCTTTACGATGGAAAAACAAACTTTTTCCGTGCAAAAGATTATGCCGGAAAATTCTTAGAACCGTTTAGCGCCAAAGCCTACACCAATGTTTATTGCGAAAGTAATGCCTGGCATTACCTGTTTGCTGCACAACACGATATCGAAGGCTTTCGCGATACATTGGGAACCGAACGTTTTACAAGCCTACTTGACAGCATGTTTACCTACTATCCGGAGCCGGATGATAAGCTGCCCATTTTCAGTACAGGGATGATCGGTCAATACGCGCATGGTAACGAACCCAGCCACCATGTACCTTTTCTGTATAATTTTACCGATGAACCGCAAAAAGGACAAAAATACATTCGCCAGATTATTGACACCCAATATTCCAATAAACCCGATGGTTATTGTGGCAACGAAGATTGCGGTCAAATGTCGGCATGGTATGTTTTTGCCTCCATGGGTTTTTACCCGGTAAACCCGGCAAACGGAATTTACTACCTGGGGAGTCCATCGGTACAAAATGCAACCATTAATCTGCCCAACGGAAAAACATTTACCATACAGGCCACAAATAATAGTGCTGAGAATGTATTGGTAAAATCAATAAAATTAAACGGAGAATTGCATACTGAGCCTTATATCACGCACGAACAAATATTGGCTGGCGGCAAGCTTGTTTTTGAAATGGCGGTGAAATAAATGTAATAAATCATTTGTTTATTTTACATTTACCTTCTTGCATAGTATTGGTTTTCTGTTTAGTTTTAGGCATTGAATTACAAGCCATTAAATCTGTTACAGTGATGTAATAGCTAAAAGTACAGAAAGCATGCTGAACTCCGCATTGAGAACATTTAGATCCCTGCATCGTTATCTGCTCATCCCGTTGCTGATAATTTTATTTTCGGTGGCCTACTTTATTGTTTACCGTGGCATAAAAGCACGTACCATAAACGAATTTAATAAAGAGCAACTTATTCTTGCGCAAACCGCATCGCAGGGTATTACCAGCTTTTTTCACCGATCAAAAGCCGATCTGTCATTTTTGGCAAAACTCGATGATATTATTCAATCGTCGGCAACGAGTGAAAAGATTCTGAAAGATTATTTTGAAACTCATGCCGACATTATTGCAGCCATTACCCGAATCGATTCTGCGGGAATAATTCAATCTACTTTTCCTTACAGTGAATCGGCAATCGGAAATGATATCTCTTACCAGGAGCATGTAAAGCAAATACTTGCCTCCCACAAGCCCGTAATAAGCGATGTATTTATGTCGGTACAAGGTTATTTAAGTATTGCCTGCCACGTACCTGTTTTCGAAAACAATACTTTTGCCGGGAGTCTCGCCATTCTTATTCCAATGAATAACCTGGGCGAACAATACCTGGGAAATATAAAGACCAGAGGCAACACGCAGGCCTGGCTACTTAGCGAAAACGGCACAGAAATTTACTGTTCTACATCCGGACATTTGGGCAGGCCCTTTCTTGAAAACATGCAGCATGATAAAATGGCAAAAGAACTGCTTGATGCCATTGCACAAAATAACAGCGGTGCTTTAAAAAGTATTCACCGGAAAAAAAATGGTAACGAGAAACCGGAATTTAGTGAGCAATACATCAGTTATTATCGTACACCACTTGAAAATACTTACTGGACTATTCTCATATCCTCGCAAGAGTCGGATATTTACTATGCACTTACACGTTTTCGCAACCGCATATTTATTGTTTTAATTATCCTGTTTATCGCATTTGCCTTTTACTTTTATTCGCTGGCACAAGTGCGCACGGTATTAAAGGAAGAAAACAAACGAAAAAAAGCTGAAAAAATATTGCAGCAAAGCGAAGAGAAGTTTCGCCGGCTTTTTGAGGATCACTCGGCAGTTAAATTGCTGATAGATGTAAATACCCGTAAAATTATTGATGCCAATAAATCGGCCTCTGCTTTTTACGGATGGTCTCGTGATGAATTAAAACAAATGAAGCTCGAAGACCTCAACACCCTATCGGCTAAAGAAATTAACCTCAAAATAAATCAGCTTCGCGAAAAAGGAAAAAATCGCTTTGAATTTAAACACCGTTTAAAAGATGGTACAATACGCGATATTGAGGTGTTTAGCAGTAAATTGCAAATTAACGACACAGAAGTACTACACTCGGTAATTCAGGATATTACCGAACGTAAAACGGCAGAAAAAGCGCTGATACTCGCCAAAGAACAGGCAGAAGAAAGCAACCGCTTAAAAACGGCATTCTTACAGAATATGAGCCACGAAATTCGCACACCAATGAATGCCATAATGGGCTTCTCGTCGTTAATGACAGATTTATACGACAACAAGGAACAGTTGCAACAATTCTCGGAGATTATTAACCAAAGCTGCAACAGCCTGCTAAAAATTATCGACGATATTTTGGATATTGCAAAAATTGAAGCAGGGCAGTTAACAGTTAAAAACGAATCCTTCAACCTGAGTGATCTTTTTACTGAACTTAAAATCTTTTTTATAGAGTACCAACGACACATCGATAAACACCACATTGAATTTAAGTTGGAAACAGTAGCCGACAACAATGCCCCAATTTTTACCGACAAAGGAAAACTGCAACAAATTTTAATAAACCTGATTAGTAACGCTTTTAAATTTACCGACGAGGGAAAAATTGAAGTAGGCTACACCATTACAAACAACACTATCGAGTTTTTTGTGAGCGATACAGGTATTGGTATTCCCCGGGAAAAGCAAGAGACCATTTTCGAACGCTTTACCCAGTTGCACAATGATAAGAAAAACCTTTATGGCGGAACCGGTCTGGGCCTCTCAATAGTTAAAGGCTTAACCAATTTACTAAACGGAAAAGTTTGGCTTGAATCAACTACCGAAGATGAAAAGAACGGAAAAGCAAGGGGTACCACTTTTTATTTTACCATTCCTTTGGTAAAGGGGGAAGCACCGAAAACCACGAAAGAATTGCTCGAAAAACAACAAGAATACCGATTTAACAAACACGCCATATTGTTGGTTGAAGACAACCTTGATAACGCACGTTACATCCAGCATATTCTTCGGGATAAAGGCTTACAGTTGTTCCACTCGAAAAATGGAGAAGAAGCAATTAAGCTGGTAAAAACCATGACACCCGACCTGGTTTTAATGGATATTGGCTTACCCGACATTGACGGCTATGAGGTTACTAGACGCATAAAATCCATTCAGGCCCAGCTTAAGGTTGTAGCCCAAACGGCCTACGTTACCAAACAAGACAAGGAAAAAGCGCTGGAAGCCGGTTGCATCGATTTTATAAGCAAACCGCTTACCAAAGAAATCCTGCTGGCAACCCTAAGTAAACATTTAAGCTAAACAAAACAGAGAGGCTAACTGCCGGACGGAATGTACCAACGGTTATTTTCACAGTCCACACCTCCATTCATTTCGTCCTGAACAACTCTGTCGATTACCCAAATGCCTTTACGCGCCATATTTTCAAAATTATCAATTCCGTTATTTTGAAGCCTACCCTGGTACGATGGATATTAAACTGGTTAGAAAACTTTCTGTCAAAAGCCTCTTCAATTGCGGTTTTCCCCATCATAAACCCGATTAGGCCACCCCACGTGGCCGTTGGATTATCTGAATCCCAACCGGCAAGGGTTCCTATTTTAATGGTTTCAAGTAAATCTCCTTCTCCATAAAACAAGCTCACTAAACTGGCGGCAAAGTTAATTCCCGCAGCAAAACAGGCATTACAGTATTTGTTTTGGGCGGTCATGTTATAGCCATCGAGCTGAGCAACCTGGTAACGGTAATAAACCGAATCGCGGGCTTGCTCCCAACTGATATTCTCGTTGTATTTTTGCAAAACATAATGATACATGGCATGGGCATACGAGGTGTCGGGCAGGCAGGTTTTGGCTTGTTCTGCCATCCAGAATATTTTTTCCTTCATTGTCCACGATTCATCAACTGCAGAAGCCAACGAAAACATCTTTACATAAAATTCTGCAATCCACTGGCTGTTTTCACGGGCTGTGGTTTGTATGGGCAGAAGCGCCATTTTTAAAGCAATATCGGGCCGGGCCGGTGCCAACAGCCCAAAAATTTCGGTTGTTAATTGTGCATCAATCATTTCATATTCCGGATTATTCTCAGGATTACCGGTAGCTGGTGGTACAAAGCCTTCCTGCATTAAATCAAAAGCCTTTTGATTGGCTACCCACAAAAAATTTTCTTCGTCGTGCTTTATGTGTGCCAACCACCCTTGCCTAATTTGTTTGCCCGTTAGCACCGAGTTTTGGTGTTTTAGCAGCAACTCCTGGTAGATATACTCAATGTCTGTATCATCATCGGCGCCCCAAATACTGTCAGGTTCAGCAAACACAAAATTTATTGTTGGCGAAAGGTTACTCGGAATGCCCGCTCCCCAAATACTTGGTTCATCGGGTCTTCCCCAGTGATGGCGGGTGTAGAAATCGCCGGTTTTTAATTCGCCAATGTTTCCAATCTTGTCCATCTCGGTAACTAGCCCGGTCCAGTTGGCAATGCAGGTACCCAGCCAAAAACCCTGCAATTTTTTATAATAATCGGCCCGGTTAATAATTTTATCCGATGATTTAGGAGTATAGGCTTTTATTTTTAACGATGGGTTGGGTTCAGGTTTTGTTTTGGGTACACAGCCAAAGGCACTTGCCAGCATGCACCCCATTATCACATACAAGAATGTAGTTTTCATTTTAGTTGAAATTTCAGGCTATTAAGTTCGTTAATTTCTGCCATCATTTATTGTCTTTTATCACATTCCGAAAATCTATTTTATAAAATTCCAGGTTGATCTTGGTAAAGAAATCGTCAGATGAGCCAGTGTACTGCCTTAGTTAATCAAACATTTTTTGCATTTTTCACTACCTGTACCACACTAAAAAAGGGGAAACCTTGCGGCCTCCCCGAAATCAAATTCTATATAAAATATAACTAAAGTATTCTACATTAAAAACGAAATAAGCACACCTGCAGCAACAGCCGAGCCAATTACACCCGAGATGTTACTGGCCATACAGTATTGCAAAATGTGGTTCTTTTTATCGTATCTCAGTGCCAGCTCGTTGGCCACGCGCGAGGCCATAGGCACAGCACTTAATCCGGTGGCACCAATAAGCGGGTTAATTTTTTTCTTACTGAACAGGTTGTACAATTTTACCGCAAAAATACCACCGGCAATCGAAATTGCGAAGGCTACAAAACCACCAACCACAATACCCAGGGTTTTAGCCGAAAGGAAAACTTCGGCAGTCATTGTAGCCCCTACGGTTAATCCAAGAAAAATAGTGGCAGTGTTCATAATCGGTCCTTGTGCGGCATCTGCCAAACGGCTTGTCGACGCCCCTACCTCTTTAATAAGGTTACCAAATAACAGCATACCCAACAGCGGCACCGACGACGGAACCAAAACAGCAGCCAGTGTTCCCAAAGCGATAGGGAAAATTATCTTGGCAGCTTTCATATTCTTGATCTCGTATTTTGCCGGGTACTTTTTTTCCATTTGTTTCATGTTGATGGTAAACTCCTTCTTCGTGATAAACAACTTTGAAACCAACGGAATAATTACAGGCACCAGTGCCATGTACGAATACGCGGCAATAGCAATAGGACCAAGCAAGTGCGGAGCCAGTTTAATGGTAGTGTAAATAGCGGTTGGGCCATCAGCACCTCCAATAATACCCAGCGAAGCAGCTTCCTGAGGTGTAAAACCAACAGCAATAGCCCCCAGCAAAATCGAAAAAATACCGATCTGTGCAGCGGCACCAAACAAGGCCAGTTTCAGGTTACGCAGCATGGGACCGAAATCGGTTAAAACGCCCACCCCCATAAAAATTACCGGAGGCAGCAAGCCGGTTTTAATTAACGAATAATACAGGTAATTCATAATCCCGTAATCGTGCGCAATTTCAAACAGGTTCATATACCGGTGTCCTTCCAGCTCAATCAGTTCGGGGTTTACAACCCCCATTTGTCCGCCCGGAAAATTGGCCAGCAACACACCAAAGGCAATAGGAATTAGCAACAGCGGCTCGTAGCCTTTTTTTATTCCAAGGTAAAGCAGTACAAACGAAATCGCCCACATTATTAAAGTTTGCCAGGTGATTTCGCCAAGCGCAGTCATGTTAAACAGTTCTGATAAAATATCCATAAAATAGTTTTATGCCAGTTGTACCAAAACATCGTCTTCATCCACATTGTCGCCGTTGGCCTTTAAAATACCAAGCACGGTACCATCGTTTTCAGCCACAACAGCATTGTAGGTTTTCATCGATTCGATATAGCAAATCAAATCACCTTCTTTAACCGTATCGCCAACTTTTAATGCTTTTTCCGATGTATCTTTTGTTAACATAAACTTTCCTTCAAGCGGGGCAATCACTTCAGCAGCCACATTTCTGTTTGCAGCTGGCGCAGCTTCTACTTTGGCTGCCTGGTTGCCCGCTCCATTTCCATTTGAACCTGCCGCCACTATATCGTTATAGCTAACGCCAACTTTAAATTTCTCGCCATTCACATCAATTACCATCGATTTTGGCTCGAAAGCACCTGCCGGCACCTCAACTTTCTGTAGTTTTGGATCTTTTGCAGCTTTCTTTTCTGCCAGATCGGCCTCAAAATCGGCTTTTGCTTTACCCGATTTGTAAGCACGATACTGCTCGGGGTGCATCGCTAATTCAAACAATTCTTCGTCGTCCTGACCATAATCCCAACCATTGTCGTCCATTTCTTTTCTGAACACGTCCAGGTTATCAGGATACTGCTCTTGCGGAACGCCGGTAAAAAATGCTTTTCCTTTTTCTTTGGCCAGCTCCTTAATTTCAGGAGCCAATTCTCCGGGTAGCTTTCCTGATTTACCGATAATCATATCCCAAATATTATCGGCAATCATACTCCAGCGCTCGCGGCCTTTAATTACCTGCAACACATTCATTAGTGCCAGGTTTTTAACGTACTGGCTAAATGGAGTTACCAAAGGCGGATAGCCCAGTTTTGGCCAGATATATTCTACTTCTTCAAACAACTTAATTAGCAGGTCGTCCTGGCTTAAAGTTGGTTTATTACGTTTAGTCAGCCACTTATTTAAACTCTCGAGGTTATTACCCAGGTCGGCCATTAAACTCCCCATCATTCCTCCGGGTAGTCCTGAGCCAATCAACAGGGAGTTCATATGGCGGTTTTTCGGGTTGATGTAGTAGCCCAGAAAATCGTCGATAAACTCCTGCGTCATCGCGCGTACCTCCATGTAAGCTTTCATGTTTACTTCTTTAACAGCAAAACCGGCATCTTTTAACATGCCCTGAACAGCCAATACATCGGCGTGGCCTGTACCCCACGATAGTGGTTCCATGGCTACATCAACATAATCAACCCCGGCACGTGCAGCCTCTAAAATGCTTGCCATTGAGAAACCCGGGCCTGAGTGACCATGGTACTGCACCGTAGTTTTTGGATGAGCTGATTTTATGTTTTTTATGATTTTACCGATAAACGCCGGACGACCAATACCGGCCATATCTTTTACACAAATTTCGTCGGCACCCATTTCAATTAAGGTATGGGCCAGGTTTGTATAATATTCCACCGTATGCACTTCCGAAATGGTTAAACTCAAAGCTGCCTGCGAAATCATTCCTCCTTCTTTGGCAAACTTAATGGAGTTCTCCAGGTTGCGCGGATCGTTCAATCCACAAAACGAACGGGCAATATCGGTGCCTTGCAATTTCTTTACTTTAAACATTAGTTTACGCACATCAGCCGGTACCGGGCTCATACGAATACCGTTTAAAGCACGCTCCAACATGTGCGTCTGAATACCTGCATCGTTAAACGGTTGTGTCCATCTGCGATTGGCAATATTCGGATTCTCGCCAAAAAGTAAATTAATCTGTTCAAATCCACCACCGTTGGTTTCAACCCTGTCGAAACACCCCATATCGATAATTGCTGGTGCAACTTTCTCTAACTGTTCTACTTTGGGAACATACTTCCCCGATGATTGCCACATGTCTCTATACAGCAAACTAAATTTAATCTCCTTGTTCATTACTGATTATTTTTGGTTTATGGAAAATTTTGAGGCACCATTTACTTCTAAGCCTTAATTATTTCTCCCGTTAACATTCTCAAAGTGGATCCCTTCTCCGGAAGTTGCTTAAAAAAGTAGCACCTG
The DNA here is from genome assembly GCF_913063105.1 of uncultured Draconibacterium sp. Lineage (GTDB taxonomy): Bacteria > Bacteroidota > Bacteroidia > Bacteroidales > Prolixibacteraceae > Draconibacterium. The sequence continues at coordinate 69,074 of NZ_CAJXYQ010000014.1, read as the reverse complement.
TTAACTTTACTTACAATTTTTCTACCGATGTTATTTTACCTTTTCCGCGGGTAGTAATTTCAACAGCCGAAACAATAGCGGCCAGTTTGTTGGCCTCAATTTCTGCCACAGTACTGGTTTGAACTGCCGATACTTTCGAAGGAACAGCCCAAAACCGGTTGGTAATTTGAATAATGAGCCGACCTAAAACCACTACCATAATGAGGATAAAAAACACGGTACTCATGCCCGTAAGCATTAATTTTAAAGCTTCGTTCATTTCTGGTTTTTATTTAAATTGATTTTTTAAAGCCTGCAAATATAAATTTCGTAATCACATAGAACCATTTTTAACTTTCGTTTTGATAGTTTTTAAAGCTTTTTTCTTTCATTTTGAAAGTTTTAATAAAGAAATAATTCTTTTTTATTACCCAACGAATTATTAGTTAACCAATTACACGAATGAAAAGAAACTTCATCCCCAAACCTGCTTTACAACATAAATATCAGATACTTAACATTAAGGTTAGATTGGAAGAGTGTTCTAATGCAAAAAACGAAGGCCTTGAGGCTAACTGAACTTAAGCTCTGTATGATAAAATTTCCGAAATCTTCGGATTGTAAAAGATAGCTAAAAAAGCGAACAGGTTTAAGAATTTTAGGCTTTTGTCAGCCAATGTATCGTGTAAACATTTGTTAGGGGCAAGCGCTTTAAAATCTTTAAAATTAATGTACCTTTGTGGCAGATTTTAGTTTTAGGTTTAGGAAAATAGCTCATATCTGCGAATCCCCCGGCTCTGGATACTTTGTCTTCTTTTTTTAAATCTTATCTTAAAACAACAACGCAATTTTTTAATAAGCTATTTGTGCATTTCTTATCTTTATGGCAAATTAGCTAAAATCATTATACAAATTATTACATGGCAAGATCAAAAGAATCATTTAACAAAAAAGAAGTAAGAAAAAAACAAGAGAAAAAGCGAAAAGAAAAAGAAGCAAAAAGACAAGCCCGCAAAGCAGGTGAGAGCAACTCGGGACTGGACGATATGATCGCCTATGTTGATGAGTTTGGAAACATTACCTCTACGCCTCCTGAACCTTCGGACAAAGAAGAAATTAAAGCGGAAGACATTGATGTGAGTGTACCAAAAGGAGGTTACGGAGAAGAAGAACCGAGCGAACAAAAAGGAATTGTATCGTTTTTTAACGAACAAAAAGGTTATGGTTTTATTCGTAACCTGCAAAACAATCAAAACCTTTTTGTACACATCAACAATGTAGAAGGCACCATAAAAGAAGGCAACCGGGTTAGCTTTGAAGTGGGTCAGGGCGATAAGGGCCCCATTGCGATGAATGTAAAATTATCGGATTAAAAGTTGACAAGAAAGCAACTTCGCAAAAAGCAAAACAGTTACCGCTATGGGAAAAGATTTGATGCTTGCAGTGCTGATTGACGGAGATAATATTCCTTCAGCTTACCTGAAAGAGATGATGGAAGAAATTGCCAAATACGGTAATCCTACCATTAAAAGAATATATGGCGACTGGACCAAGCCGGGTTTATCAAAATGGAAAAACCTGTTGCTTGAAAATGCCATAACTCCGATACAGCAGTACGGTTACACAACGGGAAAAAATGCCACCGACTCGGCCATGATTATTGATGCCATGGATATTTTATACAGCGAGAAAGTGAATGGTTTCTGTTTGGTATCAAGCGACAGCGATTTTACCCGCCTGGCAACTCGTTTGCGCGAAGCTGGCATGCATGTAATCGGGATTGGTGAGAAAAAAACTCCCGACCCGTTTATTGTTGCCTGCGACCGTTTTATTTATCTCGAAATTTTAAAAGGCAGGTCGAAAGAAATTGAAAATACAGTAGCCGACAAAACCGAGAAAAAAGGTAGCTTCGACAACATTACACCAAAAGTTATACGGCTTATCTCAACAACCATATCAGACCTGGCCGATGAAGATGGCTGGGCTTTTTTAGGCGATGTAGGCAGTTTGCTGCAAAAGAAACAAGCTAATTTCGACTCGCGGAATTATGGTTTTGAAAAACTAACCCCATTAATTGATTCGATTGGAAAATTTGAAATTGACCAGCGCGACAGTTACAAGGGTAAATTTAAATTGATTTACGTACGGAATAAAAAACGATAAGGGAAGGTAAGGTTTTCAATAAAAAGTTGGCACCCGGCTTATTTGTTTTACTGCAGTTTTGGATTCCTTACTTAAACAATTCTACAATGTCTTCCTGAGTAATCTGCTCAAAAGGATTATTAGAGTTTATAAATTTATCAGCCAGCGAGCTTTTCCGCTCTTTCAGCTTTTGTATTTTTTCCTCAATCGAGTTTTCGGTAATAAAACGGTACACAAAAACGTGCTTGTTTTGTCCAATTCGGTGCGCCCTGTTTATGGCCTGGTTTTCGGCTGCAGGATTCCACCACGGATCAATTATAAAAACATAATCAGCCTCGGTAAGGTTGAGTCCTACCCCACCCGCCTTTAGCGAAATTAAAAATATACGGTTATCCTCTTCTTCCTGAAAACGACTAATTACTTTTTCACGTTTTGTAGTCTGTCCCGTTAGCTTACTATATTTCCATTGTTCTTCGGCGATTCTTTTCTCCAGCAATTCAAGGTGCGTTACAAACGACGAAAATACCAATACTTTATGCTTTTCGGCTACCAGGTTGCGTAACATCCTGAATATTTCGTCGAACTTACCCGACCGGGCATCGCCAGTGGCTTCGGCCAGCGTAGGGTGATTTGCCAGCTGACGCAGCTTTGTTAAGCCCTGCAAAACCACAAACTGCGATTTTTTAACCCCTTCTTTTTCTATTGCTGAAAGGATGGTGTTACGAATAACCGATTTTTCCTGTTCATAAAGTTTTTGTTGATCGCCGGCCATGGGACAAATGCGTATTTCCTCCATTAAGGGAGGCAGGTCTTTGGCGACCTCGTCTTTTTTACGGCGTAAGACAAATGGCCTGATCATGAGCTGTAATTTATCCATTTGCTCTTCGTTGGCATGTTTTTCAATGGGCGTAATAAAGGCTCTTTTAAAAAACGAAAGGTTGCCCAGCATGCCCGGATTCAAAAAATTCATTTGCGACCACAAATCGGAAAGCGAATTTTCGATGGGAGTACCGGTAATAACCAGCTTATAACGGGCCTTTAAATCCATTACCGCCTTGTAGGTTTTCGAGGTAGAATTTTTTATCGACTGGCTTTCGTCTAAAATAAGGTAGAAAAACTCTGTCGCACGCATTAAGTCAATATCATTGCGCACCGTTCCGTAGGTGGTTATTACAATATCGTAGTATGGTGTTATTTTATCGAGCTGCTCGGCTTTCTTACGTTGTGTTCCCACATGCTGATAGATTTTTAAGGCCGGAGTAAACTTTTTAATTTCGTTACTCCAATTGTGCACCAGCGACGTTGGTACTACAATTAAACTTGCCGGTTGCACTACTGATTCGGTTTTAGATGCACTGGTAAACAAATTGTGCTGCCCCTTGGAATCAAAAGGATCCTGCACCACAATTCCCTGTTTCATTCGTTTTAACTTCGACAAAAGGGTAAGCGTTTGCAGGGTTTTTCCCAGGCCCATATCATCAGCCAGACAACCGCCCAAGCCATTTTTATACAAACCATACATCCAGTTAAAACCTTCTTCCTGGTAGCTTCGCAGTGTGGCTTTTAAATTCGTGGGTAAAACTGGCTGTTCCATGTCGGCATTAACCAGTTTCTGGTACTTCTGTTTAACCTCTTTATCTACCTCCTGAATTGAATTTTGCAAAAGTGTAAAATGGTGCTTTTCAAATTTAATATGCTCGCCTTGTTGTTTGCCAAAAGGTAAAAGCCCCTTGTAACGTGCAAACCACTCTTCCGGGAGTACTGCTACTTCACCATTAGGAAGTTCAAACTCCCTGATATCGTTTAAGATATATTTTTTTAATTGAATAAAGGGTATGCTAAACTGTCCGAATTTTACAACCGCATAAACATCAAACCAATCGCCTTTTGTTTGTGTTTTAAGCTCTAACTGCTGGGTGCCGGTGAAATATTTTTTCTCTAAATGTTGCTGTTGAACCCTAATGCCTTGTTTTTCAAGTTCCGGCCGTTTGTTGTTTAGCCAGTTTACAAAAAAATAGAGCGCATTTTGTGGCTCCAGCAAGGAAACCCCGTTTATGGTATACGAACCGTTATCTTCTTTTAGTCCTGTTTGGTGTATGCATTGCAGCACTTCTTTCTCCCATTCAAAATCGCGTGTAGTTTTTGAATACACAAAAGTATCCTTTTCCTTTTTAAGGCTTACGGCAATCCTTCTCCCCGATCCGGGTACAAATTTCTCATCGCCATATTCAAAAGTAAGCACCAAACAGGGTTGGTACTGCAAGTTATTTTCAAGCGATAAAACTGCCTTTTTTCCCGTTTCCGCATCAAGTATTTTAAATCCCCGGGCTTTTACGTGATAATCGCGAACGGTATTCAGCACAAAGCCCGAGTAGTATTTGTCTTCAATCGTATTTGGAACTGTTACAAAGTCTTTTTCAAAGAATGGTAGTAGCTTTTTTGCATTTAATTTTTCGAAAGCTACCAGTTGATTGCGGTAAAGTAATAAACAGGGGTCGTTAGTTACCACCTGTATGGTACGGGCTGAAAGCGTTATTTCATTTTCTTCAAGAAATATTCTCAGTTTATAACGGGTAGCTGATGCTGTACGTTCAAACTCGAATTCCGGACGCGCAAAAAGAGGAGGAACGGCAATTTCATCCTCATCATACAGATTCGAGTATTTTGCCTGTTTTCTGAAAAGCCGAACCGGACTCAGCATTAAAACGCTGCACACCTGCATCATACATTTTTCGATAAAAGGAGTTACCTGTTTTTCGAAATAGCCCTTTTTTAAGGTTGCAAAAAAGGCTGAAACACTTGCTGCCCGCGAGAATTTTTTGGTTAATACTTCGTCGCTGTATTTTTCTATTAAATGCACCAATTCCTTTTCGTAGGGCTTAAAATTGTAATCCGTACCACTTAAATCATGTGGTTTTACCAAACGCTCAACAGCATAAAACCGCTCTTGCTTTTCAATCAAAAAAGGTTGAAACACCATTCCAAGATAACGGTGTTCTGTTAATGCTATTACAAACTCAAACTGATCCATTAGGTTGATTCACAAAAAGCGGCATAAACTGCAGAACAAAATTTACTGCACTACACCTGTTAAAAGAACCCCAAATATACAAAAGCTGCCGGTTAGCATAAGAGTCTTATGCCGCAAAATTCAGAGAAAAATAACATCTTTACTGAAGAAAATTTTGAGCATGAAAAATCTGATTGTAAAAAAAATTGCAACTAATAATACACTGTCAATAGCCGAAGCAGCTAAGCTACTTGAAAAATACACCAGCCTGGAAGATATTGCCACTTTAAACTGGAAAAACACTTTTCCTTACCGGCCAAAGATTCAGTTCAGGATGGCCCATACCGGGAATGAGATTTGGCTAAAATTTTATGTACGGGAGAAAAATATTCTGGCTGAGACTACTCAAATCAACGGCGATGTTTATAAAGATAGTACGGTTGAATTTTTTATCTCGTTTGACAACCTTAACTATTACAATTTTGAATTTAACTGTATTGGCACACCCCACATTGCGTATGGTCTGGGGCGAGGCCAGCGTACTTTCATTTTGCCCGAAACCATTCGAAAGATTAAAATTGAATCGAGCCTCGGAACTCAGCCGTTCAAAGAAAAATCGGGTGATTTTTTGTGGGAAATGATGATTTGTATACCGATACAATGTTTTGCCTTTGACAAAATAACAAGTCTGGATGGATTGCAGGCAACAGCAAATTTTTACAAATGCGGCGACGCCACTTCCGATCCTCATTTTGTTACCTGGAACCCGATAGAGACTAAGAACCCCGATTATCACCGTCCGGAATACTTCGGGAAAATAATATTTGAGTAGTACTAAAGCAGAAACAAATGCCTCCAAAAGCCGTAATTAACAAAATTAGTTGCGGCTTTTTTTTAATCCCCATTAACGGCCACGCATAAATTAATACCAATTAGTTGTTATTTATCGCTTCATTTCATAACTTGTAAATCCAATTAATTTACAAGCCCGTAAGTTGTGACCCGGAATAATTATACAAACACAAATTATGATGTATACGCTGCTTTTTACTGGACGCATTTTTTTTAAAGCTCATGGCTTTCTGCAGAGATTAATAGTGCCTTCTCCCTCTGATTTTAATACAAACAAAACACATCAATAAATTCATTATTATGACTACTTATTACGACATTCACTGCCACATTTTTAACAAAGATGTTATTATTCGCAAACTGGTTAATGTGGTTCAATCGTTACTTGCCATTAAAGACCTGCTTGAGAAAGAAGCCACTTCGGCAGAATTAAAGTTTAAAATAGACGGGATTAACCGAACGCTGGAAGATGTAACCCAGGAAACAAGTGAAGATGTTTTTGAGGCACTTGACCAGGTATACCAGGGAAATGTGGTCACCACCCCCCTGATGTTCGACCTTACTTATGCCGACGATAACGATGATGATGAAAACCAAAACAAACGTTACCGACGCCGGATAAAAAGAATATTCTGGCTCATTTCGGTAGCTTTGCCTTTTATTAAAGCCCGCGTAAACCGTAAACTAAAAAGCCCCGAACTGGCCGAAGCCTTTGATAAGATAAAAAACCGCGTTAAAGAATTTGAGGAAAGTTTTGATAAAAAATCAGATGAAGAAGTGGAGATTTTTGACAATGCCAACTACGACCAGCAAATTGCAGACCTCGAATACCTGGCCTATAAATACGAAACCATTAAGCCATTTTTTAGTATCGATCCGCGCCGCGAATATAAAGGCAACGTAAAACTTACCGATAAACTCAAAGAAAAAATAATTGATGAAAACGGCCGGTTTGCCGGAGTCAAGCTGTATGCACCGGCCGGTTTTTCACCAACCGATCCTATTTTAATGGGCACCTCAAAAGAAGCAGGCATTTACGAATTATGCCAGCAACATAATATTCCCATTACTGTTCATAACTCCAACAGCGGCTTTGCATGTTTCTCTTCGGTGCTAAAAGTACGCGGCGATGTTTTACTAAATGGAAACATTGTAAAACCCAAAAAGCCTCTCACTTTTGACAATCGGTTTTTTAGCCGAAAGGTCAGCCACGCCATTGCCGAACGTGCAAAAAAGCTGAATCATCCAAAATTGTGGGAACTTGTAATGAAGAAATTTCCGGGGCTCACCATCAATTTTGCCCACTTTGGCGGCAGTGGCCAAATAATGGAATATGTAAATTACTCCATTCCGCACAAACGTATTGATGAAGATGAATTTGAAGATGCGATACTGCCCCTTTCAAACAAAGACAAAGACCTTATTCGCCAGGCCTATAAACTAAACCGCAGAAAAAGAATACTGCGCGATGATCTCAGCATTGCCGAACGTGCCGAGGTATGGAACGCTTTGTATCGTGCCGGATTTATTGATAACTGGGCAAAAGCAATTTTCGACATCATTAAAAATCCCAACTACCCCAACGCCTGCACCGATTTGTCTTGTTTTTCCGAAGGAACAATAATTGAATCTCCGGAAAATAACGAAGCAATATTCAGTATCAGAGAAGAATTAAAAACATTTAAAACAAGCTTTTTCGACAAGTTGAGCGATTACGAAAAATCTAAAATACTATACGGCTCTGATTACTACCTGACACAGTTTTTCGGGCCAAGTATGGAACAATATTTCAATGATTTTAAAGACGCTTTTGGCAACGATTTTGAAACCATTGCCAGCATTAATCCTAAACGTTTCTTAAACCTTTAACTCATAAAACAAATGGAAGATTTACTAAAAATAGCTTTTGCTGAACTTGGTACAGAAGAGATTGTTGGTTCAGAACATAATCCGGAAGTGCTGAAGTATGCCGAGGAAGCGGGTATTAAAGGCATTACCACCGACGAAATTCCATGGTGCAGCAACTTTGTTAATTGGGTAGCAATGAAAGCAGGCCTTGAGTTCTCTAAAAAACCCAATGCCCGCTCGTGGTTAAACATTGGCGTTAAAACACTAAATCCGGAACCCGGCGATGTGGTTGTTTTTTGGCGCGAGAGTCCGGAATCGTGGAAAGGACACGTTGGCATTTTTCTTGGCATTTCAACCGATAAAAAACGCGTATACTGCCTGGGCGGTAACCAGGGAAACCGTGTTTCTGTTTCGGCCTACCGAATTAATACTGTTCTTTCCTATCAGCGCCTGGCAGCACAGCAGCAACTTATTATTCCTGATCCCATTTTGCAGCGTGGCAGCAAAGGCACGGCGGTTGTAGCCCTGCAAAATGCGTTAAAACTGCTGAATATTAATGTGGGTACCTCTGATGGTGATTTTGGGCCAAAAACCGAAAACGGAATTAAAGAATTGCAAACCCGCAAACCCGAACTCGAGATTAATGGAATTTACAATGCTGAGACACGCAATTTATTAGAATCACTATTTCAGGCATAAACCATGGTTTGGCTGCCTGTTAAATCTATAAATCATTAAATCCAAAAAATTATGGCAACAAAAGTAGCAGATCTAACTACTGATGACTTTTTATTGCTCCTTGAAGATTTTCATGCTGAGCCTAAAAAGCGTAACAAAATGACCGAAGCCGAAATAAAAGATTTGGCCATGAGGTTAAACGAAAAAATTAATGTTCCTTTTATTGAAGAAACTGGTGAAGAACGGATTTTGATTAAAGTAATTTTCAAAATCGACACCTTTTTGTACGATCATCTACCCAACGAATTTTATGATGTTATAAGAAGTACCGACCGGGGCATTTCTGACAAAGAAGCACGGCGCCTGGTACGACGATTAACCCGACTGGCGAACCAAAAAATAGACATCCCGTATTTGCCGGAAGCCGTTGAGCATTACGCCATTAAGTTTGTTATCGGAATGTTTGTAAAAGCAGCCCGCAAGAAACTGAATTTTGATGAAGTTAGAGCCAGCTCTTTAGCATTGACTGTTCCCGAAAGCGATGAAGATATAGAAACCATTGTGGAAGACTAAAAAGATGGCCCCGGAGTAACAAAAAGTAAGTAACTTGGGGAAAATTTAAGACCATGACTGAAATTTTGTTACACCGGGGCGACATTACAAAGTTAAAGGTTGATGCCATTGTAAATGCTGCAAACCAAACCCTATTGGGCGGTGGTGGCGTTGATGGAGCCATCCACCGTGCTGCCGGCCCGGAACTACTTAACGAGTGCAAAACACTAAATGGCTGTAAAACCGGTCAGGCAAAAATTACCCAAGGGTATAAACTTCCTGCCAAACATGTGATACACACGGTTGGCCCGGTATACAAAGGTGGACGATTTCAGGAAGCCGAAAAACTTACAGCTTGTTATGAGAGCTGTCTGCAATTGGCCGCTCAACATAAAATTAAAAGCATTGCTTTTCCGAATATAAGTACCGGCATTTATGGCTATCCGAAAAATGATGCTGCAAAAATTGCCACGACTGTGGTTAAACAATTTTTTGCTGTTCCATCCAGCATCGAAAAGCTGATTTTTTGTGTGTTTGACGAAGAAAACTACACGATTTATAAAGAACTTTTAAAATAGTTTTAGATAGATTTTCAAATCCTACTCCTCGCCTACCCAAAACATCGAACGAACAGCACCTAATTTTAGCTTACATTTGGTTGTGTTCTGTTTTGCATCATTAGCCGACACAGTGTTTTCAAGCACTGAAATATTTCCATTGTACGGATTCCATTTCCGTAGTTTTAACTTAGTCTAACTCAAAAACTTCATCCTTAAATCTTCCACCTGTGCATCGTTAATAGGTATTAACTTGCCCAGCGAAGCTCCCATTGTCAACGATTTTGCACTAAATTCGGCAACTTCCAGTTTATCAAATGTTCCTAAAAGGTTATCGCCGGTTACCAAAACCGAATCGTTGTTAATAATTACGGCAGGTGTATTTTCCGAAAGAGTCTCAAGAATAGCTTCTTCTCCGGCAAAGTGCGAACCGAATGGCATGTTTGGAATATCTTGCAGGAAAATCCAACTTTCGGGGATAGTGCGTACATCTATTTTTTCACCCGTAACGCTGTAAGCCATTAAATACGGTGTTTGTGTTAGGATGATTGAATTTACATGCGGAAAACGTTTATAAATTTCCTGATGCAGCCAGGTTGCGCGACTCGGAATTTTACCGGGCTCGCGTTTACCATCTTTTATCTGAACGATATCGTCTAAGGTAATATCCCAACGTGCCACATTGGTTGGTGTAATCAGAAAATCGTTGCCTTTCCAACGTACGGAAACCGTTCCGTACGAACTTATCATTAATCCCTGGTCGCAGGCACGCAGTACAATTTTCCTGATTTGCTCGCGAATTGCACGTTCTTCTGAGCAATACTTAACATCCACCATTTCAGGCAACAAACGCGGAATTTGATTTTCAAATTCGTCAATTTGCTCATCGGTTAAATAATTTGGAGTGCCAATGGTTTTTCCATAAATGAGCGTACGTGCGCAAAACTCCATGGTCTCGAAACGTTGGTAGGCATCGTTTAAATCGCTACCTCCAACTACGGTGCCGTGGTTTTCCATAATAACGGCGTTAACACCTTTGTCAAATTCTTTTGCAATTACTTCGCCAAGTTCGTTGCTGCCAGGCAATGCATAAGGTGCGTAGCCAATCGGTCCACACACATTTTTAGCCTGAGGAAGTACGTTGGTATTTGGAATCTGGCGAACAATGCTAAACGAAACCAAAGCCGGAGGATGTGCATGGATTACCGCTTTAATTTCAGGGCGGCTTTTATAAATGGCAATGTGGAACGGGTATTCCGACGATGGTTTGTGCCGGCCCTCAATCGTTCCGTCTTTACGCACGCAAACCATATCGGTTGGGCGCAAAGTACCTTTATCAATTGCCGATGGAGTTACCCAAACATCGCCGTTATCGTCGATAATTGAAATGTTTCCTCCGGAAGTTGTTGTTAATCCGCTGCGGTAGATTTTATCGATTATCATTGTAATCTGATCGCGCGGATGCATCAATTTTGTGTCTAATTTTTTCATCGTTCCAATTTCTGTTTTTTATTCTATCACACCCAAATCCAGTTTTGCAACATCCACATCAGAGAACACATCAGCAATTACCATTGCGGCTCCCAATGCACTTGAGTTATCTATTTCCGATACCAGTACTTTTTTCGCCGGGAAATTTTTTTGCAGCAAGTGAATAAATATGGGATTGCGTGCAAAACCTCCTGAAACATAAAGGATTTCTGTTTCGTCGTTGGCAGGTATTACCAGCTTAAGCGCTGTTACACACAGCTCCGATAAATCAATCATTAATTTGGTGTACGCTTCTTTGTAACTTTCAAACTTGCTCAAATACACCGTTTCCAAGCCCTCTTCAAAACTCTCTTTTCCATTCGGGAAATAAACCGGGTTGGGGTACTTTTCTAACAGGCTGTTTAACCGTACATCATCCTTTTTTACTGTTTTAAAGGCATCATTTTCCACGCCGAAATATTTTGCCAGTTTTGCGGCCCAAACCTCGTGAAAATGGCCCATAAACAAACGCGAAGATTTTACCTGCTCTTTATTTGGGGTAAGAAAACACAAACAATCCTGTGCCAACTGGCTTTCGGTTAAAGGTTCGGTGTTGTATGGATTCATATTTATGCACCAGGTACCGGTAGAAACCAAAATAAATTTTGCAGGGCTGGCCTTTAAATAAGGTGCCAACGAGGCCGAGCTGTCGTGAATTCCGATACCAACCTTTACTTTTTCGCCATAAATTTTTACCGGAAAAACCGCATCGTTCGAAATGGGTTCGGGCAACGAAATGCCATTGTCGCCAAGCCATTGATGGTATTCCATTTTATCGAAATCCCACATAAAAGTATGGCATCCGATGGAGGTGGGTTCCGAGGTAACTTTTTTAGTAAGCGAATACGACAGGTATTGCGGAAGGTGCAGAATTGACTTTGCCTTACCAAACACTTCCGGTTTTTCTTTTTTCAACCATAAAGTTTGAATTCCTGAGTTCAGCAAAAGACCTAAGGCCGGGCTTGCCGTTTTTCGGCAAAATTCGCTTTTACCGTCGTATCTGGCAAAAAGGTCTTCCGAAATCGAATCAGGAATTTCTTTCAGATAATTGTAAACAGGTGTAAGCTGCTTGCCGTTTTCGTCCAGAAACATTAATGAAGCACCGTAAGTCGAGAAATTTACACCCACAAGCTTAAACTCCTGCTTTCTGGTAGTAATTTCGGCCAGTGTTTTTGAAATCCAGGTGTAAATTAAGTCAATATCATCACATTCAAAACCATCATCATCTAAAACCACCGGAAATTTCTCTTCGTGCTGATAAACAACCTTAAATTTATTATCAAACAACAGTATTTTTTTGTTGGTTTTTCCGATATCGAAAACAGCAATTACTTCAGTCATCTCTTTAATTTTAAAAGATTAGCCTCTCTTGCCACTTAAAACACTAACGCATTAACACCAACAAGAGAGGCCTGATCAAACTATATTTTTTTTACTGAGCTCTTTTTGAAAGAACCTCGGTTTCGTATTTCTGAATTTCGGCAATGTAATCCATACCGGTTGCAACACCTTCCTGTAAACAGTAGTAATCCCAAACTGCGGCAAACGGCATTGTTTTCAGTTCTTCGAGCATGGCCAGACGTTCGAAGTTTTTACCGGCTTCTTCCAAAGCAACCATATCTTTTGTAGGCTCAAGAGCTGCAATTAAGAAAGCTTTCATGGCCGCACGCGTACCCGTTACGTAGGCTCCAATGCGGTTAATTGAGGCATCAAAAAAGTCTAAACCAATTTTAACCCGACTAAGGAAATCGTTACGCATAATTTCGGAGGCAATCAACTGCACATCTTCATTTAATGTTACCACGTGGTCTGAGTCCCAGCGAATTGGGCGTGTGACGTGTAACAATACTTCGTCGATAAACTGAAGACAGGAAGAAATTTTATCGCCAACCTGCTCGGTTGGGTGGAAGTGTCCATTGTCTAAACAAATCATTTTGTTGCGGCTAATGGCATATCCAAGGTAGAAATCGTGCGAACCAACCGTCATCGATTCTGCGCCAATTCCAAATAATTTACTTTCAACAGCATCTTTCATGTGTTCGGTAGGGTAGTCAACGTCCATAGCCTCATCCAACGATTTTTTCAAGATTGCCCTCAATCCGTTACGGTCAATCGGCACGTCTTTCGAGCCATCCGGAATCCAGGTATTGTGTACACAAGGCGTACCCAATTGTTTACCCATTTCAGCAGAAATGGCACGACAACGTTTCAGGTGTTCTACCCAAAATTTACGGTTTTCTTCGTTTTTGCTTGAAAGTGTAAATCCATCGGCAGCGCGGTCGTGCGAGAAACACGAGGCGTTAAAATCCATTCCAATACCCTGGGTTTTACACCAGTCAATCCAGCTTTGGAAGTGTTTTACTTCAATTTGGTCGCGATCTACTTTTTCGCCCTTAAAATCGCCATAAATAGCATGAAGGTTTAAGCGCTGTGTACCCGGTAAAAGCGAAAGTACTTTTTCAAGGTCGGTACGCATTTCGGCAATCGAACGTGCTTTGCCGGGGTAGTTACCTGTAGTTTGAATACCACCACCCGAAAGCTCGGCATCAGGCGTCTCAAAACCACCTACATCATCGGTTTGCCAACAGTGCAACGAAATGTTTACATCTTTCATTTTTGCAATTGCAGCATCGGTGTCAACGCCAATTGCGGCGTATTGTTCTTTGGCTATTTCGTACGCCTTTTTAATTAATTCACTCATTTTTATAATTTTATAATTGTTGTTTTTTGATTGATTATCTGATGCTGGATCACAGATACCAGTTTCTGGAATTGCTTATTCATATTTAATAACATCCTAATTCTACAACATTCTATCTCTACTCCATATAAAATACTTCTTCCAACGGCACTGAGACCGGCGAATTATCAGGATTGGCTTTCATCACATCTTTCATAAAAGCCCACCATTTTTGCACAATTTCGGTTTGTCCTAAATCTTGCGAACCTCCTTCGCCACTCACCTTTTGAAAAGCAAAGAGAATGTTGGTTTCTTCGTCTAAAAAGATGGAATATTCGCTTACTCCGGCATCTTTTAGAAGCTGTTTAAGCTCGGGCCAAATTTCATCGTGGCGTTTTTTATATTCTGCTTTTTGCCCTTCGTTGAGGTACATTTTAAATGCTAATCGTTGCATGCCTTTTCAATTATTGATAAAGTTGTTAAAGCGTATTCACAAAATCACTTTTGGCAATACCCATAATTATTACCGACAGCAAAATCAAACCAATTCCCCAGTAAATAGTAGCTTTTGTTTTATTAGAAACACCTGACCATTCTTTACGCCAGAATCCCCAAAAGTTTGCAGTAAGAATAATGGTTGACATATGCAGAATCCACGAACTCGCTCCATTGCCAATTTTGGTTTCTCCCATTCCGTAGAAAAAGAATTGTAAAAACCAGGTAGTTCCGGCCAGTGCACAGAAAAGGTAATTCTTTAAAAGTGGAGTTTTGGCATCAACAAAATCACGCCCTGTTTTATTTTTAAGGATTAAGGCAACCGACCAAATTAGGTTGGTGGTTAATCCTCCCCACAGAATTACCAGGAATATGATGTTGTTTTCGAACAAATATTTGCCATCGCTAACAAAAGCGAAATTATTAGTAACCGCAATTTCGCGCACTGCCTCGCCCATTTCTTTTCCTGCATCAATTCCGAAGCTAAAGAATGCACTTAAAACTCCGGAGATTACGGCAATTACTAAACCTTTTGTTAGTTTAAACTCAGTATTTACGCCTTCTTTTACATCCGCTAACTCTTTGTCTTTCATCAGTCCTGCCTTGCCACAAAGCACAATTCCCACCATCAGTACCAAAATACCAAACAAGATTATTCGCCCACTGGTAGTTGCCAGCATATCGGTAAATGAATCTCCTACAGGTAAAACTTCGCCCAAATTGCCAATATTACGTAAAATGGGCAGCCCCAGAGACCCCACCAACGATGTAATTCCGAGCAAAACAGAATTCCCCAGCGACATTCCAAGATATCGAATTCCAAGGCCGTAGGTTAAACCACCAATTCCCCACATTAACCCAAGAAAGTAGGTTAAACGTACGGTTGACGAATCGGTTTCTGATAAAATATCCTGCCATCCCGGAGAGGTTAACACAGTTGCGATGTATGGCATAATCAGCCACGAGAATAACCCTCCTACTATCCAATATATTTCCCAGCGCCACTTTCGTACCAAATTATAAGGCATGTACCAACTTCCTGATGATGCACCGCCTAAGGAGTGAAAAAGAATTCCAAGAATTGCATTCATAATGCTAGTTTTTAAGTTTTATTGATTTAAAATTAGACTTCAAAAGTATTTGTAAAACAAGAGCTAAACAATAGCTGTTTTGGCAGTTTTTTTATATATATTGGCACTAATTTATGAAAGACTACTTTAAATACCTCACAACCGCCGATGAGGATATTGACTGGGGCTTATACCTGAATGTTGCAGGCACTTCAGGCATTGCCCCCAAAACACTGTACCCTCCGCAGGAACACCCTTCAGAATACTTTTTCAGCTGGGAAACAGGCCGTATATTACAAGAA
Organism: uncultured Draconibacterium sp.; assembly: GCF_913063105.1. GTDB lineage: Bacteria > Bacteroidota > Bacteroidia > Bacteroidales > Prolixibacteraceae > Draconibacterium. Next base: position 53,379 of record NZ_CAJXYQ010000014.1, on the reverse strand, counting down.
TACCAATTAAATTACATTACTAAAGGCACTGGTATATACGAAAATAAACACGGCAAATTCCAGGTAAAACCCGGAAGTATTATGCTTATATTTCCGAATGAGTGGCACCGCTACCGGCCAATTAGAACCAGCGGCTGGACCGAAAACTATGTTGGTTTTAATGGGCGGATCGCTAACGAATTATTAAAACATAAAATCTTTAATCCGAAACAACCGGTTATCAATTGTGGCATAAAAGAAGAAATAATTGACACCTATTTAAAGATTTATGATTTGGTGGAAAAAGAACGCCCCGGATTTCAACAGGTGGCTTCCGGAATGGTGGTAAAATTGTTCGGTTATATTGTTTCGTTTGAAAAACGAAAAGAGTTTTCAGGAAAACCCATTGCCAAAGTAATTGAACAGGTAAGGTTTTTAATGCGCCAAAACATTGAAACCGAATACAACATGGAAGAGCTGGCGCGCGTACACCATGTTGGGTACTCGTATTTTCGCAAAATGTTTAAGAAATATACCGGAGTTTCGCCGGCGCAATACCACCTTCAGTTGCGCATTATCCGGGCAAAAGAGCTTCTGGTTTCTACCGATAAAAACATTTCAGAAATTGGTATCCAACTGGGTTTCCAGAATGTTTATCACTTTAGCATGCTTTTTAAAAAGAAAACAGGAATGAGTCCTTCGGAATTTCGAAAAAGGTTGAATTAAAGCCAAGCCAATGGCTATTTTGGGCAATTGCAGCAGCACATTAGTTTCTTTTACAAAACTACGAATGGATAGAAAACAAAAAAGCTCCGAATTTCTTCGAAGCTTTTTGCGGTGTGACTCAGCTGGGGGCAGAATCCCCTCCGTACTGAGCTGATTGCCAACATTTTAAAAACACATAAATCTTTAGGTCTCCTATGGGTCTCTCTCCGAATATTCGTTACAATCTCATTTTATATTTCACACTAATATTTAAAATTAAACCACCGCCGCTCTTCCTGAGCTCAAATATTCCTTAATGGAAGATATATGAAGAAGCTTTTCCTTCTTATCATCATCCAACTTAATTTCTTTATTCCCACTCATTAAAGATTCCAATGGAATACCCAGGTATCTGTTTAATAAGGTTATCATCTTCAGGGTTAGATTTCGTTTACCATTTAATACTTCAGAAACTCTTGTTTTCCCTCCAAAAAGTGGAGCCACATCCACTTGTTTCAAGTTCATTTGTTCCATTCTGAACTTAATAGCTTCTATAGGCGATGGAGCGTCCATCTGATGATTTTCATGCTCGTATTTCTCAACCAATAATGAAAGCAACTCCAATTCTTCACCTTCCGGGCTGTTTGGTTCAACTGCATCCTCAGAAGCATTAATAAGTGAATAAATTCTTTCACATGCTTTATTATATTCTTCCTCTGTTTTTAGTATTTTAGTTTTCATAACTTACTGTTTTTGCATTAATTTTGTCATATTCTTTATGTGTGCCAAACCACACAATAAAAACAATCTTGAGTTTATATTCAATATCCACAATCAACCTATAATCATTTCCTTTTATATTAAACACAACCCGCTTTGAACTTATAATGCTGGCGTTCCTATATTTCGCCTTTAGCTCACTTGCATTATCCCAAACAGAAAATTTAACCTCGTAAATCCATGCCTTTAATGATTCCTCCGCATTTTTGTACTTACTTGATTTGCAATAATCCGCCAGAGTTCTTTCTTTGATAATTCTCATTATTGCAAAGATGCAAAAAAGTTACCACATATGGTAACTTTCGGTTATCTCTTTTTCTAAAACCCTATTTTGATTTTTTATTACTCAAATCATTTTTAGTTTTTTCTATTGAACCAAAATTAATAAGAGCTGCAAGGACACAACCTAATATACTGTATTAATGACACATACAAACCTGGAGGAAATTAAAAACTGGAAGTACCATTAGCAGTAGAATCAGAATCTCATGGAAAGCGAAGTTGATTTACTTTTCTTCTTTTTGGAAACTGCATAATAGATGTAGGATTGGAATCCTGATGATTCAAAATATAATCAACATCTTTCTGAGCCCAACCGGAAGCCATTACGAATTATTTCTTTTGTGAGTAATTATCATATCCTGAGAATAAATTAGTTGGATATTATCTCATGTGTCTGTTTTCTTATATTAGATAATAAGTTTTAACTGAAAAGACCTTAATTCGAAGAATTAATCAAGCTTTTAATCGCCAGATTAAAAGTCCCTGCCGGACAGGCACAGGCGATTTTTGTGAAACAAAATCACATCTTGCCAACCCCTCCCCCACCAGCTAAAGCATTGCCTTGGTATTAAGAATATAAGAACAGGCTCTATTGATTCTGTTTTGTAAAATAAAATATCCTCAAAAGAGAAGAAAAAAAGAAAAGAAAGTAACAGACTTGCCATCCGGGATTAAATACAAGGCTGCCCTGAAAACTCATAGTTCTTAAATTCAGCTTTTAATTTATAATATCAGGGCATTTACTTTGGCCTTGTATTTAAATCTGGTAGGATTATGGGTAGGATGGCTAACTTTGGCTTTCTTTTTTTGTTTTCCACCTTTCAAATTTATATAACTACAATAACACTCAAGGCGTGCAGGCGAAAGGGAAGTACAGTCCTGCCGTGAAACAAAGGGGCTGTTCTTTCCTTGTGATGCCTAAGGCTTTTCACATGTAAAGACAAAACAACACCGGTTCCATGGAGTATAAACGAATGTAGGTGAATTGAAGACGACGAATGTGATATGCCGTGGCATAGGGAAATCTAATAAACTTTTAATAGCTCTTTTTTTCGTGTATAGAAAGATTCACTTCGTTATTTACCATCGCATTTCCTGTATTGGTTCCTGTCGCACTTCCGGTATCAAATCTGATACAGGAAACTTCCTTGCTGATATAACTATTTACCATCACGAAAAATTATAAATCCTCCGTATAACTATCCTATTAAATTACTTGTATAACTAATTGTTACAAGCACAAAGTCTTGTAACCAGTTTTTTCATAGAGATCCTAATTTAGTTAGGTGAGAAAACATCCCTGCTGAACCAGGGGTGTTTCTTTTTATTCTGGCATATATTCTATTTTAACTCCAGCTGTTCAACCTCAGAATTAAACTCCCCCACAATTGACTCATATTGATCAAGCATTACTTCTAGCTGTTCGGAATTTATTTTTGCTAAATTATTCTGCTGCCCCAAATCCTCATCCAGATTATAAAGTTGAAAATCAGAAGAATTTCCTAATTCAACATTTACTTTTTCTGCAACTGCCGGTCCATTGTAAGGCGGAATCATCAACCAATTATCTTTGCGCAATGCGGTTCGTGAAGATGCCTCTAAAACGAGGTCTTCCCTACCTTTATCCGATGTTCCCATCAGCACTTCTAACAATTCCTGGCTGTCTGTTGAATCGACTTCGGCATTCGTTAGTTTAGCTACTGATGCCAGAATATCCAACTGGCTAATCAACGCATCAGATCGTTTAGGTTCAATCTGTCCTTCCCAGTATGCAATAAACGGGACTCGTGCACCGGCTTCAAACAAACTATACTTTCCTCCTCTCAATCCTCCATTCTGATCATGATTGCCAATTCGATCAACAGCATCGTCGTAATAACCATCATTCAGTACCGCGCCATTGTCGCTCGAAAAGATAATTAGTGTATTTTCCAGAATACCTTCTTCTTCCAACGTTTTCATAAATTCACCAATACACCAATCGGCCTCCACAATCACGTCGCCTCGTGGCCCAAGATCGGTACTGCCTACAAATCGTGGATTTGGTGTACGTGGAACATGAGGTTGCTGCAAGGCATAGTACAAAAAGAATGGTTCGTTCTTGTGCTCTTTTACAAAGGTCTGTGCTTTTCCCAGGAAATGGTCTGCCATATCCACATCACTCCATTTTGCCTTATCTCCACCTTTCATAAAACCAATTCGTGGAATACCATTTACTATTGAATTGTTATGTCCGTGATGCCATTTCATAGTCAGCAGTTCAGGATTATCTTTCCCTGTTGGTTCTCCTTCAAAATTATTTTCGTAATCAATCTCGATCGGATCATTGGGATCAAGTCCTTCCACTAATCCATTTTCAAGATACACCGTTGGAACCCTGTCCTGTGTGGCTGCCATGATATACGAATAATCGAATCCCACTTCATTAGGCCCCGGCGAAACATGTTGATTCCAGTCTACCTGACCAGTTCCAAGCCCGAGATGCCATTTGCCAACAACTCCTGTGTGATACCCTCTATTTTTTAGCATTTTCGGAATGGTGATTTGTGCTGTATCGATGATCAATGGTGCTGTACCCGGTAATATTTTAGCATCCTTGTTTCGCCAAGGATAAACACCTGTTAGTAGTGCGTACCGACTCGGTGTACAGGTCGAAGATGAAGCGTGTCCATCGGTAAACATGACACCTCCATTTGCCAGACGATCAATATTCGGTGTTTGAATTTCAGTAGCACCGTAGGCACTAACATCGCCATATCCCAGATCATCCAGGTAAATAATAACAACATTTGGTAACATATTTAGGCTTTCGATGTTCTCTGGTTGCTTTGTTTGACAACCTGCAAGAACACCTAAAAACAACACAAAACAAATAAAGATTAAACTTCCTACTGCTACTTTTAAATCATTCATTATTGGGTAGATTTTTTTTTAGTATCAATGTAATGCTCACACAAGAGGTATTAGATCTCAGACTCGATTAAAAGAAATTTTCCTGAATGAACACCTACCTCACAAGAAACAGCGTTTGAAACTTTTCCCAGTTCTTTATCTTCATAAACATCTAACATTTTATATTTTCCTGTTAACCCAAGATCTATTAATGAAATTTCAACTTTTTTAGTTTTTTTAGCGTCCCGGTTAAGGAGTAAAACTGCCATGTTGCCATCACTCAGTTTTTTAGCCCAGACCTCAGTTTTGCCATCCACTTTAATCCGTTTACCCTGTTCCGATGGATCTTGATTTATCGATATTGCCAATTCGTTTGTAATAATCTCTTTTTCTTCCGGAGTCATGTTTCTTGGATCGTTTCCTAGAAAAAGTGGCGAAGACATTATACACCATAAAGCAAAATGTGATTTTTGTTCTTCCAACGTTAGTCCGGGATTCCCGATTACCATCATATCAGGATCGTTCCAATAACCATCTCCGGCGTACTCAGCTACCTCATCATTAACCTCTGCTACTTCCATTACACTTAAAAAATTCTTTTCATTTTCAGCATAGTCAAAGTGGGCACCTTTATTTGCCTTAGCACCAATATCAAATGTGGTACGAGCCATCTGGCATACTTCAGGATACCAATCGCGGTATTTATAGGCACTGATATTCAGAACAACATCCCTTTCAGATTTATCAAGAATATTCCGCCATTTTTCATACGTCTCTTTTACAAGTTCCTCATCCCATTCAGGCTTGTATATACATTTATCGAGCTTAATAAAATCAAGTCCCCAATCAATAAATTGCTGAATTTGGATTTCTTCGTTCCCAAATCCGCCGACCTGGTCACCGGCACAATCATGTGTTCCGGGAACCGTGTGTAAGCCAAATTTTAATCCAAGCGAATGCGCATAATCGGCCAGTGGTTTAATACCATTTGGAAATTTAACCGGGTGTGCCAGTAATTCACCTCTTGGGCCTAACTTGGTATCACGCCAACCGCCATCAATTACAAAATACTCGTAACCTGCATCCAGTAAACCTTCTGCAACCATGGCGTCCATACATTCTTTTATCACCTGCTCGTTTATATTCTTCTTTCCAAACCAATTCCAGCTGTTCCAGCCCATTGGCGGTGTGGGTGCTAAATTTTTATTGGTTTGAGATAATCCATTAAGACTTAAAACAAGGATGGATAAAATGATTACGTATGATTTCTTATAGTTCATATTCTTCATAATTACTGGTTTTGTACATTTAAAGCAATATTCACATTGGAGAGCCCGCTTGCTGATGCAATTACAGTTACTTCCCCGGTTTGATCACCAATTTGAATTAAAGCTGTGGCAATACCGGCTTCGGCCTTTATTGGATCTGAATTCACAATCGTAGCCTCTCCTTCTATTTTTAAATCAATAAGTTCTGAATAACCTGGAATCACAGTTCCGTTTACATCAACAGCTGCTATATAGACAAATAACACATCATTACAACCTGACACAGGAGCTTTACCGCTTTCGTCGATCCAAAGTTTTAAAGCAGTGGCTTTTTGAGGCGTTTTTACAATACCTTCAGTTGCCTTCTCACCCTTTATAAAGCCGATTGCTTTTAACTCTCCGGCTTCAAACTTCTCAATATTGAATGTGAATGGAGGGTGTGCCAGATTATTAGATATTTTATTCTGGTCCGGCTTTTGACGTCCCAACGATCTTCCGTTTAAGAAAAGTTCAATTTCATCGCAATTACTATACACACTAACGCCAAGCGGCGATTCTTCTGTCCAATAAGTTGCCAGTTGGCAAACAATACCATCTTCAGGAGCACGCTGGCTTTGGTAGAAATAATAAGCAAACTTTGGTAATCGGTATATATCCATTAAGCCTGACAATTCCAGGTCATCGTGATACCCCCGATTGTAATCATACATTACCCAATAGCTGTCGGAATAGGCTGGTGTATTTAAATTATCGTTGTGTGCTTCCTGAACATTTGTTGCCTGCTGCAATAAACGGGCTTCGCCAAAACCACGTGCCTGACGGCTACTGGTCTCGTAACGTGTTTGTTTATCGAAATGATGCTGATTTAATCCGGCATTGCTTGAATAATATTCCCAGTCTCCGTATTCCGAGACTGAATATGGTTTAGGATAGTCGTGAGGCGGATGTAAAAGGCGGTGCTGACGTGCCTGCAAATAAATATCGTATACCTCAGGTTTCCATCCACAGGTATAAGCATCAGGTCTTGGATCTTCGGCATGTGCTCTTTTATGAATTTCCTCCATAAAAAAAAGCGGCATTTGTGTTTCATTTAACGAAACTTCCCAGGCTAATACCGACGGATGATTACGATCACGACGGATTAACTGTTCTGCTGAACGATAACAATAGTTTCTGAAATCGTCACTGTCGTTATAATATTGCCAGCCCGAAATAGCATCGATTACCACCAGTCCCAGCTCATCGCAGGCATCCATAAATGCAGAAGAATGAGGGTAGTGCGACAAACGGATGTAGTCAAATCCTCCATCCTTTATCTTTTTGGCATCACGATATTGTGCATTATCGGATAAAGCATAACCAATAAATGGATATTCCTGGTGGCGGTTAACTCCACGCAAAAATGTTTTCTTCCCATTTATATACAACTGGTTTTCTTTAAACTTAAAACTCCGAATACCGAAACGAGTTAGTTCACTATCAACTTCTTCCCCATCGGCAATAACCAAAGTTTTCAGATGATACAGAGCCGGAGAATCTGGCGACCACAAGGCTGCGTCATTCACCTCCAGATTAGTTTTAAAATCAAAATCACTCCCAGGTTCAATTTTAACTTCCTTTGATACAACTTCAGCAACCTGCTCTTCTTTAAACAGAATAGTTTGCTGAACCTTTACCGATTTTACCTGAATACTTTCATTGAGTATGTGTGTTTTTACATGAACGTCAGATTGCTTATTTTCGACCGTGGGTGTTGTAATAAAAATACCTCCACCGGCAACTTTTTCAGCCAAATTGGGATGTGTAATATGAACCTTGTTTTTAGTAATAAGCCACGCATTACGGTATAATCCTCCATAGGTATTGTAGTCAAGAATTCTTAGTGGTTTTGGGCCCGTTATTGGGTTGTCGGTGTTATCTAAACGAACTGCAATCAAATTTTCTTCTCCAGGATGCATATACTCCGAAATATCCATTACAACAGGCAGGTACCCCCCCATGTGCTCTGTTACCAATTTTCCGTTTATACAAAATCCGGAAGTGTTCATGGCAGCCTCAAATTCGAGAAATACCTTCTTATCTTTATATGAAGCAGGTAGTTTAAAAACCTTCCGATACCAACACACTCCCTGCCACTGGTCGTTTACAACAAGCGGTTCGATATGTGCTGAATGCGGTAAACTTACACTACTCCATTCTGTGGCATCAAATGAAATTTCGGAATAAATTTTATCCACCTCATTCTCATCAAGCAACTTAAACTTCCAATCTTGATTAAAATTTTGCTTATCTGACGTTTGTGCAAAAAGAAAAAATGAGGACAGTACCAGTAAAATGCTTATATAGAAACTCTTTTGATTCATTTAAACTACATTTAAATGTATTGCCAGAAAACGACGGGCAATCTCTAATCTTTTAATTTTTTTGCTCAACTATTGGAGGAACCGCTTCGACTTCCCAATTTTTTAGCCGCTCCTCCAGTTCTTTCGCAATGCCTGGCTTATTGTAAATCAAATTACTTACCTCGCCCATGTCTTTCGTAACATTATAGAGCTGCGATGGTCCTGTATGATATTTAATCAATTTCCACTCGCCGGAGATGATAGCAGCATATTGATTTTCATACGACCGAAAAAAGAACAGGTCGCGTTCCGGAAATTCTTCACCTCTTACCAAAGGCATCAAACTCTTACCCTGTATCTGATTATCTGTACACTCATTACCTGAGGCAATCTCAACCAGTGTTGGATACACATCGATGGTTTGAATTGGAGTGTCGCATTTTTCTCCTGCTTTGGTTACCCCAGGATAATACATGATAAAAGGCACACGTGCACCGCCTTCACCCAGGGTATTGCCACCATTCTTTTTTCCACGTAATGGGAAATTGGTAAAATATCCGCCCTGATCGGAAGTAAACAAAATCACTGTATTTTCAGCGATTCCTTTTTGTTCAAGCGCTTTTCGCACTCTTCCCACCGACTCATCCATGGCGCTTACCATTGCTCCGTACTGGGCATAACGTTCTTCCCATCCCAAATCCCGATAATGCTGAATTAAATCCTTTCGTCCGATATGTGGTCCGTGAACATTGTAATACCACAACGATAAGGTAAAAGGTTGATCTTTGTCGTATTTTTTTATAAAATCCTCTGCCTTATTGGTCAAAATATCTGTTAGATATTCTCCATCTTCAGCTTCATCTTTTAAAGGATTTGGATTGTTTAGAAAAGGATAGTAATAATTTTTTGGATGCCCAAAATTACTGGTACCGTATTGCTCATCAAATCCCTGGTGAATCGGATGATAGGGCTCGTGTCCCAAATGCCATTTACCAATAAACATATTGTAATAACCCAATTCTTTTAAGCGTTCGGCATAAGTTATTTCATCAAGCGGTAGCCAGTTTATTGAATTGCGATTTACCGGATCATTCGGCCAATAGTTGTATTTCTCTGTATTTCGCCCTTCTTCATCCTCATGTGTAATATGCCGTGGCATTTCCATTCGGATAGATTCTTTACCGGTTAAAATGGATGCACGACTGGGGCTGCAGGTTGGTGTGCAAATATAAGCCCGTGTAAAATCCACTCCTTCCTTACATAGTTTGTCAATATTGGGTGTGTAAAATTCGTTGTTGCGATAACCCAAATCGGCCCATCCATAATCGTCAACAAATATGATCACAATATTAGGTTTTTCCTTTGCTTTGCTTATTCCAATAAACAGTGACAAACAAACAGTAAGAAACAGATACTTTTTCATCTCGATATTTTTAAACTAAGGCGTTATGATTTATGTGCAAATTCTTCAATGCTGTTTTATTGAGCCAGATCTGAATCATAATCGCTTGGATTTACCCATTTTGCATCAACTTTTTCACCAGACATAAAACGGTTGTAATAATTCCGAACTACTCCGGAGTATTCATAGTTTTCAAAAATATCTCCATTGCCCAAAATTCTGGGATCCTCCTGTTCTTTTAATCTTTCAATCATTTCTTGCTCCAGGTTTTGTTTCATATCTGCAAGGTTTTCATCAGAGGCAAGATTCTTCATACAAAACGGATCATCTTTGACATTGTACAACTCTTCGGAAACACGTTTCCCGAAATTGAGCTGCCAGTATTCCAATAGTCCCTTATCCCTTCGTGTATTAAGGATATATGATTTTGTGGGGCTTCCATCACAGTTTAAATAACCTGTTTCAGGATTACCGGCTGGCCAGCGCTCGGGTTTGAAATTACGGATGTATAGGTAATCACCTCGAATGATTCCTCTTATTGGATAACCTTCATCGTTAGGACGACCAACATCGTGGCGTTCTTTACCGATCACTACAAAATCACGTTCCGGATTAATTTGTCCTTCTTTTTCAGAATAAAATAAATCGGTAAGACTTTTTCCTGTTACCGGCTGCATGCCGCTCTCTTCAGCCGTTACTCCTGCTAATTCGAGATAAGTTGGAACAAAATCAATAAAATTTACAAAATCGTCAATTACACGTCCGGGATTTTTTATGCCCTTGGGCCAACTTATCGCTAAAGGCAAATGGTTGGAGTACTCGTATTCCTGTCCTTTAATACGCGGGAAAGGCATTCCGTTGTCGGCAGTTACAATTACGATAGTATTGTTTAATTCGCCAATGTCCTCCAACTTTTGCAACATTTTTTGCAGATGAGCATCGAAATATTCGATTTCAAAAGCATAATCGAGCATGTCTGCCCGCACGGTATCAACATCAGGCCAAAAAACAGGGACTTCATCTATATCATCTGTACTCTTATTACCTTTTTCTATGCCTGATCTGAACTCATAAAGCCTGTGAGGTTCATAACAACCATACCAAAAGCAAAAAGGTTGGTCTTTCGGACGTGCGTCCAGAAATGCCCCGAAGTTGGCCGCATAATCATTGTCTGAGATACCAATAGTGGGAGGTGTGGTTTTTAGTAGGTCGAACTTAATACCGGCCAGTTCACGTTTTTTCCCATTAATTTCACCGGGATTTCCAGGAGACCAGCCTTTGCCTACACTACCTACAAAATATCCATTTTCGCCCAGTGCTTCTGCATAAGTTTTAAATTTTGCAGGAAAATATGGTGAGTGGTTACAAGCTTCCTCCAACTGCCAGCTGTTGCGTCCAGTAAGTATGCACGAACGAGACGGAGCACATTTTGCATTTGGAGTATAAGCCCTGGTAAATAATATTCCATTTTCGGCTACCTGATCGAAACCGGGTGTTTTTACCCAATCGCAACCGTACGCACCAAAATGTGCCCAGGAGGCATCATCAGCAATGGCAAATAAGATATTTGGTCGTCGATCTTCTTCTTTTACCTTCTCACAAGAAACTACAAAAAGACAAATAATAATTCCGACGATATAAGTAACAGAAAACTTCATATAACTTGATTTTAGCTCTTCTGGAATGTCTCTCTCAGCAACAATGCACAGATTATTGCCACAACAAAAGCAATGGGCATTACCCATATAGAAACCTGAAATGCATTTTGGAGCTGCTCAATTGATGCGTCTGCACCACCTCCAAATAAGGCTACCAACTGACCAAATAAAGGTTGACCAATTGCTGCAATTCCCATTAGTACCACTGCAGAAAGTCCATTGGCAGTTCCTAATACTTTATCCTCATTTGATTCTGCAATTACAGCATATCCAATACTTTGAGCAGCCGTAATTAAACCAAGCAATAAAAACAAAACATAGAAGAATGCGGCATTTGATAGAGGTGGGAAAATAATAAGAAGCATAATTATTAACGATAGAACACCTCCTCCAATCATTGCCTTTTTGCGTGATTTTAGTTTATCCGAAATTAAACCACTTAATGGAGAGCCAATAATTGTTCCAATAAAAATCATACCGATAATTCCGGTATATGTAGATTCCGAAAATTCAGGATTTACAATCTTAAGATAAGTAGTTCCCCACATTGCACCAAGCAATAAAACGGCAAGATTTAGCAATCCAATAAAAAGACCGGCCAGCCAGTTTTGTTTATTTTTTGCAGCCAACTTTAAGCCATCCATGAGAGAAATTTCAGCTTTAGTTTCTCCTTTGTCTTTATATCCTTGTGGAAAATCTTTCAGAAAAAGCAATGCAGCAGCCAGAATAATAAAACCTAAACCACCATTGATCAACATCGCTGTTTTTCCGCCAAATGAGGTAATTAAGCTCAACATCGGAGCACCTGAAACCCATCCGCCAAATACAGCGAATGCAACAAGCAAACCGGAAACCAAAGCCAAGTGTTTAGATGCAAACCATCTTGGAGCCATACGAAAAGGAGCCATAAAAGCGATACAGTGTGCCACCCCCATTATAAATCGTAAAACAGAGGCGATAAGAAGATTTGAAGTAAACGCCAATGCGAATACACATATCACATCCAGCAGGATCATTGCAATAATGATTTTTCGTACCGAAAATTTATCAAGTAATAAGCCGGCAGGAATCAGGAAAATTACTGTTCCGTATAAAAATGTTCCGGCAAAATTTCCAAAACCAGCAGTATCGTTTATCGACAATAACTGCATAAAAAACGCTTTCATAGCTTCTGTGCTAAACAGCGTCATTTGAATAAAGCTGTAAAAAAAGAATGCTCCGGCAGTAAAAATTACCAGTGCCGAACGCGACGATTTAGCTGAATGATTAGTCATTGTTTAGATTTTAGTTATTTGTAATATTAAATACTTTCCGGTAATTGGGCAACACTCCTTTGTCCCACATAAGTTGGTCTTCGGGTGTGTAGCACCACAATGGTTTAACATGTCCTTTGGTCCACTCATACATGTCAGCCTTTAGCTCCTGCAGTTTTTCAGGATATTCTGTACTCACATCGTTTGCTTCGCCAAGGTCTTCATTTATTTTGAAAAGTTTCCAGTCTTCGTTGTACATTTTCGTCAGTTTCCAGTCCCCCATTCGCGTACCGGCATCCACATAATCTTCGCGATAGCGGCATACATAAACCGGGCGATCTTTTAAATCCTCTTTTCCTTCCAGAATATCATCCATAATTGCCGTTCCGTCCAGTATTTTTCCTTTGGGTATTTTGGCTCCGGCAAGTTCGGCAAATGTGGGGTAAAAGTCGAGAGCCGATACTGGAATATCAAAGGTTGAATTGGGTTTAATTTTTTCGGGATAATGAAAAAACATGGGAGTCCTGAACCCGCCCTCCCAGGCATCGCCTTTGCGGCCCTGTAGTGGTGCGTTATTGGCTCCACGGTCGGTATTCCCGCCGTTATCGCTTAAAAATACAATCAGCGTATTTTCAAATTGTCCATTTTCTTTTAGCGTATTTATAATATCGCCAACACCGCGGTCAACGGCATATACCATTCCGGCATAGGTTTTCCGATCTTTGTCTTCAATCTCCGGAAATTGAGCCATATCTTCTTCTTTGGCCTGCAAAGGAACATGAGGCGCATTGTAAGCCAGGTAAATAAAAAAGGGCTTTTGGCGCTCCGAAGTTTCGTTGATAATACGAATTGTTTCGCGTGACAATGCATCGGTTATGTATTCTTTTTCTTCTACTTCGGTAGTATCGTGCACCAACGGTTTCAGGTATTCCCAAATGTGATCAACACCGGCTTCTTTTTGCTTTTGATATTTCGCGCTGAAACGCTCGGGAAAGTAATCGTGTCCGCCACTCAAAAATCCATAAAATTCATCAAACCCGCGATTATTGGGTTGAAAGCGGGGCGAAAACCCCAGATGCCATTTCCCAACAGCGGCGGTATAATATCCGGCATCCTGTAAAACATTGCTGATAAAGGTTTCGCTTACCGGAACACCGTCATCTGTTCTTCCTTTCTCTTCGTATAAATTGTAAGGGGTGCCAATGTTTTGGGCATAGCGTCCGGTCATTATAGAAGCACGGCTGGGGCCACAAAACGGATGGGTAACATAAGCCGATGAAAAAATCATTCCGTTGGTGGCCAGTTGATCGAGATTTGGTGTTTTAATATCCGGCGAACCATTAAAGCCTACATCGGCGTATCCAAGATCGTCACATAAAACCACAAGTATATTTGGCTGTTTGCTACTTGCTTCTTTACTGGTATTGCCAGGTTTATTGCTACACCCAACAAATACTCCGGCAAACATTAATACGGCGAGTATTCTATTCATCTTTAAATTGATTGATTATTGACTGATTATCAGATTACTAACTAAGCACATATAATGAAAATATAATTATTAATTATTAGTTCGTTATTGCACTTTTTTACCTTTAAAACAAAAGATGGCAATCCTTCCTGAGAGGGCTGCCATCCATTCTTTCTAACTAAACGATATTTATATGAATTATTCCCAAATTATAGGCATAAAAACGGTCATCCCTGCTTTTCCTCTATTACTCCATGCATAGTACGGTACCAACTGGCTTTTGTAACTTTTAAAAGTTGGTTTTGAAACCGTGTTATACATGGTTTCGTTGTTATTATTTGTACGTAAGGATAAAGTAGTTTCAATTGCTGTAACTCCATCCAAAAGGTCTTTTTTGAATTTAGGGTTCATCGAAGTACCACTTTTTAAATACACATCAGTAATAATGGTGTTTTCAGGAAGATCTGGTGTTTCCACACAATAAACAACAGGCCCGCGTTTAACAGCTACCTGGTTTCGTACCTCTTCAATTTTAGTATTTCCTTCAACAAGCGTAACTGGCATTGGCATATCAATAGATATTTTGTCCCCTGCTTTCCAGGTGCGGTTAATTGTAGCAAATTCGCCTGGTTTTGCAATAACTCCGGCATTTCTACCATTTACTTTAATTTCAGTTCCTTTTGCCCAGCGTGGAACACGAAGCATTACGTCAAAAGCATCCGATTTACATTTATCAACTGTAATTTCCACGTTTCCTTCCCATGGATATTTTGTAACCTGGTTTAAAGCAAGTTCTGAACCATCCAATAAGGTTGTATTTAATTTATTACCCCCATATAGGTTTACTGCTATTCCATTTGGTGCTTTACTATATGCCCAACCTGAAATTTTTATCACATTACGAACTAAATTTGGAGGACAACAAAAACACTCCAAATAAGGTTGGCGTTCTTCAAAATCATTTACTAATTTATTGTAGTCGCGAGCACCTTGAATAACACGCAGGTTATTGGCGTAGTAGTAGTCTTTTCCTTCAAGGCTGATTCCAGACAAACCTGAATTATACATTACCAGTTCCATAATATCAGCGTATTTTGCCTCACCATGAATTCCAAGCATCCGGTGGCTGAACATTGCGTTACATAGATTCGCACAGGTTTCGTTATAAGATGTCAGGTTTGGCATCATGTACTCATCGATAAAACCTTCTTCTATTTTATCCCGGTTTGTAGATGCTCCGTAATGAGTTTGTCCGACTGCACCTGTTACGTACATTTTTTGCTCGGTAACATTATACCATAATCTGTCTAAAGCATCAATAAGCGCTTTCTCACCGGTTTCGGCATATACATCGGCAGCACCGGCATAATAATATAATGCCAAAACAGCATGTCCAACTGCCTCACTCGATTCTCTGAGTGGAGTACGCTCCTGTACCATGTCTCCAATTGGATAACCCATTGTAGTTACGTGATCCTCTACCGGGTATTTTCCCCGGTTATTAATAAATTTCTCCGCAAGTTTAAGGTAGCGTTCATCTCCAACCGTGCGATACAATTCAACCAATCCCATTATTTGCGTTTGGTTAAATCCAAAACGTCCGTAGTAATCGTCATCTGGTGCAAAATACCGATATAATAGATCAGCTTGCTTAATCGCAATATCCAAAAAATTGCGTTTTCCGGTTACCCTGTAATGAATACAGGCACTGGTAAACAGATGACCATGATTGTACATCTCATGAAACTTACGATTTGAATAACGGTTGGCATCACCCACGTTACGAGGTGCAGTTTTTTTAATGTCCTCTTTTGTGAAATTACCTTTTTTATTGATAGTGGTATGCGTTTGCAAGTAGCCATCTTCTTCCTGTGCTTCGCCAATAATTTTTATATAGCCATCCAGTTCTTCCAAAATTTTTGGATCTTTATTTTGGGCATACATATAGGCTTTTGCTTCCATAAACTTATAGAAATCACCATCGTGCCAGTACCAGCCATTAAACGTCCCGTGTTGATGGCCTGCTGCACATTTAAAGTTATTTAAGGCATGACCAACATCACCAGTCAGAACTTCTTCCATGTAAGGAAGCATATTTTTTTCAGCCACTTTAAAACGTTCGGCCCAAAAGCCTTCGGTCCAGATACAATCACCTAAATCAATACTCTTTAATTTAACATGAGGACTTTTGGCATTATTAATAATCCCGTGTTCCTGTGCAAAGGAAGCTTGCAGAAAGAATGCACAAATTGCGAATAAAATAAATCGTTTCATTATCTGATAGTTTTACTGTTATAATCGTTTTTAAACGCGAATACAAGGTATTCACTTCTTATCACTTACAAAAAAACAACAAACAGAATTATTCCGGTTTATAAAATTTATCTGGTAATGGTACTATTTTACCCTTGCCATGTTTTTGTGCCACGCTTTAGCCTGGCATTTATATAATTGAAAAGAAAAAAGGCTTTAGCCATTAATCTTAAACATTAACGGCTAAAGCCCATTCTAATTTCTAGCGTCTACAACCGCCCGGAGCCACGGTATAAAACTCATTTTTTAATATTCTCCGGGCACTTCGCGGTACTGGTTCATTCGGTCAACATCCACTTTTTCATATTTACGTTGCAACAACCATGATGGGCGCTTCAAGGTCATTTCCCATTCGTAAAGTTCTTTGAACATTTCTTTTACCATCTCCGGATGTTCGTTTGCCAGGTTGTTTCGTTCCGAGATATCTTCGGCGATATTGTACAGTTCTGCAGGCCGGTCGATATGACGCATCAATTTCCAATCGCCTTTGCGAATGACAGCGCGTACCTCTTTCTTCCAAAAAAGCACTTCGTGTGGTCGTTCCTGTTTTTCACCTTTAACGAAAGGAAGTATATCAACACCATCCAAATCACTTAAGGCATTCGCATTTCCGCCTGCCGCTGCAACAAAAGTTGGTATTAGGTCGAGCGAAATAATTGGATAATCATATTCGGTTCCAGCTTTAATTTGACCGGCCCATTTCATAACAAACGGAACACGTATGCCGCCCTCCAATTGGTTTGATTTTGTTCCTGCCAATGGATAATTACAAGAGCCGTTTTTATCGCTTGGCCCTCCATTGTCGTTGGTAAATACAACGATAGTATTGTCGTCAATTCCCAGTTCTTCCAACTTGGCCATTACTTTGCCGCAAGCACGGTCGAGCCCCGAGGTCATTGCCGCAACTTGCTGACGCAGCCCTGAAAGCTCGGGATAAAGTTTCATATCATCATCGGTTGCATCCATGGGTGTATGTACCGCATTAAAAGCCAAAACGGCAAGAAATGGCTGGTCTTTGTGGCGTTCGATAAAATCGCAGGCCTCGTCGGCCAAATCATCGGTTAAATATTTTGTTGGTTCTTTGTAGTTGCCAAAACCTTTTTCCAGCCAGTTCATTTTATAATTATAATCCTCGGGGTAAGCCCAATAACTACGGGCACCACCACGGAAACCATAAAACTCGTCCCAGCCACGTTTGGTTGGGTGAAAACGGTCGGCACCGCCTAAATGCCACTTGCCGTAATAAGCGGTTGCGTAGCCTAATTCCTTTAGGTATTGCCCCATCATTTTTTCGCTGAGGGGCACCCCCATTTCATACCCGTCTAAAGCCGAATTTTCGGCCATAAAACCATCAACGTTATTTTCCTCGAAACCAAAACGCTGCTGGTATTTTCCGGTAAATAAACCTGCGCGCGACGGCCCACAAGTAGAACCCGACATGTACCCCTGGGTGAATCGAACACCTTGTTGGCAAAGTTTATCGAGGTTTGGCGTAAGCATTATTTTACTTCCCTGAAAACCGAAATCGGCATATCCGGCATCATCGGAGTACAAAAGAACAATGTTGGGTTGTTTTTGTGCGAAAGAAACGCTAATCACCAAAAACAATAAAAATGTAAATGAGTATTTTAAGTTTTTCATAGTTAAAATTTGACAGATGATTCACCTCTTCTTATAAATCGGAATATTCTCTAAAAAGCAGGAGACGCTCTATCGAGAGCCAATTCCCTAAATTACACCAAATTGGCCATATAATGCCGCATATAAGTATTGTCTTTTCAATTTCTACTTCATTAAAATTTTTAACCGTAGCGTTGGCTATGCTCTGCAAATTTTAATTTGTCCAAATTGAAAATACAAGAACATCCAATACGGCATTTTATAATCAAATTGGTAATAACAATTCACCTACAAAGAAAGTGTGTTTTGAATAATTATTAGGGGCAAAAATTATCCATATATGGTATTTATTTACCCACCTTTATACCTCCGTCTAAAAATATTCTGAATTTTCCAGCCGATATTCCTCCAACGTTTTTCGTTGATTTAAAGTCAGGTTCCGTTCTATTAAAAACCAATACGCTCTGCGCCCGATAATAATATTTTCACGGTTAAGCAAAAGAAGAACTTCGTCGACAATTTCAGTATGGTCGCATTTACTTTTCTCAAAAATAGTAAGCAGCAAATTTAGTTCGGGGTAGAATTCCAAAACAGAAAACAGCTTGCTTAACTGCACACATTCGGTTTCAGAAAGGTCTCTCATTAATTTTAAAATGGAAGTAAGGCCATCGTATTGCATCTGCCTGTTATTGACCACCAGTTCTAATAACGATGAAAAACGAATACTGTCCGGGGCATTTTCAAGGTACTTTAGAAGCAGTTTTGTTTCCTGCCGACTAAAGGTATTTGCCTGCTGCTGTATGCAACTCAAAAGTTCGGATTGGTATTTTGAAAGGCGCTCTATTTGCTCCAGGGCGAAAAGTCGGTTTATTTGATTATCGCTCTTCAGCAAAGTAACAAAAGCAGGAACAGTTGTCTCCTCCCCGGTTTTATTTCTAATAATTTGAACCAGTTCGCCATTTGCCCAATGCCACAAGGTATAGCAGGTCCAAACGGCACCTTTTACATACGATTTATCGGGCAGTAAAGGTGTTGTTGCGCCCGAGATCGCATCAACCCCGTCAAGATCTGTTTGCTTTTTTACCAACTGTTCTTTATCAACCCGTGCCAGTTCCGAATCCTGCTTTTTTAAAATTGCATTCAGTTTTTGGTAATCGGCTTTCCGAAATCGTTTCCCCTTTGTTTTTTCCAAACGCACACCTCGCCCAAACTCCAGTTTTTCAAAAAATCCCAGCTTATTAAAATACATCCGAACCGGAACCACATGGCATTGATTGTCGCCACACGAAACAGATTCTACTTCAATATAAAACCGGTTTTTACTGGTGCCGTTTTGTTGGTAAAGGTTCACATCCGTTTTTTCGACAGGATGTAGCGCCGGATGAAAAACCTTTACCTGCTGACTTGTTGACCCGTAATTTTGGGCAAAAACAAAAGTTGCCGAACCAGTAATTAACCAGCCCAGCAAAATTGTTATCGTAAGTATTTTTACTGAATTATTCATTATGCCTCGTAACAACGAACTTCGAACAATTTGGCGTTTTTTGCGCCATACGTTTCGTTGATTGTTATCTTAACGGCTGTTACTTTTAGTTGATTAAACTGAAATTTAATGAGTCGCGTTCTGTTGTTGTCCAACGCGCCTAACTTTATCCATTTCCCATTAACGCGTGCCTCCAGCTGTAATGCTTTTAACAGCTCTTCGGGAACCGTGTTGGTATGTCGTTCGTCGTTTAACGATTCTTTTAACATCATTATGCAACGCTTCAGGTTGGTATCACACTTAATTTCCACTTTTGAGAGCGCTACCGGCTTTTCCCATTCCAGTTGCAAAGTAGCCGGTAATGCTTCCGATTGCCAATGATTTATTTCGCCATTAATATCGCGCGACACGCCATTGGTAAGGTTTTTAGCATCACCCGAAAGTGTGGAAGAGCCAAAAACCTGGCTTGCCATACGAGCCAGATCACTTGCATCTTTAGCCGGCCGGTTGGGAATAAAAGCATCGTCGCGCAACAGGTTTTCCTGCAATTCGTTGATATGAAATTTGTAAATATCACGCGGGTGCACTCCATTTTTTACACATAAACTAGCTGCCGTTCCAACTGCCTGACCTTCGAGCGCACAGGTTCCCATCACGCGCGAAGACGAAAGTGCAATATGTGTTTGGCTAATGTTTCTTCCGGCAAATAACAGGTTTGATATATTTTTTGAATAAAGCGAACGATAAGGTATTTCGTAAATCTTATGAAAATGAAGGTGGAAATAACTTGGTGGGTCCTCCAGGTTTTCGATCCCTGCCCAGCAATGCTCATCGAGCGACCAGCCACCATAAGCCACTGCATCATCAAAATGACGGTGTTCGGTCAAATCCTTTTCTGAAAGAATGTAGTCGCCAATAAAACGGCGCGATTCTCTACGGCCCGGAAGGGACTGCACCCAATCCAATGCCAGGTTTTCTGCTTCGGGGAAATTGCCTGAATTTTTAATATAATCCCAAACACCATACAGGTAGCCCATCAGTTTATCTCGGTTCTTCTCGGCATCGGCAATTATATCGTCGTCGCTGCCAATTTCAATCCACCAAATCCCGTTTTGAAAATTTGCAAATTTCCGTCCCGGATGAGATTTCTCGGCTTCGTATTTTATGGCAAAAGGCGGGGCAATAAATGGCGTTGCTTTGCCCATATCTTTGGCCTGCAGCAAAAGTGTGGCGCCCATTTGCCAGCCATCCGCCTGGTCGGGAGCAAATGTTTCGTCAAATTCAGCTTTTCCCTCGCGGCCTGTTCGATACAAAGCACCTGCTGTGGCAGCCAAAAGTCCGTCGCCCGAGCAATCGATAAACATTTTCCCCTGAAACATTAACTCTTTTTCAGTAGTAGATTGCCAACAACGGGCAGCCTTAATTTCCGTTCCATCCATTATCGCTTCAACAGCCTGTGTATTTAGTATTAAATCAAGGTTTTCCTCACGTTTTACGAAGTCGTAAAGAATGTGATCCCAAACCGGAAACGATTCCTGCGGATTGAAAAAACGATTGTGCAGCAAGAGTTCTTCCAAAACACCCGTTTCGCGTTCGGGTTTGTTATCGGGACGTAAGCGTGTTACGCCATGCACATGCACCCGCATTTCGCTTGAACTGTTACCGCCTAAAACCGGACGGTCTTGCACCAAAACAGTTTTAGAGCCGTTACGGGCTGCCGACACTGCAGCGCAAATACCTGCCAGTCCGCCACCAACCACCACTACATCATAATGGTGTGTTTCTTTCCGGTTAGGAATTTCTTTTTTGCCTTTACCCAAATGCAACCAATGGTCGTTTTCTCGCTCACCCAAATCGGGAGTATTTGAGGAAGCTGTTGATGACAGGGGAATGATACTTGCGGCAACTGCTCCGGCTGTTCCTTTTTTGAAGAAATCTCTGCGTTTCATTTTAAATAAGTTAGACGACGGAAGAAATTCCGTCAATTATAAGATGCAGACGAAAGATTTTAGCTCTCGACCTACAAATTTTTAATGTGCCTTTCCCCATATGGCTTTCCCAATTTCATGTTCGCGGGTAGGGTCGAAATCAGGATTAGGTATTGGCATTTTTGCACCCATTTCATTTCGCCACTTGTGCAAATCATTTAGCAGGTCGCGGGCAATTTCCGGTTTTACAGTTGTAAGGTTAATGGTTTCGCCAATATCGTTTGCCAGGTTGAATAGCTCAACACGTCCGGTTTCCATATCCTCTACTAATTTATAATCACCTTTAATAATGGCGCCCTGTGGCGAGCGTGTCCATTGCGACGAGGGGAAATGCCAGTACAGCGCATCGCGGCCAAGGGTTTGTTTCTGGCCGGTAACCAACGGAACAATGCTTAGACCATCGCAAGCCTGATTGTCGGACACCTTAGCGCCACCAAGTTCCAGGAAGGTAGAAAAGAGGTCCATGGTCATCACTTTTTCGGCACAGCTTGTTCCGGGTTCAACTTTTCCGGGCCATCTTACAATTAATGGCACACGAATTCCGCCTTCGTACAAACCACCTTTTTGGCCGCGCAAGGGCAGGTTGCTGGTAGCTAATGATACATTTGGTATAGCATCCGAAATCAGGCCTCCATTATCGGAATAAAATATGACAACGGTATTTTTTTCGAGTCCTAACTTGTTCAGTTCTGCCAACACAACACCTACAGCTTCATCAACCATTTCAGTCATTGCTGCATAGTCGGGATTAACATTTTTAATTCCGGTTTTATGAATTTTTTTACGGTATTTCGTTCTTAAATCCTCTCGTGCCAATATGGGTACGTGCACTGCCTTGTGGTGCAGGTTCATAATAAATGGCCCCTTTTTGTTTTCGCGCATAAACTCTATTGCCTTTGCGGTAAGTTCGCCAACTTTCCATTCGCTGTTGTTTTTAGCATATTCCACCAGAGCAGGATCTTTAATCCCTATTGAATCCAGGCTAACAAAGCCCTCTTCGTCGGGGGTGCGGCCGGCATGCCATTTACCCGCATGAGCTACTGCGTAGCCTTGTTTTTGCAAAATATCGCCATAGGTCTCAATGCGTTCAGGTATGGAAAGCGCCTTTTCGGGCGAAAGCATCAGTCCGTAGGGTTTATCGACTACACCGGGAGCATCTTCACCAATAACTTCCCAAACATTGGTGCGCACCGAGTTCTGCCCCGATATTAAACTGGCTCTTGTTGGTGTACAAACCGGATAGGCATAGGCTTGTGTAAAACGCATGCCTTCGCTTGCCAACTTATCAATATTTGGTGTTTCGGTTAAAGTGGTTCCGTAACACCCCAGGTCTTTGTAACCTAAATCATCGATAAAAATAAACAGGATATTTGGTTTTTCATTCTGTGCGAAGGTAGATTGAGCTGCAACTAAAAGCAGCATAATCAGGCTTAGTGTTTTGATTGTAGTTCTCATATTTTTACACTCTCTGTGTTTTCAAATCAGGTATGTATGAATATTTTAAAAATAATTAATAGCTCATTGGCAACCAAACGGTCATTTCGGTTTCACCACGGTTGTTCAAGGCGTAGTAGGGAATAAACTGCACATCAATTTCTTTTAATTCTTCCTTTTTAATACTTGTGTACAAGCGTTTATCCCCGTCTTGTTTTGGTTTTAGTCTATGACCTGCAACTTTCTATTCACGGTTCCTTTTCCCGACTTTACACTTACAACATAAATCCCCTCAGCCACATCGGCCAGGTCCACAACATGTGGTTCAAAAAGTTTCGCCTCTTGCTTTATCAAAACTCCAAGCACATTATAAATTAAAATTTCAGTGGCATCTGCCGATGAAATACTTACCTGGTTTAAGGCCGGATTTGGGTAAACTTTTACATCCGGTGCCTGATTCAGTTCCGAAACGCTAACCAGGTTACCGGTAATTTGTACAGGAATTGTTTCTTGTGCCAGAACAACTTCTGTTCCTTCGTTAAACGACGATTTAAAAACAGGTTTTAATACATAATAATGTCCTTCGTCGAGGGCAGAACTTGGGTTTAAAGAGCTGATATCAATTGACAGCTTTGCTTTACCCGATTCGTTGCCGATGGTAGTTGCATCAGCAGCCATTATTTCGGTTACAACAGCACCGTTCTCATCCAGTTCCTGTACCAAACAAGTTAGCCCGTTAAGGTCAGTCTCGTCAAGCACCGTTTCACCATTCCCGGCAAAATACCGGCATTCAAATTCAAGGCTGTTCCTATTTAAAAACTCCTTGTTTTTATAATCGTCTACTTCTGCAAATAACTGAGGCGAAGTATTATAAGCCCTTACATAGTCACAATACATTTCGGTTGGGAAGCCCGGTTCCGGATTGCTTTCGGGATAAGGCATAACGGTTCTTACGCCGTCGATGTATTTTTCGTATGGTGTGCGTAAGCCCATTGAAACGGTAAGGTGCATGGGCAAATGCCAGTAGTAATTCTTTTTGGCGCCACGTTGAATACCATCGACATACCAGAAAATTGAATCGAGGCGGTTCCACACCGCATACGTGTGGTATTCGTCGCGGGGGTCCCAGGGGGCATCCCACGAATTGTGGGTTAACTCGGTATCGCCTTGTCCCGGCCGTTTCCAAGTTAATTCACCATTTTCAATTATTCGTGTATGCAGGTTCATTTCCAGTGTTTTTAATTGATTGGGAATTTGGAATATTTCAATGGCGTCAATCTCACAATACTGTACCCCACCTTCCTCGGTTGGAGTTGGTTGCCCAACGCTGTATAACCAAAATGCCGGGCAGGTGCCCTGACCTTTATCACTTGCTTTTATGCGGGCTTCAAAATATCCGTAGGTAATGGTTTCCTTTATTTGCGCAATTCCCGAAGTGAAATAATAGTCGTTTCCACCACGCGTATGTTGTTTTTGCTGCATTTTTAAAGCCAAAACGGTATCGGGGCTCGTTGCATTTTCCGGCTCCCACGACCAGGTTCCCCAGTCGTTTACATCAATGTTCCATTTTTCGGCATCTATTCCGGTACTGTTAAATTCATCCGAATAGGCGGGGTTTAATCCCCAGCTATTACCAGCATCTAAAATGGGCGAATAGACAGTATCTTCGGGCTCCACTACTTCCTGCACCAAAGCCATTTGGTCGATATAAACCGTTGATGCACCCGATAAACCAATATAATCGACACCGCGCATACGTATCCCGGTTTTCATTTGCGGAATATCCTCAACAAAGGCAACAGGTATTGAAATGGTTTGCCAGCTTCCTGTGCTGACATCGGCAAGAGGAAGGATTAAATTTATTCCATCGGTAATTACCTGCGATTGCTCGGTAAGGTAGAAAAGTATATTTGCCGGCACTGTTCCTTCAACAAATATTTTGGCACTAAACACATAATCGCCCCGGGTAACGGCTATGTTACCCGACTGGTAATCGGGATTGGTACCTCCAAGAACAACCGTTGCATGACCGCCTGTGGGTACTGCTGCATCGGGGCAATTGAATTTTACCGAACGGGTACCATCAAAAACAGGGTCGTTTGCAATGCTTACGGAATAAGATTCGGCAGGCTGCGTGCTGCTTCCATACCAAAAATCGATTTCCAGACCTGAAATACTATCGGGGTAAAGGTTGTTTTGGGCACTTGTATACACACTGTGAATCAATTGAAATACAAGCAATACGAATACAAGATATGACTTCATTTTATTGGATATTAATTTGCAGTATAAAGAACGGGAACTTGTAGCAGAATGTATTTTTAGTATTTACCTGTTTATGGCACTATTTTATCTTTATGTAGCACTGGTAAAAACAGCAATCGCTTTCCGATGGTTTTACCTACTCACCTGCAGCTTTTTATTTATGATGGTATTGTTGGATTGAACACTGACAATGTACATTCCTGTTGGCAAGCTGCTTAAATCAACAAGCTGCGGTTCAGTACGCTTTACTTCCTGTTTAACCACCACGCCTTGTAAATTAAAAATAGAAAATTTGGTGGCATTTGCCGAGCGAATATTTACCCTATTTTTTGCAGGATTTGGATATAGTTCAATTTCGGAATTTTGCCTGATAATCTCACTTGAAGTGGGTGGATCGCTAACATTGTTGTCTTTATCAAATCCCATATCATCGATATACAGTGTATTTTCCACACCGCTAACATCAGCACTTTTTATCTGAATTTCAAGGCGGTCAGCATCTCCGGTAAACAAGGAAGCCCCACGGTTAAAATCAACAGAAAGCTCCACCCACTTTCCGGTTTCAATGCTTGAAATATCTTTCTGAAATTCAAGGTAAGGGTTGCGAAGAATAAAATTAATCTTGTCAATATTTGTCCCCGGTTCCTTCCACACTTTAAAACGGAGCTTATTATTACCCGCCGGCAGGTTGAGCGTTCCGTAAGGCGCATAAATGGTTTGGTTGGTATTAATAGTGGTAGTTTGCTTATATGCCAGGCAACCATCGCCGCTGGCTGCCTTTTCGTCGGTTAATAAAAAAGGGCTGCTGTTTGGAGCCCACCAATTCTGACTGCGTTTGTGCTCCATATCTCCGTATTTGTAGTAGAAAGGCCCTTCAAAACCCAAGGCATAAAACTCGGGGCCGGCAATTTCTTTTTGCCAAATACGGATATAATCGTAACGATGGTCTGCCGGTTCTGCCAAATCAGCGGCTTCGGGCAGGCCATACCATGAAAATACTTCGGCATCCATCCACAGTTCCATGGCATGTTTTATTACCCATTGGTTATGGAATTTCCCTGTTGCGTATTCCCAGCTTTCCAGCTCCTGGCGGGTAATGCTTTGCACCAGTTCGCCATTAAAATAAGTTTTAATGTAGTCTTTATCCCATTCAAAACCGAACACATGGTAATCTTCAGCCAAACGCACACCCATGTCTTTATACACCTTCCAGTTTTTGTGGTCGGCTGGTAGATTCGGTTCCCAACTAATAATGTTTGTTCTGAAAAGTCTTTCTAAACTCTCGGGTTTATTGGCAGGATTTGCAATTGGGCGCTTCCCAAAGTTTTCGGTCATATCAATTTCGGAGCGGTACCCAGTTGTCCAAAATGCGTTTGTTACCGGAGCATCAGCTGCTTTGTAGCGTGCCTCGATATAACCGTACTTAAACATCCCTTCGCTAAGAATGCACGCTTGCGTAATGGGGTAACTGTTATCGGCAGCAGTTTCTGTTCCCCCATAATAAACATTGTTATTTTTCTCTTTAACAAATGAAAACTCGGGTTCCCACTGCGAACGCAACACCAGTTCGCCGTCTTCCATAAAAACATTATGGCCAACAAACTGCCCCGGCGCACGGCCTTTCCATTTGTTTCGGTATTCCCGGGTTCCGTTTACTTCTTCACCCAAAATCCACCATTTCTCACGGTCGAGTTCGGTGCCGTTAAACTCATCGCTCATGTGTTCATTCAGTATCCAGCCACCGGTGTTGTTGGGATCAGATAGCGGGTAGTTTTGAGCGAGCGTAAAGAGTGGGCTGCATACAAGCAGCAAAACCAGTTTTATGTTTTTCATTACTGTTAAAATTTATCGGTACTAAAAACCTGCAATTAAAAAAAAGCGGGGGCATATACCCCCGCTTATTGGTCTAACTAACTAAACTATGCGAAAACTAAACTTATCTAATTTCATCGTCAGCTTAAGGTCGTGCAGGAATATCAACCTGTCTCATTCCCATATCATCAAGGTATAAAGTTTGAGCTCCGGCAACCCCCGGATTAAGGTCTGGTTCTATGTAATAAGAATACCTAACTTTACTATTGTTATCAACTTCTTTAGTTGCCACAGGAACATATACAATTTTTTTAATTGTAACCCATTCTCCCCTGGCAATATTTTCAACATTCCAAACTATTGATAAATCATCAGCCCAACCATTAGTTTGTCTGGCAACTGCTGTACGCATTGCTTTTACGCTTGAACCAGGCTCAATGTATATTTTGTGTGAAATTTCAAATGCTCCTGGTTGAGTATCCACATTGGCACCAAATTTCATTCCCCATAATGCTATTCCATTGACACTTCCGGTATATTTCATACTTGCATCTCCCGAAGCAGCCATATCCATAGTTCGTTGCCATGGTTCAGCAGTACCAACCCAGTATCCTGCAGCACCAGCAGCATTGGCACCACCACCGGCTTCAAAACCAGCCCATGAGTTGCCGGCGAGAATATTATCGCCACTCACAGGAATTGCTACCTGTTGTGCATCGAAAGAAAGCATTGGTTGGTCGTCGGTTGAAACGATTCCGCTTGCATCCTGATTAAAAGAGACAGAAATTACATCGTCAGAATAAATAGCTTCGTCAAGCGTAAGCTCTATTCGGGTTGCATCTGCCGGATCAAGGCTTACTCCTGCTATTACAAAATCTCTATCTACAAATTTACCTGCATTTACCACCTGTACGGTAAATCCTGCTTCTGGACTGTCTCCCAAACTTCCTACTTCACCATCTACATTAAATGCAAATGAATTTTCGTTAATATACATCGCGCTATTGGCAACATATTTTAACGGCACAACATCTCTTACATTAATCATTACGCTTTTTGATGTAGGTTGATGGGTTATTACACTTGGTGTAAAATCAACTCTGAGCTCCTGGTTTTCGCCTAAGGGCAAAACTGTTCCAACCGGAGGAGTATACATAAAGGTACCGGGTACATCTGCTGTAGCATTCAATTGTTCGGCACTTAACGGAGTTCCTACTGCTAATACTGCAGGTTCGGGCCAGGTAATAACCGGAATTAATTTATCCACTACTTTTACTGTAACTGTTTTTGATAGTGACGGATATTTACCGGCATCGCGTGGTGTAAATTCAGCAGTTAATGTATGGTCTCCCTTTGGTAAAACTGTTCCCATAGCAGGAGTAAAAGTCATGGTTCCGGGTACGTTTGCAGTTGCACTCAATTCGGTTTCTGATAAGGCAACACCATCAATTACATCGGCCGGATTTTCCCAGGTTATCAGTACTTCCTTTATTGAAAAGAGTTCATCATCTTCGCAGCTGGTGATTATTGCTGCAGTGAAGCCCATAATGATGAAACTTAAAAAATATATTAATCTTTTTTTCATTTTCTCAGTTTTTGAAATAAAACAAATATCTACTGTTTAATAATCGTAGTTTTGAGCCATTGCAGGAGCTTTTTCAACTTCCGAAGCCGGTATTGGTAAATAATAATGTTTGTCCCACCAAGGTCGTGTTACTACGGTATATTCCTCAAATACAAGACTACCATCGGCCTTTTTAGTCCAGGTTAAACCTCTTACGTCAAAACCTAAATGGTCCTCTTCCATCCATCTTCTTTCGTCGTAGTAGTTATGCATTTCAAATGCCAACTCAACTCTTCTTTCTCTTTTTATAGCTTCATATAGGTCGGCACCTTCAGCTGTAATTTCAGGTTGCAAGGCACGCGTAGAGACTTTATTTAAGAAAGTGCGAGCTTCATCTTCATTTCCCAAGTGGTACTGAGCTTCGGCATAATTCAGGTAAATCTCTGCCAAGCGATATAAAATAAACGGGCGGTTTGGAGAAATACCTCCTGAAACGGCTACGCTTTCATCTTGAAACTTACGAATGTTATAACCTGTTTTTGATGAATGTAAGGTATTTCCGCCTCCTTGTGGAGAATCTAAACCGTGTGGAGTCTCAGGGCTTGGATTTTGAGCCAGCGCATAATCAACCGGACGTCCGCGGAAATCTGCCCCCTGGAATAAAAGGTTGGCATAGTAACGCATTTCGCGGTTGGCATTAGGGTTTGCGGCGTCAAAAGTTCCCTCGCTGGTGGTTGTACCATCGGTCATATTGTATTGCAGCGCGTAGTTATGTGAAGGCGATGAAAGTGCCCATCCGCCATAACCATTCGGGCTCTGCGTTTGGTCCCAAAGTGAGTTGGCATCGGTTCCAAACTCGTAATACTGTGAACCGTATGGGCGTGCAAATAAAATATCCTGGTTAGGCGACAAAAATAGCTTTTGGTAAGCATCGGCATCAGCAACAGCAATAAGGTCGCGGGCACCAACCAAATCAATTACCGCTTTAGCTGCATCGGAAGCATCCTGCCATTTTGTTGCTTTTGAATAGGTGTACAAAGCATCGCTACTGGGAGCGTAAGCCGGATCATGTAATTTACTAGCAGCATAAAGTAATATTCGTGACTTTACAGCTAAAGCTGAAAGCTTTGTCGCCCTTCCAAATTCATCGTCAGGACGTGTTTCAGGCAGCATAGCCGCTGCTTCATCCAATTCGCTAACAATAAAATCAACACAAGCTTCGTAACTATCGCGTGGTAAATTAAAATCGTCATCCAAACCTAAAGCGTTTTCCATAATGGGTACACCGCCGTGTAGGTTTACAAGTTTGGCATAAAGGTTGGCCCGAAGGAATTTCATTTCTGCTTTTAACACATTCACTTTGTCCGGATTTTCTGCCATTGCCGGGCTATCGTCAATACGGTCCAGGAATTCGTTGGTTAAGCGCACATAGTCCCAGTAGTTTCCCCATTTACCACCCCACATTCCTAAATTACTGGGTGTTAAACCTCCGCGCATACGGTACTGGTCTAAATCTTTAAAATTAAATTTTGCTTCAAACGAAGCGCCCTCGATATTAAATCTTCGGCCCCACCACTGAAAACGATTGAAACTCCAGCTTTCAGTACTGTTGTAGGCAGTGAACACCAAACGTTCAACCTGGTCAGGATTACTGTAAATTAAATCCTCTGCAAATGCATCTTTTGCTTCTGTCTCTAACACATCCTCGCAACTGTTGAATGCAAGCATGGCAAACAGAATTAATATGTATGATAATTTTATTTTCTTCATTTTATTAAGCTTTTAATCTGTTTGTTAGAAATTCAAGTTTAATCCAACACTATAAGTCTTCATCGCCGGATAACGCGATCCTCTAAAGTCGATAATCTCACTTGATTCAGGATCAAATCCAAGGTCGTAAATATCTGAGAACATAGTTAACAGGTTATTACCTCTTACAAAAAGCTTCAAATCGCCAAACCCAATAACTTCTTTTGATAGGGTGTACCCCAATTCCAATTCTTTAAGTCGAACGAAAGAAGCATCGTGCAACCATAGGTCAGCTCCCTGAAAATTGTCGGGTGTTCCGAGATTTGCACTATATCCATCGCCGGCAACAAATGCGCGAGGGTATTTGGCGGTAGGATTTTCAGGCGTCCATCTTTCGGTAAACAAGAAGTCCGGACGGGCACCGTGCGACTCGAAGTAAACAATCGTCTGTGCTTTCGCCTGTCCCTGGAACAGGAAGTTTAAATTAATGTTCTTAAACTCAACTCCACCAAAAATACCGTATTGTATTTCAGGAACATTTGAAGTATAGGAACGAACTCTGTCATTCGCATCAATCTTTCCATTTCCATCAACATCAACATAAGCAGGCTCGCCAGCAACCGTTCCGGGGATTTTTGCCGTCATACTGTTTACTTCATCTTCGCTTTGGAACAGGCCAAAAGTTGGATAAACAATGTATGAATCCATTGGGTGGCCTTCACGCTTTCTCCATTCAGGAACATCAGCGGCTTCATCTAAATAAACCACCTCGTTTTTCGCCTGTGTGAAGTTTACTCCAAAGTTGTAATTTACTTCACCTATTTTGTCGTTCCATCCAAGTTGCAACTCCCAACCATAATTATCTACTTTACCAAGGTTTTCCTGTGGTAAGGTTACCCCGGCAACATCAGGAATCGAAGCATTTCGTGTAATCAGAATGTCTTCACGTTTTTGGTAGAAATAGTTTACATCTCCCGATAAGCGATTATCGAACATCATAAAACTAAGACCAATGTTTTTCATATCAGCTGTTTCCCAGGTAATATCGGGGTTAGGTGTGGTAGAAGGATCGTATCCGTTGTAACGCGTACCGTTAGTTCCAAATATATACCAGTTAGGCTGCGCAGCATCGGTTGCACCACCATAGTTGTAGCGTGTTAAATACTGGAAAGACGCAATTCGGTCGTTACCCATAATTGCCCACGATGTGCGAAGCTTTAAGGCATTTAACCAACTATCCGACCAATCCATAAATTTTTCGTTACCGATAGCCCATGAAAGACCAACACCCGGAAAAGTACCAAAGCGGTTTCCGTCTCCGAAGTTACTCGAACCATCATGGCGCAGAGTCAGATCGATAAAATATTTCTTTGCATAATCGTATGACAATGAACCAAAATAATTTACACGCCCCCATTCAGCTGATGTACCTGACGATCCCTGGCCATCATCGCCACCGGCAAATAGTTCCGGGTGATCAGGACTTGGGAAATCTTTGCGCTCGGCCCAAAAGTTACGCTGTTCTGAAGAAAACTGCTCAACACCGGCAAAGCCTCTGATTGTGTGATCGTCAAAAGTACGGTCGTAGTGTACGGTTGCATTTAGCATCAGCTCGTCGTATTTCCAAAAACTTTCGCGCAAAATACGCTGGTTCCCATCTTGCGAGTAACCCTGTACTTCGCGGTAATCATCGTTACTTACATCGTATTGATAAACGGTCCAGGGTGTATACCAGCTTTTAACGTCGTTACTCATTTTACGTATGCCGGCAAATCCTTTCATTCTTAAACCTTCTGTAACTCCATCCAGGTTCCAGTCGAATGAGAATTTACTGCGTAAATCGTTGTCGGTAGTTTTAACAAAACCGGCTTCATCGCTTGACATAATAACCGGGTTCGATCCGTTTTCACCACCCCATGCTGGCAATCCGTTAGGATAAATACCAACTTCTGTTGGGAAGTTTACATAGATATGCTTGTATATATAGCTTTCATTTACACCTGGTTGGTTTCGCTTACCAAATCGTCCTGAAAGGTCAATACCTACACTTAATTTTTCGTGTAATTTAATATCCAAATTAGAGCGTACCTGATATTGTTCGAAATTTAAGTCGCCCGAATCATATAATCCGGTTTGGTTCATGTAGTCGCCACTAACGAAATATTTTACGTTATCGCTACCTCCACTAACCGAGAAAGTTACACGTGCCTCTGGAGAATAATCGGCAAAAGTAAGGTCTTGCCAATCGGTATTCGGGAAATTTATTGGATCTTCTCCCGATGCATACTTTGCAATATCTTCCTGCGAATAAGGCAACTGACTTCCTTGTCTTGCTGCAATTTCGTTGTTATAAATAGCAAATTGTTCAGACGACATCAACTTTGGTTTTACAGCAAAAGTTGACATACTGTACGAAGTGCTTAATTTAAACTTAGGTGCACCACTTTTACCACGTTTTGTTGTTACAAGAATTACACCGTTTGCAGCACGTGCACCGTATATTGCTGCAGCACCATCCTTCAACACGGTTAACGACTCAATATCTTCGGGAGATAAATTAGCCATACCGCTTGTTCCTGCAGTAATCCCGTCAATAAGAATAAGAGGCGCGTTGTTGTTTAAGGTTGATTTACCACGAATCAATAGAGTCATGTCGTTGTCACCAGGATAACCACCGCGGTCGTTAACAATTAAACCAGGTACTTTTCCCGATAAAGATTTTGCCACATCCTTACTGGCAGTACGCTCCAGTGTTTCAGAGCTTACTGTTGCTACCGAACCGGTAACTTCACCTTTTTTACGAACGGTATAACCAATGGCCACAACTTCTTCCAGTCCAATTGCATCGGCTTCCAAAACCACGTTGAAACTGGTCTGATCGCCAACAGTAATTTCCTGTGTTTTCATACCAACAAACGAAATCAGCAATACCGCATCAGCAGGTACTCCTGTTAGTGTAAATTCGCCATCAATGTTGGTTGATGTACCCTGTGTTGTTCCTTTTACAACAACGGTTACTCCGGGTAGTGGTTCTCCATCAGCATCTTTTACAGTACCTGAAATGGTACTTTGTTGAACACTTCCCATCTGCAAATCAGTTTTTGCAGCCCAAACTTCTCCAAAGCTTAAGCACAAGCACAAAACTGAAAAACAGAAGAATTTGAAAAGATTTTTTAAGACCGGACTGTCAATTTTTGCATTATTGACAAATGTCTTCAATTCTCGTAATTTTTTCATAAGTTTACGATATTAGAGTGATTATTAATATTGATTTCTATCTCGCTCTGCACTATGGGAAGGCGGCTCCAATGCTTTCCCATTTTACATTTTTCTTTATTTCCTTCTAAAATCTCAGGTCAAATATCTGCTACTTCCTGCAAAAAAAGCCCGATAACCTAAACCATCAAAAACGAGCTTATTTTACGATAAAGCAAAACACAGCAATACTTTACACCAACAAAGTAACGATTTCCCCGAATGTTAATATTTGTATAAATTACCAACTCATGGCACTATTTTACCCCGAGCTCATTTTTCAATCGGTTGCATTAATTCGGTGCACTTATAAAAGTAATTTTAGGGCTAGTACAGAAGAATAATGAAGTAATGGATGGATTAAACCATTTATTGTGATGAACAGAGAAAGCGATAAGCGTGGAACTTAAATCGTACTCCGGTAATCTTTTGGGGTAATTCCGGTTATTTTTTTAAACTGGCGGTTAAAATTGGTAACGGAATTGTATCCCACCGAATAGCAGATTTCAGAAACCTGCGTATCCTCCTGGGCCAACAACCGGGATGCATTTCGGATGCGGACTTCATTTAAAAATTCGGTAAAGGATTTATTGGTCATTTTTTTAAAAAAACGGCAAAACGAATTGGTGGTCATACAGGCTTGTTCCGACACATCCTCAAGACTAATCGGATTGGCATAATTATTTGAAATGTATTTGATTACGGTATCAATTCGCTGCGAATTATCGGTGGTGTATTGCCGCATGTCGGTTGAGGAAAGTATCGTTTTATCTTCAGTTAGCGATAGTTGATACAACATATCCAGTAATTTAATGGCTTGTGCGGCCGCCGGCAAATCGATAATTCCGATTAAGTCGTCGTGAAATTTGCGGCTCACCTCACTGCCAAAAAACACACCAAATTTCGACTGGTCTAATAAATCATTTACCCCATGAAATTCGGGTAAATTAAAAGTACCATCGCCAATAAACTCTTTCGTAAATTTAAGCACAATAGTTTTTACTTTGTTGGTATCTTCTTCTTTGTAAAACGAAGGGTCGTTGCGCCAAAGATGGGGTAAATAAGGTCCAACCAAAACCAATTCGCCGGGTGCAAACTGAGAAACGCTGTCGCCAACAAACCGGATGCCGTGACTTTGAGAGATGTACAAAAGTTCGTACTGCGCATGATAATGCCACGAAGAATCAAGACAAGGAATTTCTTTCTTGGTAATATCGAGGCGCTCTTTTAAGGGGCTATCCGAATTTTTTAAAACCAGTTTCATATTACAATTTTACAAAACAAATACCTTCAAAAAAATATAGCACTACTTAAAAATAAACACCCGAGCTGAATTAAAGTTTTTTAAAGCCGACTATTTCAATGTACTTATTGTAAACTCTAAACTATATTTTCGTGCATTTAATTCGTATTCAGGTAAAATATTTGAGAGTGTTCCTCCTAAACCAGCTTGCGTTAAATGAATGTTTAAGGTATAAAATCCTTGCTTTTTCAGCTCAAACGGATGTTTGGCCTTATCAATATTACCGGCAGCATAGGGCCATATCGAAAAGCCAAATTCCGGATTCCCGTTCACTTCGATACCATGCTTTTTATCGTCGCCAAACACTTTTAGCCAGCGAGTTTCGGTGCGGTTGCCATTTTCCTGAGGCTGCGCATAACTGTTAAACAGGTTATAGGTTTTAAAATTGTAAACGCCAAGTTCAGCGGCACTTTTTCTGTCGGGATAATTCTCGAAAGGACCATTCCCATAAAAACTGGCATTTTTTAACTTATACGGAATTCCCATAGTCATGCCAAAGCGAATAAGATCGGGAACATCCGGGCTTGTTTCCAATTCGGATTTTACTTTTATGGTTCCATCATTAAAAATGATGTAATTTATATTTAAACCCACATTTTCTCCGGTTTCCACATCGATATTAATAATCACCTTGTCGGTTTCTTGCACAATCTTAATGTTTTCTGCTTTTCGGACCTTGAGTCGTTGTGTCCAGAAAGCTTTGCTTTTAGCAATGTAATTCGTGCTGGCCCCCCGCACGTCGTTATCGGCTGCCGGGCGCGTAAAGTTTGGTTGCAAAGGAGCCATCAACAGCTCTTCGCCATCCTTTTTAAACGAAAAAAGATCGCCAGTCCTTTTCGAGATGCTTACGGAAAAATCCCGGGCGGCAACTACAATTTCGGTGTCGTTTTCCTTTAATTCAATGGTATTTTTACTTTCAGAGCTGTATTCTTTCATAGCAGGAATAGTTGTAAGTGGCAATTGCTGCTTCGCCACTTCGAAACCGGCGTTACACCATAAACGCTTGTTTTTTTCGTGCAGGCTTAGGCGCAAAATATTTTCTGCATTGGTTTTTAAATCAGCATTTTTGAAAGGCACCTGCAAAACAGCACTCTCACCTGCTGCAATATCATATTCAGGCAACGCGCCACTTTCGATAATTTTTCCGTTTTCGGCAATGCTATATCGTATTTCGTAGTTTCTGAGATTGGTAAACGAAAAGCGGTTGATTATACGCACCAAACCAGCGCTGGCATCAACAGCCTCAAAAACAACGGGTTGAAAAACATATTTACATTCCCAGGCATGGGGATTTGGAGTACGATTGCTGGCAAAAACGCCATTCATGCAAAAGTTCTGGTCGTTTGGAATATCTCCAAAATCGCCGCCATAGGCATAAAAAAGTTGCCCGTTGGGACCTTCTTTTTCCAGCCCCTGGTCAATCATATCCCAAATGTAGCCGCCAATTAGGTTGGGGCGCTCATTTATTTCGTTCCACCAATCGTTTAATCCGCCAATTGAATTTCCCATGGCATGGAGGTATTCGCACATAATTACCGGCCTGTTAATATGGGCATTTTCCGACATGTTAATAAGCTGGCTTAAATCGGGGTACATGCGACTTAGCACATCAACATACTGGGGATCGGTTGGATTGGCAAAGGTTGGCGACGAAGTTGTTTTGTAGCCCCAGTTTTCTTTAAAAAGCGGATGAGTAGGATCGCCCTGGGCGCCTTCGTAATGTATAAATCGCGAGGGGTCGAAATCGCGCACCCAGGCTGCTGCTGCAGCAAATGCTGGCCCTGTTCCCGATTCGTTACCCAGCGACCAGGAAATAATACAGGGTTCGTTTTTGTCGCGCTCTACCATGCGGTAAACCCTGCTCATTAACGCGGCAGTCCAGTTTGGACTTTGCGGAATAAATCCACCCAAGTGATGCGTTTCAATGTTGGCCTCATCCATTACATACAAGCCGTATTGGTTACAAAGCTCTAGAAAATACGGATCGTTGGGATAATGCGAAGTACGCACCGCATTAAAGTTAAACTGTTTGAGCAGTTCTACATCCTTGCGCATTTCGTCGCGCGTTAGTGCTTTACCGTTTGTTGCACTATGGTCGTGTCGGTTTACGCCCATAATTTTTACAGGTTTTCCGTTAACCAACAGCGCATTATCTTTACTAAACTCAATCTTTCGGAAACCAATTTTCTGCGTACGCGCTTCTATCACTTCGCCATCCGGATTTTTAACTTCAAACAGCAAAGTGTATAAATGTGGTGTTTCTGCCGTCCATTTTTTAGGTGCCCGAACATCGGCTTTCATAAAAGCAAAAGTGGTAATATCGCGTGCAGGCCAGCGTTCAAAGTATACGTCTTTTACAGCGCATGAAAGTTCGTTGTCCAAAACCGGATTATTTGTCTCATCAAAAAGTTGAGCTGTAATTTTCCAACCATCCAGGTTAACATCATTGCTTTGCACCCAAACCCGGGGGCGAATTTCCAATTTTGCATTACGGTAGTTGGCATCAAATGAGGTGCGCACATAAAAATCGTTTAAGGCAATTTTGGGCTGGGCCAGTAACAGTACTTCCCGGTGTATTCCACTCAGGCGCCACATGTCCTGGTCTTCCAGGTAACTTCCGTCGCTCCATTTAAAAACCTGCACGGCCACGCGGTTTTTGCCGGGTTTCACAAACGCGGTAATATCAAACTCTGCTGCCAGGCAGCTACCCTGGCTATAACCAACTTCCCGGCCATTTATCCACAGGTAAAAAGCAGAAGTAACGCCACCAAAGTGTAAAATTATACTTTCATTTTGCCACTCATCAGGCACCTCAAAATCGCGAAAATAGCTACCTACCGGGTTATCGCGATAGATTGTTGGCGGCATTGGCGGTTGTGGCCCCTTCCAGTCGAATTGCAAGGTAGTATCTAAAATATTTGGTGTAAACGGATACACAATGTTGGTATAAATGGGTTGGCCGTATCCTTTGAGTTCCCAGTTTGAAGGCACCTCAATATCATCCCAATTGCTGCCTGCAAAATCTTTCTCCATAAAATCAAGTGGCCGTTGCTCGTCGTCTTCCACAAATCGAAACTTCCATGTACCATTTAAGGATTTCATTCGCGAATTTTCACGTTTCCCTTCCAAAGCATCATCTGCATTTAAATAGGAATACGATGCTACACGGGCTTTCAATTTGTTGCGTTCAAAAAAGGCCTCGTTTTCCCAGTCTTTTTGTGCAAAAAGGAATGTTGAACTGCATAAAAGCAGAAGTCCGACAAGAAAAAGTTTTTGTTTCATGGTTCAAAATTTTGCATACTACCCCATTTCGGAAGCACTGTTAAAGCAGTTTTACCCCCAAAATGGGCAGGCATTTATTTTCGATTTAAAAATACAAACCCCGCTCAGTTTTGAACGGGGCTAAAAAATATCTAAAAAGGGTGTTTTTCGATAACTGTTTAAAACCTTAACGAACCACCCGCCCCGAACCCGAGCCGCCCATAAGCGCTTCTACCTCGTCACGCGAAGAGTAGTTAAAATCGCCGTTAATGGAGTGGCAAAGGCATGAACCGGCCACCGCAAAGCGTATAGCTTTTTCAGAATCGGCCAGTTCGGGCGTGTTAAGAGCAAACACCAGGGCTGCCCCAAATGAATCGCCACCACCTACACGGTCAACAATATTTTTTATTTCATAAGGACGGTATTCTCCGTTTTCCATAGGAGCAAAATATGAATAGTCGGTTTCCACATCGTAAAGCATGGCGCCCCAGTTGTTATGGGTTGCCGAAAGGCTTTCGCGCAAAGTAATGGCTACTTTCTTCACATTCGGAAACTGCTTTACAATTTCTTTGGCCACGTCAGTATACTTATCCACGTCAAGCTGTCCGCTCTCGATGTCAGTATTTTCAGCGGCAATTCCCAGTACATCATGAGCATCTTCTTCGTTGGCTATAACAACATCAACATAAGGCAAAATGGCTTTCATTGTTTTTTTAGCCAGTTCGTTTGCCGGTGTTCCGTTTTGCCATTGCCACAGTTTTTTGCGGAAATTAAGGTCGCACGAAACGGTTAATCCTTTTTCTTTGGCAGTGCGCACGGCCACCTCGGTAGCTTCGGCTGAAACTTCAGACAAAGCAGGAGTAATTCCGGTTGTATGTAACCAGCCGGCATTATCCATAATTTTACACCAGTCGTATGAGTCGCCGTGAGTCATTGATACCGATGAGTATTCGCGGTCGTACATTACACAGCTGGGACGTTGGTTAGCCCCGCGTTCAACAAAGTACAAACCAAAGCGGCCTTGTTTTACCTTCTGAATGCACGAAACATCCACTTCAATTCCTTTTAAAACCGTAAGGCAGGCCTCCGTCATTTCATTGTCGGGTAAAGCTGTTACAAAGCGGGCTTTTCCGCCCAACATTGCAATTGATGCTGCCACATTGGCTTCTGCTCCGGCAAAGGTGATGTCCAGTTTTCCGGGCATGCTCTGGCGGAAGCGTTGAAAATTTTCAGGACATAAACGTCCCATTATCTCTCCGAAAGTTACTATGGTTTTCATATTCTATGACTATTAGATTTAAAGATAGGAGTAATGAGCTTATTTGCAGTGAAACTTTCCTTTTCTCAGTACCTTGTACTATCTACTCACTACTATCTACTATTTACTTCTTATTTCACTAATTAAGCTTGTAATTTCTTTTGCATTCGCAGTAATTGCGTCCCAGTTTTCGGCTTGTATCAAGGGCCGTTTGGCGAGCCACGATCCTCCAATGGCGGTAATCAGGTCTGATTTGATATAACCTGCTGCATTATCCATATTTACGCCACCCAGTGGAATAAACTTTAAGCCCAGGTACTGATACGGAGCCACCATATTGCTGAGGTAGTTCATCCCTCCGATGGGCTCGGCAGGAAAGTATTTCAGTATGCGACAGCCTTGTTCAACAGCACCTTCCAACTCTGATGCGGTAGTAACACCCGGAGCAAAAGAAACACCGTATTTCTGTGCTGCTTCAACTACCCGTGGATTATACCCGGGAGCCACAGCAAAATCAACTCCCAGACTGGCAATGGCTTTAACCTGCTCTACGGTTAAAACGGTTCCTATTCCCAAATTAATTTCGGGGCAGTTCTTTTTTATGGTTTCAGCTGCCTCAAGTGCTGCCGGTGTTCGCAGGGTAAGCTCAATGGCATTTACACCTCCTTTTAAAAAGGCATTGGCAAGTGGCACCGCATGTTTTACCTCATCAATAACCAGTACGGCTATTATTCCCGATTCATCAATCTTTTTAATGATTTCGGGTTTCATTGCTTTTTGTTCTATGGGTAACATAGCTTAAACTCTTACAGTAATTCTTTTCTTTTCTAAATAATCATCAAGCGCCAGGTGCGAGCAATCGTGCCCCAAACCACTTTCTTTTACTCCTCCGTGCGGCAAATAAATGGCATACTTAAATCCGTTTACATGTACTTCGCCCACTTCAAGTTCTGCTGAAAATTTCTGAATTCGGCTAATATTATTTGAATACACATAGCTCGATAAACCTACTTCGCAGTCGTTGGCCATTTCCAACACCTCATCATCGCCTGAGAATTTATAAATAGCAGCAAGCGGACCAAAAATTTCTTCACGGAATATGGTCATGTTGCGATTTACGTTGGTAAAAACTGTAGGCTCAAAAAAGTAACCCTTTTCCATTCCTTCCGGAATTTTGCCACCACATTCCAGTTTTGCCCCTTCGGCCAGCGTTGTTTCAGCCAGTTTCATTACGCGGTTGCGTGAGCGCTCATCAACAATAGGGCCCATATCTATTTTCGAATCGGTACCAAAACCAAGCTGTAATTTTTTTGCTTTGGCAACAAAACGTTCCACAAATTCATCGTAAACATCTTCGTGCACAAATATTCGGTTTGGCGAAACACAAACCTGTCCGCAATTACCAAATTTAAGAGCCGCCAAATCGTTAACAGCCTGTGTTACATTGGCATCGTCACAAACAATAGCCGGTGCATTTCCACCAAGCTCCATGCTAAAATGCTTGATTGAAGTTGCTGCCTGCTGCATGGCAATACGGCCGGAAACAGATGAACCAATCATAGTTATCACTCTTGGTATTTTACTTGAAGACAGGCTTAATGCCAGCTCTTCGTTTGATCCGGCTACTACGTTTACCACCCCTTTTGGGAAATCAATACTTTCCATAATTTCGCCAATCAGATAGGCCGAAATTGGCGCATTGGCCGATGGTTTTAAAATAAGTGTACAACCTGCAGCCAGCGCCGGACCAATTTTAAAGCCAAGGTTTAAAAGCGGGAAATTCCAGGCAAGGTAACCCACTGCCACACCTGCCGGTTGTGCTATAATCTGGTGGGCATGGGTGCCATCCGGATCGGGAATAATCTCATCTCTGCGATGCAGCATTTCCTGCGGATACCACTCCAGTGCATTTACTACCGTTTCGTAATCTTCAACGGCCTGATTATAAGTTTTTCCCATTTCATACATCACCGCTTCACGAATGTCGTGTTCGCGCTCGATAACTGCATCACGCAATTTATCCATCCACTTTTTTCGCGTATTAATGCTCATTTTCGACCACTTTTTAAAAGCAGCCGCTGCGGCGTTCAGAGCCAATTCGGCATCGTCTTTTCCACCCCAGGCAATTTGGGCAATAACCTCGCCTGTACCCGGACAAATTACGGGTTCTTTTTCTCCTGAAACGGCATCAACCAGTTTGCCGTTTATATACATTTTTTTATATCCGTAGTCCATGATTTATTTTTTTAAAGCATATTTTTCTAAAGCATCTTCATGTAATTCAAATCCCAGGCCGGGTTTGTCGCTAATCTTAATCTCACCATTAACGGCTATCATATCTGTGGTTGTCAATTCTTCGCGCAAACCGTTTTCAGTTCTGTCATACTCAATTAAACAATTTGGGGTACGCAAACGCCCCGGCATCACATCTAAGTTAGCAACAAAATGTAAAGCTGCCGAAATTGCAATTCCCGTTCCCCAGGTATGAGGCACCAATTCCACGCCGTAAACCGAAGCTAAAGTTGCTATCCGTTTGGCTTCTGTAAGGCCACCGGTTGCACAAATATCGGGTTGAATAATATCAACCGAATTTGATTTTAACAAGGTCTGAAAACCAAAACGTGTATACTCGCACTCTCCGCCTGCAATTGGAATACTTGTTTTTGTGCGCAACTCGGCGTATTGTTCATAGTATTCGGGTGAAATTGGTTCTTCAAACCACCCGATATTGTACTCTTCAATTGCTAGTGAAAGCTGCACCGCCTCTCGTAAATTATAGGCATGGTTCGAATCTACCATTAATTCGATATCGGGGCCGATTGCTTTGCGCACTTTTGCAACGTATTCAATATCTTCGCGAATACCTAGCCCCACCTTCATTTTCATTGCTTTATAACCTAAGCGGGCATACTCTTCGGCTTCCTTTGCCAGTTTATCGCCCAGATTGCGGCAATTTGTGTAGTACATGCCTGTTGCGTAAGGAATTATCTTATCCCGTTTTTTACCTCCAAGCAAGAGGTGAACAGGTTGTTCCAGAATCTTTCCTTTCAAATCCCACAGAGCCACATCGATGGCACTCATTGCCGAAACCAGGATTCCGCGCCGGGCAAAGTCGAGCGTGCGACGGTACATTATGCTCCAAATGGTCTCATTTTCAAGAGGATTTTGTCCAATTACATATGGAGTTAAGTGTTCTATCCCTGATTTTACCAGTGCGGCGGGGCCATATCCTTCGCCCCAACCAACATGGCCCGTATCGCTTGTTATCTTAACAATGCAAATTCTCCTTTCAGAATATTCCCATTGCGAAAAATAGAAGGCTTCCTTCAGTTTATCAGTCAGTATAAAACTTTCGATTGATTTTATTTTCATGAGGTTCTAATTTAATCCGTTTGAATATCCGAGAACTATACAGGCGATTATGATTGTTGTTAGTCCGGCCAGCATTATTCGGAATGGCACTTTAACATTTTTCCATTCGCCTTCGCGATAAGCCCAGATGTTACTTATTATTAACGACAAGCCCAGCAGCATAGGCCATCCAATCACCGGACCGATGCTTCCCATCAGTGCAGCTCCCTGACCATAAATTCCAAGTGCCGCAAACCAAAAAAGTCCGGCTAAAACCGACCAACGAAAGGCTTTGGTTCCGAAAGCACCTTTGTAGGTATGAAATGATTTGTTTTTTATCAGTAATGAAATGGCATACAAGGCATTCATCAGGAAAGCACCCCATAATACCACAACCCATGCAGCCAAACTTGAATTGTTTGTTTTTGAACCTGCGTCAACAGCTGCTTCGGCCACAGGCCCTGCATTTGCAAAGCCAACGTTTAACAAAGCTGAGAGCACACCACTTAAAATAGCTATCAACAAGCCCATTTGAAAAGCTTTTCCTGTTGGAATTCCGGTGTCGGCATTGTTGAGTTTATCGCGTCGGATTCCGGCATAGGCAACAATTACAACACCAATTACAATTATTATTACGCCTAAAAGAATAAAGGGAAATGCAGGTTGTGAAGATGCATTTTCAATTTGAAATAATGGAACGATAGAACCAACGGCGGAAGCCAGCCCCATAACAATTCCATAAGTTAAGGATACGCCAACTTTTCCAACACTTTTCCCGAATAAGATACCGCCAATTCCCCACAAAAAGCCAAACAACATAGCTTTAAACAATATTGCACCATCAGTAGAAAATATGACAGAAAATAGATCAGGTACAGCAATAAATGCCCAGGTCATCGGAAACAGTATCATTGCAATAAACGCATGAACTAACCACCATGCCTCCCAGGCAAGTGGCTTTATAAATTTCATTCCTAATCCGAACGTGCCCTGAAAGAAACTGGCAAATACAACAAGAAGAAAAGGTAATATTAGTTCCATGGTAATAATTTTTACACAAAGGAACTACAAATCAGGCAACGGGAATTTGTTAAAATTAACAGGTAATGGCATTATTTTACCCTTGTTTGTTTGTGGTACTCCATTTAAATATGGTATAATCATACTCTAATTCAACTCCCCTTAATCTTGAACGTCATACGAATATTTAGATTTATCCTTTACAATATAGCCTTCAATTTCTTCATATCATCCGATATCTTCTTATCAACAATTCTAGCATATACTTGTGTTGTTTTTAAAGAATTATGTCCCAACATTTTTGATACGGTCTCTATCGGTATTCCATTTGAGAGCGTTACTGATGTTGCAAATGAATGCCTGGCCACATGCATTGATAAATTCTTTTTAATACCACAGATGGTTGCTAGCTCTTTAAGATAAGCGTTCATTTTTTGGTTTGAACGAACCGGCAATAATAAGCCTTGCGATTCATTCCATGCATAATCTTTATACTTTCTCAAAATTTTTAAAGCATTCGGAAGTAAAGGAATACGACATCGGTTCTTTGTTTTGTTCC
This sequence comes from uncultured Draconibacterium sp., assembly GCF_913063105.1. Classification (GTDB taxonomy): domain Bacteria; phylum Bacteroidota; class Bacteroidia; order Bacteroidales; family Prolixibacteraceae; genus Draconibacterium. Next base: position 9,112 of record NZ_CAJXYQ010000014.1, on the reverse strand, counting down.
GATCTATAATAATCCAATCTTCACCGTCATCACCTTTATGAATGTGATGGTAGCTCAATTTTGCAATGTCAGAATACGATAAACCGGTGTAACACGCAAAAACAAAAACATCCCGTACAATGGCAAGCCTATCAATCTGAATACGTTTTTTCTCTATTTTTTTTATTTCTTTTAGTGTAAGAAAGTCCCGATTTGCATCACCTCTTTTTACCTTGAAATTTTCATATGGATTGCGAACAATTAATCCCATGGAAACCGCATCATTCAAGACCTTCTTAATATGCCGATGATATCCCCACACTGTATTTGTTCCAATATTGTGTTTGGATTTAAGGTAAATGTTAAAAGCACTCAGAAAAGTATAATCAACTTTTTTAATCTCAACATCTTTCCGAAAATAAAATTCCTTTACAAAATCCTTCAATCTGGTGAGAGAAGTACGATAGTGCTTTAAAGTTCCTTTGGAGTAACCTTTTCCTAACTTTTTCTCAATCGAATCGATAACTGACTCAAATAGCTCAATAAAATAATCTTTCGAACTTGTACCCGTAATTTTTTCTTTGATGGTGTAAATATCAAAATCATCTCTGCCCGCTTCCAACTGATTATAGATATCATAAATACCAGATACAAATTTCAATAAGCGATTATTTAGAATTCTAACTTCATGAGAACTTCCGGCAATTTCCTGCCTTGTTTTATCCCAATTATCTACATCCACTAAAATTGACGTTGACAGCTCAATTCTTCGTCCATCCATTACGCAACGCGCATAAACAGGGCATTTACCGCTGTTTTTACTCTTTGATTTCTTTAACAGAAGACTAATTCTGATTCTCATAACTCCTAAATTTTTAAGTTTTAGGGTCTCTATAGGTCTCTTTTTGGGTAAAATTACCCTAAAAAGTGCCGTCTCACAACAGCAAAAGAGACCAATTCAGACCAAATTAAATTATGAATATCAGAGAGTTACAAAAAAGAGACCTATTTTTTAGCCAAAAATAGATGGGTCTCGATTTAGTCCCCTTTTTTTGGTGTTTTTTGACTTATTATGAATTACCGCAAAAGAAAAAAGCGCTGTAAATCAACGATTTAAGCGCTTTTGGTTCGGAATGATTTCCGACTTGGTGACTCAGCTGGGGTTCGAACCCAGGACCCCATCCTTAAAAGGGATGTGCTCTACCAACTGAGCTACTGAGTCATCCTTTGTTGTTCCTTTGTTTCTCAAAGGCGGGTGCAAAAGTAATTATTATTTTTTTTCACACAAATCATCTGGCATTTTTTTTCAAAAAAAATTGAAACATTACTTCTCTGATTTACTATCTCCGCTTTCGACTCGTTGACAATTCTCAATCGCAACTCACACAAAAAAGCCAAATAAACAACAACTTACAACACCTTACCGCCTTGAACATTTTTATTTCACACAAATAATTTGAAGAGCAAAAATTTTAATAGTAGTTTTGATTTTTTCAAGAACATTTTGAATTGAAAAGGGAGAACTTAATAATACAAATTCAACTTGATTAGTACCGAAGGATATATTGTACTTGCAATTGTACTGTTAACGATTATTGCCCTGGCAAAAGAATTGATGCGCCCGGGTTTAATTTTTTTCTCTGCCGCAATAATTTTAATGGCTACAGGTTCCATAACCGACAAAGAGATGCTGGCAGGTTTTTCCAATAAAGGAATGATAACAATTGGCATTCTTTTTATTGTTAGCGAAGGTATCAGACAATCGGGCATATTAAACCGCCTGGCACAAACCTATCTTCCCCGCAAACGTCGGAAAATGGTTTCATTAATACCACAAATAATGTTGCCAGTATCGGTATTATCAGCTTTTCTAAACAATACTCCGGTTGTAATTATTTTTGCTCCTATCATCAAAAAATGGTCTGAAAACCTCAACCTGTCGTCTAAAAAATTTCTGATTCCCTTATCGTACGCCACAATTTTTGGCGGCATGTGCACCTTAATCGGCACATCAACCAACCTGGTTGTTCATGGCTTAATTCTGGAAAACGGCCACGAGGGCTTTAGCATGTTTGAACTGGGAAAAATTGGAGGCTTTATTGCAGTTACCGGCACCATTTACATGACAGTTTTCAGTAACAGGTTTTTGCCCGGTGAGAAGATTTTTTTCAATGCTAAAAGTTCTACCGAATACAAAGACTATCATTACGATATTATTATCACCGAAAACAGTAATTTAATAGGCCTTGAAATTAGAAATGGCCGTATGAAAGAGCTTAAAGGCCTGATTATACAAACCATTAACCGCGAAGGAAATATTATTGAAACCCGAAAGGGGATATTTAAAATTCTTGAAAACGACAAACTGCTGGTTGCCGGAAAATCTGATCGTTTAAATTATATATTGGCCAACCAAAACGTTAAGCTTAGCGGAATAGATTTAATAAAAGATGTTCCGAAAGAAAACCTGAAACAATACGAAGCTGTTTTATCGCCAAGATTTCCGGCCATTGGAAAAACAATTCATGAGTTTAACTTTTACGACCATTACCAGGCTGTTGTACTTGCAGTACACCGAAACGGAGAACGGATAACCAGCCACAAAGACCAGCTAAAATTAAAAACCGGCGATAATTTGGTGCTACTCACTACCGAAAAATTTATTGAGAACTGGGGCGACTCCAAAATTTTTCTGCTCACATCATACATTCGCGATTACCGTTCAACCGGAACCTTTTGGAAAAAATGGATCGCTTTTATTATTCTGCTGGCTATGGTAATTGGCACAACCATTGGCAAGTTTATTGCCTCACCCGATGGCATTACTTTAGACATGTTCTTTTTCTCATCTATCGCGGCAATGTTGCTTATTTGGTTAAAAATAATGCCTCATCAAAAATACACCAAAGCTATTAGTTGGGATGTTTTAATTACCATTGCCTGTGCTTTTGCCATAAGTAAAGCCATGCAAAATTCAGGTGCAGCAGAAGCTATCGCACGCACCACCATAAACTTCTCGAAAGGTTTTGGCCCCATTGGCGTAATGGCCGCACTCTATATCATAACTGCAATTTTTACCGAAATAATTACCAATAATGCAGCAGCTGCCCTGGTGTTTCCAATAGCCCTGGCAGCCTCGCATCAGCTAAATCTCGATCCCAAACCTTTTTTTGTAACCATTGCCATTGCCGCATCAGCAAGTTTTTCAACACCCATTGGCTACCAAACCAACCTTATAATCCAGGCTATCGGAAACTATAAATTCCGCGATTATGTAAAGATTGGCTTACCTCTTAACTTAATTGCATTTATTCTGTCCATGCTCCTAATTCCGTATTTCTGGAGCTTCTAATTAAAGGAACTGCTGACCACAATTGCTGTAGTAACAAAGCCCAGAATCCATCTGCTATTTAAAATCATTCTTAAATAAAATTTCTCATCAGACACAAATGTCTTTTATCCCTAAGTCAACCAGAATAAAGTTCTATATTTGCAGTCGTTTTGTAAGAAGTAAATTGAATTTTATACAGCTACAGTGCAGTTTACCAAAGCAATTTTTTGTATGAAGCATTTTTGCTTGCTGCCCGGTTGTTAATATAAAATAACAGGTAACAAAAAACTTTCACCGGTAAATTCACAAGCTTAAGTTACCAGTGAATGTTTGGAGTTAGCTGTTGAAAACAAACAATTCTAGATATATGAATAACTATTCATTAACAAACCTGCGTGAACTGGAGGCCGAAGCCATCCACATCATCCGCGAGGTGGCAGCCGAATTCGAGAACCCGGTAATGCTTTATTCCATCGGAAAAGATTCTTCAGTAATGGTACGCCTGGCCGAAAAAGCTTTTTATCCCGGCAAAGTGCCATTCCCATTAATGCACATCGATTCGAAATGGAAATTCCAGGAAATGATTGAGTTTCGCGATAATTACGCTAAAGAAAAAGGCTGGGACCTGATTGTGCACCACAACAAAGAAGGCTTTGAAGGTGGCGTTGGACCATTCACACATGGAAGTAAGGTACATACCGATATCATGAAAACCCAGGCTTTGCTGGCCGGGCTAAACAAATATAAATTTGATGCCGCTTTTGGCGGTGCCCGTCGCGACGAAGAAAAATCGCGTGCCAAAGAACGTATTTTCTCCTTCCGCGATAAGTTTCACCAGTGGGACCCCAAAAACCAGCGTCCTGAATTGTGGAACATCTACAACAGCCGTGTGCAGAAAGGTGAGTCCATCCGGGTATTCCCAATCTCCAACTGGACAGAGCTGGACATCTGGCAGTACATCCGACTGGAGAATATCCCGATTGTACCCCTGTATTATGCCAAAGAACGTCCAGTTGTTGATATCGATGGCAGCCTGATTTTAGTAGACGACGAGCGTATGCCAAAAGAACTGCGCGAGAAAGCCGAAATGCGAAAGGTGCGTTTCCGTACTTTGGGGTGCTACCCGCTTACCGGAGCTATTGAGTCGGAAGCCGATACCATCGAAAAAATTGTGGAAGAAATGATGACTGTAACCGTTTCAGAACGTACAACACGGGTTATCGACTTCGACCAGGAAGCAAGTATGGAACAGAAAAAACGGGAGGGATATTTCTAAGAAGAGCAGTGAAAGGGCATGAGACCGCGTCGCCTTTGGCTCGCGGAACCGTGATTCAAAAAAAGTTTGTTGCAAGATTTCCCGAGGAGCACCGCGACGAAGGGAACTCATTCCAAAACCACTACAGCAAAAAAGAAAAAATGACAACAAAAAAATTAAACATACAAGAATTCTTAGATCAAGACCAAAAAAAGGATCTCCTAAGACTATTAACCGCTGGTTCAGTTGACGATGGCAAATCAACCCTGATTGGTCGTCTGATGGCCGACAGTAAAATGTTGTACGAAGATCAGCTGGAGGCCTTACACCGCGACAGCAAACGCGTGGGCCATGCCGGCGAGGAAATCGATTATGCCCTGTTGCTCGACGGACTGAAAGCTGAACGCGAACAGGGAATTACCATTGATGTGGCTTACCGTTACTTTTCTACTGCCAAACGAAAATTTATTATTGCCGATACACCGGGGCACGAGCAGTACACCCGAAATATGATTACCGGTGGATCAACTGCCAACCTGGCCATTATCCTGATTGATTCGCGCTACGGGGTAATTACCCAAACCAAACGCCACACCTACCTGGCCAGCCTTTTGGGTATAAAACACGTGGTGGTAGCTGTAAATAAAATGGATTTGGCCGATTATAAACAAGAACGTTTTGAGGAGATTAAGGCCGATTACGAAGCTTTTGTTACGCAACTGGATATTCCCGATGTAAACTTTATTCCGCTTTCGGCATTAAAAGGCGACAACGTGGTAGAAGCCGGCACCAACATGCCCTGGTACCACGGCCCTTGTCTGCTGGAATTTTTAGAGAATGTACACGTTAGCTCCGACCGTAACTTCGATGACCTGCGCTACCCGGTACAGTATGTTTTGCGCCCCGATATTAAGTTCCGCGGCTTCTCTACTTCGGTAGCATCGGGTATCATAAAAAAAGGCGACGAGGTAATGGTGCTGCCTTCGATGCTTAAATCGAAAGTGGAAAAAATTGTTACCTACGACGGTGAAAAAGACTATGCATTCCCGCCCGAATCGGTAACCGTAACGCTGGAAGACGAAATCGATATTTCGCGTGGCGATATGTTGGTACACCCCGACAACCTGCCGCGTGTGGAGCGCCAGTTCGAGGCCATGCTGGTATGGATGGAAGAAAGCGAAATGAACCTCAGTACACAGTTCTACATCAAACAGGCCAATAACAACACCAAGGCCCGTATCGACGAGATAAAATACAAGGTAGATGTGAACACGCTTGAAAAATCAAATATCGAAAAGTTCAGGCTCAACGAAATTGGCCGCGTGGCTATTACCACTACCAAACCGCTGTATTTCGATCCCTATAAAAAGAATAAACAAACCGGTTCGTTTATTTTGATCGACCCGGTTACGCACAATACCGTTGCAGTTGGTATGATTATCGACAAGCTGAATAGCAAAAACCTGACTTCGCGGATTACCGATGTAGACAAGGCCAAAATTGCCAAAGGCGAAGCGCTGATAAAAGCCGAAGAATACCAACAAAAGTACAACCAGAAGGGCGAAACCATTTGGATTACAGGCTTGCACGGATCGGGCAAAAACGAGCTGGCCTTTAGTCTCGAGAAAAAATTATTTGAAAACGGGGCAACGGCTGTGCTTATCGACGGTAGTTCGGTGCGTTCAGGCTTAAGCCGCGAGCTGGATTATTCTCCTGCCGACAGGGCCGAAAACCTGCGTAGGGTGGCACACATTTGCAAACTGCTGAACGACCAGGGTATTATAACCATTGCTTCGTTTATCAGCCGCAACGAAAGCCTGCGCCAACAGGTTGCCGAAATTATTGGCCCAGAGCGTTTCCACCTGTTTTATATGGATGCCGATGTGGATTATTGCAAGCAAAACAAGCCCGAATTATACGAATTACTGGAACAGGGTAAAACTTCTGGTCTTCCGGGAGTTGATTTGGAGTACGAAGCACCAACCAAGGCCAAACTGGTTTTTAATCCTGAAAATAATGAGGAAAACCTGGATGCTATTCTCGATTATCTGGTGCAAAACAAAGTATTTCCTAACCATTAGGAAGTTGAAAAATGAAAATTTTAGTTACAGGAGCCGCCGGGTTTATTGGATTTCACTTATGCAATAAATTATTGGAACAAGGAGCAACAGTTGTTGGAATCGATAACATTAATAACTACTACTCCTCCAACTTAAAGTATGCACGTTTGGCCCAGGCCGGCATCTCATCAGAAGCAAAAAACTGGCATCAGAAGGTGCTTAGCTCAACAAAACCGCGGTATACTTTTGTTCGGATAAATTTGGAAGATCGCGATCAAATGAATCAACTTTTTGAAAGCGAGAAATTTGATATGGTGTGCAACCTGGCCGCTCAGGCCGGTGTACGATACAGCATTGAAAATCCACATACTTATATAGAAAGTAATATTGTGGGCTTTATTAATATACTTGAAGCCTGCAGGCATAATAAAATTCAGCATTTGGTTTATGCCAGCTCTTCAAGTGTTTATGGCAATAGTGCCAAAATGCCTTTGTCGGTAAACGATTCGGTTGACAACCCGATTAGCTTATATGCGGCAACCAAAAAGAGCAATGAACTGATGGCACACACCTACAGTCATTTGTTTGGGTTGCCATCAACAGGCTTGCGTTTCTTTACGGTTTATGGCCCCTGGGGACGACCGGATATGGCCTACTTCTCATTCACAAAAAATATTTTGGAGGGAAATACGATAAAGGTATTTAACAACGGCGATCTGTACCGCGACTTCACCTATATTGATGATATTGTTGAGGGGATAGTAAAAATACTTCACAGTCCTCCTTCTAACGAATCGGACGCGCCTTACAAAGTGCACAATATTGGCAACTCCAACCCGGTTAAACTGATAGATTTTATTGAAACCATTGAAAAAGCGCTGGGTAAAAAAGCGCTAAAAGAATTTCACCCAATGCAACCCGGCGATGTATACAAAACTTTTGCCGATGTAAGTGCATTGGAGAAAGAGTTTGACTACAAACCCAGTACACCACTCGAAAAAGGTATTGGGGATTTTGTTGCCTGGTATAAGGAGTTTTTCAACGAATAAAACAATTAAAAGAAATCAGGGTACATAGAAGTTAGCTCTGCAAGGTATTCTTCGCTGTCTTTTTCAAGGGAAATTTTTTCGTAGATTAATTTTGCGTTTACAGCATCGTTTTCCGAAACATAGGCCGAACAGGCAATAAAGTATGCCAATGCCCTATTTTTTACGTGAAGTTGATCGAAACCACTTTTTTCAAAATCAGAAACGACTTTTTTTGCACGTCCGGCAAGAACAAGGTTATAGCTCTTTAACAATTCAATTTCTTCTTGCTTAACCGGTTCGTTCGCTTTTCCGAAGTATTTATTGGCTTTCACGAAATAATTTAAGCTGATACGTAAAAAAACCGATTGTCCCTTACCCTCTAAATCTTTACTCAGCTGCTGATAATACTTTCCTGTAAGCAAATTTAATTCGGCATCTTTAGAATTCTCCTGCAGGTTTTTTAACAAATTATTTAGTTCACCGGTTCCATTGGGCAAGGTTTCCAATATGGCCAGCATTTGCGAGGCACTTTTGTACCCTTTAAGCTCGTATAGCTCACCGCCCCAGGCATCTGCAATTAATACATCCGGAATGGCCTTTATACTGTACCTTGTGGCCAGCGACTTATGGTCATCAATATTCACTTTAACCGCAATCACCTTAGTCATTTCTGCTTTAATTGCATCCTGCGACCAGGTTTCACGATCCATTCGCTTGCAGGGCTCGCACCAATCGGCATAAAAATCTATTAACAATAACTTATTTTCATTTTGCGCCATTAGGCATGCCTGGTCAAAATCGTGCAACCACACTTGTGCATTCAACTGACTACAAACGAGAAATAATCCTAAAAATAAAACTTGTTTAGCTACCATAATATCAATGTGTTAGTTTCGAATTCTTCATGCGTGTTTTTTATGTTCGTTGTGCCGTTACGCAGTGATGAAATAAACATGAAAAACAAAGCTGCGTTTTTAATGCAACTCAGGGCATAACATAACAAATGCGTTGTTCAATTAATAAACAAATGTAAGAATCGTGTACAAATAATCAATACAAAATTGCTGGAAAGTTAGCTACCTGCCCGAATCTGTTGGTTATTAAAAAAAATTCGGCGGATAGTAAACACTGTTAACTATCCGCCGAATTAAAAAAGGCAAGCCTGTAAGCCGGGTTCTGTCATCCTGTTATTGTTAAAACAACATCAGGAGCTTTATCATTTATCTTGTCCCGACATCACTGTCGGGCTCCTGCAGCCTACCCCTCCAAAGTCTCTTGTGCGTTGAGAGCAAAACGGGCCGTTTTGCTGTACCGCAACAGCGGCAAACACTTTGGATATACATGGCTTTGCAACCCGTGAGACGTACGGCTGATGATGTTACCACCATCACCGGTGCGCTTTTACCGCACCTTTTCACCCTTTCCACTGACGATCCGTCAAAAGACGGATATCAGGGTG
>NZ_CAJXYQ010000013.1 GCF_913063105.1 uncultured Draconibacterium sp. | reverse complement strand
AGCAAAATATTTATCAATTAAACATATTAATATTTTGCCGAATCCTCAAATTTAGAGATGTCCAGTTTTTCGGGGGGACGTCACTCGTTGGAAAGAACGTAGGAAATAAAAGACCATGTTTGTGAAATTTTATCCGAATCTTCCGATTTAATACTTGATATGAGTGAATTACATGGTTCAATGATAAGATTATTAACTAATTCACTTGTTTCTTTATCTTTATCAAAGGCAGTTTTTCTCTTAAGAAACTCGTTTGCAATAAGAACCCATCCAAGACTAAACAGAAAAAATTTCAACCACTCATTCATGAAATTTTCTGGAGAAAACTCTAGTTTACTCTTCAAAAATGCTAATGGTAAAAAAGTAACGATAATGATTATTAGTATTTTTTGCCAAAGTCTTAATTTGTAAAGCCAATTCATAATAATTAAGTTTTAGAGGTTGTGTTGATACGCATGCGTTTTTAAATTTTGCCTAACGGTCACTTGTAAGTTGTCGTTGCGGATTTCGGAGCTCGTTCCTGTCCGGCAGGACGGAACGATGTTGCGAGAATCCAGCGTACGACACACCACGAACCCCGCAATGCAATTTACAATTTGTTACCACCAGTTTTTATTTATTTTTTTTCATCTCAATAGAATGATAATATGCACTTTTTGCAATGTCAGGTAAATCTTTACTTAAGTTTATTTTCCAGAGACCATATGGAATTGTATTTTGTTGGAAGTCTGTTGACCATGGTTTGTTTTGATTAATTAATACTCCAAGAACATTCGTATTTTCTTTTCGCCAGTAAGCATTTTTTATATCACATTCAAGTATGGGCCATGAATTTACAGCCATGGTTATCTTCAATAAGTTATCAAGCATTGAATCGGAAAGTAAAGGAGAAACTCTACAATCGTTAAAATCACGTATTGAGGAAAAAGGATTATCAAGAAATTGAGGAAGAAGAACAAGCTCAAATCCCTTTTGATTATTTGATTGGATGTTTTGAAGTTTTAAAACACCATTATTAATTGCAGATTTAATTTCAAATGGAATTCTTGGCACATTGTCATTTATTACGAAATTGGCTGTGTTAACTCCGATACTGATTAAAATTGATTTACTCTCTCCGTTTTTTGGTGGACTTATTATTTCGAGATATGATGGTTCTGCAATCATTTCCGAAATATTTACGTCTTTAGAAAACTCAAACACAAAACTAAATTGATTAATTGAATTGTCGAGGTCAACAGCTAATATCGACAATTTCTCTGCAATTCCTTCATCAATTAACCTTTGCTCATTACGAGATTTTTCAACTGATTTTCCGGTTATCCAGACAATACCTGCGAATACTGCAACAAGAAATAGTCCAATGTTTTGGGCGTTTTGAAAAAAAGTATGGAGATTTTCTATATTCATAATTGAGGTTGATTTTTTCATTGTTACTTAATTCTGAGTGGTGTTATTTTTAAACAAGTGCCTCATTTTTAAATTGGTGCTAACGGCTCGAATATGGGGCGTTTGGCATTTCAACGCTCCCAACTATCAAATCACTATATATTTTATTTATTGTACTCATTTCAAATTTACCACTATCCGCCAAATGACCTATATTTATTGTTGGGGGCAGTAGTTCTTTGATTTCCTTTAAATATCAACACATTTCCACTAGCTGTCAGTTTCAAATTACAGAAATATTCATTATTGCTTTTGTCTTTGTATGTCCAAAATTCTGATTTATAAACATCTTCAAAGAAGTCTATTAGCATTTGTAACCTTGGATTTTCTTTTGCTTTCTGTTTTATATACTTTCCGCCTTTATCAACAGCAATATCTAAAACCTTTTCTCCGATTTTTCTTAAAGCAAATTCAATAAAATCATCTTTTTCAACGTCAAAGCGTTTTTGTTCCTTTTGAATAGGTTGAACTTTATCTACTTTTTCATAATAAACAATTGGATTTTTTCTGGTGACATTTTTCATTCGCCATTCATAAGGGCTATCTTCTTCAAATAGGATATAATTTGCTTTATCAATTTTCGATTTTATATTTTCACTATCTTTCTTCAAGTCGCCAAGGTAAAGTTTCTCAGATAATTGTTGCATTTTTTCATAATCTGAATTGTCAAATGAATAAGAACTTGTTACTTGGTCAACATTAAATTCCAAAGTAGTTTCTTTTACTCCTAACGCTCCTTTTTGCTTTTCCATTTCAGAATTGCGTGGTATTCTCAAAGGAAATGCTCGAACATTTTCGCATCCATTATTAAGAACATATTCAACTGTTTCGGAAAATGAATTATAAGTTTGTCCTGGAATTCCATAAATTAAACTTACCTCGTAATGAATACCAATGTCATTCAATTTTGACATTACGGATTTCACCTTTGTTAAATCATTCCTTCTTCCAATTACATTCATTTCTAACTGATGAATTGTCTGTAAACCAAACTCTAATTTAACTCTGTTTGAAAATTTCTTGCAAACTTCTAAAAAGCGTTCTCCATTTTGTCTATCGTTTACATTTTCAAAACGTGACTGCATTGTGATTTTCGCGTTCGTATTGTAGAGAATGTTTTCTAAATGGTCAATATATTCTTTGCCAAAATTATATGTTCCATCCAATAAATTAATTTCTTCAATATTCGATTTTTTAAATAAGTCAATCTCTGATAGTAAACGTTTTTGATTAATTGGAATAACTTTTTTATTTGACGCATTTCCCCACTCGCAGAAACCACATTTATAAGGACAACCACGTTTTGTTTCCCAATGAACTTTTTTCATATTTGTCGATAAAAGTCCAGAAATATATGGCGAAATCAAATCTTTTTGGTCCAATGTTTCATTAATGATTTTTGTTGAACCATTGTAATTGTTGTTAATAATCTTTTTAAGTGCAGTTTCTGAATAACCTTTTATAAAATAGTCTGCTTTTGGATAAGTTTTCAAAAGTGTTTTATCATCTGTTGCTGTTACTTCGTATCCTCCTAAAATTAACTTCCCTGAATATTCTGTCAAAACTTCATTCACAAGATATTCCACGTGAATATTTGACCAAGTAGTTACACCAATTGCAATAAAATCATAATTGAATGACTTTGTTCTTAATTCATTCCAAAATTGAAACTTAATATTATCATTTATCTTTTCAGTATTCTTATTGAATTTTCGATATAGTTCACTTAGGTTTATTCCATAGTGTTCAGGTTCAATATAATCAAAATCTTTATCGTATTTCAGGGATGACATAATTGTCGCAATTGAATAAGTTATGTCAGAATAACTCTCTTTTATAAAATCAAAACTTATTAATAATATTTTCTTTTTCATTCAATGTTAATCTTCTTGTTCTCGGTTTGTTTCTATTGCCCCCAACGGTGGGTGCAAGTGGAGTGCGGAGCTTTGAAACGGCAACTTGTCAGGGTTGCACGAAGCCAAGCCGGCGTAGCACTAAATTTTGTTTTTACTACCAATCCGTCAACGACGGATTGGCGGTGGTTGAACAGGGCAAAAACGCTGGAAAACCACGCTCGCCCGCATTACATTTGCACTTTGTTAGCGGTTCGGTTTTTTTCATTTTTCAACTCCAAGTAATTTTCTAAAGTCAGTTTTCAAAACTTCGATTGCTTCTTGTATTTCAGTCCTTAACTTTATACTCAACGAATTTACTTCTTCAAATGATAAATCATCGGAAGTTCCTTTCTTCGTAATCAAACTCAAAATATTACTTATATATTCTTTTATTATTAAATCTATTTTGTCTGCTGTGTCTTGCGGTATAAAAAGAATATTTTGCTGAAAAAATTTTAAAAAGTCATCATAAAAAGCACCTGTCTTTGCGATTTGAGTTAAATCTTTATCTTCTGATTCAGCAGTTCTTTCCGTTAAATTTTTCATTCGAACAACAATCATAATAGCCATTTCTTGATTTAAAGTCAACAGTTTTTTATGTAGCTCAATTATTATTGATAGTTGTTGTTCATATATTTTTGTTGCTTTATAATTCTGTAAATTCAATTCAGTTTTATACAATTCCAATCTATTGTCAAATAGGGATTGATGCTCAATTAAAGTTTTATTTAATTCATTTTTATAGGTCTCAAATTGTTTGCTTGCTGATTTTGAAAGCAACATTTGAATAAACCACATGAACAATCCAAAAATTCCTAAGTCCCTTAATAATTCGATGATTTCCATTTGAAATTTGATTTAAAATATTGAACTAATAATCTTTGGATATTTCGTAATCTACTGGATAATTCTCACATTCTTCCTCAATTTTTAACAGTTTATCGAAAACTTTAAAGTCATAAATAAAACATGAAAGAGTAGAGGTCTCAATTGAGTAAGATTCTGAAAGTCTTTGAATTGTTACACCAATATTTTCTCTTGGCTTAAAAATGTAATCAAAAACGGTTGTGTCTTTTTCTGGATAGTCAATTGTCAAAGAAAAATATGTCATTGGGTCATGGATTCTCAAATATTCAGTTATTAAAGGCTTTGCTATGGAAGAATCAATTTGATGTTTTTGGGATAATAAAAACAAAATTTCATTGTAGTCTTTCCATACCATTTCTGTAAGTGTTGGAGATGCTTTTGTTTTATCTGCATTTTTTACATTCTCTTGTTGGGAGTTGTTGGAATTGCAACCAAAAAGAAATAGAGAAATTAATAAAATGAATATGTTTTTTCTCATGGTGTTGTTAGGTTATATTTTCAGGTTTTTCAAATTTAGTTCCTTTGTACTCTGTTTTAAACTGACCGCTAACGGAAAATTGTATGTTACGTAGGGGATTTCGGAGAGCGTCACTGTCGACCGTTACACCTTAATTTGATAAAAGCTACAATGCCCGAAAACCGCTGAAACCCCTATGGAATATACAAAATGTTACCAGCTGGTTTTGTGTTAGATCAAAGGTATTCATTTTCATATCTTGCACTATCTTTCGTTATCAATCCTTTTGTCATACCAATAAAGTAGGTTACGAAGAACCAGTTTATTTTATGTGTGGGCAATTCCAATGCCGCCATTAGCGGCAAAGTGCGAAGGAAACTGGGAAAGCTTATTGGCAAGTATTTGGCTGTGTGAGGGCTTGCAGGGGCTTGCCAATGTGCTTTGCAAGTAGCGTGGTAAGTTCCCCATAATTTCCCCTTTGGTTCGCTTTTATTCTGCTGATAATATGCATTATAAGGTTTATTTACTATTCTGTATTGCCCCATTGTTGCCCCTTTAAATTGTAATATGTTCCTTTACCTGTACCCCCAACTTTATTTAAATAGTCCTTTTCCAGCTCCAATAAATAATTTGATGCAGTGCGTTTGGAAACGTTGCAAATTTGTTGAACCTCAGTATTGGTAATTCTTCCATTTTCTTGAACAAACAATATAATTTTTACGAATGAATCATTTAAACCTTGTGATTTCAAATATCCTTCATCAAACCTTCTAAATTCAACAATGATTCCAGAGTAGTCCACATAGTAATTGGGTAAAGGTAAGTGTCTTTCAATACATTCATTCAACATGTTGATTGTACCACGTCCCCAAGCTTCAATATATCCACTACGAAATAAGGCATTTGAAATCTTGGGATTATAAGGTAGAGATGGATGTTTAACCATTAACTTATCTACTGTCCAGTCTTGTGGCAGTTCTCCTTGATTCCAAATAATCATTTTGTTTTCATAAACACTTATCTGTATTGGAGTTGTACTACTATAATCTTTATGTGCTATTGCATTTAAAAGTGCTTCTCTGAATGCAGGTGCAGGAAAAGGAAATTCCTCAATTCGGCTTGCTCCTTCATATCTAATCTCAGCTTTCAGATATTTTGTTTTAAGTAAGTCAAGTGTTTTTTCAATTTGGTCGAAAAGGTTTCCATGTACCTCATCTTGAAAACGTAAATCATCATCAGTTGTGAAAAACCCAATCTTGATAAATGAGCCTGTAAATAACTTATCTGGTTTTGGATGAAATAGTAATACACCTGCTCTTGTAATGTAATTGTCTTCAATTAAATCAAGATTTTCCAGTATCGATAAGTTTGAGTCGTTAAGTATCTCATCATCAACTCTGCCGCTATTTTTTCCTTTTTTGCGAAAAATATTGAAAGCATTTTCATCTAAGTTTTCAACTGAAAGCCTTGGAACAGGAACACTATCCCAAGTTTTCCCATATTGTTGAAGTAGAAATTTATCAAGAGCTGCGCCTTTTAGTTCTTGTTTGGTGCTTCCACTACGGTAATGATATTGACCTTTGAAATTAACTGGATTAGGATATGCTTCAACGATTATTTCAATATAGTTTCTTCCGTTTTCCTCTAATAAATTTATGTCACAAATTACACCTAAGTTGGTTACAATCTTATTTGGCAAATCATCCATCAATCTCTTTGCATTTTCAACACCAACTACTTCTCCTTTATCATTTTTGCCTATATAGATTTTACCACCTTGTGCATTTGCAAATCCGCAAATCCATTTTAAGTATTCATCACGCCAACTTTCTTTCCATTCGATGTTTTGACTTTCTGCCATCGCTAACAAACATTAAATAATTTAGCTTTTTCAAACTCTTTTATATTTGAAATTGCTTGTCTGTTTTGTATCTGTTCCATAGAACGAGCAACTTTCGAACTTTCTTTGTCGCTAAATCCCAGGAATTTATTAATTATTCTTAGATCATTTTTAGATTTAATATTCATCAGAAAAGCAGTCTCGCACATGCTGGAAAAATCAAATGATGGTTGATTAAATTCTTCAATTCCTTGAGATAACAAAATTACTGAAACTCCTTTGGAGCGAATTTCTCTAAGAATTTTTTCCAAAATTTCTTTTGACTTCTTGTCTTTAAAGACATTGTGCGCTTCGTCAATTAGTAAAACATAGCGCATGCCTTTAATATCTTTTTCAACAACAGAGTTTTCCATGTTCATGAAAGTGTTGTATATATAATTGATAATTAGGAATGCTGCTGTAAACCGCACATTTCTACTTAAATCACCAGAAAGGCTTAAATAGTAATTTTTATTTAGGAATGCTCCGTCATTATTGTTGTCAAATAAATTTATTTCACTTAATCCAATAAGTATTTCAGTCAGGGTAGATGGTCTATCTCCTGCAATATCCAAAACATTATTTAGGATTTCCTGAATAGTTGGGTATTTCCCTCCATGATGATTGTCGAATGCTCTTTTTGTTGCTTCTTTTAATTGCTGGACTTGCACTTTCCCCAACCCTGCATAATCTGTGATAATGTCTACAAATTTATTTATGCCAAGTATCTTATTATTTTCATTGATACTGTCAATAAATGATAATGGATTAACTGGAAATGGTTTATTTGGTGTATCAATCAATTCAGCTCTTGTTGCAGTAAAGAAACCTTTAAACTCATTACTGTCTTTCTCCGAATCACTTATTCCTTTAAAATCTAAGAATAAAAAGTTTGTTTGATAATCGCTTGCTTTAACAATTCGTTCTAAGATCCGTTGCGCAAAATATGTTTTTCCTGAACCCGATTGACCTGCAACTGCTATATGGGCATTGCTATATTTGATGGTATCGTTTGGAGTGAAAAATATTTCTGAACCAATATCGTCTTTGCCGACTAGCAATTTCCATGGATTACATGAATGTGTTTTTTCAATATTTTGATTAAAATTATCAATATGCTCCAAGCTTACTTTGGAGCTTTCAAGTTCAGATATACCACTATCAATGCTGTCAATTAGAAAATCAAAACCGGAATAATTAATATTATCTGCAAATAATTTATTTATCATCTCTAATCCATGGTCAACATGCATTTTTACATACTTGCCAATGTCTGTATTTGATTTATGCAGATTATAATGTTGACACAGCATTGCAACATAATAATTCTTGTATTTACCAAAGAATGTATCGTCCTTATAAGACTTCCCTTTAGAGTCCTTAAGGTCTTTTGTAATTGATAATTTTATTTTTGTTTTTAAGGAATATGTTAAAGCAATTCTGGAAATATGATTTTCAGAACCAAGGTTTAATCTTCTTGTTAAATCCCTTACAACTTCTTTGTTATCTGACGACGTAGTTATATTAAACTGCATTTGCATTCAATTTATCAAATTCGCTAAATAGTGTTTCAGCCTTTACATGCTTAAATTCAGTACTGTCATTGTTCTTATTGTCTAGTAAATAAGCATTGGAAACATGAGGAATTAATAACTCATATTCCTCAAGAGACATTTCTTTTTTAATAAGAGGAAATAAAACAACCTGATCTGACACTTCTGGGTAAAAGTATTTTACAATATTATGAGCATGATCTATATCAAACTTTTGCATTGGAGAATCAATGAAAACTGGAAATTTAATATATGATTCTTCAACCAGACCTTTCAGGAGTGCCGTAGCGTACATTTGTTGCTCTCCTTTTGATAGATTCCCTTTGTTAATGTAATCGCCACGTGAATCAATTAAATTAATGTCAATATCTTCACCAATGATTTGCACGTCTACTTTGTTCACAAAGCCCTTTTTGTGCATTAAGGTATGTAAACCTTCAAGAATCTGTTTTTCTAAAGATTTCTTTTTTTCTTCTTTAAAGTTTGAAATAAATTTTTGAAGGTTTTTTATTAGGCGCTCTGTTACTTTATATTTCTTTTCGTTACGTTTTGAAACTTTAATTCGTTCAGTTATTTTATCAATTGCTTTTTTTTGTTTTGTGATTTCTGTAGATAGGTCTTCATTTTCTTGTTTTAATTTTCCTATTTCCATGAAATGCGACTCTATCTCTTTGTCTAGTTTTTCTTTTCTTTCT
Source organism: uncultured Draconibacterium sp. (assembly GCF_913063105.1). GTDB lineage: Bacteria > Bacteroidota > Bacteroidia > Bacteroidales > Prolixibacteraceae > Draconibacterium. Next base: position 128,975 of record NZ_CAJXYQ010000013.1, on the reverse strand, counting down.
CTGTCTGCTTGAATTATGGGATTTTCTTGATTTTCTTCAGCATCTCGAATTCTCTTTTTAACAGCATTGAGTTCATTTTTACTCTTGTTGTACTCTCCGCTTATTCTTTTAAAGTTTTCGTTAAATGATAGTTTCAATTGATTAATTGTTTCATTTAACTCATTTCTTTCAACTTCTGAAAAACTGTGAATCTCTTTATAGTCAATAGGAATGTCGATTGTATCAGAAAAAAAGTGCTTTTTAATTAGTCCTTTAATAGTTTTTACATAGTACTCTTGCACTTCATAATCTATTATTAGATTATCGGGTTTTTTGTGTGAAATAAGATCATTAATAACATCTTTCGTAACACGTTGTACTTTCTCTTGATCAAATTGAGCAGTTGATAATTTGAACTCTTCTTCAACTTGGTCTCTAACATCATTTAGTAAGTTGCCAACAATAGCTAGTGGAATTATTTCGTATGAGTGTTTAAGTTGTTCAGAGACTTCAAAAATGATGGAATTTAACTCTGATTCTTTTTTGCGTAGTTCGTTAAGTTCTTCAACAGTTATTGTACTTCCAGATTTAATGAGCTTTTCCTGAATTTGATTAGATTCATATTTCTTTTCGCTAATCTGCTCATCCAAGTCTTTTATTGTAGTTTTATTCTCATCAATTTTAGCTTCAAATTCTTCAACATCTGCTTTTAGGTGAGTTAATTGAGCTTTTTCTTCCGCACCTGCCGAGTCAGCCCGAAGTTTCTTTTGAACACCAATCAGCTCGGCTTTCATATCTTCGTACTTTTTAATGCCAAGTACCTCTGAGTAAGCAAGGCTTAAACTTCTTCTTTGTTCTGCAGTGTTTATTTCAGCCAGACTTACAATTTTTTCAGCGTCAAAGAAAAAGAATTTGGCAATTTCAGTAGGCATTATGAATTCTCTGATAAAAATTTCAGATCCAACTTCTTGGGTTAATTCATTATCATATCCATCAATTAAGATTTCAACTTTTTCAGGAGTTGTAACTCTTGCAGTTGAATATGTCCTGGTTATTTTTAATTCTGTACATTGAACTTCAGGAATGACAACCTCTTGAAAGGTTACTGATACAGAGAACTGTGTTTCTCCCTCGTTTTTTGCTTTTCTGTTTAGGCTATTGGCTATGTATTTGGGATAACCTCCATTATCCCTTATTTCTTTACTATATAAATCGTCAACATCTTCCATTTGACGACCGTATAGGCACCAAACTAATGACATTAAAAAAGTTGTTTTTCCAAAGCCATTCTTTCCACTGACAATAATGATATTCTTATCATCATTAGTAGCAAGCTGAACCTTATTCTTCCCTTTGTAGATTCTGAAGTTATTTAATTCAATTTCTTTGATAATCATTGAAACAACTAATTATTGTCTTTAATAAATCTTTCTAATCTATTTTCAATATCAGCTTGTAAGCCTCGTTTCCTAATCATAAGCGTTTTACTTTTTTGAAGTTGTAATAGGTCTTGGATTAGGTTAAAGTCACTGTCATCGTTTTTACATGCATCAAGAAGAAGTTGATTTTCTTTTTCTTGTCTTTCAGCTTTGTCTTTCATATCTAGCTTAATGTTAAATACTGCGTTATAAATTTGCGAAACTTTTTTGTCAAAAAACAAATCTCTATTCCAAATTACCTGAATAGCTATTAATTCTTGATTCGTAATTAGCTCCAAATGAGGTTTTGTTTCTTGTAACTGTTTTTGTGTTTCAAGAACTCTTTTTAAGATTGAAGCACGATAAGCAGGCCAATATGTTCCCAATTCATTTACAGCAGGAGAACCATCTCTGCGTGTCGGCATTCTATTCTTGATTTCATTTCTTTCTTTGTCTAATACATTTCGAAGTTGCAATAAAGGATTTAACCATTCAAAACCATTGTTTATTAATGCAGACATTGACTTATCTACTTTTACAACAGTACAAGTCCAGCAGCCAAAACGACTTTGTCCACAAGATGAATGCTCTTTATTTGTAACCATAGTTGGACATTCATAGTCATCTGCACTCGCATTGGCATAAATGTTAAAAAGCTCTGAGTTATTTGCACCCCAAGGTGATTGATGTCCATTTATTATACCCCAAACTTCTTCAAGCATCAAGTGGCGTATTGGTGCATAAACAAATGTATTTGACTCATTGGGGTGCTTTGTTAGTCGCTTGCCTTTTATTTCATGCTTTTTTATTGATTTTGCTCTTGTTGCACTTTCGGCAGAACGTGTGCCAATTAGAATAATAGCTTCTCCATTATCTGCAACTTGCTCTTTGATAAAACGAGATGTTGGTTTAATTTTCAATTTGTCTGTACACCATCTAAATGCATTATTGGGAACAGGATAACCTTTACCAATAATATTTACCCAAAAAGAATCTTCAAGTCTTGGTATAGTCTTTTTTACAAAGATGGGTAAATCTTGCTCTCTGGCCGCAATGTTTATTTTGTTTAAAACTCTCTCAACATATTCTACTACAATTGGATTTTCAACTAGAGTATCATTGCAAACAACATACACAGGTCTTTTTAATTGAAATGGCGTTGGCATTTCTCTTACTTTTAAAAGAGCTTCCCAAACAAGAGTTAATAATACAGTTGAGTCTTTACCACCACTAAATCCAATTATCCATGGTTTTTCGGTTGAATCAGCATAACAGTATTGGTCAACTATTTCATTTATGATGTGTTCTATTTTCTTATTCTTCATTAACGTTTTTCTCAAAATAAACTTAAAATCACACAAATGTACATAATGTAATTGTGGGGTGGAAATAATTGCACTCTTTTGCAAAAAAGGAATCATGGGTCGGCTTGTGGGTTTTGCAAATGTGTGCAATGTGTGTTGGCTGTTGGCTTGAAATGTTGTCCAAAATTCCAATTGCCCATTAGGGCAAAAGCGGGGAGGGAGAAAATAAACTCCTTCAATTTCATCGTATCGTTTGTTAAAAGGTTGTCATTTTTCATGTCGGGTCTATCTTGTTTAAACGCTTTAAAAAGCGTTTTTAACTAGCTGGTAACTACTGTGTATCATCATTGTTGTTATATCGCTTATAGCGTAATTTCTTATTGTTGTTATACACCCAAATAGGTGTGGAAAGAACACATATTATGTTGAATCGTTAAAAAGTTCATCCAACGGGTTTTTAATATTACTAATATTTTTATTGGTTACATGGGTGTAAATCTCTGTAGTTTTTGTCGAGCTATGGCCCAAGAGTTCCTGTATGTACCTTAGATCTGTGCCTTGCTCCAGTAAATGTGTGGCAAACGAATGTCGTAACATATGTGGTGTTACTCTTCGGTAGATTCGTGCTTTTCGTGCAGCTTCTTTTAAAATATTTGCAATACTAGTGGCACTGTATTGCGAGCCATTTGTATTTCCTTCAAAAAGCCAAAACTTTGGACGAAATTGTTTATAATAATCACGAAGCATATTTAAAAGGGCGTCGGATAGCAAGGTGTACCGGTCTTTATTCCCTTTTGCATCAGCAATCTTTATTAATCGGCGCTCCGAGTATATCTCTGTAACCTTTAAATTAATTAATTCGCTTCGGCGTAAGCCAGCCGAATAAATCAACGATAATATACATTTGTGTTTTAAGTTGTTGCACTGTTTAATAATTTCTTTTACTTCGCTTTTGCTCAAAACTTTAGGCAATTGCCTGCTCCGTCTGGGCCTGTCAATATGGTAAAGAAATTTCTCTCGCTCCAATATCTTCTCATAATAAAACTTAATGGCATTTATGCGTTGGTTCTGCTCACTTGCCGATATTTTATCTTCCGCCACAAGTTTTAGCATATAATCATTAATATCGTCTTTGCTCAAATCATTAATGTCAGCATCTCTGAAAAAATGCAGAAAGTCCTTAAAATAAGCCGAGTAGGTGCGTTGGGTACTTTCGCTATACCGTTTCTGAATTAATTTATCGGAATAGGGTTTGGGAAGCTTAATATTGTTGCGGTATGTATAGTCGCGACGTGCCGTTGGCTGCAGAACCTTGTTAAGCGGTTTCTTTAGCTCTGAATAATCAATGTAGGCCAGTTCGCTGAATTTTACAAAAAAGAAATTCAGGTTAAAATCGCTTTCTTTAATGTACCAGCAGTTGTAGGTTTTACTCCACATGGCAGGAGTTAACTCGCGTAAGTGTTTTTTCAATTCTTTATTATAATCAAAAAGAACAAAAATAACCTGTTGCGCGTGGTGTATTCCTTTTTGCAGTATTATTTGTGGGTGCGTATTCAACGGTTTACTGTTTTTGGTGCTCTAAATATACTCACTTTTGTTAAATAAAAATGGTAATGAATGCAAAAACATTGTAACCAAACAAATACATTGTGCTATTTTTTTACTGGTGTTTTAGTTGCGAGATGGGAATTACAGGCATATCACTCATATCCTGGAGGGCATTTATTAAGCCAATTTTTGTAAAGCGGTGCAGGTTGTTAAGGGTAACTCTGCAAAGCGATATTTTATTTTCGGCAAGCAGGCGGGCACGTTGTGTTCCGGCAAGTAATGGGGTGTCGGGGGTCCACCATTTTATGCCATCGAAAAAAACAGGATTTGCAGTAAAGCTGTCGGTAATGCAGTCCTGTTTAACCATCAGTATATCGTCGCAACCGCCGCGCTGGCTAAACAATTGCTGAAGCGCATTTCGGTTGGCATATTTACAGCTATAGTTAATATTATTGGCTTCAACTAACCGGATACTGTTTACAGGCCGGTATTGGTGAGGTAAAAATTCAATCAGTTTAATTTTTTCGGAATATACAACCCGGCATTTAAACAAGCCAGAGGCACAGCTTTCAGGGATTTTAATCAGCTCGGAAAGCTCGGGTTTTTGCGCTCCAGGAAAAAATTTTGTTAGGGCCAGATTAAAGCGCGCCTGGTGATAGGGGAGGTTAAAAAGCCTGCCATCCTTGCATTTTATTGTTTCAAGTAATTCCATAAATCGTTAATTGTAAGTACTTGTCATCCCCTTCAATCTTTGTCCTTCAGCGGAACATAAACTTTTTTCACCAGTTCTTCGTATTCACTTTTTGCATCGCTTAAAAAAGTTACCCCGCCGCCACTTTTATATACCAGCTGGTTTTCTTGTTTTTCAATGTACCGTATCAAAACACAGCTGTCCAGGTTTTTACCATCAAAATAACCAAAAACACCGGTGTAAAAACCACGCTTGTATCCTTCTGTTGCTTTTATAATTTCAACCGTTTTCTTTTTTGGCGCCCCACATATCGAGCCCGCCGGTAACAGCTTGTATACAATATCGCCAATACATTCGGTGTAGTTTTGGGGCAATTGACCGCTAATTTTCGAGCTAACCTGCCATAAGTCGCGCCTATTGGTTTTCAAACGCTCCAGGTACCTGAATTTTTCTACGGTAACATTTTCGGCTACCAGGCTCAGGTCGTTACGAATGAGGTCAACAATGGTATGGTGTTCGGCCAGTTCTTTCGAGTCGTTTAACAGGTGTTCCTTGGCGTTTGGTAAAGTTGCATCCATCGTCCCTTTCATCGGGAACGACGAAATTTTACCCGCCTCAATTTGGACAAAAATCTCGGGCGAAAAACAAACAAATCTATCTTTTAGCAACACTTTATAGCGCGCCTGGCTTTCATGAAAAATTTCTTCAAGCGATAGGTTGGTTTTTACAGCCGTTGGTTGGGTGTAGTTTAACAAATAGGTATCGCCGTTGTGAATGTGTTGCTGTACCCGCGAAAATCCTTGCTGATAGGCACTAAAAGCAACCGGATCGATTTCCCATTGCATCGTGGTGGTTTTTGTTTTGGCCGTTTCAAAATTGCCTGCTTGCCTGGTTTGCCACAACAGCTGCGAGCTATCATCGGGAGAAAAAATTAGCGCATGGTCGGCCTCAAAATTAATGATAAAAACGAAGGCTTGGTTTAACCGCCCCAATTCGTTCATCTGCACCCGTATGTTTTCTTTTTTATGCATTTTGTGCTGCAAAAATATTAAAATAGCCGGTACCGCCACACCCAATATTGAATAGGAATATGTAAAACCATTCCAACTTTATTTCTATTTTTACAGCAAATTCACACATTCGATGGATATAGGGAGGAATATTGAAGAAATACGAAGCAGTTTACCCAATAACGTGCGCCTGGTTGCGGTATCGAAAACCAAACCCAACGAAGAAATAATGCAAGCTTACCGGGTGGGGCATCGTATTTTTGGCGAAAACAAAGTGCAGAATTTATGCAAAAAATACGAAGAGCTTCCAAAAGATATTGAATGGCATTTTATTGGTCACCCGCAAAGCAATAAGGTGAAATATATTGCTCCGTTTATTGCTCTTATCCACGGAGTAGACTCGTTAAAGCTTTTAAAAACGATAAATAAAGAAGGTGCTAAAAACAAGCGGGTAATTAAGGTGTTGTTGCAATTTCATATTGCTCAGGAAAGCACAAAATTTGGTCTTTCGCCCGGGGAGGCCGACGAGATTTTAAGTTCAGAGGCTGTACAGCAATTGCAACATGTAGCTATTGTGGGCGTTATGGGCATGGCAACTTATAGTAACGACGAAAATCAGGTAAGAAACGAGTTTCGCGTGTTAAAAAATATTTTTAATTCGCTGAAAAATAGATATTTTTCCGATTCCGAATCTTTTACAGAAATATCAATGGGCATGTCGGGCGATTATCCGATTGCTGTTGAAGAAGGAAGCACAATGATTCGTGTAGGCAGTAAAATTTTTGGAGCACGAAATTATTAATTGAAACAAACAGATTTTTTAAATAAGAACAGCGCGGCGAGAAGCTAACAGTTTTCGAACAAACAATGCTGAGCTTTTAACTTAAAACTTTTATTATGGCAAATTTAGAAACTACATACCTCGGATTAACGCTTAAAAACCCACTGCTTGCAGCCAGCTCCGGATTAACCAGCTCTGTTGAAAAAATTAAGGAACTTGCCGATGCCGGAATTGGAGCAATTGTATTAAAATCCATTTTTGAAGAGCAAATTAATAACGAGGTAAGCAGTATGCTTGAGAAAGATCAGCAAAATATGGCTTACCCCGAGGCTGAAGATTATATAAAAAATTACCTGCGCGACAACTCGGTAACCCGCCACCTGGAATTGGTGAAAACAGCAAAAGCTGCCGTTGATGTACCCATAATTGCCAGTGTAAATTGTGTGTCGTCGAGCGAATGGACAAGCTTTGCAAAAGATTTTGAAGAAGCCGGTGCCGATGCTATCGAGTTAAATATTTTTTATTTACCAACCGACCGCCACGAGAAACCGGGCCTTATCGAACAGCTTTACCTCGATGTGCTGGATAAAGTAAAACAGGAAGTAAATATTCCGGTTTCGGTAAAATTTGGGCTAAACCATAGTAATATTATTGGTATGGCCGATAAATTAAAAGCCCACGGTGCAAAAGGTGTGGTAATGTTTAACCGCTTTTACGAGCCCGATATTAACCTGGAGACCCTCGAGTTGGTATCGTCTGAAGTATTTAGTACTCCGGCCGATTTGCGCCGCTCACTGCGTTGGGTGGGTATGGTAGCATCATCAGTTACACAACTTGATATTGCAGCATCAACCGGTATTCACGACGGAACTGCCGTGGTGAAACAATTACTTGCCGGCGCCCAGGTCGCACAACTGTGTTCTACCTTATACCTTAACGGTACCCCGGTTGTTGGCGAAATATTGAAGGAACTAAGAACTTTTATGCAAAATTGGAACTTTAAATCAATCGACGATTTCAGAGGACGACTTTCCTATAAAAATATTCCCGATCCGTTTATGTACGAGCGCTCACAATTCATGAAATATTTTTCCAACAGGAAGTAAGCCGCAAAAGCTATGTATAAAATTAAACCGGTTTTTCTTATTGCATTTTTTTGTATTGTTGGAAGGGCCGGTTTTTTATATGCGCAAAATAATGTGCCGGTTATTGATAATGCCGATACAGAGGCTGTCGTTTATTGTTCCGAATCAGTATTGGTGGCACCAGGTATTATTGTGCAACATATTGATATAGATGCTGCTGACAAAGGAATGCAAGTGTCAATTGTTAACTATGAGCGTAACGAGGATATGCTCGGATACGAAGCTGTTGGCTCTTTAAAGTATAACTGGAACAGTGCCAATGGAACACTCGAAATAAGTGGTGTTGGTACAGACGAACAATACCGCGAAGCCATATCAAAAATATATTACTACAATCAGAATGGAAACAGGGAGGTAGGTATTCGCGAATTTTCAATAAGCCTTTTAGATGCCGATTATCTGCCGTATACCAAACACTTTTACCAGTACATTGCAAAACGTGGAATTCGTTGGACCGAAGCACGCAAAGCGGCAGAAGAAATGGAGTATTACGGCCTTAAAGGTTATCTGGCTACCATAACTTCAAGTACTGAAAATAATTTTATCTGGTCGAAAATTGATGGCGTGGGATGGATTGGTGCCAGCGATGCAAAAAATGAGGGTGAATGGTTTTGGGAAACCGGTCCCGAAGCCGGAACTCAGTTTTGGCGGGGTAACTACAATGGTTCAGCAGTTGGCGGTAATTTTTCGTACTGGAACAACGGTGAACCTAATAATGTGCAAAAAAACTGGGGCGACGATGAAGATTATGCACATATGGTGGTAGACCCCAGTGGTAAAGCAAAATCATGGAACGACCTTTCTGACGAGGGAGATAAAAACAGCCCTAACGGTTATTATTTCCCGCAAGGCTATGTTGTTGAATTTGGTGGAATGGAAAATCTCGATTTACAACTCTCGGCAACAGCCTACATCGAAGTGCGTGATACCAAACATCCGGAATTAGATTACAACCGTGTGCAAACATTATTTTGTGGAACAAAAACTGCCACCGTGGATTTAATTTTTATTGGGGATGAAAAGCCATTGGTTGAGCTCATTCCTTTTGAGTCCATCGTTCAGGTTGCCGACAGCTTAACGCTTCAGCCAACAATAAGCGTTGAAGAATATGGCGTTTATTCTTTTCTGTTAAATACCATCGATGACGCCGGTTGTCCGTATGCGGATACGATATTTTTCGAATTTTACAACCAGCCACAGGCCGTGTTCGACCTCGATTCAACAGAATGTTATGGTTATAATCTGCAGCTTGCTTTTACCGGTACTATTGTTGAAGAAACCGAGTTTACATGGTATTATAACAAGCAGGTTTTTCAGGTAGGTGTAGGTGTCGACAGTGTGCTTATTCCGTTGGGATTTGAGGATGTTGAGCGTAGCGTTGCCCTTAAAGTTAACGAGAAAGGGTGTGTTGATGAGTCGGCCACGATGGAAGTAAAAGTAAAACCTGATATATTGGTGTCGGCTGAAAACCCCGAAGGATGTTCGCCACTTTCTGCTACCTTTGAGGCAGCTACAAACAAACCGGCCCAAAGTTACCTGTGGGATTTTGATGACGGTAACACCTCCAACGAGGAAAATCCCGGGCATACATTTATTAATTCAGGCGACGAACTGCTTTCTTTTTCCATAAGCCTTACAGTTTTGGATGTAAATGCCTGTGAAAATACAGCCGTTTATGATTCGATGATTAAGGTGTACCCGGTTCCGCACGCCGATTTTAATTTTAATCCGCAGGAAGTATTAATTACCGACCCTGAAATTAGCTTTAGTAATAACAGCCATGCAGCCATGTTCTATTTTTGGGACTTTGGCGACAGCACCTTTTCCGAAGAAAAAGAACCGATTCACCGTTACAGTGCCATGGGTATTTACCCCATAAGCCTTGAAGTGAGTAACAGCTTTGCCTGTACCGACAGCCTGGTAAAACAAGTTAGCGTAGCCTTCGATAAGCTGTTTCCGCCCAATGCCTTTTCGCCCAATGCCGCCTTAGAAGAAGATCGGGAATTTCGGGTGTATGCCGATGGCGTGTCCAACGACGGCTACCAGCTGTTGGTATTTAATCGTTGGGGCGAAGTTGTTTTTGAATCGAACAGCCAGCAGAATGGCTGGGATGGAAAAATGAAAAACGGAAATCCCGCACCCTCCGGCGTGTACACCTGGGTAATCGAATTTAACGATTTTCGGGGAATCTCACACCGCCAAAAAGGCAACGTAACTCTCTTGTACTGATTACAATCGATTGCACTAAAATGTGTTAAAACAATTGACTTTTGTCATATTTGTGAGTATCTTTCTGTCCCTTCATTACGTAGAAAGGATTGGTTAATGGTTGGTATTTTAAAGTAGGTGTTGGTGCAAAAATCGATAAAAAAAAGCATAGGTATGAAGAGAAAATTTGAATTGGATACGTTTCAGGAAAAAGAATTCCCGCTTTATGGAGGATATAATCCAGATAGGAAAAGGAGAGATTTTCACACAGAGGATCATTTTATTGTGCCGTGGGAATTAAAACACGAACAAACAAAGAAAGTTGCTAAAGTGTGGGAATAAGCAATTTATTTCGAATGGGTGTTTTCCCCTTACTTCCTATAAAAAATGTTAATGAAAACTCATGCGACCCATGGCTGTAATTTGATAACTCTGAAAGGGTATAATCAAAACTGTAGCCAAATTGGAATTTGTTTCGCACAAAGCCGATAAGTGCAATAAGTGCATCGGGGCGTGTATCAATATTATTCCTGAACCAGGCCCCAAACAATACTGATTTTTCAATCATATAAATACCAAGGTTTAGTTGTTTAAACGAACCCTGCTGTTGGTAAAGCACATTGGGCGAAAGGGTAAACCTGCGCGAGAGCAAATCATGATGAAAACGGTGTAAACGAGCTCCGGCATGAAGGGTCACTTTCATAGGAACTTTCCCTTTGTTGTCGCCTTCATAAATCGATTCGTTGGGTGTGTTTAAATGATGCACACTGGCGCCCCAAAAAACGCTGCGGTGCTGGCCAACGGCGCCAAAAGCAAAGTCAGGGTAACTTTTTGTTACTTCATCAACAGCACCAAACACACTGTTGCTAATGGTTCCGGTTAACTGGTCAATTTCTGATGGAAAAATTAAACTGTTTGTATCGAATTGTTTTACTACAACTCCGGCATTTAATCCCAGGGTCATAAAACTTTCCTTTCCCAGTTGTAAATGATATGAATATGCTAAAGTTGCCGAACTGCTCGTAATAATGTTATTCGGCTCCCGATCGTGGTAGGCCTGAAATCCAAGACCTGCATTTCGTTTTTTTAACAGGAAATCGTACGAGATAGCGTAAGTGGTAAACGAGTTTCCTTGTTGTGGCCATTGGTTACGATAATTAAAAACCAAACGGGGAAGCTCGCTGGTACCTGCAAATGCCGGATTTAAATGTAAAGGATTGGCAAAAAACTGAGAATACCCCGGATCTTGTGCAAAAGCGATACATGGAAACAGGAGAAAGAGAAATACCAGTTTTTTTAGGCTCATTAAGCTATTATTGGTTAAAAAGATGCGCCAAAATACAAAATCAAATTAGTTTTTATCGGGCGACCACGGATAATTTTTCGAATAATTAAAAGGAGGGACAATAATATGAAGCGACAATTCGCAAAGAAAAGCATTCGAGTCAGAAAGACCTGGAATACCCAGCCCCGTATTAATGTTTAAACGCACGTAATTATTCCGATAACCAAGCGTTCCGCCAAAGGTGTGAATTTGGTTGGTAAAGTCGTTTTGAATAAAAAATCCCCATGTTTTATTGGTGTGCTCCGACACCATGCGCAGGCGGCTAAAAATAAACTCTTCGTGGTAAAAAACAATTAATTCCGGCGACAACAAAAAGGGGCGGGAGTAAAGGTCCCGAATTTTTTTATTCATTTTTTTGGCCAGATATAAGGTAAGGCTTAACGGTGTGCTTTCCTCCAAAGGTTCGATGGCGTCCGTGGCAATGTCAAACCGATAAGGTACGGCAGCCGTAAGTCCCAACTGAAATTGTTCGCTCATCCACAAAAAACCTACCTGTGGTTTTATAAGGGCGTAGCGCAAAAATGCTTTGCCCGGCAAACTTGAAGCATCATCTTTATCAGTTAGTACCTCGTCAAGGAATGCAACAGACCATTGTTTGGTGCCTACTCCCAGGTTGGTACCTGCCGATAATAAAATCTCACCATTTTTTGTAGCGATTGGAAACCCGGAATAGGAGGCCCCAAACTGCGAGGTGCTTATATTTCTTTGGCTTATCAGTCCCTGTGAAAAACTTAATGCCACACCTCCTTTAAGTTTATCGGAGTAAGCGTCCCACGAGGCGTAAAAAAGGTTGTAGGTTTGTTCGCTGTTGATAAAATAATACTGGTTGCCCGTATGGTACGAATAATTGTTGTTGAGCCCGGCAAACGACGGATTTAAGGCTGCCCGGTTACCAAAGGGCAGAAGGTAGGTTTCGTTTTGCCCACTACTTCCGCTTGCCTGGCCCAGCAAAACACAAAAAACCAGTATTTTTATGGTGTTACGCAATGTCGCTAGGCTGTCAGGTAGATAATTTTAACAGTTCTTCAAGCAAGTAGGCCTTTTGTTCCTGGGCAAGCTTTAATGCGGCTGCAATTTTTAGCTTTAAGGGTTTCATTACATCCGGTGCCGGAAAATGTTCAAAATTTTCAATAACCGTAAATGCCTCAAAGGCCGTTTCCCAGTTTTCTGTAATAACCAGGTCGGTAAAAGTTTCTATATGTTCAGAAAAGTCAAGCCCGTTTTGCCAGCAAACCGTTGTTATCTTTTTTCGTATAGGTACATATTTTTCATTTTTCAGGGCATCCACAAAAAACGGTATGGAATTCTTGTCCTTAATAGTGCCCAGCAACTTTACTATTTCCTGCTCCACCTCTGGTTCGCAACCTGCAAGCAACAAATCAAATAAAATGGGCAGGTATTCCGCATTTCCTTGTTCTTTTAAAAGGTTTAACGCCTGCAAAACCTGTTTGCTGTCAGCAGAAAAGAGCTGACTGTTAATGGCCTGATCGACTTTTGTTTTCTTCATTCTTCCGTTTTTATCAGGGTGCAAATTTACGTTATTAAATGTGCGAAAACAAAGCAGTGAGGTAAATGTTTAATCAGATTACTTACCTTTACCGGGCACATGAAAAACATTGAAGAATTAAGGGAGGCAAATGTTGGGCGTTTAATGCTCAAATATTTTATACCTGCTTTTATCGGGGTTTTTGTAAATGCACTTTATAATATTGTCGATCGTATTTTTATTGGGCAAGGTGTTGGCGCTGAAGCTTTATCCGGTATTTCTGTAATTTTTCCCATAATGCTAATTATGATGGGTTTCGGGATGCTCATTGGTATCGGAGCCAGTGTTTATGTGTCGATAAACCTGGGGAAAAAGAATATGGAGCGTGCAGAACAAACCCTGGGTACGAGTTTGCTGCTCATGATTTTGGTTTCAATTATAATAATGATTGTGACTTACGCACTTAAAGTTCCTATTTTACGGTCGTTCGGGTCGACGGAAGAAACATTTCAATATGCCAACGATTACCTCAATATTATTTTGGCAGGCGTAGCTTTTATGGTAATAGGCTTCTCGTTAAATAATGTAATTCGTTCTGAAGGGAATGCGCGTGTGGCAATGGTGTCGATGCTAATCAGTTCGGTTACCAACATTATCCTCGATCCAATATTTATTTTTGTTTTTGATATGGGGGTAAAAGGAGCTGCTTATGCCACTGTAATCTCCATGTTTGTGTTAATGCTGTGGGTGTTGTATCATTTTACAAAAAGCAAGCGTGCGGTTGTTAGGCTGCAATTAAAATACCTCAACATTAAGTGGGATATTGTACTTGAAATTCTGGCAATTGGCATGGCACCGTTTTCCATGCAAATTGCCGGTAGTTTTGTACAAGGCCTTCTCAATAAAAAACTAATTGATTTTGGTGGCGACCTGGCCGTTGGAGCGATGGGGATTATAAACTCTGTTCTAACCCTGGTTATAATGGCAATTGTGGCCTTAAACATGGCTTCGCAACCCATTATTGGTTTTAATTATGGAGCCAAATCGGTTAAACGTATAAAAGATACTTTGCGAATATCGCTTATTGCAGCAACGCTTATTGCCATTGTTTCTTATGCTCTTCTTGAAGCCTTTCCTGGTGCAATTATTAAGGTTTTTAATAACGATAGCCAGGTACTTTATGAAATAGCAGTAAGAGGTCTCAGGCTGGTTGTTTTGGCATTGCCCCTTGTTGGATTTCAGGTGGTGGCATCTAATTTTTTCCAGGCCATTGGGAAGGCGGGGTTATCGATGTTCGCTACAATTTTCAGACAAGTTATCGGATTAATTCCACTGTTGTACATTCTGCCGCAGTTTTGGGCGATTGATGGAATTTGGCTCAGCTATCCCCTGGCTGATACCATGTCGGCTATCGTTGTTGGGTTTTTATTGGTTCGCGAATGGAAAAAACTGCCGCTTTTAGTTCAAAATAATGTTGTTGAAGAAAATTAATATTATTCTGTTTCCGGTATTGGTAATTTTTACAGCCTACCTGCTGTTTATTAATACCGATTTATTGGCCAGGAGTATCATTCCTGACCGGGAGCTGCCTTTTGGTAATTTCATTATTTGGTTGTTACTTACTTTGTATGCATTGTTAATGCTCCAGCTATTTCCTCAAAAAGAAACTAATGCTGTCAAAACAGTTATGGTTAAAATTTTGCAGCTAAATATTTTATTGGCACTGTTTTGGGGCCTGATTGCATTTTTGCTTTCCGGAAATTGGACTTTTTCGTTCAAAAATGCTCCTCTGGAATTTAAAAGCTGGCTAATTCTTACTGCTCTAGTCTTGTTAACTCCGTTAGTGGTGTATGCGGTTTTATTCCTACGGAATTTGTGGAAACGACTAAAACCCTAATTTTAATTTATAATGAAATTATGTTCTTTATTTGACTAAAGTCATAAAAGATTGTGATAATTAAAATTACATTTGTTCATTATGAATCAATAGTATATGTTATGGCAACTTCAACTATAAAAGTAAGCGGAGAAATGGGCCGTACTTTTAGCACTCAAATTAACTGTTCGCACCCATTTGTAATCGACCAGCCTAAAATGGCCGGAGGAAATGACGAAGGTCCCAACCCGTTAGAAATTTTTCTGAGTTCTTTACCCGCCTGCATTTGTGCAATTGGGCGAATTATTGCGCAGCAAAGGCGCATACCTCTTAAGGGAATTCGAGTAATGGCAGAAGGTGATATTGACAAAGACTTTTTGCTTGGAAAAACGACTGAAGGCAGAGCTGGGTTTACCGAAATAAGAAGCTATGTGCATATTGATGCTGATCTTTCGACAAAAGAAAAGGAAGAGCTGCTAAAGGAAATTGCATTGCGCTGCCCAATAGCAGATAATATTGCAAAAACCAGTGTAATTAAACCGGTTGTAGTAGAAGATGCAACTGTTTAAATAGTGAGATTTTAATGGTTCAGAGCCGCCTGATGAGGCGGCTCTTTTTTTATAGTTTTTCTTTAAGTGCCAAGCCGGTATACGATTGTTCCTTTTTTATAATCTCCTCAGGTGTTCCTTCAAAAACCAGTGTTCCCCCTTTATCACCACCTTCTGGACCAAGGTCAATAATCCAGTCGGCCGATTTAATAATATCCATGTTGTGCTCGATTACTAAAATGGAATGGCCACGAGAGATAAGCGCGTTAAATGAATCCAGTAGTTTTCGGATATCATGAAAGTGCAATCCCGTGGTTGGCTCGTCAAAAATGAATAGGGTAGGCGAGTCCTTCTCTTTTGCCAAAAACGAAGCAAGTTTAACACGCTGGCTTTCACCACCCGACAAAGTACTCGACGATTGTCCAAGTTTAATATAGCCTAAGCCTACATCTTGAAGTGGCTTCAGTCGTTTTGTAATCTTTTTTTCGGTCGAACTTTTTCCTTGTGCGAACAATTCAATAGCTTCGTTAACCGTAAGGTTTAAAATGTCATCAACATTCATCTCCCGGTAGCGCACATCCAATATGTCTTCCTTAAATCTTTTCCCGCCACAACTTTCGCATAAGAGGTAAACATCGGCCAAAAACTGCATTTCAACTTTAATTGTTCCTTCGCCCTGGCATTCATCGCAGCGGCCACCATCAACATTAAACGAAAAATGAGAAGGCTTAAGTCCCTGTATTTTTGCGGCCTGCTGTTCCGAAAATAACTTCCGAATCTCATCGTAAGCTTTCAGGTAGGTAACCGGGTTCGATCGTGATGACTTTCCTATAGGATTCTGGTCGATAAATTCTACCGCATTTATCATTTTGTAGTCGCCTAAAATGGCATCGTGGTGCCCTGTTTTTTCGCCGTAGCCACCAAGAATTTTTGTTAAACCCGGACTAAGAATTTTTGAAATAAGCGATGATTTTCCCGATCCGCTAACACCGGTGATAACAGTGAGGGTGTTCAGCGGGAATTTTACCGTTACATTTTTAAGGTTGTTTTCGCGTGCGCCAACCACTTCAATTGCATTGGTCCACTTACGCCGTTGATGGGGTAGCGGTATTTCTTCGGTTCCAACCAAATATTTGGTGGTTAAACTGGTCGGGCTTTCTTCCAGTTCTTTATGTGTTCCCTGAAAAACAACCTCGCCTCCGTGTTGACCGGCAAGCGGGCCAATATCGATTACAAGGTCGGCAGCACGGATAATGTCTTCATCGTGCTCAACAACCAATACCGTATTGCCAACTTTTTGTAAGCGGCGCAATACTTTTATTAGTTTTTCAGTATCTCTGGAGTGAAGCCCAATGCTGGGTTCATCTAAAATATAAAGCGAGCCCACCAGGCTGCTACCTAAGGATGTTGCCAGGTTTATGCGTTGCGATTCGCCACCCGACAAGGTTGACGAAAGTCGGTTTAAAGTAAGGTAACCCAAGCCCACATCGCATAAAAACTCGAGACGATTAGTGATTTCGATGAGTATGCGTTTAGCAACTTTTTGTTCGTGTGGGCTAAGCTCAAGTGAAGCGAAAAAACCGCGAAGCTCTGAAACCGGCATTAAAACCAATTCTTGCAACGATTTTCCGGCGACCTTTACATAAGCGGCTTCTTTTTTTAAGCGGCTTCCTTTGCACTCCGGACAAATGGTTTTTCCGCGGTAGCGCGATAACATTACCCGGTATTGAATTTTATAGCTGCCCTCTTCGAGGTGCTTAAAAAATTGATTGAGTCCTTCAAAATAGCCGTTGCCTGTCCAAATCAAAAACTTTTGTTCGTCGCTGAGTTCGTAAAAGGGCTTGTGTATCGGAAAATTGAATTTATCTGCGGTGTAAATAAGTTGGTTTTTCCATTTACTCATTTTTTCACCTTTCCAGCAGGCAATGGCATCCTGGTAAATCGATAATGATTTGTTCGGAATTACCAGGTCTTCATCAATCCCAATTACTTTGCCGTAACCCTCGCAGGTAGGACACGCGCCAACCGGGTTGTTAAAGCTGAACATGTGAACTGTTGGTTCTTCAAACTCAATTCCATCGGCTTCAAATCGGTTCGAGAAAATTTTTGTTTCAACACCTTCTTTCAGGTAAATTTTTACGGTGCATTCGCCATGGCCTTCAAAAAATGCTGTTTGAACCGAATCGGCCAACCTGCTTTGTGTGTCTTCATCGTGCTTCACCGCAATGCGGTCGATAACCAGGTTACAGGTATCCGAACATAACTTATCAGAATTGTTCTGAACAAGCTCATCAATACGCAGAATTTCGTTGTCGGTTTCAATGCGCGAAAATCCCTGTTGCATCAGCAATTCGATTTCCTGAAGCATGGTTCTTCCATTTTTTGCCGCTAGCGGAGCTGCAATAATTAAACGAGTACCTTCCTTAAAACCGTTTACAAAATCTACCACGTCGGTAACACTGTTGCGCGAAACCACTTGCCCCGATACCGGAGAGATAGTTTGTCCAACCCTTGCATAAAGTAATTTCAGGTAATCGTACACTTCGGTTGAAGTACCTACTGTTGATCGCGGATTACGTGTATTCACTTTTTGTTCGATGGCAATGGCAGGCGGTATGCCGTTAATAAAATCAACCTCGGGTTTATTTATTCGGCCTAAAAACTGACGTGCGTATGACGAAAGGCTTTCAACGTAACGCCGTTGCCCTTCTGCAAACAAAGTGTCGAAGGCCAGCGATGATTTCCCCGACCCCGAAACGCCTGTTACAACAATGAATTTGTTTCGTGGAATTTTTAGGCTTATATTTTTGAGATTATGAACTCTTGCGTTCTGAATCTCAATGTATTTAGCATTTTTGCTATTGGACATAATTTTTTAAGAAATGCGATAAAATGTTAAAAAAACTTGCTTTTGTCGGTAAAATGTTTCATTTTTGAACGGTACAAAATTAGAATAATAGTTTTACTTCACTAAAAATTAAACGCCTATAGATAAACTTTACTTTTTGTTTACACATAAATAGAAGGTAATGTTCAGACTAAGTAAACTGAACGATAATGAACTCGTTCAACGTTTTATACAAGGCGATCAAGAATCACTTGAGACATTAATAGTTAGACACAAAAGCAGAGTGTTTTCGTATATTTTGCTTATTGTCAAAAATCAGGAACTGGCGGAAGATATCTTTCAGGATACTTTTATTAAGGTTATCCGTTCCCTAAAAAGAGGAAAGTATATTGAAAACGGTAAGTTTGTATCCTGGGTGCTTCGGATTGCCCACAACCTGATTATCGATCATTTCAGAAAAGAAAAGCTGCAGGGTACCATATCAAACGACAGTACAGATGTAGATATTTTTAACTCGCAAAAGTTTTCAGAACAAACTATTGAGGATCAGATGGTGTATGCGCAAATTTTAAAAGAAGTGAAACACCTGGTAAATGAACTTCCTGAGGATCAGCAACAAGTAATTCATATGCGACACTACATGGGGCTGAGCTTTAAGGAAATTGCTGAGCAAACCGATGTAAGTATAAATACGGCCCTGGGGCGTATGCGGTATGCTTTAATAAATCTTCGAAAATTAATGGAAGAAAAAAAGCTGAACCTCACAGCTATTTAACTATTGTTAACACAATATTGAGGAGAGTAAGGCGTTTTAAAAGAAAATAATTTTAATGCCTATGATGGATTACTCTACCTTGATTTATTTTGTAAACAATATTCAAAGCGAATTTGAAAGTGAAACAAAACCGATGGATTTAGAACCATCAGACCAGTGTGTAAAAAACATACTGGATTTTGCCCGGTCGTATGATGTTTTAGAAAGCGAATTGACGGGACATGTTGAAATGAACTTGAATTAAAATTAAAGTAATGGATTTAAAAAAATCCTTCAGCTAAATTGCTGAAGGATTTTTTTTGCCCGCTGAAATTCGTAGCAATACATAACCAGCTAATCCTGCCACAAACGAGCCAAGTAAAATGCCCATTTTTGCAGAATTAATAAGAATCTCGTCGCTAAAGGCAAGGTTATTGATAAATAAAGCCATTGTAAATCCAAGCCCACCAAGCATGGATACGCCGGCCAGATTCATGTAATTGACATTTTTAGGTAGTTCTGAGAGTTTAAACTTTATAGCAATGAACGATACAAGGAAAATTCCCACAAACTTTCCAATTACAAGACTAAAAGCAATATTACTTGCCAGGGTGGTATTGGTATCTCCCGAAAAACTAAAAACTACACCGGCATTTGCAAAAGCAAATAATGGTAAAATTATAAAAGCTACCCAGCCATGCAGACGATGTTCGAGAAATTGAATGGGAGAGGCCGTTTTTTCGGTAAGTTCTTCCATCTGATCGATGGCATTTAATTGATGGTGATTAAGAATGGTTTTGTTCTCATCCTGATTATCACACTCCTGTTTAAAACCGTCAAGTATTTCTTTTCCTTTCTCATAAAAAATATTGGTGTTAATATGTCGATCAATAGGAATGGTAAGTGCCATTAGTACTCCGGCAATTGTTGAGTGAATTCCGGATTTCAGAAATAGCACCCAAACGATGGCGCCGGCAATAAAATATAAGTATTTTGTATAAAGTTTAAATCGCGTCAGAATGGCAAGCGCGACAACAATAGCTAAGCCAATTGCTATGTTGGCCCAAATTAATTTCGAGCTGTAAAAGAAAGCAATGACCAGTACTGCCCCCAGATCATCAATAATAGCAAAGGCCATTAAAAAAACTTTCAACCCAACCGGAACCCGCTTGCCGAGCAAGGTTAAAATACCGAGAGAAAATGCGATGTCGGTTGCCATTGGGATTCCCCATCCTTCCATTCCTGCATTTCCCTTATTTAAGGCTACAAAAAGGAGGGCGGGAAAAATCATTCCTCCGAGAGCTGCTAAAATAGGTAACGAAGCCTTTTTAATGTCGCTTAATTCTCCTATTAAAATTTCACGTTTTATTTCTAAACCAATTAGAAAAAAGAAAATGGCCATTAAGCCATCGTTTATCCATTTTAATACGGGTTTAGATAGCTCAAATCCAGGTAAACTAATAGTGACGTAATTTTTCCAGAAACCCAGAAAAGATTCACTTAAACTTGAGTTGGCCAGAACTAAAGCTGCAATGGAGGCTGTAAATAATATAATACTGCTTGATGTTTCAAGCTTAATAAATCGATTTATAGGTTCTTTTATGAATTTCATTTTTACTTTGTTTTAGGAAAAAACGTGAGTAAAGATAATTTGTTTAAAGAGATTAGTCAAATTGCAAAAATTATTTCGAGAATAAATATTGCCTGGTAAATATATTTTTCCGATATTTGATATCAAAATAATATCAAAATACTAAAAAATTAATGTCATGGAAAAACAATATTCTGCATTATCTGGTTATCTGTTCTTATTTCTGGAACTTGTTTTGTTGGTTTTAATCGTTTTTGGTTTTATGCGAGGAATGATTGGGCCCGCAATCGTCTTAATCCCTGTTTTTATCTTGGGAGCCATTGGTTTTACGGTAGTCGATCCGAATCAAAGTTGCGTAATGATTTTATTTGGAGCTTACCGCGGAACCATTAAAACCAATGGTTTCTATTGGGTAAACCCCTTTTTTGTTAAGAAAAAGATTTCGCTGCGTGCCCGTAATTTTGATAGCGAAACGATTAAGGTAAACGACAAATTGGGTAACCCGATAATGATTGGTTTAGTGTTGGTGTGGAAGGTGGAGGAAACCTATAAAGCTGCCTTTGGAGTAGATGAATACGAGCATTTTGTGGTGGTGCAAAGCGAGGCCGCTCTGCGAAAATTAGCCGGTATGTATCCGTATGACAATATTGAAGACGAATCGGCCAAAGTTACCTTGCGTGATGGTACCGAGGAAGTAAACGAGCAACTTGAAAAAGAAATTGTTGAACGACTGGAGATTGCGGGAATACACGTTATTGAAGCACGCATAAACCATATTGCTTATGCCCAGGAAATTGCGCAGGCCATGTTGAAACGTCAGCAGGCAACAGCAATCGTTGCTGCACGTTATAAAATTGTTGAAGGCGCTGTTAGTATGGTGGAAATGGCTCTCGAAGAACTCAGTCAGAAGCAAATTGTAGACCTTGATGAGGAGAAAAAAGCTACCATGGTTAGTAATTTAATGGTTGTATTATGTGGCGATAAGGATGCTACGCCGATTGTAAACACAGGAACCTTATATTAAAAACCATGGAAAAGGTTCTTTTTCAAGAAGAACAACGGTTTAACCAATGGTGGATGTGGCTTATAATTGGTTCAACTATTGCCTGTGTTGCCATACCTTTTGGTGTAGGAATTTACAACCAGAAGGTGTTAAATCGGCCATTTGGCGATAATCCAATGAGTACCGAAGGATTGATTGTTACCGGCTTGTCGTTGCTGCTGCTATTAGCTTTTGTTTTTTTTATAGTAATGCGTTTAAAACTTCGCACAAAAATTACAAGCGAAAAGCTTTATGTTTCCTTTCCGCCTTTAGTTCGAAAATGGAAAATAATAAAGCCTGAAGAAATTGCCAGCTATGCTGTGCGGCAGTATAAACCTAATTGGGAATATGGTGGTTACGGTATAAAGCGCAGGCGAAAATACGGAAGTGCATGGATTGTTTCGGGAAGAACCGGTTTGCAACTGCAGCTGATAAATGGAAAGAAATTTTTAATTGGAACACAAAAACAACAAGCTATCGAATACGCCATGCATAAGCTAATGAAAGAGGAGGAGTAAAATGGCGAAGAAAAAATCATTTGTATTAAGAGTAAGTCCTGAAATGATGGAAGCTGTGGAAAAATGGGCTGCCGATGATTTCAGGAGTATAAACGGCCAGTTGGAGTGGATTATACACCAGGCATTAAAAGATGCTAAACGTTTAAAAAAGGGTACAGGTAATGGGTAGGTACGAGCATTTAAAAACAACACCAAAGAAGAAAGTAAGCCCCATTAAAGAAATGCAAAGAATAGCGCTGGTGCTCATGATTTTGCTGGCACTGGTAGGACTGATTGTTCAGTTATTGCATGGTTTAAATAAAATATAAAATTTGCAAAAAAAATGAGTAGATACAGATATTCAGGGAGTAGGAAACCGCCAAAAAGAACGCTAACTTCAACACAGAAACGTTTTATTATGGCGGTGGTAATCGGATTGGTTTTAATTGCAGTTCAACTCGTAATTTATTTGAAAAACTGATACCAATTGGGTGAAAACAATTTTTTTTTAACAGAAAACCATGAAAAAACACTTTAGTTGTCCTAAATGCAGCAGCTGGGAGTACGAGGAAGATGAAATAAGAACCACCGGCTCCGGCTTTTCCCGTTTCTTTGATATACAAAACAGAAGATTTATTGCGATTTCGTGCAAACGCTGTGGCTATACCGAATTTTACAAAGGACGCAGGGGAAGCACAGCTGGTAGTATACTTGATTTTATTACCTCTTCCTGATTTGTAGCACCAGGGTGAATTGCACGTTAAAATAAGTAATGGATTATTTTTTGAGAGAAGGACTTATAAGGCTACTGCCGTTTCTTCATTCTCAGAACGGGCCACGGTAACCGCGCCACAGCTGTCGCTCCAAACGTTTACAGAAGTACGAAGCATGTCAAGCGGACGATCAACAGCCAAAATTAAGCCAATACCTTCAAGCGGAAGGCCAACAGCCGTTAGTACTACCGTTATCATCACCAGTCCGGCCATGGGGATTCCGGCGGCACCAATTGATGCCAGCAGAGCAGTAACAACAACAAAGGCTTGTTGTGCAATTGACAGTTCAACGCCATAAGCCTGTGCAATAAACATGGCTGCAACGCATTCGTATAAAGCTGTACCGTCCATATTTATGGTGGCCCCCAGTGGTAGGGTAAAGCTGGTAATTTTATTTGAAACGCCACTTTTGTGTTCAAGGGCTTCCATGGTTAGCGGCAATGTAGCGCTCGATGATGAGGTGGAGAAAGCTGTTAGCAAGGGAGTAGCCATATTTTGGAAATGGGCAAAAGGTTTTCCTTTTCCGATGAAACGAACAATTAATGGCAGAATGACAAAAGCATGAATGAGTAGTCCGCCGATAACGCAAAGGCTGTAAACAGCCAGGCTTCCGGCAATGTTGGCCAGTTGGTTGGCATTTCGGGCTACTTCGGCGGCAACAATTCCAAAAATTCCGAGTGGTGTAAATTTGATGATAAAAAGGGTAACCTTCATCATTACCTCAAAAATAGCATCAAAAAAAGTCTTTAATGTTCCCTTAAAAGGCTCGTCAACTCTGGTAATAAAATAGCCAAAAACAATGGCAAAAAAGATAACTGATAAAATGGTGCCTTGTGCCATTGCATCAACAATATTGTCGGGTACCAGGCGGTATAATATGTCTTTTACCGAACCTGCTTTTTCGCTTAAATCGTCAACGGGCTGGCTAAAACCCAGGTCGACACCAACGCCCGGTTTTATAAGGTTCACCAAAAATAAACCGGTTAAAATGGCCAGGGTGCTGGTTGCCAGGTAGTAAAGTAGGGTTTTTAGTCCCAGGCGCCCCAGGTTTTTTCCTTCGCCCATACTGGTTACTCCGCTAATAATGGAACTTAGGATCAAAGGAATAATAACCATTTTAAGCGCTCGCAAAAAAATATCTCCCATCCACGAAGTGTAATGGGTTGCAGCAGGTGCCAAATAGCCAAATAGTACGGCAAGAACCAATGCGATTAGAATTTGCCAGTGTAATTTCATTTTCAGAATTTGCATATGCTTTTATACTTCTGTTTTACGGATTTACCAGTTAAACTGCACGTTGCATCATGCATTTAAACCCAATGTTGATGCAAGTTTTAGTCAGGTGCGCTAATTTATCTTTTTTAAATGAAAGCACAAATTAATACCGTTTTCATTTAGATTTTTGACGGCGGCAGGACTGAAACCTATGACCAAAATTATTATTCAGGCTCGGTTTCCTGTTTTTTTTGCCGATAGAGTTGTTCCAGTTCAGTAACTTTATCGGGGAATTCCGCTGCGAGATTATTTATTTCAGTAGGGTCGTTTTGCAGGTTATATAATTCCCATTCGCTATTGTTTAGCTTTACAATTTTCCATTGGCCACTTCTGAACATTCTGAATTTATCGGTCCATCCCGACATAAAAAACTCAGGTTCTTCGCGTTGTTCTCCTTTTAAAACAGGTAAAAATGAGTTACCCTGTAGTGCCTGGGGCTCCATGCCATTTAATTTCGAGGGGAAATGTGTTTTGCTTGCTTCAAGTAAGGTTGGTACAATATCAACAATGTGGCCTTGCTGGTGGGTGAGCTGTCCCGCTTCAACCTGCTTCGGCCAACGCAGTATAAAGTGGGTTTGCGATCCGCCTTCGTGGCCGTACTGCTTAAAATATTTGTATGGGGTGTTACCCACGTTTGCCCAGGCTGCGCAAAGTGTTCTGAAACCTTCTGCTACTCCCGGAGGGTAGTCGAAATTGCGGTTGCTGTCGTAAGGACAGGAGCCATTGTCGGAAAGGTAAATAACGATGGTGTTGTCGGCAATGCCTTTTTCATCGAGGAAATTTAACACCCTCCCAATATTTTGGTCCATGCGGTCAACCATGGCAGCAAAAACCGACATTTCCAAATCCATTTCATCTTGCTCGCTTGCTGATAATGATTCCCATGGCCGATATTGTGGAATCTTGGCTCGTATTTCTTCATTGTCTTTAGGGTGACCTCTGAATTTGTTGATATTGGAACTTGGCGGACTAAGTTTTGTCTGCTCCGGAAAGTATTTTTTTTCTATAAGTCTTTGCAGTCGTTCTTCCCTAATCATATCCCAGCCCTTTTTGTAGGTTCCGCGGTATTTTTCAATGTCATCGGGGCGGGCCTGCAGCGGGTAATGTGCAGCACCGTAACCTAAAAACAAGAAAAACGGCTGTCCTTCGTCAACCGGTTTTTCCAGCCACTTTAGGGCATTATCGGTTAATACATCGGTTTTAAAAAAGGGTTTTTTCTCGTGATATATTTCACTTACGCCTACTTCTTTACCATTTAAAATAAAGGGATTAGACCACTTGCCGCCGGGAGGTTCAAAAAATTCATTCATCGCATGAAACGTAAGCGCCTGATCGGCAATGTTCGCCGCATACACCTGCTCTGGAGCCCATTTCATCCAGTGCTCTTTACCCGAATGAATGATGTAATAGCCCTCGTTTTTTAACAGTTGAGCAATGTTTACCGCCCTGGGGCCCCCCGTGTATAACCCGGTAAACAACGACGACCGCGATGGTTCGCATTTTGCCATATTGTAAAATTGCGCAAAGCGAATGCCTTCATCAGCCAGGCGATCAAGATGAGGTGTTTGGATTTCAGAGCCATACGGGCCAATGTCGGAATAACCAATATCGTCGCCAAGTATTACAATAATATTTGGGCGCTCTGTGCTTGTTACGTCAGTTTCAGTAACTTGTTTGTAAACAATAAAACTACCGAATATAAGTACCGAAATTATAGCCAGATTTATAAATACACGTTTCATCTTTTTAATTTTTTTGATTTCTAAATGTTCATTCGTCAGCTGACGGAGAAGACTTTCAGGAACTCACATAAATTTAAATCATTCTTGTTTTTGAATCTATGATTTAAATAGTTTATGTTCGTTTCATTGTAATGGTTTTTAGTTGTAATTCAATGACGATTGTTTTACCGAAAACACGTATGGTTTTAAATGAGAAACTGGAACAAATCAGGTTTCTCGTTCAGGTATTCGTAGATAAAACCATGCTCTTCCATGCGTTTTACCAAGCCGTTAAAATCTTCTTTGTTCTGAACCTCAATACCTATTACAGCCGGCCCTTTTTCGCGATTGGTTTTTTTTGAATATTCAAAATGAGTGACGTCATCGGTGGGGCCCAAAACTACATCAACAAAGGTACGAAGCGCTCCGGCTCGTTGAGGGAATCGAACAATAAAATAATGTTTCAGTCCCTCGTAAAGCAACGATCGTTCTTTTATTTCTTCGGTGCGGGTGATGTCGTTATTACTTCCGCTAACAACACAAACTACATTTTTGCCTTTTATCTGTTCTCGGAAAAAATCGAGGGCGGCAATCGACAGCGCCCCGGCCGGTTCAATAACAATGGCATCGCGGTTATAAAGCTCGAGTATTTTTGTGCAAATCTTCCCTTCGGGTACCGACTGATAGTTATCCACCACCTGCTTGCAAATTTCGAATGTAATGTTGCCCACCCGTTGCACCGCAGCACCATCAACAAATTTGTCTATTTTCTCCAGGGTAAGCACTTTATTTGCTTCAAGCGATTTTTGCATCGACGGAGCTCCGGCCGGCTCTACGCCAATTATTTTTGTGCCCGGACTAATCTGTTTAAAATAGGCTCCAACGCCTGCTGCCAGGCCTCCTCCGCCAATAGGGATAAACAAATAGTCGATGGTTTCTTTCGAATCCTGAAGTATTTCCAGGCCAACCGTTGCCTGCCCTTCAATGATTTGGGCATCATCAAAGGGATGAATGAAAGCCATGCTTGTTTTTTTCGCATCCTCCAATGCTGCGTAGTAAGCATCGTCATAAGTGTCGCCGGTAAGTACCACCTCCACATGGGTTTTTCCGAACATTTTTACCTGCTTTATTTTTTGTTTGGGCGTGGTTGATGGCATGTAAATTTTGCCTTCAATACCCAACAGTCTGCACGAGTAGGCAACCCCTTGTGCATGGTTCCCGGCACTGGCACAAACCACTCCTTTTTTTTGCTCGGCTTCGGTTAGCTGGGCAATTTTATTGTAGGCACCCCTGATTTTGTACGAGCGTACAATTTGTAGGTCTTCGCGTTTTAAAAATATGTTGGCATTAAATTCTTCTGATAGGTTTAGGTTTTTCTGAAGCGGGGTTTGTAACACAATTTCGCTGAGATTGTGTTTTGCCTTTGTTATGTCTTGAAGCTGAGGGAAATATGTTTTTACTATTGTCATTCTGTTTGAATTTTATACAAATATACGCGGGCTGGAACAATTTACAAACTCATATTATGTTTGCTAAATCTGAAAATAGTTTTAATTTCGAAACCGATTATAACCTTCAGTAATAAATCAGAGAATGAAACATTTATCGCGTGCTTTTGACGGACAAAACCAATGGTGGAAATACCTGGTGGTGATTGCAGTTGCCTTAATCGTTGGTCAGTTGGTTGGGGCTATTCCACTTGTTGTTGCTATGGGAATAGCTATTGCCATGAATGGAGGCGAGATGGCCACCCCCGACAATGCAATGAATTTTGCCGCCTACGGAATTGATCCAAATCTGGGGCTGGCGCTTATGGTAATACCTTTTATGGTTACGCTTGTTTTGGCCATTGTTTTAATAAAAGCCTTACATCAGCGCACGGCGGTTGATGTAGTAAATGGCGGAAGACCTTTCCGTTGGAATAGGTTTTGGCTGGGCATATTGGTATGGGGAGCAATAATGTTGTTGATTTTTGGGGCTCAATTGCTAATAAATCCCGGAGAGCTGGAGTTCCGTTTTAATGCCACCTCGTTTTTTATATTGGTGGTGGTGGCCATCTTGTTTATTCCTGTTCAGTCGAGTACCGAAGAGTTTATTTTCAGAGGTTACCTGGCGCAGGGTGTAGCCGGCTGGACCAAAAAAGGGTGGCTGG
This sequence comes from uncultured Draconibacterium sp., assembly GCF_913063105.1. Classification (GTDB taxonomy): domain Bacteria; phylum Bacteroidota; class Bacteroidia; order Bacteroidales; family Prolixibacteraceae; genus Draconibacterium. Next base: position 100,983 of record NZ_CAJXYQ010000013.1, on the reverse strand, counting down.
TAATTTTAATTCCATCGCTCTTATTTGCATTAATGCACGCGGCTAATCCCGAGGTTAAAGAACATGGTTTTTGGATGATGATGCCACAGTATTTTATTTTTGGGGTGGCTTTTGCCGTAATGGCTGTGCTGGATGATGGCATTGAACTGGCCATTGGCACACATGCTGTTAACAATACCCTTGGTGCTATTTTGGTTACCAGCAAAGAATCGGCCATTCAAACTCCTTCGTTGTTTTTCCAGAAAGAGGTTGATCCGGCCGGTGAGTTTGTTACTTTGTTTATTTCTTCGCTTATAATGTTGCTGGTATATAAACTTATACTGAAATGGGATTTTACTGTTCTTATAAATAAAGTGGAAAAAGAGGTGGAGTAGTTTACACCGCTTTTTTACGATACTGTCCAGGGGATAATTTGAAATGCTTTTTAAAAGCATAATTAAAGTACTGGTTTGATGAGAAACCACATTTGAAAGCCACATCAATAACTGGCATTTTTTTTTCTTTAAGTAAAATTTTGGCTGCCTTTCGTAAACGCAGGCGGTTTAGATATTCAATGGGCGAACAATTGGTTATTTCTTTGCAATAGTAGGTAAAACGAGTTACTCCCAACTGGCAATCGTTGGCCATTTTAACTACAGTCCATTCTTCCTCAAGGTTCTCTTTTACTGAGTTAAGAAATAATTCAACCGAACGTTTGCTCTCAATCAACGAATGGTCCAGTTCTACCGATTCGGCTTTTAAAATTTCCAGAAGAACAATAAGAAGCTGGTTGATTAAGATTTTAATTTTTGAGTCGAAAGGTTTTGACTGACTATGCTTTATGATATTCCCAATTTCAATAAAACAGTTTCTGAATTCGTTGTTTGCGTTCCAAACCGGCTGTTCGTTTTGGCGCAGGTAAAGTGTTAGTTCGTTTAAATCGTTATTGTTTAGTATAATCCAACTGGGCCATTCCCATTTTTGATGGGGATGCCGAACATTAACATCCAGAATCAGCCAATGCAACTTGCTGAGGTCTGCTACTGGGGCTCCGTGTCGGTGTGTAATCCAGGGGCGGGTAATGGTTATGTTGTTGGTTTGCAACTGGTACTCACTTCCCTTTATTTCAAAGCCAAGTGTTCCCGACTCCAGTAAACAAATTTCAATCCCTTCGTTGGTATGCCAGTCTAGTCCCCAGTTTTGCAACTTTTTAATGTCCCAGTAACCAATGCTTTTTACTCCTTCCAGTTCTCCTTCATGTAAGGCTTTACCCGGGTAGGTTCCGCGCCCAAGAGTAGTTAACTCCAGGTCGGCATTTAACCAGGCATCGCGCAATGGAGAACACGAATCAGCTTCATAAATCATATCGGTGGTGGGGTCGTAGTATTTTGGCACAGCATTTTCCATTTTTCAAAATTAAGAAATATTTCAATGGGGAATTTCGGAATTTTATTTGGATTGTGTTTTTTAGGTTTGTAGGGTAGAGAATTAACTAAATCAATAAAACAGAAATATCATGGCAATAAAAGTGGGATGCTTTGCTTTAATTAATCCGTTTGCAACCCTAGACAAACAATTAGACACCATTAAAGAATGGGGATTCAAGTACGCCGATTTAACCGACAGCTCTGACGGGGCTTGTTTAGGTGCAGAATATGGTTTTACGGCTTTAGCCAGTTTAGATGCCAATCCCTTCGACCTAAAACGAATGTTTGAAGACCGTGGCATTACAATGACCAGCGTTTGTGCTCATGCTAATTTGTTAGACCCTGCAGCGCCATTCCGCTACGGAACAGCACAACTGATGAAAGCCGTTAAAATTGCAGCAGCCATTGGGGTAAAGCACATTGTAACATCAGAGGGCGACCCAACAACCGGGTTTGGATATAATTTAACCGATGCCGAAGCTATTTTTTCAATTGCCGAAAAATTGAATGAACCACTTCGCATGGCAGCCGATTATGGTGTAAAAATTCTGATTGAACCACACGGTAAATATTCTGACTCGGTGGCACACATGGAAAAAATACTCGACCGTTGTAATGCTGAAGCCCTGGGAGTAAATCTAGATACCGGAAATTTGTGGCTCGGTGGTGGCGAACCCTTGGAAATGATTGAAAAGTTTGGTAATAAAATAGAACATGTACACTGGAAGGATTTGCCTGAAGAATTTGTAGAACAACGCGGTCAACTATTTGGCTGCGGAATGAGTCTCACCACTTTAGGACAGGGGGTTATTGGCATTGAAGAAATTTATACTAAGTTAGTTGAAAGTGGATTTGATGGCTATTCAACCCTTGAAATTGCAGGAGAAGAAGCCGTAAAAGGCAGCTACGAATTTTTGAAAAGTCTGGGAGCTGAATAAAGATATTGAAAAGTTTCTTCGCCGCCCAAAACCTCAGTAAGCATATCATTCTGGGCAGAGCGAGTAATCTTTTTAATGCTCAGTGAAGACTAATGAAACAAGCGTGAGAAGTAATTCACTCATAGGCGGTTTATTAAGTCATGCGAGTTCCAGGGGTATCGACCAGCAAATTTTAAACAGATATTATATGTGTTTGAAATACAAAATATTAACTTAATTATATTCAAGTGAGAAAGTAATGCTATCTGCGAATGAGACGAATTTTATTTTTGTTTTGGGTCGTTTTTGTTTTGTTGGGCTTCGAAAGTTCTGCAAAAATTAAAGTTCTGCTTTTAAGCGGAAGGAATAACCATGACTGGAAAACCTCAACACCTTTTTTGAAAAAAATGTACGAGAGTACCGGTTTGTTTGAGGTGAAAATTACTGAAAAACCGGAGCGGTTGTCGGGAGTAGATTTTACTGAAATTGATGTGGTGGTGAGTAACTGGAGTTCTTTTCCCGATAAAGAATACCGCTGGCCTGCTGAAACCGAACAGGCTTTGCTAAGTTTCATAAAAAATGGGGGCGGATTTTTAACGCTTCATGCTGCAACAACAGCCTTTTACAATTGGCCAGCGTTTAAAGAGATTTCAACCGGAGCCTGGATAAAAGAAACGAACCATGGGAAAAAATGCGAAGCCCGGGTTATTATCGAAAAACAAAAACATCCCATAACAAAAGGGATGGGTGATTTCTCAACTTTTGAAGAATTGTGGATGCAAGCTGAAGTAAATCCTTATTTTATGGTATTGGCCACGGCCAAAAATGAAAATACCAACAAAGCCGGATTGGGCAAACAACCCGTTATTTCTGTTTTTGAATACGGCAAAGGACGAATTTGCCACAACGCCCTGGGGCACGAGGTTCGGCAAATGCGAAACATCGGCTTTCAAACCTTAATGCTACGCGCCACCGAGTGGGCAGCTACTGGTAGGGTGAAACAAGAAATCCCGCAGGACTTAAAATCAAGGACTGAAACAGCGGTAAAGGCAAAGTATAAATGGGCAGAAACCGATTCTAGTTATGCTTTGCTAAACGGGGCGGATGTGCTGTGGCAATACAACTTCAGGGAAAAACATCAAAAACCACATTTTAATCCTGTTTTTTTGGGGCAGAATAACATGACTTGTGTAAGCCCCGACGACCATCACTGGCACGCCGGGCAATGGTTTTCGTGGAAATACATAAACGGTGTAAATTATTGGGAGTATGCGAATAATAAAGAATACCGCTCGGAAGGCATTAATGAAATTAAGGATATTCACTTTACCAGGAAGCCCGATTTTTCGGCTAAAATAGAATTAGAGATTGTTTATCATCCTGAAAATGGCAGGGCAGTTTTAGCCGAAACCCGAACAATTAATGTTGCCGCACCAAACGAAAAAGGTAAACTGAGTATGGATTATACCTTTGAATTTACCGCACTGGCCGAGGAGGTTGAACTGAATCGTACACCAATTGAAGGCGAACCCAATGGGAAAAACTGGGGCGGTTATGGTGGTTTGTCCATACGGTTTAACCAGAGTTTTTTCGATGCGTTTTTTATACCCAGTGGCACAGAGGCGGCATTACACGGTCAAAAACGAGATTGGTTTTATATGGGGGTCACTGGTCTTGACGGGAAAAAGGTAGGGGCGCAAATTATTATCCACCCAAATTCTAGGAGAGATGAGGCCGCCTGGTATTTAACCAACAGCGCAGAACTGCCCTTTTTCTATTTCAGCCCAGCATACCTGTTTGAGAAACCGTATAGTTTTTCAGAAGGTGAAAAATTGGTGTTAAATTACCGCATCAATCATATTGCCGGAGCGGTTAGCCTTGAACGATTAGAAGAGGAATATCAGCACTATAAAGAACATCTAAATCAATAAAATCATGACAACTAAAAATCGAACCAGAAGGAATTTTTTAAAAAATGCTTCGATTGGTGGAGCTGGGATAATTCTTGCGCCAACCATTTTAAAATCGTGTGCACCCGGTGCTGCACCAAGCGATAAAATACGAATTGCCCATATCGGCGTTGGCGCACAGTCGCAGCACGAAATAAAATTCTATTTTGTTGACCGCGAAACATTGTTTTCGGTAGCTACCTGCGATCCGTTTAAAACCCGACGCGACAACACCGCCGCTTTTATTAATGCAAAATACAAAGAGCGGGGGTATAATGTTCCCGAAGTTGAATCCATAAAACATTACGAAGAGGTGTTGAGCAGGGATGATGTGGATGCAGTACATATTACCACACCCGACCATTGGCACGTACCCATGAGCATTTATGCGGCACGCGCAGGAAAACACGTAATGGTTGCCAAGCCTTTGGGATTAAGCATCGATAATTTTAAGATACTTGAAAAAGAAGTTGCTGCCAATAATGTAAAATTTCATTATGCGACCCAACAACGGGCACAAGGGCAAATGATTGCCGGAATTGACATGATAAAATCAGGAGCTATTGGTGAAATTGAACAGGTGGATGTTTGGTGTGCCGGTTCAGGTAATCATGGAAATGCAATGTGTGTAGAGGCTGCAGTGCCCGAAGGTTTTGATTACGATTTGTGGACAGGTCCTGCGCCAATGAATCCTTATTGTGCCGAGCGTGTTACCAACAAAGGATCGTGGTATAATTATGATTTTAGTATTGGTTGGCTTGGCGGCTGGGGCGCCCACCCGCTGGACATTATGGTTTGGGGAATTAAAGAGCAGCTTAAAGGAAATTATACTTGCGAAGGAGAAGGTAAATATTGGGATGCCGGAGGTGTTTACAACAATATTAAAAGCTGGGATTTAAAGTTGAAATATGATTCCGGATTAAAGGTTAATTTTCTGAGTTCGGATAGATTAGCAGAGAAAGATTTCTTGCATTACCGTAAGAAAAAGCATGGTAATGGAACAACTTTTTGGGGAACAAAGGGATGGATTTCGTTGAGCCGTGGTGCAGCTGAAGCCAGCGACCCCGAATTGAATGCCAAGCTGGAAGTTGCACAAAGTACTCCAAAAGAGTTTGGGCAAATGTTTGTGGATGTAATTAAAGGTACTATTGCCGAAACCAATCCGTTGGATGAAGCAATTATGTCGGATACTATCAGCCACATGGGCGATATGGCCATTCGGACAGGTACAAAAATTACCTGGGACTCCAAACAAAATAGGGTAATTGATAACGAAGGGGCAAACCAGTATTTTACACGCGACATGAGAAACCCTTATGTGGTTTAAGAAGCGGTAAGGTTGAGCTGTTTGTTTTCAATAAAAGTAAGGAATAAAAAAAAGCTTCAAGGTGTTGAAAATCTTGAAGCTTTTTTAATATTTTGGATGTGGTTGGAAACCACGGTTCTTCTAATTTTTAGTAATCCAGTCGGCAATCCAGTCACCTACAGCCGCTGTACCTTGCGCAGGCCCTTCGGCAATATCTTCAGTAACAAATCCTTCTGCCATCGAGGCAGCTACAGCATCACGAATTAGCTTACCTTCTTCTTTCAGGTCGAAGGCATATTCAAACATCATGGCTGCCGAAAGAATGGTTGCAATGGGGTTGGCAATGTCTTTTCCGGCGGCTTGCGGGTACGAACCATGGATGGGTTCGAATACCGAAGTATGAATACCAACCGAAGCCGATGGCAGCAACCCAAGCGAACCGGTAATTACGCTGGCTTCATCAGTAAGGATGTCGCCAAACATATTTTCGGTAACCATTACGTCAAAGTTTTTGGGCCACTGAATAATTTGCATGGCTGCATTATCAACAAACATGTATTCGGTGGTAATCTCCGGATAGTTTGGCGCCATTTCCTGAGCCACTTCGCGCCATAAACGCGAACTCTCCAATACATTTGCTTTATCAACCACAGTAAGTTTTTTATTGCGTTTTGCTGCAAATTCGTAACCGAGTTTTAAAATACGTTCAACCTCTTCGCGGGTGTAAATGCAGGTATCGAAAGCGGTGTTGCCGTTGTCTTTGCGGCCTTTATCGCCAAAATACATACCACCGGTTAACTCACGTATACAAACAAAGTCAGCACCTTCAACCAACTCGCGGCGAAGTGGTGATTTGTGCAACAACGATTCAAAAGTTTCTACCGGGCGAATGTTGGCGTACAAACCAAGTTTTTTACGCATGGCCAGAAGGCCTTGTTCCGGGCGCACCTTAGCTTTTGGGTTATTGTCGAATTTTGGGTCGCCAATGGCACCAAAAAGCACGGCATCCGATTGCATGCACAACTCGTGCGTTTCTTCGGGATAAGGATCGCCTACCTGGTCGATGGCAGTGGCACCGGTTAAAGCTTCAGTATATTTTAAATCGTGATTAAATTTGCTTGCAACAGCTTTCACTGCTTTCATTGCCTGATCGATAATTTCAGGACCTATCCCGTCGCCGGGAAGTAATGCGATGTTCAGTTTCATTTCAAATTTTTATTTGTCGGCCTATTTATAATGGTTTTGCGCCTGTTTACAAAACTCAAAATATTCCTGTCAATTATTTATTCTTCGTTTTTAAATTCTTCTAGTTTTGTAGCGTCAAATTCGTTTTCAATAACGTTTAACATTCTGATGGTTGCTAAAATAGCCGCTGCGTTCTGGTCGGGGTGCAGACCTTTGGTTTTAAACTCGTGATCGTTACGCCAGGTAATTACCGTTTCAACCAGGGCACTTGTTTTTCCTCCCGGAGGAATGGTAACCACATAGTCAACGAGCATCGGAAATTGTTTGTCGAGCCGTTCGTAAATTTTTCGCAAGGCTTTTACAAACGCATCATACTGGCCATCGCCATCGCTGTATTCTTCGTAAATTTTGTCGGCAATTTCGAGCGAAACATTGGCAACGGGGCGTAATCCCATGGTGTAGCTAACCGAGTAATTAACCACTTTTACCTTTTGTTCAAAGAAATCGTTTTCCAGTACATCGGCCACAATGTAGGGCAGCTCGTCGCTGGTAATGGTTTCTTTCTGGTCGGCAAGCTCTATAATTTTATCGGTAACCTTTTTCAGCGAAGCCTTGTCCAGTTCGATACCCAGTGCTTTTAAATTTTTGTTGATATTGGCTTTACCTGAAGTTTTTCCCAGTGCATATTGTCTTGTGCGGCCAAAACGCTCAGGTAGTAACTCGTTAAAATACAGGTTGTTTTTGGTATCGCCATCAGCATGAATTCCACTGCATTGCGTAAATACAAATTCGCCGATAAGTGGTTTGTTAGTGGGTATTCGGATGCCTGAAAACGATTCAACAAGTTTTGAAACCTTGTTAAGTTCACCTTCTTTAACATTGGTTTTCATCTTCAGGTGATCTTTTACCGTTGCAATTACACTCGATAATGGAGCATTACCGGCTCTTTCGCCAAGGCCGTTAACCGTGGTGTGAACACAGCGCATACCGGCTTTAATGGCGTGAAATACGTTGGCAATGGCAAGGTCGTAATCGTTGTGTGCATGAAAATCAAACTCCACATCAGGGAAACTTTCTATCATTTCGCGACAGAAGTCATAGGTTTCATCCGGATCAAGTATACCCAGCGTATCGGGAAGCATAAAACGCTCAATTTTCTCATCCTTCAGCTGGGCAATCATAAAATGAACATAGTCTTTCGAGTTACGCATTCCATTCGACCAATCTTCCAGGTAGATGTTTACGCTAATGCCCATCTCATCGGCAAAGTTAATTACCTCCTTAATATCGGCAACGTGTTCTTCGGGTGTTTTTCGCAGTTGCTCGGTTACGTGTTTATACGACCCTTTGCACAGCAAATTCAACACTTTTCCACCGGCTTTGGCAATCCATTCCAGCGAAATTTTTCCGTCAACAAAGCCAAGTACTTCAACCTTATCGAGATGCCCCTTTTGAGCTGCCCAACGCATCACTTTTTGGGTGCCTTTAAATTCGCCTTCCGACACCCGTGCCGAAGCAATTTCAATGCGGTCGACCTTTACATCTTCAAGCAGAACCTTTGCCACACTGAGTTTTTCCCCTTCGCTAAACGAAACTCCGGAAGTTTGCTCGCCATCGCGAAGGGTGGTGTCCATAATGGTAAGTTGCTTACCTGAAATTTCTATTGTTTTGCCTGTCATATTTTTTTATGAGCTTAAGTGGCGGCTTCACTTCCTGTGATGCCTCACTGTTGTCTATGTCTGTCTGTTTATATATTGCAGCGAGAAACTCATTCGGAGAGAGCGGCTCGCCAGCTATTATGCCTCTTCAAAAGTTGCAATCTGCTCTTTCATATCAACCAGGTAATCGATATCATCCAAGCCGTTTTGTAAACAGTGTTTTTTGTATGGATTAATCTCAAAATCAACCGATTCGCCTGTTGCCGTTATGGTGAATTTTTGGTTTGGCAAATCAACTTCAAAAGTTGAGTCTGCATCTTTTTCAATCTGAGCAAATATTTTCTCAAGGAACTCGGGAGAAACAACAACGGGTAGCAGTCCGTTGTTCAAGGCATTGCCCTTAAAAATGTCGGCAAAGAAGCTTGATACTACCACTCGGAACCCGTAATCGTAAATTGCCCATGCGGCATGTTCACGGCTCGAGCCACTGCCAAAGTTTTTTCCGCCAACCAGAATTTTTCCGGTGTATTTTTTATTATTCAAAGGGAAATCAGCTTTCGGACTTCCATCGTTCTCGTATCGCCAGTCGCGAAAAAGATTATCGCCAAAACCTTTACGTTCCACTGCTTTCAGGAAACGTGCAGGAATAATCTGGTCGGTATCAACGTTTTCGATTGGCAGAGGTACTGCCGGTGTATTTATTACTGAAAATTTATCGTATGCCATTTTTAGAATATTTGAATGTTAGAATCTCGAATCTTAGAATGTTAAAATTTTGAATATTAGAGTTTATCTGTTTTGAAGCGTTTGACGAGATTTGATGAGTATTGAAGCTATTTCATGAGCCTCCTGGATCATTTTTTCGGTCCGCTCTTTTATCGCTAATTTTTCATCAACTGCAAATTCTAACCAGAATTCGCTTTCATCGGCTTCTTCAATTGATATACTCAGTTTGGAAATAATCATAGGAACGGTATGCGCAACACAGGATGCCCAGTAATTTGCAGCAACAGAAGTAGAACAGCGAATCAATTGCCCCCGAATATGGTTTCCAAGCGTATTTTTAGGCAAATCCAGAGAAAACTTAACACAATCGTGAGCAAATCTCTTTGTCCGAAGTTTTAGGTTCTCCTTAAATTCTGCCAGATTACTTGTTGACATTTCAGTTACAATTTGCGATTTTTTATTCTAAATTCTCCATTCCAATATTCCCTATTCCATCAGCTCTCTCGGGTCGGCAATTACACCAGACACTGCGGCTGCTGCTGCGGTTAACGGGCTGGCAAGCAAGGTGCGTGCTCCCGGTCCCTGGCGGCCTTCGAAGTTTCGGTTTGATGTTGAAACAGCGTATTTTCCCGCAGGAATTTTATCGTCGTTCATTGCCAAACAGGCTGAGCAACCCGGTTGACGCAACTCAAAACCGGCTTCTTCCAGAATCGGAACCAGGCCTTCGGCCTCAATTTGGTTTTGTACTTGTTTTGATCCGGGTACCAGCCATGCTGTAACGTTATCGGCTTTTTTCTTGCCTTTTACAAAGCTGGCAAATTCACGGAAGTCTTCAATTCTTCCGTTGGTACAGCTACCCAGAAATACATAATCCACAGGTTTCCCTTTCATGGCTTCACCTTCGTTATAACCCATGTATTGCAACGACTTCTGATAAGTTGTTTTATCTGTTCCCGACAAACCTTCTGAAGTTGGAATAGTCTGTGAAACACCAATTCCCATTCCCGGGTTTGTACCGTAGGTAATCATCGGCTCAATATCGGCCGCCTCAAAGGTGTATTCTGTATCGAATGCAGCTCCTTCATCGGTTTTTAATTCGGTCCATTTTTTCATTGCTTTATCCCAATCGGCTCCCTGAGGTGCAAACTGGCGGCCTTTCACATAGCTAAATGTAGTTTCGTCGGGCGCAATCATTCCGCCACGGGCACCACTTTCAATACTCAGGTTACAAAGGGTCATGCGGCCTTCCATTGACAGGCTGGTGATAGCCGATCCGGCATACTCGATAAAGTGGCCGGTACCGCCGCTTGTTGATATTTTAGAAATGATAAATAGCGCGATATCTTTTGCTGTAACACCTTTATCTAGTTGTCCGTTAATGGTTATGCGCATTTTTTTGGGTTTAGGCTGCATAATACACTGGCTGGCCAAAACCATTTCTACCTCGCTGGTGCCAATACCAAAAGCAATGGCGCCAAATGCACCGTGGGTGGAAGTATGGCTATCGCCACAAACTATGGTCATACCCGGTTGTGTCAGTCCCATTTCTGGGCCAATAATATGTACAACGCCGTGTCCTTCGGTTCCTAAACCGTGGTAGGTAATGCCATTTTCGGCACAGTTCTTTTTTAACATCTCCACCTGGTTGCGCGATAGTTCGTCTTTTATCGACAGGTGCTGGTTTATGGTTGGTACGTTATGGTCGGGAGTTGCTGTTGTTTGATCCGGGCGATACACTTTTAATCCGCGGTTTTTAAGTCCTAAAAAGGCAACCGGGCTGGTTACTTCGTGTATAAAATGTCGGTCGATGTACAATACATTGGGGCCACCTTCAACCTGTTTTACCACATGTGCATCCCAAATTTTATCAAATAATGTTTTTGCTGTCATAATTTTTCTTTTCTTCTTGTCATTTCGAAGGCTGAAGCCAGAGAAAACTGTTCTGATGGGAGTCAGATTTCTCCTCCTGCGTCGTCGAAATAACAGCCTTAAATTCTATACTTATTCTGCTACAGGCAATTTGTTTATTGCATCAAGAAAAGCTTCAACTGATGCGGTGATAATATCGGTGTGTGCACCAAAGCCGTGGTACATTTTGTCCTGATAATCTACCTGCATGTGTACTTTCCCAATATCGTCGCTGCCACGAGTAATCGCCTGTACTAGGAATTCTTCAATTATAACCTGGCGGTGAATAATTTGTTTAACGGCAGAGATGGCTGCATCAACAGGGCCGTTTCCGGCAGAGGTGGCATCAAATTTTTCGCCTGCAATGTCCAAACGAACTGTTGCCATGGGTTTCAGACTTTTTCCTGAAACCACTTGCAGGTAGTCCAGTTTTATCCGACGTTCTTTACGGGTTGCATCGCCAACGAGCAAGGCAATATCGTCATCACGAATGTCTTTTTTCTTATCGGCCAGATTCAAAAATTCTTCGTAAACTTCATCCAGCTTTTCTTTATCCAGCTCAAAGCCCAACAATTCTAAGCGGTGTTTTAATGCAGCACGGCCACTACGGGCAGTTAACAGAATTGCCGATTCGTTGATTCCCACATCAGTTGGGTCCATAATCTCGTAATTCTCGCGGTTTTTCAATACGCCATCCTGATGAATACCTGAGGAGTGTGCAAATGCATTACGCCCAACCACTGCTTTGTTGGGTTGCACCGGCATGTTCATTAAAGTAGAAACCAGTCGGCTGGTTCCATAAATTTTCTGAGTGTTTACTCCGGTTTCAATACCCAGTGCTTTATAATGCGTTTTTAAGGTCATTACCACTTCTTCCAACGAAGTGTTACCGGCACGTTCACCAATACCGTTAATGGTAACTTCAGCCTGGCGTGCGCCATTAAGAATGCCCGAAATGGTGTTGGCAGTGGCCATACCAAGGTCGTTGTGGCAGTGAGTTGAAATGATGGCCTTATGAATGTTTGGCACGTTGTCCATCAGGTATTTGATTTTTGCTCCAAATTCGTGAGGAAGCGTGTAACCTGTAGTGTCAGGAATATTTACAACTGTAGCACCGGCTTTAATAACCGCCTCAATAACACGGGCCAGGTATTCGTTACCGGTACGTCCGGCATCTTCGGCATAAAACTCTACGTCTTCAACGTATTTCTTAGCGTACTTAACAGCCTCAACCCCACGTTCTAAAATGGCATCAGGATTTGAGTTGAGTTTGTGGTAAATATGAAAATCAGATGTTCCGATACCTGTATGGATGCGCCCTTTTTTAGCGTATTTGAGTGATTCGGCTGCAACGTCAATGTCTTTTTGTACTGCGCGGGTTAAGGCTGTAATTGTTGGCCATGTAACCGCTTTCGAAATCTCTACTACCGATTCAAAATCGCCTGGGCTCGAAATAGGGAATCCTGCCTCAATAACATCTACTCCCAATTCCTGCAATGCTTTGGCAACTTCAATCTTTTCTACCGTGTTCAACTGGCAACCCGGCACCTGTTCGCCGTCTCTTAAAGTTGTGTCGAAAATGTAAAGTCTGTCGCTCATGATTTGTTATCTATTTATGTTATTTTTCTTTTAAGCTAAGTGTCTGTCATTCATGAAAAAAGCCATCCTCAATGTGAGAATGGCTTCTTTATTCCAATATCGTTAATCAACACACCATTCTCAATTCTGTCTTGTTAGAAGAAGAATACCAATAATGAGGCTAAGAAGAGAAATGTTGATATTTTTTGTCATTTGCTTATGATTTGCTGCAAATATGAAAATATTATTTTAAAATGAAAATGAAAAGCCTGTTTTTTCTTAAAAAAAGAAGAATAATACCGAAATGTCTGTTTTGTGTTAACATTGAAGTAACTTTTGTTGAATGCAAAAGTTTCATCAATATAAAATGTTCAGCGACTGATGTCAAGCCTTAATACCTATTGCTCAGTAACAATATCTTGCTCTGGAGAAACATCTTTCTTTTTCGGTCTCCAGAAAATATCGTTTTTAGATAAAGGTCGAAGGTTTATTTTCCACTCGAAACCGGGCAGTGTTTTTTCGCTTTCGTCGAGTTTCAGGATGGGTTTTAGTTGTCCTTCGGGTTGTTTTTGAAAGGCAATGGAGTGAATTTTGCCTTCTTTAAAACGGATAGCAATATTACTGCTTTCGGCTCTGTTTAAACCAATAACTGCTTCCTTATCGCGGGCGTAATATAAGGTTTGGCCGTTGCCGTCAACATCAATGTTATTCAGCTTTCCGTTAATTATATAGCCAATCATGTCTTTTCCCTTAATTTGGTCGAAACGCCCCGAATCTTGCTTCGAGATAATAAAACTGTTTTTCATCAGGTGCATTTCATTGGGCGCGTTGGTGTGCTGTATCATCTCAATGTAATTGGCGCTGAGTTGGTGTTGGTCGCTCCAGATTACCGGGTTGTTGTGTAATTCCACCAGCGAGTCTTTGGTGTAATACATCAGCGAGTCGCAAATGCCCTGCACGTCGGTACGGAAAAAACGTACACCGTAATAGGCCATCACCAGGTTTTCGCCTTCAATGGTGTCCGGAATACTTTTTAGCGTGTCGGCATGCAAAAAAAGGCTGTCGGTTTCGTTGTACGATATAAACACCGCCGAGTCGCTTGCGGTTGCTGTTTCATTCAAATCGTTATAAATAACACTGTTACCTTTTATTATGGTACGGTTATCAAAGTCTTCAATGTGTACGTTTCCGATGGCATAACCATCGCCGTTTTCCTGGTTGTAGCTGATTTGCCTGGCTTGTATCGATTGGGTTTCGTTGAAAACCATGGGGCGTAAAGTCAGATCGGCCTCTCCGCTTTGGGTGTTGTACCAGCCATCTTCGGCATAAAGCGTATTAACCGAGTCGCGAATGGTGGTTGGACCTTTAAAAAAGATTACTTCGGTTTGGGTGTTGTAACGAAGGTCTTCGCTGTTGATGGTGTATTTATGGCTAAATCCCACCACGCTATCGGTAAAGTGGGCGGTGTTGTCATCAAGGTAGTATTTCCCTACTTTGCTTGTAAGTGTGTTCGTGCTGTCTACAATTTTTCCGAAACAATCATAGTAACCAACATTTAAATTCATGTCGTAATCCAATGTGTCGGTGTATAGTGTCATCTCCGTATTCACCAGCTTTACATTGTTGATGGCCTGGGCAAAACTTCTGTCGCCATCGTAATAAACTTTACGGGCATAAAGGTGCAGCGTATCAGCCTGGTTAATATGAACGTTGCCAAATGCGTCTACCCGGTTGGTGCCCTCGTATGTGTATGCGCTGTCGCAGTACATTAAAATGTCCTGATGGCGAATAATTACATTGTTAATCAGGCGTTGGGCGTTGGCAATTTCCTGGCTTTGTTCCAGTGATTCTGCCTGTAAAATTTCCACCCGTTTTTTCTGTTGTGCAGAGGTAGTGCCGGCTACAAAGGTAAGTACCAGCAAGAGCGCAAAAAGCATAAAATTGCGCGAAACAACGTTTTTATAAATTTTGATAAGCAGCATTAAAGCAGTTTGTCGATGATTTGGTCGATTGAAATGTTTTCAGCTTCGGCTTTGTAGTTTTTTATAATGCGGTGTCGTAAAATTGAGGGTGCAATGGCTTTTACATCTTCAATATCGGGCGAGTACTTTCCGTTAAGGGCAGCATGGGTTTTGGCGCCCAATACCAGGTATTGCGAAGCACGAGGTCCGGCTCCCCATTTTAGGTACTGTTTTGAAATTTCGGCGGCATTTTCGCTCTCGGGGCGTGTTTTGGCAGCCAGAGTAACGGCATAACGCAGCACATTGTCGTTTACCGGAATTTTACGAATAAGGTCTTGAAAGTAAAGAATTTCTTTACCTGAAATAACCGGTTTTAACTCGGTGTTTTGTATGGTGGTTGTATTTTTTACAATGGTAATTTCGTCTTCCAGTTTTGGGTAGTCAAGCCATACCGAAAACATAAAACGGTCGAGCTGTGCTTCAGGCAGGGGATAGGTTCCTTCCTGCTCAATGGGGTTTTGAGTGGCCAGTACAAAAAACGGACGATCGAGTTCGAAATGCTGACCGGCAGCAGTTACTGCACGTTCCTGCATGGCTTCGAGCAATGCCGATTGGGTTTTTGGAGGGGTACGGTTAATTTCGTCGGCCAGAATAATATTGGCAAATAAAGGGCCCTGTATAAATTTAAAGTTTCGTTCGTTATCCAGAATTTCGGTGCCTATAATATCCGACGGCATAAGGTCGGGCGTAAATTGTATGCGGTTGTAGTTTAACCCCAAAATTTTAGCAATGGTGGTAACCAGTAGTGTTTTTGCCAGTCCCGGAACACCAATTAGCAGAACGTGTCCTTTGCTGAACAGCGAAATAAGTACTTGTTTTACAATGTCATCCTGCCCGTATATTACGGTTGTTATTTCCTGCTTCAGGTCCTGGTATTTCGCCTGCAGAGTATCCAAAGCTTCAACGTCGTTTTTAAAATTCATTATCAGAAGATTCGTGGGTTATTTAATCCAGTTTTCGAAATTAAAGTTACAGTTGGCATAGGTTCTGTCAATACGAATGTAGGTTTGCGACTGTCGCTCGGAAATCCATTCCTGCAGAACTTGTTCTTTCTTTTTCGCCAAATACATTTCGGCCAGTGTTTGGTAATCGTTTTGCAGGTCAGCTTTGTGTGAGTCGATTTTATTTACCAGCTTAATAATTTTATAAACCTGCTGTTGGTTTTCCATGTCAATGGTTTCAAACGGATCTGATATTTCGTTTAAATTCATTTTTGTAATCACTTTACTCACGTCGGCATCTACTTCTTCAATGGCAAATTTCGACGACATGGTATTTGTGTTAATAGCTACACCTCCGTTATTTCGGGTGTTTTTATCGTACGAGAACATTTGTGCTGCCTGTTCGAAAGCTATTTCATCTTTGCGGATTAAGTTGGCAAGGCTATCCAAACGGTTGTAGGCTTCTTCTTTTGCTTCTACCGATATTTTTGGTTTCATCAAAATATGGCGTGTGTTTACTTTGCCTGCTTTTTTGTCAACCAGTTGAATAATGTGGTAACCAAATGCACTTTTTACCACATTTGATACTTTATCGCCTTTTAGGTTAAAGGCGGCTGATGCATAAGCGGCATCAAGTTGTGCGCGACCCGAGTAGCCTATAACTCCTCCATCTTTGGCTGATGGCCCCTCAGAGTAAATAACGGCCATTGCTGCAAAGCTCGACCCGTTTTCAATTCGTTTTTTTATTTCGCGCAATTTGGCTTTTACGCGGTTTTCTTCTTCAATATCTACTTTTGGCTGAACAGTAATCTGTGCATACTCGTACTGGGTAGGTATGGTCGGAATTTCCTCTTTAGTAAGGTTGCGGTAATTGTAACGCACCTCGGAGGGGGTAACGGTAACATTTTCAACAATTTTTGACCTCATTTGCTGGCTTAGTAACTGTTCGCGGATGGCATCTTGCATATCAGCTTTAATACTGGCAATGGGTTTGTTAAAGTAGGCTTCAACAGCAGCTTCAGTACCAAAGTGCTGGAGGTACATTTGCAACTGTCCGTCCATTTGCTGGTTTACCTGGCTTGGTGTAACTGTAATTAGGGTATCCAGTTCTGCTTCGGCTACCAGCAGTTTATTAATTAAGAAATCTTCCAGAATTTCACATTTCATATCGCCCTCGGAAGTAATTCCCTGTGCCTGCTGATTAATGTGCATATTTTCGATGTCGGATTTCAGAATAATATTTCCACCCACCACGGCTACAATCTGGTCTACAACTTTATCCTGGGCATTTGTTGCTGTTAGCATGGCAAGCAACAGCATTGTTGTTAAAAAAAATCTAGTCATCTTATTTTCTCTAATTTGTTTTCGTGTCATAAATTTTGAATTTCTTTTGTCTTACACCTTCTGTGTAAATGTTTTCTTCCATTTCTTTTAAAAACCGGATTTTTCGCTGATTCAAAATCAGGTTCTTAATGTTGTTCTCCACAAATTCAAGCGGAGCCAGGTCGTTGCTTAATTTGTAATCATGAATGCTGACAAGATAATAATAATTTGAATCATTCATTTCGTAGAAGGATTTACCGGATAAAAATGCTTCGTCGTCAGTAATATTTTCAGGAAAGTTTTTTTTTAGCACCTGAAAGTTAATCCACTCATCAACAGAAATGTTTGCTTTTTTTGCATATTGTCCACAATACTCGCGCAGTTCGTCAATGCCTTCGGGGGAAGTGTCGGCCACCAATTCCTTAACCAGTTCCGGATTGGCCAAATCGGTCGGTATCATTACAAAAGTGGCTTTTGCAATACTTGAACTGAGGTTGAAATTGGCCTGGTTACGGGCATAGTATTCCTCAATTTGCTGGCCTGAAACAGTGGTGTCCATGCGTTGTTTTATCAGCTCGTTTTTGTATTTGTAAATAATAAGCGAATTTCGGTATTCCTGCAATTCTGCGCTTAAATCTTTTTGTTCGGCACTCAAATTTTCATCGGCTTTCTGAATCAGGAGCTCCTGTTTTATCCACTTGTCAATGTAATCGTTACTCAGTGTAATACTGTCGTCGCGGCTTATATCTTTTGGCAATATTTCAAGCAGTTTCGACCGGTATAGCGTTTTTTCACCTACCCGTGCAACTGCTTCATCTTCGGGTGCCGTCGAACAACCTGTAAACGCCACCAGTGCAATTAAATAGCCATATATTATTCTCCGCTTATACACCAGAAATGGTTTTTAGCAGTTTTTTATTAACCTTAATTTTATGCTTTTTCCGAAGCTCTTTCAACCACTCTTTTTCGAGGTAATCCTGATAATCTGAAATAAACAGTCCGCGTGCTTCGTCCAGTGTTTTTGGTTGTGGTTCTATTTTATCGCCTCGGATAAAGGTAGTTGAGCTATCAAAATCTTCAGGCTCTTTGCCATTCCATACGTAATAATCAACCACCTGATTTTCTGCTTCTTCCCAGGCGCCGGTTTCAATGGTAATAAGTTCATCTTCATCGGTGTTAAGATGTGCAACAACTTCGTCGGCTGTCATTCCGGCACCAAAAAGATTCTCAGCTTCTTCACGTACTTCAGGGTTTTTACAGTTGATAATATGCCCTTTAAAACGGTGCCCCCACAAATGTTTGTCTTTATCTTTTTCGTAAAACAATTCAAGGCCTGTGCTATCTTTTGCTGCGTAGTCCCAAATTTTTTCCTGCGAAATGTTAAACAACAAAATCCCATCGTGGTATTCGTTCATCAGGTACCGGAATTCCGGGTACTTTTCTTCCAGCCTGGCATCTTCCAGTTGAATTATTTCGTCCATTACCCAGCGCTCGTAAACCGAAAGAAAGGAGCCATACCTGATTTTTTTGGCCACAATAAAATTTTGAAATTCTTTGGTGCCAAAATTTTGATTATCGATGGTAAAAAAAGTAAGTTGGGGAACGATGCTATCGCCTATGTTTACTCCTTTTAGTTGCTCTTTTGCGGCTTCATTTTCCGTAAAGTCATACATTTCTTTTAGTTGCTGAACAAAGGCCTTTTTTCCTGACGAGGAACGTGTAGCATCTTTTTTTATCTGGCTTTCGATAGCGGCACGTGCTTCCTCGATAGGAGGTACTGGTCGAGCATTGAGTCGTTTTATGATGTGGAAGCCAAAAGGCGTTCGTACCGGGGCCGAAATATCACCGTTGTTTTCGAGTGCAAATGCCGGATCAGAGAATTCCTTTACAATTCTGCCTGCCGAGAACCAGGGCATTTCGCCACCACGAACTGCTGAACGGCGGTCTTGTGATTCTTGTTTTGCCAGTTCTGCAAAGTCGGCACCATTAAGCAACAGTTGATAAATCGAATCAATGGCTGCTTTGGCTTGAGCAATTTCCTCTTTGGTAGCATTTTTAGGTGTATTTTTCATAATATGTGCCACCTGTATTTCGCCTTTATTGGTGCGGATGTCGTTTACTTTCAGTAAATGATAGCCAAAATCAGTTTTTACCGGCTCACTTACTTCTCCAACCTTAGTAGTAAAAGCTGCGTCCTCAAAAGGCGTAACCATGGTAAATGCCGAAAAATAGCCCAAATCTCCTTTATTGGTTTTTGCCGAGGGGTCTTCCGAATATTCAACAGCTGCGTCTTCAAATGATTTTCCGGCCAGAATTTCATTGCGTATTTTGTTAATTTTACCGAGCACTTCTTGTTTGGTTCCTGCCGGAGCATTGTTATCTAACTTCAATAGGATATGGCTGGCATGTACTTCGTGCGTCATTCGACGATAAAGCTCTTTTACCTGCTGTTCGTTAAAATTAATATCGGTTAAATAAGGTGCGGCAATTTCTTTCCGATAACCGGCCAGCTCTGTTATAAAGGTCTGGCTGGTATCCATTTTCAGCGTTTCGGCTTCAACAACTTTAAGTTTAAAATTAATAAACAATTCCATGTACTCTTCGGGCGATTTCTTATCACTTTCTGCATACAGGTTACTGTTGTTTTTTTTGTAAATGTGCTCGAACTCATCTTTACTAATTTCTTGATGGCCAACTGTTAAAAGTATTTCCGATTGCTGGGCCAATGCCTGAAAAGATAAGACAACAATAACAATCAACGAAAAGAAAATCCTGTTCATTTTACACTTACGTTTAAAAATTTTGAACGTTAATAATGTCCCGTTTCCGTGTATTTATTTTGTTTTGGCAAAGCAGCCTGCATTTATTGGCGGCTGCTGTAGTTTGGTGCTTCACGGGTAATGCTTACATCGTGTGGGTGACTTTCCTGCACCCCGGCATTGGAAATACGGGTAAACCTTGCTTCCTGCAAAATTTTGATATTTTGTGCTCCGCAGTATCCCATTCCTGCGCGCAAGCCTCCAATAAGCTGGTACAATACTTCGTACAACGATCCTTTATATGGTACACGTGCAGCAATTCCTTCCGGAACCAGTTTTTTAATGTCTTCTTCCATATCCTGGAAATAGCGGTCTTTCGAACCTTTTTGCATGGCCTCAACCGACCCCATTCCGCGGTAAGCCTTAAATTTACGGCCCTGGTATAGAATGGTTTCGCCTGGCGATTCTTCAACACCGGCAAACAAACCTCCTGCCATCATTGAGTCGGCTCCGGCAGCAAGTCCTTTAACAATATCGCCCGAATAGCGAATACCACCATCGCCAATAACCGGTACACCAGCGCCTTTAATGGCTTTTGATACATTGTAAATGGCTGAAAGTTGTGGAACTCCAACGCCTGCAATCACCCTGGTTGTACAAATTGATCCTGGGCCAATTCCAACTTTTACGGCATCGGCACCTGCGGCAACCAATAATTTTGCAGCTTCGGCAGTGGCAATGTTACCAGCCACCACGTCTTTTTCTGGGTATTTTGCTTTTACCCGCTTTAGCATGTCAACCACTCCTTTGGTATGCCCGTGGGCGGTATCAATAACCAAGGCATCAACCTGTGCCCTAACCAGTTCGTCAACCCGATCCATTGTGTCGCCGGCAATGCCAATACCTGCTGCTACACGTAAACGGCCTTTTTCATCTTTACAGGCCAGTGGCTTATCTTTTGCTTTTGTAATGTCTTTGTAGGTTACCAGCCCGATAAGTTTATTGTGTTTATCAACAACCGGCAGTTTTTCTATTTTATATTCCTGAAGAATTTCTGCGGCTTTTTCAAGGTCGGTAGATTCAGTCGTCGAAACCAGGTTCTCGCTGGTCATTACTTCTGAAATTGGGCGTTCCATGTTGCGTTCGAAACGCAAATCGCGGTTGGTAACAATGCCAACCAGGTGCCCGTGTCCGTCAACTACAGGAATACCTCCAATTTTATATTTGGCCATAAACTGAAGGGCATCAATAACTTTTTTCTCAGGGGTAATGGTAATCGGGTCGTAGATCATACCATTTTCGGCACGTTTTACGGTTGTTACCTGGTGGGCTTGTTCTTCAATACCCATGTTTTTATGAATAACACCAATACCTCCCTCGCGTGCAATGGCGATGGCCATTTTATGTTCGGTAACAGTATCCATCGCTGCCGATAAAATCGGGGTATTAATTACAATGTTTCTGGTAAATCTTGAAGAAAGATCGACTTCTCGGGGTAACAGTTCTGAATATGAGGGAATTAAAAGAACATCATCGAAGGTTAAACCTTCAAATTGAATTTTGTCTTCTAGAAACGACATGCCTAACTATTTTTATGTTTTTATTAAAGCGCAAAACTACAAAAAAATAGTGGACCAGAGCCGAATTATTTAAGGCATACCCAGTTTTGAAGGATAAAAATTGTTAAAGCTTAAAATGATTTCTTAATTTGTATTAATGGAAGACTTCAGGCAGATACTTACCCGCTATTGGGGCTACCCCGAATTCCGGCCGCTGCAGCTTGAAATTATTGAAGCTGTTGCCTCCGGAAAGGATACGCTTGGACTGATGCCAACGGGAGGAGGAAAATCCATAACTTTTCAGATTTATTCTTTGGCGCACGAAGGTATTTGTGTGGTGGTTACTCCTTTAATTGCCTTAATGAAGGACCAGGTAGAAAACCTGAACAGGAAAGGAATAAAAGCATTGGCAGTGCATAGCGGCATGTCGGCACGCGAAATAAAACTTACCCTTGATAATGCCGTTTGGGGGAATTATAAGTTTTTATACGTTTCTCCGGAACGACTGAATTCGCAACGTTTTCTGGAGCGCTTGGAGCAAATGAACGTCAACCTGTTAACGGTTGATGAGGCACATTGTATTTCGCAGTGGGGATACGATTTTCGGCCCAGCTATTTAAATATTGTTGAGGTACGCAAACTTTTGCCAACTGTAAAAGTATTGGCTTTAACAGCAACGGCAACGCCAAAAGTGGCCGACGACATACAGGATAAACTGGGCTTCAAAGAGAAGAATTTGTTAAAAATCTCGTTTCAGCGCGAAAATTTGAGTTACCTGGTGCGCCACGTCGAAAACAAAACCGGTTACCTGCTTGATACCCTGCAAAAAGTGAAAGGCTCGGGTGTTGTATATGTTCGCAACCGAAAAGCAACCCGCGAAGTAGCCATCGAATTGCGGAAGAATGGTGTCTCGGCCAACTATTATCATGCCGGTTTAAGCAATGCCATACGTAGCGCACGGCAAGACGATTGGCTGAACGGAAGAACAAGGGTAATTGTGGCTACCAATGCGTTTGGAATGGGGATTGACAAACCGAACGTTCGTTTTGTTATTCATATTGATTCGCCCGATTCGCTTGAAGCCTATTACCAGGAGGCAGGCAGGGCAGGGCGCGATGGAAAGAAATCAGCTGCGGTACTTTTATACAATAATGCCGATACCACCAAACTCAAAAAACATATTACTGTATCGTTCCCCGATATTGATAATATAAAACGTATATACGATTCGCTTTGTAACTATTTTCAGGTGGCGGTTGGCCACGGAAAAGGAATGGTGCACGAGTTTAGCCTTCAGGGGTTTGCACAGGCTTATAAGTTTCAGCAGGCCATGGTTTACAATAGTTTAAAAATATTACAGCGGCAGGCCTATCTCGAATTTACCGAGCAGGTGGATAGCCCTTCGCGGGTGTATTTCCCAATATCGCGCGACGAGCTGTACAAATTTCAGGTGGCCAATGCCAAACTCGACGATTTTATAAAATTATTATTGCGCTCGTATACCGGATTGTTTAGCGGTTACGTGGCGATTGATGAAGAACTGCTATCGAAACGTACAGGGCTTGATGGCGACCAGGTTTATAACTACCTGAAACACCTACGCCAGTCGAAAGTAATTGATTATGTGCCAAGGAGCCAGACCCCTTTTATTTATTTTACCAAAGAGCGTGTGCCTGTTGATCGCTTAAAGATTTCGAAAGAGAATTACGACCTGCGTAAAAAAGATTACATAGAAAAGATTGAGGCGGTTATTCATTATGCTACCGATTCGGCAACATGCCGAAGCCAGATATTATTGAATTACTTTGGCGAAACGGACGCTCCGGCTTGTGGAACCTGCGATATTTGCAAAGCAAAAAATACGCTTGCTTTAAGCGATTACGAATTTGAAACCATAAGCAAACGGGTAAAAAAGCTGATTGAAAAGCCATGTTCGTATGAGAGTTTGTTATTTAAATTAAAAGGCGACCAGCAAAAAATGCGCGAAGTAATTAAATGGCTTCTTGATAACAAAAAAATAATCTATCGGGTAGATAACCTGCTGGAATGGAATGATTAAAGAGCTTTAAAACTTCAGAAAACGGTGTTGATAATTTTTTGTTGTGCTTAAAAAAACTACCGCAAGGCCATAGTTTTAATTACTCCTCCTTATCGAATCCAATTTTTCCTGTCAACCAACTTTTTCCATTACCCTGCTCTCTTAAAAAACTTTACTACTTTTGCAGCAGTTTTTTAACGGGCAATTTATAATTAAGAATGGATCAGGTCGTATATTCAAAAAATGTGGTCGAATTTGTAACAGTAGCCAACGAGTACTGTTCTACCATCGAGAATGTAGCGCATCTTAGTGCCGAAGAGAATTTGGGCAAACTTCAGAAAATGCTTCCCTTGCTTTATTTAAAAGCATCGGTTTTACCCAAAATTGAAACGGTAATGGAAGACGAACTGGAGAAATTTGTTAGCGAACTTGATTATAATATGTTGCACCAAAAATGGATGCAGGTACTTGGTGAACATGATGGATTTTACGAAGTTTTTGATCCGAATATTCAATTTGGCGAAGAAACCGTACGGGCAAGTATCTCAGAAAATCTGCTGGATATTTACCAGGATTTAAAGGACTGTATTACCAATTACAGCATTGGCAACGAAGAGGTAATGAATGATACACTTGCAGAATGTAAGCTGCATTTTGAGGAATTCTGGGGGCAACAGCTGGTTAACGTTTTACGCGCCGTGCATATGTTGGTTTATAGCGACGCCGATTTTTCGGTACAAAATAATAACGAGGACGTAGTTCCGGGAACCGGTAATCCGCAGTGGCTGGATAAATTCTGGGGAACTGACGAAGAGGAGGAATAAATGTTTAGAGAAAGAATATCAAACGAAGAATTAACCGACCTGCCTTTAAAACGTTTTGAAGGGCAAATTGTATTGGTAGATTCGTTGCGGAAAGTAAAATACGCGATTGAGGAGCTAAGTAGAGAAAGTACCATTGGTTTTGATACGGAGACCAAACCTTCATTTAAAAAAGGGGTGGTAAACAAAGTGGCATTACTGCAATTGTCGACAAAGAACAAGGCCTTTTTATTTCGGATTAACCGCATTGGATTGCCACGCGAAATTGTGGAGCTATTGGCCGATGATAAGGTGATTAAACCGGGTGTGGCTATTCGCGACGATATTAAAGGATTGCAGGAATTTGTTGCTTTTAAACCCGGTGGCTTTGTAGAACTGCAGGACGAAGCTAAAGAAATGGGAATTCAGAATTTTAGCCTGAAAAAATTAACAGCCATTGCCTGTGGGTTTCGTATATCGAAAGGACAGCAGCTTACCAACTGGGAGGCTGATGAATTAACAGAAGCACAACAATATTATGCGGCTACCGATGCGTGGGCTGCATTGGAAATTTTCAAGAACTTTTCAAAAAATTAAGCATGACAAAAGAGTTTGTCAAAGTGGTTTTGAAATCGGGTAAAGACCAGTCATTACTGCGTTTTCATCCCTGGGTGTTTTCCGGAGCAATAAAAAAAATGTATGGCACCCCTGCCGAAGGTGATTTGGTAAAAGTGTATTCAAATAAAGACCAGTTTTTGGGAATCGGACACTACCAGGTAGGATCGATAGCAGTGCGAATTGTATCCTTTGATGAGGTTGTGCCTGATTACGATTTCTGGAAAAGCAAAATAGAACGAGCCTGGAACCTACGAATGAACTTAGGTTTTGAAAACAATACCGAAACCAATGTTTTTCGCCTCGTACATGCCGAAGGCGATGGCATGCCCGGCCTGATTATCGATTTTTATAACGGAACGGCGGTCATGCAAATGCATTCCATTGGTATGTATCTTATTCGCGAAGAGCTGGTAAAAGCTTTGCAGGAAGTGCTGGGCGATAAGCTTAAGGCCGTTTACAATAAAAGCGAAAAGACATTACCGTTTAAAGCCGAAGTAAAATCAGAAGACGGTTATCTTTTTGGGTCGGATTCAGAAAATGAAGTGCTGGAGTATGGTTTACGTTTTAAAGTAGACTGGGAGCGCGGACAAAAAACCGGATTTTTTGTTGACCAGCGTGAAAATCGGAAACTGGTGCAAGACTACTCGAAAAACCGCGATGTGCTGAACATGTTTTGTTACACCGGAGGATTTTCGTTTTACGCCATGCAGGGTGGTGCCAAATCGGTACATTCGGTTGATGCATCGGCTAAGGCTATCGACCTGACAGATGAAAATGTTGAGCTTAATTTTCCGAACGACAAACGCCATAAATCAACGGTAATTGATGGTTTCGAATACCTGAAAGATATTCAGGACAAATACGACCTGATAATTCTGGATCCGCCGGCATTTGCCAAGCACCGGAATACCCTGCCACAGGCATTAAAAGGATACAAGCGAATAAATACCCGTGCTTTCGAACAGATTCGTAAAGGTGGCATTTTGTTTACCTTTTCGTGTTCGCAGGTGGTGTCAAAAGAAAAATTCAGAGAAGCGGTATTTTCTGCAGCTGCAATTTCAGGACGAAATGTGCGGATATTACACCAAATGAGCCAACCGGTTGATCATCCGGTAAATATTTACCACCCCGAAAGCGAATATTTGAAGGGGTTGGTTTTGTATGTGGAGTAAAAAGAGCAAAGGATAAAGGACTAAAGAGGTGTGTGCGTGAATGAGGCAGAACTTAATGGTAAAAAATAATTATAGGAATATGCAAGAACTAACAAACAAGTACAATACTCTACTGAAAGAAAAATCGATTGTTGAAAAATTACAATTCCTGGTGGAAGAGCATCCCGGGAAAGTGGTTTTTACTACCAGTTTTGGTTACGAAGACCAGGTGATAACTGATATTATTTTTAAAAACGACCTGCCTGTAAAAGTTGTTACTTTAGATACCGGCCGACTTTTTCCTGAAACCTATAAAGTATACCGCAGCACGCTCGAAAAATATAAAAAGCCCATAAAAGCTTATTTCCCGCCAACCAACGAAGTAGAAAACCTGTTGGATGAAAAGGGGCCGTTTAGTTTTTACGAATCGCTTGAAAACCGAAAAGAGTGTTGTTACATCCGCAAGGTAATTCCATTAAAACGTGCTTTAAAAGGAAACGAAATCTGGATTACCGGATTACGTGCTTCGCAGTCGGAAAACCGCAGCGAAATGAAATTTTTTGAATTTGATGAAGGTAACAAGATCGTGAAATTCAATCCGCTGATGGAATGGAGCCTGGAAGAAACTATCGACTGGGTAAAAAAATACAATGTGCCGTACAATGTGTTACACGATAAAGGTTTTGTTAGTATTGGCTGCCAGCCTTGCACACGCGCCATTCAACCGGGCGAAGATTTTCGCGCAGGACGCTGGTGGTGGGAGCAGGGCTCAGGCAAAGAGTGTGGCCTGCATTCGCTAAAAAAATAGCATTTTCGGCAGCGAGCAAAAAGCCGGCATTGAATTTTCAGTGCCGGCTTTTTGTTGTATTCTTTTCGATAAAATGTTCTACGATTTTATAATTAGCTGATTTACGTGTTGTTGATTACCTGACTCCAAATGGAGGAAGTAATATCCACCCGGTAAATCTAAGTTGAGCTCAACATCAGCATTGATGGTTCCTCCTTTTAGGTATTTTCCATTCTGCGAATATACGGTGTACCTATAGGTTTTGTTAATGCCTTTTAGTTGAATAGTACCGGCACTTGGGTTAGGGTAAATGATAACAGGGGTGGATTTGTCCTGGTTCAGGCCTGTAAACAACATCTCGAGAGAATCGCGTGCAATTACTATCGATTTATGCTCAAGTTGTTCATACATCATTTTAAACTGTCCAATGTTTTCATCATTTTCGGAGTGGCTGAATAAATCCTGCACCCAACTTTCGGGTACTGTTTCGTAATGCATCTTTACCCCTATTTTTGTTAGGCCATTTAATAGCGAAAGCGGTAAAGCATAAATAAGTTGTTCAGAACCTAATCCATTGCTGTAATCCGGGTCAAAAACAGCATTTCCAACTATTCTAACGGTATCATAATTGCTATGTGTAACACTAAACCCTTCGGGCGGAATTCGGTTATCTTTTAATGGTTCATAGGCGCGTTCAAGAATAGTGGTAACTTCTCCTTCGGTGTCACCCATCACAAATTCATAAATCTGAACCTGGTCTTGTTTTGAAATGGTATTGTAATGCTTTTCGTACTTACCGTCGGTAATGTGGTTTAATCCAGTTGCGTTTTCAGCACCTGAATGAAAAAGGGTATCCTGGTTGTTGCTTACGATAAATTCGAGATAAGCTCTTCGGCTTGGAAATCCGGTAGGAAACTTATGGCCTGCCTTATTTCTTAAATGAACAGCAAAGTAAACAGAGTCGGAGGTGCGCTTTTCTTCCTGGAGGCTAATTGTTATGGTATTTTGTGTCAGCAGCTCCTCAGTTCGTTTTATTGAAGCAGTAAGGTTTTCTTCTCCGGCCGCAAGGTTCATCTCTTCGTGATTTTGTTTTAATAAACCAAGCATAAAGCTGTTTCCTCCGGTCAGGCTATGTACTCCAAAGGGCTCGCGTTTAGCTGCAAAATTGGGACGGCTGCTAATTTGTACCCCTTCATCAATACGAGGAATGTGGCACAGCTGGCACGATTTGTTTTGCTGCTTGTAAACCGAGTTTTCCCACTCGTGGTAAAGAGCTTGCTCAACAAATGTATGGCCGGTAAAATTTCCGTCATCGTCAACCGAATTGGTTATTAGTGTATGGCACGAACCACACAATCGTGACTCGTTAATTATGGTGTTATGAACAGGAGTATAGCCAGTATTTGAAAACATTTGTTGCGTAATTGGACTTGTAAATGGGCCGTAGATTTCTTTTGCCTCATTAAGGTTAAACACCCCTGAAAATTCACCCGCCTGAAAACCGTTTATCTGATGACACAGCGTACAGGAGATGCCATCTTGTCCCATTTCGTCGTTTTGTAAATCGGCAAAAGTATAAGCTGCAGCATTATTTAACAAGGCATTTATCATGCCCATTGGTGCATGGCATCGGGTACAAACATTTTCCAGCGCCTCTTTATGCTCCGGATTAACAAGCCCCTCGTGTTTTACTTTTGCTCTCCAAAACGGGTCGTTCGACGAGTTGGCCAGCATGGTGCTTCGCCAGTGGGTAATGGGCGAAACATCGTTTCCTTGTGCATCGCGCGAGGCAACATCGCTTGTTCCGTGGCACAATTCGCAATTACCCGATGCTGAAAACCAATGGTTGGTGCTGCTTGACAAGTTTCTCTGATAAATAAGGTAGCCAGATGGTAATACCAAAAGCACGATAATTGCCGCAATGGTGAGTTTTATAAATTTCATAAATAAAGGCGTTTATTGTTTTTGACACCTAAATTTAATCAAACTTGTGTTCTTTATCGTGTTTTTTTTGCTGATTCGTCTTTGGTAAATATCCTTGTTTTTTTATCAGAATTTTAAAACCAGAAAAGCTCCGGAGGGTGATGGCTATCCCTGCCGGAGCTTTAAACGTTAATATCTGAATTTCACTGATTATTGCATTACTTCCTTAAGTAAGGCTGTTTTATTTTCAACATCAGCAGTAATGGCATAAACCGAAATTGTTGCTCCGGAGATGGCATCAATGTTTTTATCCACTTTTAGCTGTTTTGTTCCGTTGTAGCCAACAAACTGCTTTAGCCAGCCTTTTGCTGTAATTTCGTGCCCATGCGTGGCCTGGTAATTAAAGACTTTTATTTCGAGAACCGTTTTATCTTTATTGAACAGAATAAAATAATCAAAATATTCCGACTCACGATTCTCCATAAATACCGGCTGTGCTTTGCAGCCTCCGCCCCGGCAGCTATTTACCCGTCCTATATAAATGTAAGCGATTTTATTGTTTTCAGTAATCAGAAAGTATTTACCGTTAATACCAGTTGTTAATACCTGATTATTTGGCACAGTAAGTTCTTTTATCGCCTTAAAATCTGTTAAGCCTTGTTTTTGTAACACTTTTTCAAGTGCTTTGGGCGAATA
Source organism: uncultured Draconibacterium sp. (assembly GCF_913063105.1). Taxonomy (GTDB): domain Bacteria; phylum Bacteroidota; class Bacteroidia; order Bacteroidales; family Prolixibacteraceae; genus Draconibacterium. Next base: position 71,734 of record NZ_CAJXYQ010000013.1, on the reverse strand, counting down.
ATTAATTTCCGTTTGAGCCATGCCCAAAAAGGCATTTACTACAAAAATTATAAATACAATTACTGATTTACTACTCATTATAAACGGTTTAAAACATTACTCCAACACCCGCATTAAAGGTTTTGGCATATTTGTCGGTGGCAGCATTTTTTACAAATTGAATATCGGTTTTTACCACTGCACCTTTGGTTAATGCCAGTGTAAGTCCGGTTGTTATTGCTGTTTTATCGTAGGCCAGGTTTTTTACAATATTATTTTCTACCGAACTGTGGGTGTTCAGTACTTCGTAACGAATAAAGGGAATAAGTTGCAGCTCGGTTTCAACCGAACGGAAAACATTATAGGCCGCTTCAGCATAATAGCCAAGCATTGCGCTACCCAAATCATTCAAAGTGCCGCTGGTGCCGGCAGTAAATTGGTTGTATTCGTTAGTGTTTGATAAGTTGGCATAATAGAGTTGCCCCCGCAGCTGAAGTCCTTTTATGGCATATCGGGCATCGAGGCCAAGCATGGCAATGCCCACAACCGAAGAATCGGCAACAGCTATTGCTGCGTCATCATCTTTACCAATTCCATCGTATAATGTACTCTGTGTTTTTCCGAGATAGGCCGAGAACCCAAGGTTTAGCCCACGTATGCCATAGTATTCAACTTTTCCTGCAAAATTGGGCGAACTGATGTATGACTCTGCCCCTTTTTGGCGGCCACTGCGCAGCCCTTTTGCGCCATTTAATTTACCCGAACCATCGTAGCCGTTAAAACCATTCATCAGGTAAGCCTGGTATTTCAGCGATACCGGAAGAATTGTACCCGTTATTCCAAAACCAATCTCGCGCCATGTTGTGGGCGCAATGGTGTTGTCAATCAGCGGCCTTTCAACACCGTTAAAGGTTGTGGGTTCATGATATTCGTTAATAATTCCCATTGGAACCAACATTAAACCACCCCTAAAACTAATGGCATTATTCAGTTTGTATTGCAGGAAAGCCTGCTCCACATATACTTCTTTTACATGTTCATACTCAATTTCAGTAATAAATTGAGTCTTTTCGTTGAAATTGTAACCCAGCAGCATTACTATGCGGTGTACGTCTAACTTTCCGTTATTATAACTCTCTCCGGACAGTGATTGATTAAAATGAACTTCGCCATAGCCACCAACAAGTAGTTTTGAGTCTTTCCCCAATAAGTTGTCGGCAGAATTATTGTATTGATTATCCGTTAATTCGGAATCTTGTGCAAAAGTGGTAAAAGCAACACTTAACAACATTAAAATGAGTAAACTTGTTTTCATGATTTTTGGATTAAAAATGTTTCAATTTCTTGTGGCAAAAATAACCAGCCCTCTTCAGGTGTGAAATCCCAAAATGTTGTGATTTTAATAAGCTATTCACCTTACTAATAATGATAAAACAGAACCTGAAAAGCGTTGAGCATGGGTTTTGGGGCTACGGAAAAGCTTGTTTAAGCAAAGAAACAACTAAATAGGTTTCTTGTCGTATAGCATACTATAAACCAAAAATCAAAAATTATGAAATCACTAATCAGCGTACTACTTGTGGTTATTTTTCTCCATATTTCGGCGGGTTTGCTGGCTCAAACCTTTGGACTTAAAGGCGGATATACTTTATCTGATTTGTTGTTAAAAGAAGACGGTGAATCGGTAAGTGATGAATTTGGAATGAAATCCGGTTTCCATTTCGGGCCAACTCTTGAATGGGAAATAAGTGAAGGTGCCGGTTTTGAAACCGCCTTGTTACTAACTACGAAAGGAATAAAAATGGATGAAACAGAAACCTACGAGGGCATTTCGTATAGCTCGAATGCTAAAGTTAATCTCTATTATCTTGATATTCCGTTAATGGGCAAGTTGTATGCCGATGTTGGTAATGCACGGATTTACGGAATGTTAGGACCCTATGTTGGAATTGGTTTGAGTGGTAAAACAAAAGTTGAAGAAAAAGGAGGATCAGAGACTTACGATGAAGAGTGGGACATTGAATGGGGTTCGGGTGACGAAGACGACCTTAAGCGACTTGGTTTTGGTATGGCTGTTGGTGGCGGAGTAGAAATTAATTCACTAATTTTTGAATTTTCCAGCCACTTCGGACTAAATAACATCTCTCCACAATCTGATTATGACATGGTTGCCCGCAACCGCACATTTATGTTTTCAGTAGGGTATAAATTTCATCAATAGTTAGAAAACCGGCGGGCCTGTAAAAAGGTTTTTTCGTTAAGTTTGCCCCAAAATTATCACTATGGATATTAGCGGGCACTGGAAATATAAAGAAGACTTTGCTTATGGAAAATCGGAAGGTGAAGTAGAACTTATTCAAAATGGAGAGGAAGTAAGCGGGCTGTTTGTTTTTACCGAAGAGGTTGAAAATAATTACAAGATTACGGTTACCGAAAAGGTTAAAGGAACTTTTGATGAGGGAAAACTGCTGTTGGAAAGCATGGAGGTAAAAGCCATTCAAAATGGCCGCGAAATCAGCTACCTGCCCAATACTTTCGAGGTACACCGTATTTCTGAAAACCAAATTGTTGGTTCAACTTTCGATAGTGAAGATGTTTGTGGTGTATTTGTTCTGGAACGAAAGTTTTGATTTTTCTTTTTTCTGCCCTACCTTTTAGAAAAAATGGCATGGGACTCGAAGATTTTGAAAACCTGATTCGACAACAAGAAGCGCTGGAAGCTCATTACAAAGAACTCTACAAAGGCTTTAGCGCACAGTTTCCGAGTGCATTAAACCAGGTAGTCTTTTCCTTTCTGCCAAAAATGGCAGCAAACAAATTAAAATTTACCCCCATGCTTACTTCTATTGCAAAAAAGTATATTCGCGAAATCTGGGAAGAATATAATTTCTGTTGTTCATACAATGTTAACGGCGGACCTATGCCCGATTTAAATCCGGTTGACACAATAAGCGATCTTGAAAATAGGCAAGCGAAACGACGAAGTAAATTATTGCCTCAATTTCCGGCAGATTATCATAAGGAGTTAGAAGAACACCTACGCGAAGATTTTAAGCGCGAAAAGAATGATTTATTATTTAAACTGGCTGTACACGAAGAAATGAAAGCTGTTTTTAATGCCTATTATATTGATGATATCATGGAGTTTGAAAGCCATGTCCTGCGTCAGTTCGAGCGAGGTGTGTATTTGATGTGTGCATTAAGGTATGTTGATGAGGTGTATACGCTTAACAACAAGGAGCGTAAAGAGTAGTTTCTCGGCATTGTTTTAAATAAATTTTGCAAATCAAGAAAGTCCTTCAACAATTTTTATTGTTAAACGTTTTTGCTAGTATTAAAATCTGAAACGTTAATCTAATAAACAATATTAATGAAGTATTCAGGACTGTTTCTAATCTTTTTCTTCACTTTTTCATCCATTATTTCTCAACCCAAAAAGCACGAATTGGTTTTGGTGGGAACCATGCATCAGGTTTCGGGAATTGTGAAAAACAGCTATCACCCTTTGTATAAAAAATCTTTAGCGTATCGGCCAGAGGCCATTTTTGTGGAGTATTCGATGCCCGATGATTCGTTAAGCTGGGATTATTTGAAAAATGGCTACAGTAAATCATCTCAAGCATTTTTTAAATACAGCAATAAAATTAAAAGCACTTATAATTTTAAGCCTGAACATTTTGATTCGTTGTTGGCTTTGCCCTTTCATCAGTTAAAAAAGCCAGACTACGACAGCTTGCTCTTATCTTTTGCGTATTTGCGCGATGAAGCTAATTATTATTATTACCAATACCTTGATAGCTATTACCCGGATGGACATAAAAAATCAAAGCGAAACGAAAATTACGAATTAACCCGAAAACTGGCACTTGAACTTCAGCATAAAAAAGTTTATGCAGCCGACGATCAGCAAACAAATGGCGAATTTCATCGACATTGGAACGCCTGCGACGATTCCATACAAGGAACTGCCTATGCCAGACGCGAAAAACGTATAATACGAAAACTGGTTTTACGTGAAATTTTTCCCTCGATTGCTGGCCGGTACGGAATTGTAAATAACAAACCCAAACATCTTCAATTGCTTGATAGTTTGAGTGCTTTACGTTACACCAATCAAACGATATGTGATTGTGCTGCTGCAGTAAATTATTTTGATCAGCGCAATCAACGATATGCCAATAACCTGGGCACTCAAATCATTCAAAACAATTTTAGTAAAAGCATTCTGTTTGTTGGAGCAGCTCATATTGTGGGATTACGAAAAGAACTTGAACAGCAGTTTCCTGAAATACAGATTACGCTTTTTGATGAACTTTAAGGGAGTTCCTTTTTTCTTCTGTCGATATTATGCTAATTTTAAGCAACAAAAAATAAGCTATATGTGAACTTTGGCTATTGGGGTAATAAGCGAAAAATAACAATGTTCTACGGCTCATTTTATTTGCTCATCTAAAAAATTGCGTATGATTATTTCGCGGAGTTCTCAGAAATAACTGCTGAAAAATTCCCTCAAAACAAAGGCGATAAAAACTAAATGAACAACAATAAAACCATGAAACTACTTTTAAACGATGGTAACTACCTACCCGTAGTTGGTTTGGGAACGTACAAATCAACAGAACAGGAAGGTGCAAATGCGGTTGAATATGCTCTGAGAAAAGGCTACCGCTTAATTGATACGGCTGCTGTATATAAAAATGAAGAGGCGGTTGGGAAAGGCATAAAAGCCAGTGGAATTCCGCGCGAAGAAATTGTCCTGACATCTAAACTTTGGCGCGATTGTTTGGGGTATAAATCAGCCAAAAAGGAGTTTCATAAGTCCTTAGAAAGGCTAAATGTTGATTATATTGACCTTTACCTGGTGCATTGGCCCGCTAATGCTAAAAACTACAATAACTGGAAACAAACCAATGCCGACACCTGGCGCGCGCTTGAAGAATTACAGGCCGAAGGTAAGATAAAATCGATAGGCGTGAGCAATTTCTGGCAAGAGCATCTTGAAGCTTTGTTTAAAACAGCCCGGGTAATTCCTGCTGTTAATCAAATTGAGTTTCATCCCGGGTACTGGCAACCCGAACTGGTAAAGTTTTGCCAGGCCTATAAAATTGTGATTGAAGCCTGGTCGCCTTTGGCACGTGGGCGGGTGTTTGATAATGAACTGTTACAGCAAATTGCAAAAAAATATAAGCAATCCATAGCTAAAGTTTGTCTACGCTGGATTGTTCAACACCAGGTAGTTGTTCTTCCTAAATCAAACACAAAAAATAGAATCGACGAAAATATTGACTTTTTCGATTTCGAACTCTCTGAGGAGGAAATGGCACAGATTAACAACTTGCCGGAAATGGGATTTAGTGGTGAATTGCCCAATATCTGGCCCGACAGATTACAACAGGCCTGAAAAACTCGTTTACTGTTAAAAGTTGTTATTCAACTGTTTAAATTGCTGAATCAATAATAAACTTTACTCCAAACGAAAACATTGATGCACTAAACTTTGTGTCGCGATCGTACTTATTGTATTTAAAATCAATGCTTTTTAATCCAAATTTTCCAAGCTTCGTTTTGGTAAAAACATCGGTGTAGCTTATGCCAAAGCCAAAATTGTTGGCCGAAAATTCGGACAGGTCATAATCGGAGGAGTAAAACTCGCTGGATGATAAATGCTGGTTGTAAGGAGCAAAATAGTCGGCAGCTGTTTGCATGTAATATCGGTACGAGGGGTAAAGGGTAAATTTATCGGTAATTTTTACCGGTACTTCAATACTGGCTGTATGCGAAGCAATTCCCCAGTCATCAGTATAAAAGCGGTAATAGGTTCGCAGGCTTACTCTATGGTTAATAAAGTAATTCAGGCGTCCGCCCAGCGCTATTTTAAAACGCGAATCGGGCAAGCGTTCCACATCATCGGCCAAATGGAAATTCTGAAAAAAGTAATCCTCTTTATCGCTAAAATATACCCGGTGGTAGGGTGTTGAAAGCAACCCGTCCTGTAAAATAAAGTCGGCAGACAGGTAGCCAATCAGCTTGCTCGAAAGAATCTGTGAAAAACCAAGACCGATCGAATAGGAATTTCTTCCTTTGTCGGGATGTTCTGTAAACGAAGGATCATAGCCGGGAACCAAAGTTCCAAATGCATTTCCGTAAAAGTCATCTTCGTCATCCAGCAAGTAATCGTCTTCATCTGGTTCGTCGTTGCCTTGCGGGCGCAGTTCAACCGGATAAATCAGGCTCCACGAATCGAAATATATATTGGCATTCAGCGATAATTCCGTATTCTTTTCGTTAAATAACCAGGTATGGCTTCCACCCAATCCCAGCGAGAAATAATCGTATTCAGCTGCCACCGAAACGTTGCTTGTCCAGATGCGGTTGCGGTCGTCGGAACTGTGGCTGTAACTGCCGATAAGATTAACCCAGGTGTCTGATTTTGAGGCGCCGCTGCTGGCAACAAAAGGGTCGGCTGGTTGGGCACCATCAAAGGGATTAATATTGCTTGATGAGGCAGAGGTGTATGCTGAAATATTAGCGTTTATGGTCAGTACGTCATCGTCGTTTAACGGAATGGCAACAATAAGGGTTGGCGAAATATCAGTAAGCTCTTCGGTGCCTATCCCCCCTGTAACCGCGGCATTCTCTCCGTCTTGTTCATAATAATTAAACAGAATATCTATTTCGGTATTTTCAAGTACCCGTTTTTTGTATTCACCGCTTTCATTTTCCTGTGCATGTAGTACAAATACCGCGGCGGTAAGTAGTAATATGAGTATAATTTTCATAGTAAAATAATTGCTTAATTACAGCCACAACCACCTCCGGTTTTTCCTCCATTGGCACCCGAAGCGGCCTCTCTGTATGATTGAAAAGTGGTTTGAAACTTATCGATTTTACGGTCGGCCAGTGCCATATCCGGATCGTTGATATTAACTTTTTCGTACTCCTTAAGTATTGTGCACGAGCTGAGTATGATAAAAGCCAGCCCTGCAAGTAGCATGATTTTTTTCTTCATTGTTATTTTTCTGTTTCTATTTCAATGTTTTTTGATTGATGAATGTTCCCTTGGTCATCAACAATAATGCATTCTGTTTTTGGTAATTGATTTATTCGGTCGAGCCCCACATTAATGCCCATAACAAAAACAGAGGTAGCCAGAGCATCGGCCAGTTCGGCGCTTGGTGCAAAAACAGTAACGCTAATTATTCCCTTTGCCGGATAACCGCTTCTTGGATCGATAATGTGTGCATACCTGGTATTGTTAAGAAATACAAATTTCTCGTAATCGCCCGATGTTACCACGGCACCATTCTTTATGGGTAAAAGCGCAAAGGCCTTGTTTTTGTTCAGCGGGTTGGTAATGGCTACTTTCCAGTGACTGCCATCGGGTTGAGTACCCCAGGTGTTCATATCGCCTGATGCATTGATAATTCCGGCAATTACCCCCCTGTTTATTAACAATTCTTTGGCTTTATCGGCAGCGTAACCTTTGCCAATGGCACCAAAGCCTAATTTCATTCCCTTTTGGGTTAAAAATACGGTTGATTCCTGTTTGTTGAGTTTTATATTGGCATAACCAACTTTCGCTACCGAAGCTGCAATTACCGCTTCTGATGGCATAACGGTCATGGTGCCATCAAATTTCCAAATACGGTCCATCGAGGCATAACTAATATCAAATGCCCCATCAGTAAGTGCTGAAATGCGCAGGCTTCGTTCGATTAACGAAAAAAGCTCGGCAGAAACTTTAACCGGTTTTATTCCTGCCTGTTTGTTAATGGCTGAAGTTTCAGAACCGGCATCCCATGAAGAAATTAGTTTTTCGATACGTTTGATTTCAGCAATCGCTTCGTCAATGTATTGGTTGGCTTCATCTTCGCTAGTTGCAACAACAGTTATCTCGAAACGGCTGCCCATTAATTTTAGCGTACGCTTGTGGGCTTGCTGGCCGCTAAGGCCAAAAACCGAAAAAGCAAGAAGTAAAAGTACGCTTAGCCCTTTCATTTTATAAACGATTCAAGATGTTTGATGTAAGCATCGGCGGTCATCTTTTTATAGCCGGTTTCTCCAAGAACTTTTCCGGTTTCATCTAAAACAACCACAAGCGGGAAAAATCCTTTGGAGTTATACTTTTCGGCCAGTTCTTTATTTTTTTTCAGCTGTTCGTTGTCGGGCTGGTTCTTTTTCTTTCGCGGAAAATCGGCTTTATATAAAACCAAATGAGCATCAGAATAGCTTTTAAACGTATCCGAATTCCAGATTTCCTGCTCCAGTTTCATGCAAGGTGCGCACCAGTCTGACCCCGAGAAAACCAGTACAATTGGTTTATGGTCGGTTTTGGCCTTGTTTTGTGCCGCTTGAAAATTAGTTTGCCAGTTTTGGCCAAAGCTTATGCCCACAATAATAAAGATTAGCATAAAGCTTAGTAAAGCTTTTAGAAGCATCGATTGTTTGCCCATATTTTTGTTTTTAAATCTACATATCTAGAGTAATAGATATGAATAACTCTTTTTTGTCTTCCTTATTTTGTAAATAATGGGATTTTAATGTTTAAAAATCTTAAATGGTTTTTATGCGTAGAAAAACAACTTACTTAAAGAAAAGTTTTGCAAACAACTAATTAAGGATGGGGTATAATTCATAAACAACTTTTCTGGCTGAGGTATTTAAACTGATTCGGAAGCTTCATTGGCGCGGTAAAAGCGGGTTGTTGGATAGGCGAATTGAATATCGTTTTGTTGATTAAAAGCCGTTAGTACCTTTTTCCAGATTACATTTTCAGAGCCTCTTCGCTGACGTGGATTGCAAAGGTAGCGTATGGTTAAGTTTACACCAAAATCCATCACCTTGGTATAAACAATAGGGGTGAGGTGTTTATAATAAATCATGTAATTTTTGCTGGCCTCCTGAATTTCTTTCTGGGCTTTTATATGAATGTCTTCAGAAAACTCAGAAATGATGGTTTCCAATAAAGATTGTGCTTTTTCCCAGTTGCTCTCGAAAGTAATATTCACCTTAATTTCGTTCCAGATATACTCGAACCCCGAGCTGTAGTTCGCTTGTGGTTCAAGAAAAACTTTTCCGTTTGGCATATGAATAATTCTTCCGGTACTTTGGTCGGCTTCCACCCAGTTGCCAATTTCGAGAATAGTAAACTGGAACAGGCGAATATCAATTACATCTCCGGTGTGAGGCCCCACCTGCACCCGGTCGCCAACCGCGAAAGGTTTACGAAACAGAATAAAAAACCAGCCAGCCAGATTTGTCAAAGGTTCTTTCAGTGCAATGGCAATACCTGCCGTAAAAAGGCCCAGGAAAGTTCCGAACTGTTCAAATGCCTGTATCCATACCGCACCAATTAATACAACGCTGGAAAAAGGTACTACAAACGACAGTGTTCGTTTCCATTGGTAGCGGATTTTAACATTGTCGGTTTGACGCCATACCACTCGTAAAATTAGTAAACGGATAACCGAAAGAAATATGATGATGAGGAACGAAAGCACAATCTTATGCTGCGTGTCGGCACTTAATCCGGTTTGGTCGGTAATAAAGTCGTTAATTTCCCTCATATTGCTGGCCTCTCAAGTTGCTACGGGAAGGTACAAAATATTTTTTTAGCACCTGATGTTATTTTACTCAATCGCTTTCTGGTCTTTCGAGTGCACAAAAAGTATGGTCCCCAATTCGTCGTAACCGGCAAAAATGTTTTCTTTTTCATGTTTAATCATTTCTTCTCTTAAGCCCACCAAAACTAATCCGGCATTGCCCGATTTTTGAGCGATAATTGATTTCGTTGAGACCTCATCCGTACGTTGAATTATTTTAATGTTTTTTTCGGATATGGGAAGACGGCCTGAAAGCACCAGTTTCTTCATTACCTGTTTTGATTCTTCCACTTCATTTTCGTGGCAGGCAACAAAAATTTCAATCCTGGTTTTCTTTAAATCCGGATGGCCGAGCAAAATAAAACTCAGTAAAATCATCAGGTTGGCATTTTCGGTATCAAATGAACTGATCCAGATATGGATACCATTTTTTATTTTCATTTCTTTCATCGACGATGCCATTACGCAGATATCGAAATCGCCACTGTTTACCAGCGCAAAGTTTTCAACTATTTTGCTCAGGTTGTCGGGTTTTTCTTTGTTGTATTCAAAAATAACCATATTGTTTTCCATGCCTGCAATGCCCGGAATTTGTATGGCCTGGGCAATGGCCGAGGTGTACGAAGGAGAAATAATAGTATCGATGTAAACATAGTTTTCTTCCGAATCCGATTCCTCAATTAAGCGGTTTAGCATGAGTTTGGCCTGTTCGGCGTTTTTTGCCGAGTAATAGTCTTCAATCATATACAGGTAGGTGCCAAATCCGTATTTGTACGAAATCCAGTTAAGCAATTGAAACGCGCGGTTGTGCTGTGTTGTTTTGTTAGAGATACAAATGGCACTGGGGCGCCACTCTTTATGAAGCACAAGGTTTTTACGCTTTTGCAGGGAAACCTGTAATTTGCGGTTCAGTTGAAATAAGGAATTGGCAAATAACGAGGCAAAATCTTTTCGTTGTTTATGATAATTGTTGATATACAGGTAAATAAGTGTCATGGTTCCGGCAGCGAGCAAAGCATACGGAGTACTAATCTTAAACATTACCCAAATAGAAATAAGAAAGCCAACCAGCGAAAGATACCAGCGCGAACGGAAAGTAGGCCGGTAGGATGGCGAAGCACCAAAATGATTGAGGAAAGAAATAAGACATAAAGCACCGTAGGTAACCATAAAAAACATGGAAATGATTGATGCCACTGCATTTACATCGCCGAGGGCGACAAAAATGAAAGCAATGGCAACAGTTATAATTGATGCATTTTTAGGTTCGTTGTCGCTCGGGTTGGCTGCCGAAATCCATCGGTTTATCCGTTTTGAAGGAAAAGCCCGGTCTAATGCCAGCGCCTGAAGGGTGCGCGGAGCCACCATTACCGACCCTAATGCCGACGAAAGCGTGGAAGCTGCCAGGCCAAGCGGTACAATTACTGAACCGGATACGGCAATTTTCCCCATAATAAGCTGGTGTTGTAAAAGGTCATCGATTGATGCGGAAGCGGTTAGCTTGTACACAATAAAAACATAAATAATCATTCCGGAAACGGTAGCCAGAACAGTACCCAAAGGGATTGATTTGGAAGGATTTTTTAGATCACCGGAAAGTCCCACTCCGGCTGTCATGCCTGTAAAGGCCGGAAAAATAATGGCAAAAACCACAAAGAAACTTTTGAAATTCCGGAACTGTTCTTTGGCAAGTGGCGAACTGGCAGTTTCTGCATATTCAGTAGAGCCTAAAAAGAAAAGAATCAGCGAAATAAAAAGAATAGCTACCACAAAATACAAGGCTTTTACCCCCAGGTTGGCCCCTTTTTTTATGATGAGGAGCGATAAAGCCGCCATTACCGGAAGGCTTATTACCTGTCGGGGCAAAACAAAATCGTACTTGGCCAGCAGGTAATTAAAGAAAAATTCAAACGACTCGGTAAAGGCAATTACATAAAAGGCAACGCTTATAGCCTGCGAAAAGAAAAGCGCAATTCCAATGGTGGCGCCAATGTTTAACCCAAACGAGCGGGAGATGATAAAATACTCGCCTCCTCCTTCAACTCGTTTATTGGTAGCAATTTCTGAAATAGCCAAAGCTGTTGGAATGGTTACCAGGTGCCCCAGCAAAATAATAAGGATAACTCCCCAAAAACCCAGGGTGCCGACGGCATAGCCAAAACGTAAAAATAAAATGGCTCCCAGAATTGTTGAGATGGCGGTTAAAAACACCGGTGCTGTTCCGAATTTATTGCTTTTCGTTGTCATTAAAGTACGTTTATTTTTATTGTAAAATACGTTCTATAAAAATAAGAAAGTAAAATGTCAAGTACACAGGGCTTCATCAAATACTTATCAAATAAAAGCAAAATCAGTAAAATTTGTTCCACGATATTTATTTTAATCCATAGTGATTCAGGCTTGGAATGATGGCCAAAACGGGGCAAATTGTTTTTTGTGTCCCATTTGTGGAAAGCTGTGCGTGTTTACGGGGTTTGCTAAAGTGCATTAAATGAGCGTTGTAAGCGTTTTGGCATATGTGTTGGTAACAGGTAAGTACGCTTTTACAGAAGATAAATACAACACAAGGACGCTTAAAAAATGAAAACACATATTATAATAGGTATAGGATTAATTTTAGTGCTGGTGAGCAGCGTTGTTAAGGCGCAACAAGATCCCATGTACACCCAGTACATGTTTAATACGCAAACCATAAATCCGGCCTATGCCGGAACCTGGGAGTCGGTTGGCTTTATGGTTTTAGGCCGACATCAGTGGACGGGCTGGGACGGAGCACCGGAAACATATACCATGTCGGTGCAGGCACCACTAAAAAACGAAAAGGTAGCACTGGGATTAAACCTGATAAACGATAAAATAGGGTACGTAAAGCGACTTTATATTTTTGGCGATTATTCTTACCTCGTGCCACTTTCAGAAAAGACCAATTTACGTTTGGGGATTAAGGGGGGATTTACAAATTACTCGCACAATTTGCAATCGCATAATATTATTGATGCTAATGATCCGTCGTTTGTTGGAGAGATTAGTTCAAAATTAAAACCAAATTTTGGCGTTGGTGCTTTTTTATACAGTAAAAGGGCTTATGTAGGATTTTCAATTCCCCGAATTGTTAACAGTTCGTTTGAGAACGATTATCAGAATTTTTCGGTTCAGGCTCAAATGCGCCATTATTTTTTAATAGCCGGAGCTGTTTTTGATCTCGGTGAAAACTTAAAGTTTAAGCCAACAGCGCTTACCAAGGCTTCATTTTCATCGGAAACCGGTGCTCCCTTGCAGCTGGATCTTACGGGGAACTTCTTGTTTAAAGAAAAATTCTGGCTGGGGGGAAGCTGGCGCTCAGGTGAATCGTTTGGAGTTATCGCCCAGTTTCATTTTAAAGATAAACTGCGCCTGGGATATGCCATCGATTTTTCTACAAATAATATTCAAAATTACAGTAACGGTACACACGAAGTGATGGTATCGTACGAACTCCGGTTTAAAAAGCAAGAGGTAACTTCTCCACGATATTTTTAATTGAGTTGATTGATTATGCATGGCCGGGGCGTTCTGAGAAGAATGCCCTTTTTAATGTTGTTTTCTTTGCTGAAAATGCGGGCAACTATTCTGCATCATTAAAGTGTGGAGCTGTATACTGATTTGTTTAATAGCTAACCCGACCGAAACCAAGTCGTTTAGGGCCAAAATCGTAGGTTAACGATGCCAGTCCGAGCGGAGTCATCCCAATAACAAAAGGCTTATTTCTATATTCGAAATAAAACATGGCATAGCCGTGTTCGTAAAAAACAATATCGCCCACACGTGGAGTTTCTGTTTTGGGCAGTGCATCGCGCAACTGGTAACGGTTGGCGGCCTCAACTGTAATTGCCGAATGGCGGTTTATCATAAAGCTTGCAAAACTTGGCGAATCGAAACCATCTTCAGGAGAACTCCCTCCAAGTTTCCACTTTACTTCGCCAGCCCGAATCATGGCCCGAATTTCAGAAAGCATTTCTGTTTGACGCGGATAACGTGAGTATAATTCCTTGTCTACCGAATAATTAAATTCGTAACGTTTGTCGCTGTAATTTAAAGCCAACTCCATTACTTTCTTCATTTCGGCAATGCTGTCCGACTTTAAACCAATACTGGTGTTTAATTGCTTGATGTTTGCTTCCAGTTCCGATTTTTCATGTTTTAGTTCTTTAACTTCTTCGCCGGCATTGTTTATAACCATGTATGATATTATTACCAGAATGATGGTGAGCAAAAGTGGAACCGAAGCGTAGGTGAGCATCCTCTTCCGGGCACGCTTTTCTTCCACCTCAATTTTATTAATCAGATTGTTATTATTACTTGCCATGTTTATCCAACTACGTTTTTTTCTATAAATTTCCAAATCAGTTCTTCCAGCCTCTTTTTGTCCTCTCCACTTGAGTTTTTGTGCTGAATAGATAATTCGTTAATCAATCGTATCTGGTTGCGGCGGTCAACAATTTCTTTTATCGGAAAGGCACAAACCGATGAAACCAGTGTTCCGGAAATACTTATAATACTTTTTATTTCGCCGGGGAAATCGAGCAGGTTAAAAGCATTTAACAAGATGATTAACAATCCTATTGATACAATTAAAACTGCAAAGCCAACCCTAAAGCGAATAGACGATTTATAGGTGAGAATTATTTTTTGTATGTACAATTCAACATCCATAATGATTTAATGGTAGCTACAAGTTACTCAATAAACTAACTCGAGGCAAGAAAATGGAGGATAAAAGACTAAAATGACTTATTTCGTCGGGCCAATGATTTGAACTGCCTGATAAGGGTAGCAATTTCTTGATTACTTGAATACAAAACCCCCCGGTGATTCATAAAACTTGAATCTTTTCGGTTAAGGTCGAGCAGGCTGTCATCAAAACTTTTTGCTACAGCTCCAACTTCGTTAAAAATGCAGGCTGTTGCTGCAAAGTCCCAAAGGCTTCCTCCGCCCGGCGTGGCTTTTGGCAGTTTAAAGTAGCATCCCGGAGCTTGCTCCAATACCCAAATAGCATTTAGCACGGCTCCTGCATGTTTTTGTATATTTAACTTGCTGATGTTGTACTTCTTTAAAACTGTTTTAAGTTCATCAACAAATAAATTGAAATGTTTGTCCTGCAAAAATGTACGATCGATATGGAGGGTAAAAGTATTTTTATTGGTAAGCTGCAGGTCGGGTTGCCAGGGATGCAGGTTTAGAAAAGCGCCCTGGTCTTTTACCGCATGATAAAGGTTTTGGGTAAGCGGGTCGAAAACTACTCCCAGTTGTGGTTCGCCAGATTTAGCCACCAAAGCAATGGAAACCGCATAACCCGGTGTTTGTTCAGTAAAAGCGAGCGTGCCATCCATGGGGTCGATACACCAGAAGTAGTCCTTTAAAAACCTGCTGTTGTTATCCGGGCTTTCTTCGCTTAGCAAAGCCAGCTGGTATTCTCGAATTGTAGGAGCTAAGGTTTCCAGAATACAGTTTTGTGCCTTAATATCTACCGCTGTTACTACTTGCGATGCCAGGCTGTCGGCGGCAATTTTTTTACCTACTTTCACTTTTTTACCGGCATATTCATGAATTATACCTCCGGCTTTTTTTGCAGCAGTAATGGCATATTGGCAAAGTGTGGAAAGCTGGGTGCTTGATAACTGCAT
Source organism: uncultured Draconibacterium sp. (assembly GCF_913063105.1). Lineage (GTDB taxonomy): Bacteria > Bacteroidota > Bacteroidia > Bacteroidales > Prolixibacteraceae > Draconibacterium. The sequence continues at coordinate 56,490 of NZ_CAJXYQ010000013.1, read as the reverse complement.
AGTTGTTTAACTAATAATATTTGTATCAAAGTTAGCAAACAAGCCAAAACTATTGTGCAATGTTTTTTATTACTTCACGCGAAACCCGTTCGCTGTATGAGTTGATTTTCCAGTGGCCAGGGTGCCAGCCTTTTAAAAACCGATGAAAATCGGCCCAGGCAGTATGGTATAAATTTCGCCAGTTGTGCTCGAGAGCGATAAAATTGGTGCTATTTTGTTTCCGGTTCAGAGCAGCTTTTAAAAACTCAAAATAAGTGTTTAGAATCTGTTCTTCGTATTTTTCGCAGTCGTTTTCACTCATGCAACTGCCAATAAAATAGGCCAGATCTTTCATTCCACAACCACCACCAACATATTGAAAATCAACTGCTGCTACTTTTTTTCCATCTTCAGAAAAGCAAAAGTTGGCCAGTTTGGCATCGCCATGTACCAGCGTTTGAAATGGGCTTGATGTCAATGCCCTGTCAATTGCTGCAGCGGCATTTTTTAACGGAAGATCGTCCATCGCTTCCAGTTCTTCAGGGCGGGTGTTAAGGTGCCAGTATGTTCCGGTTTCCCATAGTCCCTGTGGCTTTATGTGCAAAAAAGTGGCATGAAAATTTGAAAGCCAACTCAGACAGGCGTTTATATTCTTCCAGTTAACCGAAGCACTAAGGCGCTTAGCAAAACCCGATTCATCTAAATCTTCCATCACCATCAACACTTCAGAACCCAGGGTTTCAAGTGCATAACATTCAGGTACTTTGCAGTTCTGGTCGCAGCTATTGGCAAAGGATTTATACCATTCGGTTTCAACTTTATATGATTTTAGTTTACGCTGGTGCGATAAATCGGTATTCCACCCGCGCGGATGGTTGCCGCCTTCAGGAAGATTAACATGTTTTACCACCACACTCTTCATTTTTGATCCTTCAAGGCTAAACCGAATAATTTCGCCATATCCGCTCCACAGGCTCTGTATAGATGCTGTTCGGCTCAAACTTTGTGCCCCCGTAGCCTTTAATATTGTTTCCTGAAAATGTTGGTTCATCGCAATTACTTTTGAAGATTAATGGCTTGAATAGCCTGTATTTATTTCAGGTTACTGTTAAAGAGTTTCCGGTTACCCGCCATTTCTCCCAGCGAAGCCGGGCCATTAATGCACCCTCCTTCGCAAACCATCACTTCAATAAAATTGGCCGGAGCTTTTCCGCGCGCATAAGCTTTCATCATGCCAACAGCTTTTTTATCTACACCATTAATTACAAGCTCTTTAATATTGGCCTCAGGGCGTTCTGCTTTTACTGCTGCTGCCACTCCTCCCGACAGGGCAAACCCGCGATCTACCGTTTTTTGGTTGTGGCGACTTTCGTTGTCGGCCAGGCTGCCCAAATCAATATCCAGCCCAACAATTAGTGCGTTTAGCTCTTCAAACGACATAACAAAATCAACTTTGTCGTTACGCTTGGCTTCCTTACGTTTACCAATACATGGCCCAATAAAAACTACTTTGGTTTCCGGATTTTTTTGACGCGCCATTTCTGCAGCATACATCATTGGCGATGGCGTATCAGAAACATAAGGTTTTAATCCTTTTACGTGTTTTTCAACGGTTTCAACATAACTCGGACAGCAACTGGTGGTCATAAAGGGTGCTCCATCTCCCAGTCGTTCTAAAAATTCTTCCGATTCGTGCTCCACTGTTTTTCGGGCACCATCAGCAACCTCAACAACCTCATTAAAGCCGATTTCTTTTAACAGGCTTTCAATCTGGCCGGTGGTTAAATCAAACTGACCGTGAATGGCCGGGGCAAAAATGGCTGTTGTGTGTTCTTCTTTCCTGATGCACATTAACACATCAATCAGCTGACTAATCTCAAAAATACTTCCAAAGGGGCAGGCAATCATGCATTTCCCGCAGTAGATACATTTTTCATCATCAATACGTTCTACTCCAAATTTATCTTTCGAAATTGCTCCTACGGGGCAGGCCGCCTCACACGGAATAGGTACATGAATTATGGCGTGGTACTGGCATTGTTTTTGGCAAATACCACAGTTGATACATTTTGTTGAATCAATTTGCGCCTGTCCGTTTACCATGCTTACGGCATCTTTTGGGCAGTTCATCATACACGGACGCGCTACACAGCCCCGGCACAGATTACTTACAACATATTGCGCTTTTACGCAGCTGGTGCAGGCTTCGTCAACAACAGTTAATATCTCATCTTTTATTTTAGTGCGGTTTTGAGCATTCTCGGCATAAGCACTCAGTGGGGTTAGCTCGTCTTTTTCATCGTCAACTGTATAGCCCAACAGCGGGAAAAGTTTGTATTTTATTACGGCCCGTTCTTTATGAATGCAGCAGCGGTGTTGTGCTTCGCGACGCTTGGGAGCCATTTGTATCGGAATTCGGTCTATTTCTTCAACCAGCCTTCCGTCGGCAAAAAGTTTAACTACTTGTTTTAGAAGATCTCTTCTGATAATCAGTGTATTACTTGTATATCCCATAGTGCCTCTTTTTTTTGACGCCGCAAAAGTACTGCCTTTTTAATGTTCTGCAACATAATTGTAAGGATTACTTGTTACTTGTTAAGCCTGAGTTAAGGGTAATTTCTGCTAAAGCAAGTTTATTATGACAATAAGGGGAAAAACCAAAAAATTGTAAACATAAATTTATTGAATTTCACCAATTTACACATTGAATTTTATAATTTTGAAGAAATAGGAGATACAACAATTTCTGAAACTAAACAAAAGAAACAGATTTATGAAAACACTACCATTTAACTTTTTATTGCTTGGCCTGGTTGTGTTGCTTTTTTCAAGCTGCAGCTCAACCCCCAAGAACCAGAATCTTAATCAAAGCCTTGATGCCGACTCATTAAAAGTGGCAACAGCGCATATTCAACACTACATTGATAAGGGGGAGCTGGCCGGTTTTTCAGCCCTGGTGTTAAAAGATGGCCAGGAAATAGTGCGTTTGAATGAAGGTTATGCCGACCGGGAAAACAGTAAGGCGATGGAAGCCAATACTATTTTTAGGATTTTTTCGATGACCAAACCAATTACCGCTGTGGCCTTAATGACTTTGTATGATGAAGGTAAATTTGAACTGGATGATAAGGTGTCGAAGTTTATTCCCGAATTTTCATCGGCAAAAGTTTATACGCCAGGTGATAATAGCTATACGCTTGAAGAACAGGAAAATGAAGTAACGATAAGACATTTATTAACGCATACATCAGGCATTTCTTACGGTTGGGATCCCAACTCGTATGTTGATTCGGTTTACCGGGCAACATTTGATAGTGCCTGGGATGGAAAATTGGAAGATAAAATGCCTTTGCTTGCAGAGCAGCCACTTAATTTTCAACCTGGTACCCAATGGCTTTATGGACTTTCAATTGATGTTGCCGGCTTTTTGGTAGAAGTAATCTCAGGAATGTCTTTTGATGAATACCTGCAGCAAAAAGTATTTGGCCCGTTAAAAATGGATGACACCGGATTTTATGTGCCGGAAGAAAAACACGAACGTTTATGTACCCTTTATAGTCCCGCTGAAGATGGTTCCCTTATACCTTCGGATGACCGTTTTGCAGAAGCCTTCAAGCAACCGGCAACCTTATTGTCGGGAGGTGGCGGACTGGTTTCTACCATTGATGATTATGCCCGTTTTTGTACTATGCTTTTAAATGGTGGCGAGCTTGACGGAGTAAAAGTATTGGAACCAACCACAGTAAAAATGATAATGAGCGACCAACTACCCGAAGGTGCAATTTACGACAATGGTAAAAGGGGCTATGGCCTGGCAGGGGCAGTTGATTTTGAAACCGGGGAGTACAGCTGGGCCGGTGCAGCATCTACTAATTTTTGGATAAATCCGACTGATCAGCTTATTATTATTACTGCTACACAAATAATGCCGAGCAACTTTAAGTTTGGTAAGGAGTTTAAAGCAAAAATTGAAGCCGCTATAAAAAAATAGCATGGCTTGATGTGTTTTGGCCGGATATGGCAAACTATTTGGCAGGCTATTGTTTTTCAGACATCTATAAAAAGTTGACTTAATCAGTCAGCTTTTTTTGTGCCTTTTTATTGGGTAACTCTTTATGTTCTGCTACCAGTTCCCAGCCAACCGATTCAATTAACTGACGGATAAGCGAAATTGTATCGTTGGCCTGGTTTTTTGCAATTTGCACCAGGTGGCTGTTTTGCACTTTTTCACGAATAAACTCTTTCGATTTTTTATTCATATTCGTCAGGTCGGTTTCGGTAAACTTGTTGATTATTCCTTTCTGTACATCGTAGTATTCCAGATCGTTATCAATGCTTAGAATTTCAGGCTCAGGGAATTGCGATAAGCGAACCTGCCTTTTTGGCGTATTTATTTCTATGTTTATTTTCGTGAGGTCGAAGCCAATCATAACTTTGGCTTTAACAATAAGTAGCGCTTTTTTTTCGGTCTGAAAAAGTTTAAAAAAAAGATTCTTTTCATCGCGGTGCGTGAATATTTCTGAAAATTCACCTTCAACAGTAATAAGCTTACAAACTTGTTTTATTTTCTCTAAAAGTAAAACCGATTGACTTTGCAGTTGGCGTTCGTTGCGGTTTTTATAAAAATATACCGTGCCGGCAATGCCGCCAACCAAGCCAATTATTAATCCCAAAAAAATAAGGGTCTCCATAAAATGTGGTATTTAAAAGTCTAAAATAAAACTTTTTACACAATACCCTCTTATCCGGGCGTTGAAAAGCTTGGCTTAGTCCTGTTCTTGTTCTGCTTCAGGAAGAAAAAAACGGGCTAGTTTAAATATTGGAATGCTTGAATTCTCTTGACACAGGTTAGTTGTTACCACCACTACCAGCTCTTCATCGGGGTAAATTAGCATCGACGAACTACCTCCGGTAACAGCTCCCTCGCGGCCATATACTTTTCTTCCACTGCTGTCGGTGATTATAATCCATCCGTTGGCGAGGAGAGAAGGCCCCTGACTGGATAGTGAGACAGGTTCAAAAAGGTTTTCACGGGTACGCTCGTTCAGGTAATCAGAGCTAAGGAAAACATTGCCCAATTTAACCAGATCTTCAGCTGTGGAAAGCAATCCATCAGACGGAAGTCGCCAGCGCATATCCATTGTTACTGCGTTTACTACCTGCGCAATCATGTTGTGGTCGTAAAAATTTGTACGGCCTTTTATTGTGGAAAAAGGATTATCGGGGCAGGTATTGCTAAGTTTAAGCGTATCAGTAACATAGTTTTCAAGCAATTCGTGATATTTTTGATTGGAGGCATTTTCCAGTATTGCTCCAAGCAGGTTATAGTTAAACCGGCTTTCTTGTTGATAGGCCCCTGGTGGTGCCATTAATGGATCGTCCATAAATTTCTCCAAGCCTCTTTTTATGCTAAAATTAATTCCGGTCCATTCTTGTTCCGCCCGCGTTAGTTCTCTAATGCCCGAGCTATGGTTAAGCAGGTGTTCCAACTTTACGGGCATTTTCTTTTTCGGAAAGTCGGGCAGGTAGTGTTGTACTGCTGAGTCGGGGATAAGTTTGCCTTCTTCAACCATTTTCAGGTAGATAAGCGCTGTATATAATTCAGATAATGAACCTATTCTGAATTTGGTGTCGCGTTTTGCAACTACTTCCAGGTCTTTTGAAGCCCAACCCATTGCTTCAGAGTAGATTAGTTCTCCGTTTTTAGAGATAGCAATTTGTGCTCCCGGAATAAAATTGCGTCCTAAAAGAAAAGAAAATTCTTTTCGAACCTGCTTAATCTCTTCAATGTATTTTTTATTATACACCACATCGTTTTTTGCTTTTTTACAGTTGGTAAGTGTTGCTAAAACAAAAAACAAAATTAGTACCTGAGTTATTCGCATCATTTTTTACTGGTTTTAGTTAAAAAAGCAGCTGCAAAAATAAAAATTTAGTAGAAGTGTGAGCTGAAATTTTTTGAAAAAATCGAAGGCTTTTCGTTGTGTTTAAAGGAAGTTTTTTTTCTGAAGCAGGTTTTGAAATGCGATTTTATAGGTACTGCTCACCGGAATTAATTTGTCCTTTATTTTTACTGTGTTGTTTTCGATATAATCAATTTTATCTACTGAAATTATAAACGATTTGTGTACCCGAATAAATTTCTGCTCATCTAAAAGCTCCTGCATTTTTTTGAAATTCAGCAGGGTCATAATCCGGTTGTCTTCGGTATGAATCTGAAGGTAATCGCGTTGTCCTTCGATGTATAAAATTTTATCAAAATATACTTTTACGGTTTTATTTCCTGATTTAATAAACATAAAATCGGGCTGCTCATTTACCGGGGTGCTTTGGGTAGAAGCCTGAACCGGTGCCTGGGTGTTTTTATCTTTCAGAAAACGGGCATATACTTTTTCCGTTGCTTTTACAAAACGTTCAAAAGGAATGGGTTTTAAAAGATAATCAACAACATCCAGTTCATAGGCTTTAAGTGCGTACTCGTCAAAAGCCGTGGTTAAAATAACGTAAGGCGGATCTTTAATGGTTTCCAACAGCTGGATGCCTGTAAATTCATCCATTTGGATATCAAGAAAAATAAGGTCTACTTTATTTTCGCGTAAAAATGAAAACGTGGAAAGTGCGTTGTCGAAAGTACCTAACAGGTTCAGGTAATCGATTTTTCCGGCAAATCGTTCTATCTTTTTTAAGGCCAGAAGTTCATCGTCAACAGCTATGCAATTCATTTTCATTGGTACGTTGTTTTTCAGTTAAACCGGTACTTTTATATGTACCTCAAATTTATCTATATCCTTATTAATATCAAAGGTATAGTTATCGGTATAAAGCAGTTTTAGCCTTTTTTCAACGTTTTTCAGTCCTGTTCCGGTGCCGCTGTCGGGTAATTTAAAATCATTACGCTTTATAAAATTTGAGGTGTGCAATTCAATAAAATCTTTACTAATGAAAAAATTTATTTTAATACCCGGCGATTGCGACTGTTTGTTACAATGTTTTACCGCGTTTTCAATAATTGGTATAAAAAGTAAGGGCGGAACTTGCTGAGAATTGGGCATGCCGTCTTGTTCGTAGTGCAAAAAATCGGGATCGGCAAAACTCAGCTTAGCCAGTTCAAGATAATCTTGAATATAGCTTATTTCTTTATCCAGTTTAACTTTTTCGTGCGTAGATTCCTGAAGCATATAACGCATAATTTTCGAAAGCAAAAAAATGGCATTCGAAGCTTTTTCTTTGTCTTCAAAAATTAAAGCATCAATGTTATTCAAAACGTTAAATAAAAAGTGCGGGTTAACTTGCGAGCGCAAAATTCCTAATTCAGACTGTACCGTTTTTCGTTCAAGTTCTGATTGTGTTAATTGGATGTTGTACGAATAGCGAAATAGCTTGAATGCTGTTGCAGACCCTATTATCATAAAGTTGTTGAGCAGCGCCGAAAACATTTCAGCACTAATTGGGCGGCGGGCAATCCAAAAACCCAGCATGGGTTGTATATTTAGTTTTATAAATTGCGAAACGGCAATGTTTAGCGCAATAATTAGGGCTGTACCCAAAATGAAAATCCCAAAGTTTCGCTTTTTAAAAACAAAGCGCGGCAAGAGGTATTCAATAACAATGTATACTCCAATAATATCAATCGGAATGTAAATGATGTTTATAAAAGCCTCAAATACAAAGCCATACGACAGTAGGTAGGGAACAGTGTAAAAGGTAAATATAAATATCCAAAACAGGATATGGTTAAGAATTCTGTATTTAAAAATTTTCATTTTTAGTTAAAATACTTATTTCTTACAATTGTACATGATTTAATTGAATAATTCACTGATATTCTGCCAATAAGCCGTTTAATTCGTCTAGCAGGGTTATTTTAAGCCACTTGCAGTTTTGAAGATTAAGAGCTGTATTTTGCAGATTATTTCATACTGTTGGCAGATAGGGAAAGCAGGCTGAAAATTCAACTTGTTTTAGCTCTAACATTTGTTGTAAATCAATGGTTTTTTAAGGCACATGATGTCGCTCCTGTTTTTTAGCAAGTATTTTCCCTTTTAACTTTACTTTAAATCGAATAATGAAAAATTTCTTTGGTAGGTTTCCCGTTTAAAATGCACTATTTTTGATCTGCTTAAAAAATTAGAAATCAATAATTAAAAATTGCAGTCATCAGAATTTCTGATCGTGCAAAATCGGAGCTTCAATTTTGGGGCCCGACTAAAAATAAACAGACATGAATATTAGCGCATTGCAAAAAGAAAGGGCTAAATATCAGCCTAAACTACCTAAATCATTAAAAGGGCCGGTAAAACTGGTTGAAGGAGCAAAAACCGAATCGGTTGCCGACCAAAAAGAAATTGAAGAACTATTTCCGAATACTTACGGAATGCCACTAATCTCTTTTGAGGCAGCTGATGAAGCCGGTGCAAAAGAACCTGTAAATGTTGGAGTTATTCTTTCAGGCGGACAAGCGCCAGGAGGGCACAATGTTATTTCAGGTATTTTCGACGGGATAAAAAATATTCACGCCGATAGTAAATTATACGGATTTTTAGGTGGACCTGGAGGATTGGTTGACCATAAATACATGGAACTTACTGCCGATATTATTGATGAATACCGTAACACCGGTGGTTTTGATATTATTGGTTCAGGACGTACAAAACTGGAAGAAGAAGCACAGTTTGACAAAGGACTGGAAATTGCCAAAGATCTTGGCTTAAACGCCCTGGTAATTATTGGTGGCGATGATTCGAACACAAACGCTTGTGTTTTAGCCGAATATTATGCAAAAATTAATGCAGGTGTGCAGGTGGTTGGTTGCCCGAAAACAATTGATGGTGACCTGAAAAACGAAATGATTGAAACATCGTTTGGTTTTGATACAGCCACTAAAGTATACTCAGAGCTTATTGGTAACATTCAGCGTGATGCCAATTCTGCAAAAAAATATTGGCACTTCATTAAATTAATGGGGCGTTCAGCTTCGCATATCGGGTTAGAGTGTGCGCTAAAAACACAGCCAAATATTACCTTAATTTCTGAAGAAGTTGCCGAGAAAAAACAAACTTTAGGCGAAGTGGTAGAGTATATGGCGGGTATTGTTGCCAAACGTGCCGATGATGGTAATAACTTTGGTGTTGCCTTAATTCCGGAAGGATTGATCGAATTTATTCCGGAAATGAAAGTATTGATTTCGGAGCTAAACGATTTACTTGCTGAAGATACCGATACTGAAAAGGAATTTAAGATGTTGAAAAAAAGTCACCGTAACGAATGGGTGGCCAGTCAACTTACTGATGCATCAGCAAAAGTTTTCAGTTCGTTGCCAACAGGTATTGCAACTCAGTTAACACTCGATCGCGATCCGCACGGTAACGTTCAGGTTTCGTTAATTGAAACCGAAAAGTTATTGGGCGAAATGGTAGGTACACGTCTTGAAGAGCTGAAAGAGGAAGGTAAATACATTGGTAAATTCGGAACACAATACCATTTCTTCGGCTATGAAGGACGCTGTGCTGCTCCATCTAATTTTGATGCCGATTATTGCTACTCCTTAGGTTACACCGCATCAGTTCTTATCTCTGAAGGAAAAACAGGATATATGTCGTCGGTGCGCAATACAACTGCAGCTGCCGATGAGTGGATTGCCGGAGGTGTTCCTGTAACCATGATGATGAACATGGAAAAACGCCATGGACATATGAAACCGGTTATTCAGAAAGCTTTGGTTGAACTCGATGGAGCTCCTTATAAGTATTTCGTTTCAAAAAGAGGCGAGTGGGCGGTTGGAACTGAGTTCGTATATCCCGGCCCGATTCAATATTTTGGTCCGACTGAAGTGTGCGACCAAACAACCGAAACATTAAAACTGGAACAGGAGTAATACTTGTTTCAATAAAAATACTTCAAAAAACCTTCCTGTTTTTTTACAGGAAGGTTTTTTTTGGTTTCCCCAGTCGTATGAATATTAGTAATTGTGCCTATTCTGTTGTACCTTTAACCATAATGTTGATACAGAGCAAGGTGCATGCCCTCAAAAAAGAAAACGTTCTTCTAACCAAAAAATAAAAGTAAAATGAAAAGAATTTTGATTTTGTTAATTTTTGCTGCAAGTATTGTTTCGTGTCACAACTATAAAAAGGATGCCGAACAATTGATTACTGAGCGAGACAGCCTGGCCCAGGTGACGGCGGTGAAAGATTCTTCAATAGTTGAGTTTCTCAATGATTTTAACGACATTCTTGCCACGCTGGATTCCATAAAACAGGTAGAAAAACTGGTTACCGTACAATCGGCCAGAGGGCGTGAAATGAATTACCGGCAAAAACAACAAATCCTTGAAGATATTCAGTTGCTTAACGAACTGATTCAAAAAAACAAGGAGCAGCTCTCATCGTTGCAAAAAAAACTTAACAGTGCCAATTATAAAATTGGTAACCTAAATGCTATGGTAGCCGAGTTTGAACAACTGGTACAAAAACTTGAAAAACAGGTGTCGGAAAAAGATATGGAAATTGTTGAATTATCACGCGAAGTGCAAAATTTAACCCGTAACATCAACCAGTTGAATCAGAAAATTACCGTAATTGAAACTGAAAGTGCTGAAAAGACGCAAACAATTGAACAGCAAAAGATGGCCTTAAACAAAGCCTTTTATGTGGTGGGCAGCGCAAAAGAATTAAAAGAAAATGGAGTTGTTGAACGTACGGGAGGAATGCTTGGAATTGGCCGAACATCAACCATTAAAGAAGATTTTAATAAAGAAGCTTTTACCGAAATCGATATCAGGGAGTTGAATTATGTGCCTTTAAATGTTAAAAAGGCAACTGTTATTTCTGTTCACCCTGCCGGATCGTTTTATATTTCAGGCGAAAAGGCTGCTGATACCCTTTTTGTTGAGAACAAAGTTGAGTTTTGGAAAGCCTCGAAATATTTGGTTATCGTACTCGACTAAAAAAATAAGAAAATCAAAACAACAGGCGCTTTTGCAAAAGGCAAAGGTGCCTGTTTGTATTGTTAACGCAATGTTGATGGTTAAACGGAATGGTTCTTAATAAAAGTTAAAAAATAGTAGGATTATTAGCGATATTAAATTTTGATCTGGTGATCTTAATTACTTTCGCTTCATTATTAAATATGTAAAATGCCACGAAAACAATTATCTTGAATAGATAAGCATATTTATTGTGTAAAACGTAGTGTAGTGATTTGTTTCTCTTTATCTTGAGTATTCAATAAAATGAAAATCTGATAAAAGAAACAAGATTGCTTATTTATTATGAAAAACAATATCAGATTTACAATACTTTTCCTCCTCTCTGTATTTGTTGCAACGGCTGCTGATGAGGCAACAGAATTATCGGGCTTCGTGTTTGACGCGAGCACGAATGAACCAATTCCGTTTGTGAACGTGTGGGTAAAAGGAACTACCCGTGGCACTATTACCGATATTGAGGGGTATTTCCTGCTCTCAGCTACAGTTGGCGACGAGATTAGCTTCTCGTCGGTTGGTTATGAAAAAGAGGAAATAAAGGTTACGGCCAATCTTGCTCTTCCCTTAAAAGTGCAATTAAAACCCGATGTACAACGTATAAGCGAGGTAACAGTTAAACCCGAGGAGTCGCGTGCCAAAGTACTTTTTCGGGAAATCATGAAGAATAAGAAGGATAACAGGCAAAAGGTGGAAGGCTTTGCCGATTACAAAACTTTTGCCCGAACTTCAGTTTATATGGCCATCGATTCAACCTCTAAAGTGAACCGAATTATCCCCAACCTTAACGAGGTTACCATGAAACTGGACGACCGTGATGTACGTTTCTCGCCCATATATTTGGCTGAAGAAGGGATATTGGTTGAAAACCAGGAAGACAGTTTGGTGTACCGTAAAAAGGATGGCATCTTCCCAAAACTTAACCAAACCATCGAAAGCTTGATTTTATTAAACGTAGTTATCGATCTTGATTTTTATAAAGACCAGATTAATATTTTAGGCCGTGGAATTATTTCGCCACTGAGCAATTCGGCCAGGTTACATTACGATTTTTACCTGAACGACAGTACTCTGGTTGATAGTGTATGGCATTATAGTTTTTCTTTTACGCCCAAAAATAAATACAACCCGCTATTTACCGGCAGGTTTACTGTTGAGGGTACGAATTATGCGCTTACAAGTGTTTATGCTTATGTTCAGGAGGAAGCAAATATTAATTTTGTAAATGGTTATCGGTCGAATGTACAATACCGTAAAACTCCCGATGGAACCTGGTTCTACGATGAACAACAAATTAGCCTGAACCTTTCTTTAATGCTGAATAAAGACACCGTTTCGAGGTACGGGTCGCAGCGAATCGACCAGATATCAAGTGGAAACTGGATGGTTAACAAAACAACCCAGTATTCAACATCGAAACAGTTGGATGAGGTAAAAGGGCGAAATTGGAAATTGCAACCCGAATTTGCCGCAAGCCTGATGTCGGATGGTACCTACGAGCGTGTTGACAGGCTCAAAGAAAACCAGGTGGTAAAAGGTATTGATGCAGTAGGGGGGATGGTGCTTACCAGTTATGTTGACCTGGGTAAGTTGGAATTAGGTCCTGTTTTTGATATCTACAGTACAAACGCCATCGAAGGCCAACGCTTTTCTCTGCCTTTCAGAACCGGGCAAAAAATGTGGGAGCGTTTTACCATTGGTGGATTTTTAGGGTACGGAACACGAAATAAAGAACTGAAATACGGCCTTAATTTTGGCTGGCAATTAACGGAGGATGACCAGTTTGTGCTGCGTGGAAGTTATTCCGACGATTACAACCTGGTTTCGCAGGATAAGTACCTGAGGTTTATAAAGAAAAATCCGAATACCCGCGGTAACGGAAACTTTATTGCGGCTTTAACCTCGCGCGAAGAAAATCCATACCTGCAGCAAGAAAAAAAAGTCCATGTAAACCTGGAGTATAATACCGAAAATATTATTCTGGAAGGGGGGGCTTACTTCTCTTCCAACCGCAGTACACCCGAAATTCATTACATACACGATGGGGTTGATTACAACCATTATTCAGCTTACGGTGCGTTATTTAATGCCCGTTTAGCCTTCGGACAGTATTTCGATCAATATTATTTTATGCGTGTTTATTACATCGACCAAACGCCGGTTATTAACCTGAGTTGGGACATAGGTCAGGCCTATCTGCCGGGTAGCAACACACCCGATTTTGGTCTGTATTCTCATTTTCACGGTTCTATTGTTGGAAAGTTAAATATGGGGGCGGCATTTATGCGCTACATGGTTAATGGTGGATATTTGTTTGGCGATGCGCCCTACGATTTGCTCGAAATGCCGGTTGGTTCGCAATCGCTCGGGTTTGCCAAGTACCGTTTTAACTTGTTGCACCAGGCTTCGTTCGCACACAATGTGTATACCAATGTTCACCTCGACTGGGTTGGGGGCGGCATTGTTTTTAATCGCTTGCCTTTAATTAAAAAGCTAAAGCTGCGTGAAATGGTTTCGTTAAAAGCTCACTATGGCGACAGAACAAGTTCATATAAACCTGTATTTGACTTGCCGCAGGCCTTTTCGCAAGACCTTACAGCGCCCTATGCCGAAATAGGTGTAGGTATTACAAATATTTTTAAAGTGTTGCGTGTGGAGTATATTCACCAATTGGGCAGTACCTACATGGATAGAAGTTTTACCGACAATAGTGGAATCCGCTTTAGGGCCGAAATGAGTTTCTAAAATTGAAAAACTACGTGTTTCATGAGTAATTAGTCTTGATCTTTAGACTGTTCCCATTGTTCGCGGGCAAGTTTTTGCAGGTCAGCAACCTTGTCGGTTTCATCCATGATTTCAAGTCCAAAAAGTGTTTCAATAACATCTTCCATGGTTACCAGGCCTACAATTGTGCCAAATTCATCGGCAACAATATTCATGTGTTGTTTCTCTTTAATCAGTTTATCCAACAGCTCAGCTACCGATACATTATCTTCAACAAAATATACCTTTCTTCGTATTTCAACGGCCTGACGGTTGTGTTTGTCGGCTGCAATGTTCTCTAAAATAGCAGCTTTCAGAATAAAACCGGTAATGTTATCAGTAGTTTCGCTATAAACCGGAATGCGCGAAAACTGAAAAGGATTGTAGCTGCTGTATATCTCGCCCAGGCTTTGATTTTCATCGAGACTAAGCACAACGCTTTTGGGGGTCATTATGTCTTTAACCACCTGGTTCTCGAGCTTTAGCAAGTTCTGGATAATTGATTTTTCTTCCTTGTCGATGGCACCACTTTTTAACCCGGCATCGGCCATTGCTGCTACATCGGCACGGCTCAATACGCTTTTTTCGCCATCTTTTTTTATTAAATGGGTAACCCATTTGCTTAACCAAACAAAAGGAGCCAAAACAAGCATCAGTATTTTTAACGAACGTACTGTAAACGATGTTAATTGTTTCCAGTACGTGGCGCCAATGGTTTTTGGAATGATTTCAGAAAGAATCAGTATGGCCAACGTCATCAGTCCGGCTATAAGCGATTCGTAGGTGGCCTCGAAAAGATAAAAATCGACTTTTGCCGTGCCATATATTTTCCCGGCCTCAACACCCACGCCCACTGCACCAACCGTATGTGCAATTGTGTTTAAGGTTAACACTGCCGACAAAGGCCGGTCGATATCTTCTTTTAAAAAGCTAAGCTGCTTTCCCAAACGTGGCTTTTCCATTTGTATGCGACTAACATACGATGGTGTTACACTTAGTATTACAGCTTCCCATATTGAACACAAAAATGAAAAAATGATAGAGATTAAAAAGAAGAAAAGAAGTGTCGTCATATATTACCTCAACAATGTTTACTACGAAAATAAAGAAATATTCCGGAATTTAATTGTCTGAAGTACATTCTTAAATCAGTAAGCTGGCAGCTGTTCGTCATTTGGATGATTGGAAATTCTGTGCATTAAACGCACTGTTTATCCCTGTTTTATTACCTGATATTTGTTTATCTGCCTGTCTGAAAAAATTTATAGTTTCATTTTTAGCATTAAAGTTGCTGATAGTGTTAACTTTAATGGGCTTTAAAACCGAATTACTACTGCAATGAAAACGATTATAAACTATTTCTTTCTGCTGGTTTTATTTTTTGTTGGATGTAATTTTAATCAGGAAAAGAAAGTTGAAACAAATGAAAACAGTAAGAATGATGGAATAACGGTGATAAAAAAGCCGTATAAAAATTCAACCAAGATTGAATATGAAATACCGGTTGTAAGCGGAACAACTATTAAACATGGTATACAAAAACGTTTTTACCTTCACGGAAGTGTATACTCTACAATACCTTATGTGGCAGGTAAAAAGCAGGGAATAACTTACACTTATTACAAGGCTGCATTGGGAGACAAACCGCAAGTGTGGAAAGAACAGCCCTACGAGAACGATGAGCTTAACGGAACCTGCAAACGCTATCACCGCAATGGTACGCTACAGGCTGAATATGAATATAAAAACGGATTACGGGCGGTTGGGTTAAACGAATTCTGGGAGTCGGGAAATGCCATAAAACAGCCCGAGCTGGTGTTAACCAGGAACAGGGTTGCTACAGGATATTATATTTCTGCACGTTTGTCGGATGAATCGGACAAGGTCGATTTTTTTATAGGCGACCTTGTGGAGGGCAGGTATATGCCAGAAAATTTGAAAGCGTTGCAGGTACGCAATGGAATTGGGGAAATTGTAGTAGAACAAACCTCCGGAAAGCTAACTATTACAGCTGTTTACTCCACCCGTTACCGAAATACAGGGGTGGTAAGTGGCCGGGTTGTTCTGCCATAATTAAAAACTCTAACATAGTTGTAGCGTCTTAAAATCGCTATTGGGCAAAATCAAAGCATTTGAAAAAAAAAGCCACCCTCCCTAAGGAAAGTGGCTTCTATATCGTTAAGTCTTATTTGCCTTATGCAAAAAACCGTTCTGTGGTTTACGATCCAAAGTCGTCGAATAATACGTTTTCATCCGGAACTCCCATATCGTAAAGCATTTTCTGAACGGCATCGTTCATCATTGGTGGGCCGCACATGTAAAAGTCAATTTCTTCCGGCTCTTCATGCTGGCTCAGGTAGTTGTCGTGAATTACCTGGTGTACAAACCCGGTTTTGTATTTAACGTCTAACTTATCCGCTTCCGGATCTTCGCGGTCCAGTGCCAGGTGGAACTCAAAATTTGGAAAGTTTTTCTCGATGTCTCTAAACTGATCGTAATAGAAAACTTCTTTCCATGAACGTGCTCCATACCAGAAGGTAACTTTCTTTTTCAATTCTTTAACCGTATGGAACAGGTGGAACAAATGCGAACGCATAGGCGCCATTCCTGCACCACCTCCAACAAACATCATTTCGCTGTCGTTGTCTTTCAGGAAGAACTCTCCGTAAGGCCCCGATACAGTTACTTTGTCGCCTGGTTTAAGGTTAAAAATATACGATGAACAAATACCTGGATTTACTTTCTTAAATCCGTTGCTTGCACGGTCCCAGGGTGGTGTTGCAATACGAATGTTCAACATTACAATATTTCCTTCAGCCGGGTGATTTGCCATTGAGTAGGCGCGGAATGTTGGTTCCGGGTTTTTCATTACCAGGTCGAACATGCCAAATTTCTCCCATTCCTCACGGTATTCCTCTTCAATATCCATGTCTTTAAAGTTTACATCAACTTTAGGTACGTCAATCTGGATATATCCGCCCGATTTGAAATCAAGGGTTTCGCCTTCAGGAAGTTTAACCACAAATTCTTTAATGAAAGTCGCCACGTTGTGGTTCGAAACCACTTCGCACTCCCATTTCTTCACACCAAGAACTTCTTGTGGGATTTTAATTTGCATGTCTTCTTTAACTTTTACCTGGCAGGCTAAACGCCAATTGTCGTTTTGTTCTTTACGGGTAAAGAAACCGGTTTCAGTTGGCAGAATAGAGCCTCCGCCTTCTTCAACCTGACAACGGCACATGGCACAGGTACCACCGCCACCACATGCTGATGGAAGAAGAATTTTATTGTCGCCAAGCGTAGTTAACAGCGTGTTGCCCGGTTCTGTTTCAACTTCCAGGTCGCCTTCGTTAATGCTCACTTTTACAACTCCCGATGGCATTAATTTCTTTTTGGCAAACAATAAAATGGATACCAATAAAATAACCATCAGCAGGAATACTGCCACACTGGCAATTACAACGGTTGATAGTGTTGCTAATAATATCATATTCATTAACTCTTTTTTATTCTACAATTTAATTCCGCCGAAACCCATAAAAGCCAAGCCCATTAAACCGGTAACGATAAACGTAATACCAAGTCCGCGTAGAGGTGCCGGAACATTTGAGTATTCGATTTTTTCACGAATAGCAGCAATACCAACAATGGCCAGTAGCCAACCCACACCCGAACCAAGTCCGTAAATGGTGGCTTCGCCAACGTTAAGGAAAGCTTTTTGCTGAAGGAATAATGAACCCCCTAAAATTGCACAGTTTACAGCGATAAGCGGTAAGAAAATACCCAGCTGCGTGTACAATACCGGAGCGAATTTCTCAACAATCATTTCTACCAACTGTACCATCGAGGCAATAATGGCGATAAACATGATAAAGCGCAAGAAGCTAAGGTCAACTGTCGCAAATTCTTCGCCCAACAACCAAACCAATGCGCCTTCATTCAAAATATAATTTTCTAACAGGTAGTTAACCGGAACAGTAATTCCTAACACAAAAATTACGGCAAGTCCTAAACCGGTTGCAGTACTTACTTTTTTCGAAACCGCCAAATACGAGCACATTCCGAAGAAGTACGCAAATACCATGTTTTCAATAAAAATTGACTTAACAAAAATATTAATCAGATTTTCCATTTGAATTCTTTTTTTGCGTTATGAATTAATCTTCAATTAGTTTACGGTTGCGGCTGCGTTGAACCCAAATAATAATACCAACCACAATAAGAGCCATTGGCGACAATACCATTAAACCGTTGTTTGCGTAGAATCCTCCGTTGGCAATGTACCAGCTATCGGGAATAATTTGGTAGCCTAATAAAGAACCACCACCTAATAACTCGCGCAGTGCACCAACAACAATTAAAATCCAACCATAACCTGCTGCATTACCAATTCCATCTAAAAAAGCCGGCCAGGGGCGGTTACCCAGGGCAAAGGCTTCCAGACGTCCCATAATAATACAGTTGGTAATAATTAATCCTACAAATACCGAAAGCTGCTTACTTACGTCGTAAACATACGCACGAAGTATTTGGTCAACTAAAATTACCAAAGCGGCAATTACCACAAGCTGCACAATAATTCGGATACGGTTTGGAATTGTATTTCGTAACAATGAAATAATTACGTTTGCAAATGCTAATACGGCGGCTACCGATATGGCCATTACAATTGATGGCTTTAATTGTGCGGTAACTGCCAGTGCTGAGCAAATACCAAGTACCTGTACGGTAATTGGGTTACTGTCGTTCAATGGATCCGACAATAACTTTAAGTTTTTCTTTGAAAATAATGGTTCGCTCATCTCTATTATTTTTTCTTATTTAAGAATTCTTCATAACTCGCAAAGTCGTCCTCAAGCATTTGTTGAAGACCTTTACTTGTGATTGTACCACCCGAAATACCATCAACTTTGTGTTCTTCCGGAGCAACTTCTCCAACTTTGGCAACCAAAATTGAAACCAGTTTACCCGATGCATCGAAGATTTTCTTTCCTTTAAAAGGTTCTTCAAATGCTGTTGTTGAAATTTCGGCACCCAAACCCGGTGTTTCCCCTTCGTGGTCGAAGTTGGCACCGTAAATGGTGTTCATATCGTCGTTTAACGAAACATAGCCCCAAACCGGTCCCCAAAGACCTGCACCGTATAACGGAAGTACATATTTAATACCATCTTCGGTTTGTACTTCAAAAACAGGAAGTAATTTGTCGGCTTCATCTTTAGCACGTTCCTTTTTTAGGTCGGTGTTAAACGCATCGCCATCAACCTGCTCGCCTTCTACGGTTACAACATATTCTTTTACCACTTTCTCAGCATAAATTGCTTCAGCTGTTTCTGCAGTACTTTCAATATTTACCGAGGCCAGTATATTTTGTTTTTTCTCTATCTCAACGTTCTTTTTCTGCGCAGGCTTTAACGCCATTGAAACTGAAGCAAGAACCGCTGCAACTATAATTACCATTATGGCTGCGTATAAAAATGTGTAAGTATTACTATTTCTATCCATGATTCTTCTTTTTTATTATGCAGAAACTTTAGCTCGTTTAGCTCTTTTCTTAATATGACCGGCTACAACGTAGTGGTCGATAAGCGGAGCAAATGTGTTCATTAGCAAAATTGCCAACATCATACCTTCAGGGAAGGCCGGATTGATAACACGGATGATAATGGCAAGGATACCAATCAGGAATCCGTAAATCCATTTTCCTTTTTCGGTTTGCGATGCCGATACCGGGTCGGTAGCCATAAAAATAGCACCAAACATAAAGCCACCTAAAATTAAGTGATGCCAGAAAGGCATGGAGAAATAAGTGGCAACTTCGGGCGAAAGACCTGCGTTTCCTGAAACAGCGTTAAGGATAAGGCCCATAACTGCTCCACCGGCAATGGTTGAAACCATAATTTTCCAGCTTCCAATTCCGGTTACAACCAGTAAAATGGCACCCAGCAGTATGGCTACTGCCGACGTTTCGCCAATTGAACCCGGAATTAATCCGATAAATGCATCGGCAACACTGTAATCGAGGTTACCCGCAGCAGCTCGCGCCATTGGAGTAGCTCCCGAGAAAGTGTCAACCACTTTATCGCCGGATGCAAGACGCACCCAAACCGATTCGCCCGACATTTGAGCCGGATAAGCGAAGAATAAGAAAGCACGTGCAACAAGTGCAGGGTTCCAAATATTCATTCCTGTTCCGCCAAAAACCTCTTTACCTAAAATAACCGCAAAGGCAGTTGCAATGGCAACCATCCAAAGTGGTGTGTTTATTGGCATAATAAGCGGGATAAGAAAACCCGATACCAGGAAACCTTCCTGAATTTCGTGACCACGTAGTTGGGCAAAAACAAATTCGATACCCAAACCTACAACGTACGAAACAATAAGGATGGGAAGTACCCGCAGGAGACCGTAAATGAATATTTCGAAGAAACCGGTTGAGGCCAGTTCTCCAATTGCTTTAAAGTGCTGGTACCCGGTGTTGTACATCCCGAACAATAAAGCCGGAACTAAGGCCAACACCACCATACCCATTGTACGTTTTAAATCGATGTAATCGTGAACGTGTGCTCCCGATTTCGATGTGTCCTTTGATACAAAGAACAACGTAAACATACCATCATGTACCGAGTGCAACCAATGAAACTTGGCGCCTTTCTGTACATGTGGCTTTGTATTTAAAAAAAAGTTTTTTATGAAATTCATCTTGCAAAAGACTAATAAGTTACATGTAAAAATTAACCAAGCTCTTTAATCATGGTGTTAATACCTTCGCGCAAAATTTTCTGTACTTCAATTTTAGAAGTACAAGCATATTCGCAAAGCGCAAAGTCTTCTTCAATTACCTCGTAAATACCCAGTTGCTCCATTTTGTCGATATCGTTAACCATTATGGCTTTTAGCAGAAATACCGGTAGGATATCCATTGGAACATACTTTTCGTATTGGTTTGAAACAACAAACGCACGTTCGCCACCATGTAGGTTGGCATTTAAGGTGTATTCTTTTTTCGGGAATAATTTGCCGAAGTACGCTTTGGTTGCACTGAATTTTCCGAAACCGGGATCAGCCCAGCCCATAAACTCATAATCATCGCCTTCCGGAATTACACTAACTTGCGAGTCGTAATAGCTCAGGAAGCTTTTCTCTGAAACTTTATCGCCGGTAAGCACATTGCCACTAATAATTCTGCTGCTGTATCCTGCAGTAGTAAGCTTGCCGCTAACCAAATCTTTAATTGGCGCACCCACGATGGTTTCAAAATATTTTGGTGCTTTTACCTCCGAGCCTGTAAATGCTATTGTTTTGGTAAAATCTACTTTTCCGGTTTCAAACAGCCGGCCAATAAACAATACATCCTGCACGTTTATTGTCCAAACTACATCGCCTTTATTGATTGGGTTGGTATTTGCAATCTGTATACCAACATTTCCTGCAGGGTGCGGCCCTTCAAAGGTGTTAATTACCACATTCTTTACCGAGGAAAAAGCGGAACCGGGTTTTACACCCAGGTTAACATCTCCTTCAGTAAGTTTGGCTAAAACGTCTACCCCTGTCTGGAATGTATCCATTTGATCCTGTAAAACAAAATCATAATCCGGAGCCATTGGAGCCGTGTCGAATGTTGAAATGTAAATAGCTTTTGGTTTTTCTTCCGGATTGGCAATTATTCCGTACGGACGTTTTTTAATAAACGGCCATAAACCACTTTTTAAAATCTGTTCCTTCACCTCTTCCGCCGATAACGCTGATGGGGCAGCTTTTTTAAATTCTGCCGATCCTGCATTTTTATCGGTTGCAATTACTACTTCCAAAATTCTGCGACGCTCACCACGGTTAATAGATACAACTTTACCGCCAATAGGGGCAGTAAAAACAATCTCCGGATGATATTTGTCATAGAACAAAGCTTCGCCTGCTTTAACCTCGGCATCAACTTTTACGCTAAGTTTTGGAGTAAGTCCCGGAAAATTAGTGGGTTTCAGAGCTACTGTTGCCGGAGTCGGCAATTTCTCGAGTGCCTTTTCTGCACTTCCTTTTAGCTTTATATTAAGCCCTTTCCTTAACTTAATTACTTCTGACATATCGAATTAAGAATGTATTATTTTTAGGTGTGCAAAAGTATTAATTTAATCGGCTTTTCGCAATGGTTTATACTAAAAGTTCAATAGTTTCAAATATGAAAATATGTACATAGTTGTAAAGGAATACTATTAGGTTGATATTCAGTAAGATGTGTGTTGAGGTGCAATGCTGGTGGTGTTCAGATTAAATTAACATTTTTTGCCTTATTCTAGGCTGTGATAATCATAATAATTTTAAGCGAATATTTTGATTTTTACTTTTCGGTTTTGAAAAAAGATACGAAATCCTGATTTTTACGTTTTATTAGTTACACCTATTACAAAACACTTTAATTTAATAATTTGAGGCAGGTGTAACGAAATGGTGCTAAAAGGACAAATGATAGAAAGTATCTGTTGGTAGCATCGCCTTTTTTAAACAAAAAATACAATTACAAAATGAAAATATCCATTGTAAGCCTTATTCTTTTTATCATTTGCTTTTTGCAGGTAAAAGGGCAAGAAGAAAACTTCTATTACGAGAATGCTATTTACCTTGAAAATATAAAAACGGTACTTGCCTATCGCGATGGTTTTGAGCTGTCGAACCCGATAATGGCTCTTCAGGAAGATATAACACTGGTTTTTAAATTTGACGATTTGTCGGAAAATGTGAAGGATTACTATTATACGATTATACACTGTGATGCGGACTGGAATGAAAGCTATATCGCTCAGGAGGAATATATTGACGGTTTTGTTGAAAACCCGGTTGATGATTATGCCATGTCGTTTAATACAACGTTTAATTATGTGAATTACCGGATTGAGATTCCGAATGACAATTTGAAATTTAAGCTCTCGGGTAATTATGCTCTTGTGGTTTATGAGGACCAGGATAAAGAAAAAAGAGTATTATCAAAACGCTTTCATGTATACGAAAATGCAGTTCGAATTGAAGGTACTGTGCGTCGGGCAACTCTCGATGCTTTTAAAGGTACCAACCACGAGGTTGATTTTAAAGTGCATCATCCCAACGTGCCTATTTTAAATCCACGCGACGAGGTAAAGGTGGTAATCATGCAAAATAATCGCTGGGATAACGCCATACGGAATTTGAAGCCTTTGTATATTCGCGATAGGGTGCTGGATTACGACTACAATAAAGAAAATGTATTTCCGGCAGGTAATGAGTTTCGTTATTTTGATATTCGCACCAACCGCATGAATGGGGAGAACGTGATTGCAACCGATTTTCATCGGCCGTATTATCACAAAACATTGAACCTTGATGAAGTTCGGGCAAATAAACGCTTCTTTTCATACGAAGAGATGAATGGAATGTATTTGGTTGAAAGTCAGGATCAGGAGGTACGTGATTTTGACACTGAATGCGATTATAATTTTGTTCATTTTACCTTGCCTCTGGAGGCGCCCTTGCTGGGAGGTTCTGTCAATGTTTTTGGCGCATTATCAAACTGGAATGCCAATAAAAGTAACGAAATGACTTATAATTTCGACCGGGGGCAGTACGAGCTTACCTTGCTTTTAAAACAAGGGTACTACAACTATATGTATGTTTATGTGCCCCAGGGAGCAAAATCAGCCGACCATACCAATATTGAGGGGAGTTTTTGGGAAACCAATAATGATTATCAGATTATGGTTTATTATCGTGATTTGGCAGGGAGGTTCGACAGGTTAGTTGGCTATACGCAGCTTAATTCGGTAAGCAACCGGTATTAATCAACGCTGTTATAAACAGTTATTTACAGGTGGTTCGCGTCTTTCGGAGAGTGATTAACTGACAACTTTCATGTATCCGCTACCTTCGTTAAACGGGAGTTCAAACCAGAAAGTACTGCCTTTATCTACTTTTGATTCAAATTCCAAGTCTCCACCTAATAAGGTAACGTAGTGTTGTGCAATGGGTAGCCCGATACCCGAGCCAGATGTGGTTTGGTTGATCTTGTTCTGCACACGATAGAAACGACTAAAGATATGTTCGTAATCCTCGGGCGGGATACCAATGCCCGTGTCGTTCACGAAAAATCTCACAAAATCGTTTCGTATCATTTCAAAACCAAAGGTAACCTGCCCCGCATTGGTATATTTTACGGCGTTATCAACTAAAATTGATAATACTTCTTTAAGCAACTCTTCATCGGTTGAAAAACCAAATTCGGCATTGGCAACATCTGCATTAAGTCGTATCCGAATGTCTTTACTATCGGGTAGGTTCGAGAAATGAGTGTTGTAAATTTCGCGGAGTAAAGGATTGATTTTGCAGAATGAAGTGTTTATTGCAATTTTTTCAGTCTCAATTCTGGCCAGGTGAATGGTGTTGTCAATCATATTCATTAACTGTTGGCCGTTCTGGTTAATCGCATCTGTAATACTCAGGCGCTCAAATGCATCCATCGAGTCGTCAGCCAACATTCGGGTGAAGTTGGTGATAATGTTCATTGGCGTACGAATTTCGTGCGATAAGTTAGCCAGGAATGCAGACTTTAACCGATCAGACTCTTCAGCTTTAACGAGCGCTTTTTCAAGTCCGAATTCTGCTGTTTTTCGCTTGGTAATATCGCGTGCAACAGAAATAACAGCATTGGCATTTAATTTTGCCAGTCGCATTTCAAACATAAATGTTCCGTTGGGGGTGTTCAACGAGTATTCAATACTTTCAATACTGTTGTGTTTGAGGCAGTGTTGTATGCATGAATAAATTTTATTGGCCATTTTATCCGGAAAACCGGCATCAAAAATTGAACTCCCGATAATGTTTGAATCTTCAATTTTAAACAAATCACTTTCTTTGATGACAAAATCCTCGTAAATCCCGTCTTTATCAATTACAAAAAAGATGTCGGGAATGGCTTCCAGTAAAACCTTGTACCTTCGTTTGCTTGCCTCCAGTTCGGCAATTTGATTTTTTGTTTTTGTAATATCTTCAAATATCAGGTAGTAGGTGTTAAAAAGCGGGTTTATCATGTGAACCTTATACCACTTGTCCAACTCTTTGGCATGAAACTCGGAAATTCTCTTTTTGTTAAAAAGAATGGTTTTATTGACGTCGAAACGACCTTTAAAAATCAAATCGAAAACGTACGCTGCTTCCTGCTCCTGCACTTCGTATAAATTCCGTTTAAAGGCTGCTTCAAAAGCATTGTTTATTTTTTCAACAATGAGGTTGGTAATGTTGCCATCTTCATCGCGTTTTGCACGCAGCCTTGCAATCAGAAACGAAGAGTTTTGAATAACGCGGTTTAGCCCTTCATGCTGTGCGTCAATTTGCTCTTTTAAGTTTTCTATGCTAATAATTAATTTCTTGCGCAGATAAAAGGTAACCAAAAAGAAAGCCGTAAAAATTAAAATAGGATTGCTAACGAAGGGGTCAAAGTAGGCAAGTGAATCGGTAAGGTGATTGGCTTTGTGCAACTGAAAACAAATAAGGCCAAGCGATATAAAAAAGTAGATGACCAGGCGCAATTCCAACACTGAGAAGAAGTAAAGAAATACGAGGCCGGCCATTAGCCACCATACCGATAAGTGCACTGTCTCTAGCAATGGGGAATGATCGGTAAAGTCTGAAAGGTATAAAGCGTAAACCAAAATGGGCAGGCCAAAAATGGCATTAATAGCGCAGTCTTTTCGGGCATTTAAAATACATATAATAGCTAAAACCGAAACAGATAATGCGAAGATGGAACACATCAGGCATCCTTCGGTAGTTGAAAACAGTAGGTATCTAATCGTTAAAAGAGAAGTCAAAATTCCCAGTGCTCCCCAAATCAATAGGAGCTGAAAAAGCTGCTTTTTTTCATTAGTATCTGTTTTAGCAGCCCAAAATCTTTCTGCTAATATTTTAAAAACTCTTTTTAACAATAATGTAAAAATATTAAAAAAGATATACGTCCCGCCAAAACAAGCAATTTTTAAGGAGAATATTGTCAAAATGGGAATATAAAAACCTGATTTTTGTTTTGTTTTGAAATGCGAGTAGTGTAAGTTGCATTGTTTCAGATTTTTATAAAAGTGTTTGTTTTTTGTAGTACTGATTTTTGTTATGCTTTTGGCGGAAGCTATTTTTTAGTTTTGCAATAAGTGTAAAGAAGAAGTATAAATTAATATAAACTAAAAAGACATGCCAAAAGGAATTTTTAATGTTCCGGTTGCAAAAAATGAACCGGTTTTAAGCTATGCCCCGGGCACTGCGGAAAGAGCTGAATTGAAGGCAAAAATTGCCGAATTACGTTCAGTAGAAATAGATCAGCCGATGGTAATTGGAGGTAAAGACGTTTTTACCGATAGAAAAGTACGGATGTTTCCTCCACACGAAATTGAACATACTTTAGGTTACTACAATCAGGGAGATTCAAGCCATGTTGAAATGGCCATTGATGCAGCTTTGGAAGCACGCGAAAAATGGGCTGGAATGGCTTGGCAACACCGTGCAGCTATTTTTTTGAAAGCTGCAGATCTTTTGGCCGGGCCTTACCGTGCAAAAATAAATGCAGCCACTATGTTGGGGCAGTCAAAAAATGCTTTCCAATCTGAAATTGATGCAGCTTGTGAACTCGCCGATTTTTTCCGTTTTGGAGTGCAGGTGATGACTGATATCTACAAAATACAGCCAGAATCGGCCAAAGGAATGTGGAACTACAACGAATTCCGTCCTTTAGAAGGTTTTGTTTTTGCATTAACACCGTTTAATTTTACTTCTATCGCCGGTAACCTACCGGCAGCACCTGCCCTTATGGGTAACGTAGCTGTTTGGAAACCATCAAAAACAGCCGTTTACTCCGCTGGTGTAATCATGGAAATTTTTAAAGAAGCTGGATTGCCCGATGGCGTTATTAATTTGATTTACGGATCGGGGCCGGTAGTTGCCGATGTGGTGTTAACGCATCCCGATTTTGCCGGCATCCACTTTACCGGGTCTACCGCGGTATTCCAGAGTGTTTGGAAAACTATTGGCGAAAATATTTATAAATACAAATCGTATCCGCGTATTGTTGGCGAAACCGGAGGTAAAGATTTTATTTTTGCTGATAACACTGCCAAACCTCGCGAACTGGCTATTGCCATGTTACGTGGTGCTTTCGAGTACCAGGGACAAAAATGTTCAGCAGCCTCAAGGGTTTATATTCCTGAAAGTATTTGGCCGGAAGTAAAAGAAATTTTTGGAGCCGAATTAGCAACAGTAAAAATGGGACCACCCGAAGATTTTACAAATTTTGTTAATGCGGTTATCGATGAAGCTTCGTTTGATAAATTAAAAAGCTTTATCGACCAGGCTAAAGCTGATGAAGATGCTGACGTAATTTTTGGTGGAAATTGCGATAAGTCGGTGGGGTATTACATTGAGCCTACCGTTATTTTAGCAAAGAAACCCGACTATGTAACCATGGAAGAAGAATTGTTCGGACCGGTTTTAACAATTTATGTTTACGACGATGAAGAGATGGATGCCACACTTGATATTCTGGATAAAACATCGATTTACGCGCTTACCGGTGCCGTGTTCTCACAGTGTCGTTACAATATCGAAAAAATTACCAAACGACTGGAAAATTCGGCCGGTAACTTTTATATTAACGATAAACCAACCGGCGCTGTTGTAGGCCAGCAGCCATTTGGCGGATCGCGTGGTTCGGGAACAGATGACAAAGCAGGTTCTATTTTTAACCTCCTGCGCTGGACCTCAATCCGTACGATTAAAGAAACCTTTGTACCACCTGTAAATTATACTTATCCGAATTTTCAACCGGATAATGAATAAATATTAAGGTTAAGCTGTTAAAAAAGAGGATCGAATTTATTCGACTCCTCTTTTTTTTGACCATTAAGAATTCTACTTTTGTACAGACATTTGGGAACGATGAAGAAAGAATTCTTACAATCCGGTTTTTTTAAGTTTATAAGCAATAAATACGTTATTGCCATCCTTTTATTTGCCTTGTGGATAATCTTTGGCGATGAAAATAGTATTGTCTCGCACATTCAAAGCAAAAAGCAGCTAAACGAACTAAAGCAGCAAAAAGAGTATTACCAGGAACGCATTGCTTCGGATAAACAAAAACTTCAAGACCTGAACAGAGGAAATGAGGAATTGGAAAAATTTGCTCGCGAGCAATACCATATGTCAAAACCCGACGAAGACGTTTTTGTAATTGTTGAAGAAGAGTAGTCTGCGATTCTGTTAAAAACCTTCACTTAAAACATTCTGTTAACAAATACGTTACAAAGTATAATAGCAAACAAAGCTATTTGATAGCCAGTATAAATTTCTTATATTGCTTTTGAATGAGTGAAAATTTAGACATATTCAAAATTAAAGGTAACAATATTGCACCGCAGAAAGGGCGTATTTTAATTGCCGAACCGTTTTTGGCCGGGAACTATTTTAATCGTTCTGTTGTGTTTTTGGTGGCTTACGGAAACAAAGGTGCAGTTGGTTTTATTTTGAATAAAAAAGTTGATTTTCCCGTTCAGGATGTTTTCCCTGATTTTCCTGATTTTAATGCAGATGTTTATCTGGGTGGCCCGGTGTCTACTGATTCGGTTTATTTTATTCACAAACTTGGAGATAAATTGCCCGGAAGTATACATGTTATGGGTGACCTGTACTGGGGAGGTGATTTTGATATCCTGAAACGCGACATCAGAAACGGGTTGATAAATCCAACAGAAATTCGTTTTTTTCTGGGCTATTCCGGTTGGGATGGTGGCCAGCTGGAAGATGAATTAAAGGAAGACTCGTGGCTGGTAACCGATGTTGACGAGGAGGCCGTAATGAGTGATTTAAGTGAAGACTCGTGGTTTAATTTTGTGAAAAGGGCAGGAGCCCGTTATTCTATCTGGCGGAATTTTCCCGAAAATCCATCGCTGAATTAACTGAGGTTGCTAAAAACAGGTTTTAACCCTGTACTTTTTCCTGTATAAAATGATTTAATTCTTTGTAAATCTTATCCGAAAATTCGTGTACGTACCGCCGTTCCTGAAAGCCAAGAATCCATTGTACTCCCCGCATTTCCGAAACAAAAAACACTTCATCCATTTGTTGCATGTGTTTGGGTGTTAAGTTATCAGATTCAATTATTTTCATTTTAAGTTTTTCACACAAGCGCAGTACTTCCGGGCGTAAAACATCGGCAAAACATCCGGTGGTTAGGGCTGGCGTAAAAACGTGGTTTTCTTTAACCATAAAAATATTGGAGCCGATGCCCTCGCTTACTGCTTCTCTTTGGTTTAACAACACTACTTTTGAATTTTGCATGTCTGTTTGTGTAGCCGACGCTTGCCGCCAAAGCTCTTCCTTACCAAGGCTTCCAGTGTAATTATTGAGTTGACTAAATATTTTTGGCTTGGCTACATGAAGAAATAAGCCTTGCGGATTTCGGGGCAAGCCGGATTCTGTGAATGGCCTGCACGACACCATAAAATTATCCCGGTTTTCTCCCAAAAAAAGCTGAATGATAAAAAGTCCGCTTCGGTAATACCGGTTTTTATTCAGTGTGCGTTTTAAAAGCCGTGAAAATTCGCGTTGATTTTTAAAAAGTGCCGGAAGTTCCCGGTTTAAAGCATGTAGTTTTTGCTCTAATAAAACAATATTTTCCTTTAGCAAGGGAATACCGCCAAAACCATACCATACATAGTGTTTTAAAATCAGCGGAGCTTCAAGTAGCACCGGGGTTAAGCTCACCTCATTCTCCCTAACAATACTATTATTAAACAGTAGGTAAGCCATGAACTACAGAAACGAAAATAAATTATCGATAAACCGCTGAAAAAGGTTGGGCTGTAGCAATATTGGGAAAACAAAACCAAATACTGCCCCTAAAAAATGAGCATCGTGTGCCACATTATCCGTTTGTTTTTTACTCATTTGGTACGAATAAAACAGGTAGCCTATAGCGAAAAGAATGCCGGGTATGGGAAGAATGGCAAACAGATACAAAGGTTCCCAGGGCTGAAAAAAAATAGCTGCAAACAACACTGCCGATACAGCTCCTGAAGCACCAACGGCATTGTAGTAATAATTGTTTTTGTGTTTTATCAGGCTCCAGGTGTTTGCTGCCAAAATACCACCCAAATAGAGCAGTAGAAAATAGGCAGTGCCCTTGTTGCCAAAATAATGACTAAAATACACCACTACATTTCTTCCAAAAAAATACAGTACCAGCATGTTTACACCCAGATGTGCCCAGTTGGCATGTATAAAAGCATGGCTCACCAAACGGTAATATTCCTTGCGGTGAATAATTTGAGCGGCATTAAACTGTAGTTTCGTCGATAACTCCCGATTTCCGAATGCTATGTATGAAATTACCGCTGTAACACCTATTATAAACCAAACAATCATTAATGTAAAATTTTAAATATCATTTCCTTTTGTAATTCTCCGGTTTCCACCATGGTTGATACGTTGAAACCTTTGCTTTTCATGTCGTATTCGCGCAGAATTCCCATAATCTCGTATAACTTGGTTGGCGAATAACGTTTTGCTGCCGATACATAATCCTTAACAAAGTAGGGATTAACACGCAGTTCGGCTGCCACATTATATTCTGATTTGTTTTTCAGAAAATGGTAAGTAAAAAGTTTTGAAAAATAATAATAGAGACCAGCAATTGTTTTTTGAATGGGATTTAGCGTAGGATTCGCGCCAAAGTATTGAATGATACGGTTGGCTTTTAAAACATTTTTCTCCCCCAATGCATTTTGTAACTCAATCACATTAAATTCTTTACTTAAGCCAATGTTTTTCTCAATATGGTCGGGTGTAATTTTGTTCGAATCTTTTACTGCAATTACCAGTTTGTTTAATTCGTTGGCAATTTTGCTTAAATCGGTACCCAGGTACGACGTAAGTAATAATGCTGCCTGTGGTGTAATCGAATAACTGTGCTGCTTCAGGTAAGCATCAATCCATGCCGGAATTTTGTTTTCGTAGAGCTTTTTAGAGGTAAAAAGTACGCCGTTCTTTTTTATTGCTTTGGCCAGTTTTGTTCGCGAATCAAGTTTTTTGTATTTGTAGGCCAAAACCAGAATGGTTGATTCCAGCGGTTTCTCGGCATAGGCAGTTAATGTGTCTATTTTATTCAAGCTTTGTGCTTCTTTTACCACAATTACCTGTTTGCTGGCCATCATTGGGAAACGCATCGAGGCTTCGGCAATGGTTACGGGGTCGGCATCTTTCCCGTAAAAGATAGTTTGGTTAAAGCCCTTTTCGCCATCGTTAAGTACGTGGTCTTCAATGTAATCCGATATTTCATCAATAAAGTAGGCCTCTTCTCCCTGCAGCAAATAAATGGGATGATAAATACCTTTTTTAAGGTTTTGCATTATTTCTTTATGCTCCATACTAAAAGCGTAAGTGTTTAACGGAGAGGCCGTTGTTTTTAATTTCGAGCAGCGCATCAATACCGGCCTGAATATGGCGTTCAACATACGAAGAGGATACGTATTTGTCGCTTGCTTCTGTTTTAACTCCGGTTGATATCATTGGCTGGTCGGATACCAGTAACAATACCCCTGTTGGTATCTGGTTGGCAAACCCCACGGTAAACAAAGTTGCAGTTTCCATATCAATGGCCATTGCCCGGGTTTTTTTCAGGTATTTTTTAAAACGTGTGTCGTACTCCCACACTCTGCGGTTGGTAGTTAAAACCACGCCGGTCCAATAGTCTTGTTCCGAGTTTCGGAGAATATGCGAAACCGCACGTTGCAGGTTAAATGCCGGGAGTGCGGGAACTTCGGGAGGCAGGTAATCGTTTGAGGTACCATCGCTGCGAATTGCTGCAATGGGCAGTATTAAATCGCCCAACTGATTTTTCTTTTTTAATCCGCCACATTTGCCTAAAAACAACACTGCTTTGGGATGAATGGCGCTTAATAAATCCATGATGGTTGCCGCATTGGGGCTACCCATTCCAAAATTAATCATGGTTATCCCTTCTGCTGTGGCACTGGGCATATTTTTATCGGCTCCATCTACAGGTACCTCAAACTTACGTGCAAAGCGCTCAATATAGTCCTGAAAATTTGTCAGCAAAATGTATTTGCCAAATTCATCAAGCTTTTTCCCGGTATACCGTGGAAGCCAGTTGTCAACAATGTCTTTTTTTGTCTTCATATGCTGAAATATTCTACCTTTGAACAAATAGGAATACTTTTGGTTTTAAGGCGAACACAAATGTACATTTTTAGATCTCGCCAGCCAAGTTGAGTTAATAAGTTATTATGAATAGGATGGATAAATTGAATTTGCCCGAATATGCGTTCAGAACCAAAACGGAAGATGGCCGCCGCTTAATTTTTGATGCGATCCGAAAAAAATATATAATTCTGACTCCAGAAGAATGGGTTCGTCAAAACTTTATTCAATACCTGATAAAGGAAAAGAAGTATCCGGAATCGTTGATGGCTGTTGAAAAACAAATAATGGTTAACCAGCAACAACGCAGGTTCGATTTGCTTATCTACCTGAGAAATGGTCAGCCGCATTTGATTGCCGAATTTAAAGCACCAAACGTAAAAATTACACAGGATACTTTTGACCAGGTGGTACGTTACAATATGGCGCTGCGTGTTGAGCGGGTAGTGGTGTCAAACGGCTTACAACACTTTGCCTGCGAAATTGATTATGTGAATAACAACTATTCGTTTTTGCACGAGATTCCGCAATTTTGCGAACGTTGCCGGGTGGATGGTACCGGCTTTAGTTAATCTTTGGCGGCGGGGGACAAAAATTTCTGAAACAAGATTTCATCTTTCCAGCCTGAATAGGTTTTAATCCAGCTCTTTTTAATTCCACACTGCTGATAACCGGCATGCTCAAATAAGTGAATACTCGGGGTGTTGTCGGCAGTAATATTGGCATACAATTGCTGTAAACCAAGCACCTGTAGAGCATAATTGCCAAGGGCTGTTAATGCGTCGCCGGCATATCCCTGTCTTCTGTCGGAGTTTTTATGAATGAGGATGCCAACACCGGCTCGTTGGTGGTAAGGTTCAAAATCAAACAGGTCAATGGCGCCAACCGGAATGTTTTCTTTTGTTTCGATTACCAGGCGAAGCTGTTTGGTGGTATAAATATCTTTGGTCGCTTCAAGCAGGTATTGGGCCAGAATATGCTTTGAGAAAGGTGTTTTGGTATTACTTACTTCCCATATCGCCATGTTATTTTCCCATTGGTAAAGGAGGTCAATATCGCCGGGTTCAAGCGGGCGTAAATTTATTTTACCAAATGAAAGTTGTTCTTGCATGCTGTAATTTGTTGAGTTATCTGTCTAATTTTTTCCAGGCTTTAGCCAAAAGCTCCATATCGGAAAAGACGTTGTAGTCTTTGGCATAAAGCCGGTTTAGCCGCATGGCTTTTTCCTGGTCTATTGTAATCTCCGGAAACATATCGGCAGGTGTTAATACGCCCGTTTTTAATTTTGGTAAATTGTTTTCCGTTTCGGCATCTGCGGTGTACCCAATCCATGTTTTGTTACCAAAAAGAACCCGGAAAATATTAGCAAAAAAATTGACTTTTTGGCTGTAGCACCATAATCCAACCGGACTAAGAAGGAGAAAAAGCAGTGCTGCAGTTAGATCGAGCAGGCGCTTTTTGCGCCGGTTTCCTGCCTTTGAAATGGCATTTAAATTAACCACATACAAATCGCCTGCGGTATGAATGGAATTGCTGCCAATTATACTCGAACTTTCGGGTGGTGCAATTTTGTAATCAATGTCAAGGCGGCTTAAATCGAGCATGGCTCGTATTATTGCTGCAGAACTAATGTTTTCGGCACAAAATACAATTTCATCAATACGATTAATTCGGATAATTTCTTCCAGCTGAGAAAGTTCACCCATGTAGTTTTGGCCTTTGTCGGTATTGTCGAGTGCAATAAAACCGGCCAGTTGCGATTTTATCCTGGTTTCTTCCAGCAATCGTTGCACACGTTTTGCTTCGTTTGAATGGCCAACAATTGCAATCTTACGAATACGTTGGTTGCTTAACCTGAAATCGCTTATTTTTAACCAGCTGCCAATCAGCCGTACTACCATAAGAACAGTTCCTGTCCAGGCTGTTCCCAATAAAATTAAAGCCCGCGAGAATCGGTACTGCTCATCAACCAGCGAGTATGCCAAAAGAATAGTAATGAGGCCCCATAGCACACCACGTCCAACTTTAAATAAACTAAGCGGTTTAGTGTACCCTCCTGAAAACAAAATGCTTAACAGAAAGATGAGGATATAAGCCGGAACAACAATTTGCATAAATTCGGGTGGGTAGTAGCCCGGGCTGCTAAACTGAAATTGCTCCCAAAATGGCGTGATTAGCCAAAATCCTGCAAAAATGATAAGGGCGTCAAGCAGTGGGAGGTACACTTTCGTGAGGATACGTTTTGATGCCGACAGCAAGGCCCTGAAATAAATGGCAAGATGGATAAACAGTGAAAATATTCCGGCTTTGCTACCCGGAAAATGTTTACGCGCAAAAATAATCATGGCATTGTAAAACACCTTTACATAGTTTAACGAACCTTTTTTGGTGCTTTCGCCTTTGTAATGAATAATGGTTGTATGCGGGTAATAATAGTTTTTATACCCGGCCAGTTGTATACGGTACGAAAGATCGATGTCTTCGCCGTACATGAAAAATGTTTCATCCAAAAGGCCTGTTTTATCCAACACCGATTTTCGGAGCAGCATAAAAGCACCGGCCAGTACATCAACTTCCTGTATTTTTTCTTTGTCGAGGTAGGAGAGGTGGTATTTTCCGAATTTTCGCGATTGGGGAAATAGCTTTGATAGTCCAAACATTTTATAAAAAGCCACCCACGGTGTTGGTAATCCCCTTTTCGATTCGGGCAGAAAAACACCTTTCCCATCAATCATTTTTACCCCTAAGCCACCGGCTTCCTTATGCTCGTTCATAAAGGCAATAAGCTGTTCAAAGGTATCTTCTTCTACAACCGTATCCGGATTCAGTAATAAAATATATTCTCCTTTTGATTGATTAATAGCCTGGTTATTGGCTTTTGAAAATCCAACGTTCTCCGTGTTTTGGATAAATCGAACCTTGGGGAATTTTTCACGAATCAGGTGCGCCGATCCATCAACCGAGTTGTTATCCACCACAAAAATCTCGCCCCGGATATTTCTTAAAGCCTTTTCCACCGAATGCAAACACTGCTCGAGGAAATGCTTAACGTTGTAGTTGACAATTACTATAGAAATATCCATCTGTAAAACGCGGTGTTTTTTTGTAGCTTTTGTTTTGGCTTACCGAAATCAGTAATCAAATAATTACTTTCGTTATTTATTTGTTGACCAAAAGTAGTGTTTCCTTTTTATAACGAAAAGATTTATGATTTCTGATGCAGAAATTATTTTCCCAGGGAACTTTCAAAAGGTACACGGTTCATTAATGAACGGCCAAGTGTAATTTCATCGGTATATTCAAGCTCGTCGCCAATTGATACGCCCCGGGCAAGTGTCGATATCTTTATCTCCTTGTCTTTTAGTTTCCGGTAAATGTAAAAATTTGTTGTGTCGCCTTCCATGGTGGTCGACAGGGCGAGTATCACCTCAAGCACTTTCCCCGAATTAATCCGTTCAACGAGCGAATCAATTTCCAGTTCGGCAGGCCCAATACCATCCATCGGCGAAATAATGCCTCCTAAAACATGGTATAAGCCATTAAACTGGTGCGTATTTTCCACCGACATAACATCGCGAATATTCTCCACAACACAAATTACACTATCGTTTCTGGAAGGAGTGGAACAAATCTGGCAAGTTTCGGTATCGGAAATATTATGGCAGATTTTACAATGCTTGATTTCGTTTTTAAGTTCTATTAAACTGTTCCCAAAGGCGTTCACTTCTTCTTTATCTTGCCGTAACAAATGCAAAACCAAACGCAAGGCACTTTTACGTCCTATTCCCGGAAGTTTTGAGAATTCGTTAACAGCATTCTCCAATAGTCGCGACGGATATCGATCCATATTTTACCTGGTAAAATTGTTTTCTGATTGTTAAAAAACAAAAATAGTGTTGAAATTGAAATATCAATACTGAAAAGCATTTTTTTAGCTCGGTCAGTATTTTTAGAAGGGCTTATTTTTTTGCAAGCTAATTTTATGTACCTTAATCAAATGATAAAATTACTATTTAAAATGAAGAAAACATTTTTACTAATAGCGGGCATATTGCTAATATCTGTTGGCTTTGGACAGGTGCAGGATACTACCACCACCTCCACAGCGCAGGAAAATGTTGCTACTGAAGAAAGTGAACTGCCAAAGCCAAAATTAGACAAAAGCCGAATGTATTACGGCGGTTATGTTACCATGAATTTTAGCCGGAATTACAGTGTAATTGGAGCACAGCCCCTGCTTGCCTACAAACTAACGCCAAAACTTTCTGTTGGAACTCAGGTCTCGTACGAATATATTAGCGACAGCCGATATTCCATTGAGCAAAATGGATCGAATTACGGCGCCAGTTTGTTTAGCAGGTTTAGGGCAACTCCGCGTTTATACGCACATACCGAGTTTAGTTTGATGAGTTATAAATGGTTTTATTCCAACGGAAGTGATGACCGGAAACTTGCCCCGATGTTTTACGTAGGAGGTGGCTATAGTCAGCCCATTTCAAAAAATACCTGGTTAAATGCACAAGTATTATTTGATGTGTTGAACCACGAAAATTCGCCGTATAAGGATTGGGAACCCTATTTTAGCTTAGGAATAGGCGTAGGATTCTAACAGAACTTCATAAGATGAAAAATGCCGGAAACGAGTTCAGTTCCGGCATTTTTTTATGGAGTAAAATTGACTAGTTCTCTTCTTCAGAAGTAGTGCCTTGTGCATCAATAACCGCAATGGCCGCCATGTTAATAATTTCGCGTACCGTGCTGTCGCGCTGCAGTATATGGATGGGTTTGTTCATGCCCATAAGTATGGGGCCAATGGCTTCATAAGGCCCAAGAGCCTGCAATATTTTGTAGCTAATATTTCCGGAGCTAAGATTCGGGAATATCAGCGTATTGGCATCAATATCGCCAAGCTTATTAAACGGATAACGCGAATAACGCAGCTTCCCGTTTAAGGCATAATTGGCTTGCATTTCTCCTTCAACCATCAGGTCGGGGTATTTTTCATGCAGCATTTTAACCGCCTCTTTAACCCGCACCGGACTTCCTTCACCTTTGTAGGCGCCAAAATTGGAGTATGACAAAAGGGCAATTCGGGGATCGATATTAAATTTACGAACTTCGGCGGCAGTAAGTAATGTGGTATCAGCAAGTGTTTGTGCCGATGGGTTCATGTTTACTGTGGTGTCGGCCAAAAACAATGGCCCCCGCTTGGTAAGTAAAATATACATGCCGGCAATGTGGTTAAACTCTTTTTTTACACCAACAACCTGAAGCGCGGGGCGGATGGTAGAAGAGTAATTCCTGGAGAATCCCGAAATAAATGCATCTGCTTCGCCCGTTTCAACCATCATGGAACCAAAATAATCGCGGTTATACATTTTCTCAACCGCTTCATCGTAGGTCATTCCTTTTCGATGTCTTTTTTCGTATAATATTTTAGCAAACTGATGCCGTTTCTCTTCACTTATCGAATCGTACATGTCGATAATGGGGACGTTACTGATATCAAGCTGGTTTTCTTTAATCAGTGCCTGAATTTTCTCTTTATTGCCCAATAGAATAGGTTGGGCAATTCCTTCGCGGATGACAAACTGTACAGCTTTTAAAATTCTGAAACTATTGGCCTCGGCAAAAACAATACGTTTGGGGTTTTGTTTGGCTTTGGTTCGAATGGCCATAATTAGCCGGTTGTCTATTCCTAATCGTTCGGTGAGCTCGCGTTCGTAGGCTGCCCAGCTTTTTATGGGTTTGCGGGCCACTCCGCTTTCCATGGCTGCATGGGCTACCGCCGACGATACTGTTGTAATTAGTCGGGGGTCTAATGGTTTTGGAATAATGTAATCTTTGCCAAAAACAATGTTTTTCATGTTGTAGGCTTTGGCTACCATTTCCGGAACATATTCTTTTGCCAGTTTTGCCAGTGCCTTCGCAGCAGCAATTTTCATTTCTTCGTTAATGGTGGTGGCACGTACATCAAGAGCTCCCCTGAAAATAAAAGGGAAGCCAAGCACATTGTTTATTTGGTTGGGGTAGTCGCTTCGTCCGGTTGCCATAATAATATCGTCGCGAACTGCAGTGGCATCTTCATACGATATTTCGGGGTTGGGATTGGCCATGGCAAAAACGATAGGGTTGCGGGCCATTGATTTAATCATCTTCTTACTTACTACATCAGCCACCGAAAGTCCGAGAAAAACATCGGCACCCTTCATTGCTTCTTCAAGGGTTTTTATTTTTCGGCTGGTTACAAACTGCTGTTTTATTTCGTTCAAATCGTCACGCTCGCGGTTTAACACGCCCTTGCTGTCGAGCATAATTATATTCTCCGGCTCAACGCCAATGCTGATATAGAGTTTGGCACACGACACCGCTGCTGCCCCTGCTCCGTTCACCACAACCTGAATGTCTTCAATAAGTTTTTTATTAAGCTCAAGTGCATTGAGTAAGGCTGCTGCAGAAATAATTGCTGTTCCGTGCTGGTCGTCGTGAAAAACGGGGATGTTTAATTCCTTTCGGAGTGTTTCTTCAATTTTAAAGCATTCGGGAGCTTTAATATCCTCCAGGTTAATGCCTCCGAATGTTGGGGCAATGGCTTTCACCACTTCAATCAGTTTGTCGGGGTCTTTCTGGTCCACTTCAATGTCAAAAACATCTACATCGGCAAATATTTTAAAAAGGAGTCCTTTCCCTTCCATAACCGGTTTGCCGGCCAAGGGGCCAATGTCTCCCAGTCCCAGTACCGCAGTACCATTTGAAATAACCGCCACAAGGTTGCCTTTAGAGGTGTATTTATAGGCGTTATCCGGATTTTTTTCAATCTCAAGACACGGTTGCGCCACTCCCGGAGTGTAGGCCAGGGAAAGGTCGTACTGTGTATTGTGTGGTTTGGTCGGAACCACTTCTATTTTTCCGGGACGTTCTTTTTTATGGTAATTGAGGGCATCAATTCTGCGAATTTTAGGCATGGCAGTATGTTTTTATGATTTCTTATAAATGTAAAGAAAATGCGCTGCCTAAAAAAGTACATCGGTCAGAAATAAAGGTGTTGTTTAGCAATTAAAACTGCTAAACAATTCAAGTGAAAATAATTTGTGAAAATGGGTTTTAGTTATAGAATTCTATTTAAGCGATAGTTTTATATAAAAATGTACTTCTGGCGCACTAAGCTTTGGCAGGTCTGAATTTTTGCCTTGATGCCTTGAATCTTAAAATAACAGAGGGAATCATTGCAAGGATACAGCCAAGCAGGAATACAATAATCAACTGGAGGTTAACATTTACCCCCCAGTGGTTTATTCCAAGAGCAACAGCTATTAAAAAAACATTGCCACCAACAATTGTTAGTGTAACTTTTAAGTGCGAATGTAACAGCGTTAGGAGGCGGTGGTGCGTATGGTTTCTGTCGGGAGAAAATGGCGACCGGCGCTGTAAAATCCGTATAGTCATTACTCGTAAAGTATCGATAAGAGGAACAATTATAATGGCAAAAGAAACTGCAGGAGCCCCTCCAACAACAAATTCTTTTGAGGTCGTTAAATTAATTTCGTTAAAGTAAATCACAAAAACAGAAATGAGCAAGCCGGTAATGAGAGATCCTGTGTCGCCCATAAAAAGTTTGTTCCGGTGTCCGAAGACATTATATAAAAAGTAGGCGGCCAAACTACCCAACAGTGCAAATGCCAGTACTGATAAATGGAAATTTTGTGTTAGGTAGAACCAAACTCCAAAAACGAAAGCTGCTAGCATGCCCAAACCCGCGGCAAGGCCATCGACACCATCGATAAGGTTAAAAGCATTAATTATGGCAAGCATGGTAAACAAAGTAATCGAGAAACTGGTGAGGTAGCCAATATTGGATTCTCCAAAAATCCCATGAAGGTTGGTAAAACGTATATCGGCCAGCGTAATTAATATAATAGCACTAAGAATCTGAACAACGAATTTTTTTCTGGCCGAAATGACCATTAAATCATCTTTTAAGCCAATAAAAAACATCAAGATAACACCGGCAATAATATATTTGAACGATTCAAAACGTAAACCGTCGGTAGCAATAATAGAGCTCATAATAAACCCTATAAAAATGGCAACCCCTCCAAGGGGTGGCACCACCTGGGTATGTACTTTGCGTTCTTCAAAAGGTTCAAATAAATGTTTGGCTTTGGCTGTTCTAATAATCGGAGGAACTACTACAAGTACCAACGAGAAAGAAAGAATAAGTGCGGTAAGGATTAAAATAATTTCCATAACGTGTTGGTTGTTTTTATGTTTTAAATGTGTTTCATAGTAAAAATACATCCAAGTATTACTAACTAGTGGGCTATAAGAAGTGGTTTGATCCGCATTTTGGTTAGTTCAAATATAATTATTATTGAATATGGTGGGCAAAAAGTTTATTTGCTTACTATAATTGGTAACAATTTATTAGGATTAAATTACTGCACTTTAAGTAATACTTTTAAAAAAGTTTTATCAAATGCTACTATTTCGCTTTTTTTGAACTTATATTTAAACCGAAGAATTTCAACCAAATAAACAGAATATTTTGAAACACTTAAGCCTTCTGCTTGTTGTAATCG
This sequence comes from uncultured Draconibacterium sp., assembly GCF_913063105.1. GTDB lineage: Bacteria > Bacteroidota > Bacteroidia > Bacteroidales > Prolixibacteraceae > Draconibacterium. The sequence goes on along the minus strand of NZ_CAJXYQ010000013.1, from coordinate 15,971 downwards.
CTTTTTTGAGCAATTTGCCTGGGAGCGCCCAAACCCGGTTTAATCCGGTGGGTGACTTTACCAGTGCTATGAATATTAATTTACTTGCGGTAAAAATTAATCAAAACAACCTGGAGGCCGGAGACGAAATTGGAATTTATGATGGAGACTTATGTGTTGGCGCAATTGTTCTTGAAAAAAATCTGGAGGAGACCTTCGATGCCATTACCCAGGCTGCAGTAGCTGGTGCCAACGATGTTGATACACAGCAAAAAGATGGTTTTACAAGCGGAAATGTTATGTCATTTGTGGTTTGGGATAAATCGGAAGAGGAACTTGTTGATATTGATAGTGTTAAATTTTATAATCCTGCTGATGGTAGTGAAATTATGGCGCAAAATTTCGAAGTTGGAGCTACTGTTTATGTGTCGCTCAGAGGCATACACAATTATACCCCTAATTCGGATGCCGGACCTGATTATGAATTATTTGAAGGCGAGCAGGGGCAATTGAATGGTAGTGACTCTAATGATTTAAATCAGGATTCAATATTATTTAATTGGATAGACGTAGATACACTGGGCTTGCATAGTTCAACTGCTGCTTCTCCAACTTTTACTGCACCCGAGGTTAATCAGACTACATTATTTCGTGTAATATTGGTTGTTAATGATGGCATGAATTTTTCCAAGCCGGATACGGTGATTATTACCGTTTTTAATGTTATTTCGGGGCCGGTTGCCAATGCAGGAACCAGCCCGGTAGTTGTTCCCGAAAGAGACACGCTTGTTTTGGATGGAGGGAATTCATACGATCCGGATGGTTCAGCGCTAAAATGGCAATGGTCAACCACCGAAGGCACAATTGATATAATTGAAAGTAATTCAGCAGTGGCAAAACTGGTTGCACCTCAGGTTAATGCCGACTCCACCCTTTTTGTGGTATTAAAAGTCACGAATTCATCCGAATTGTCGGCTTATGATTCCGTTCAGGTAACTATTGAAAATGTTAATGTCCGGCCCTTTGCCCTTGCCCAGTCAAAAACGGTTGCAAGTGAAGGTGAACAAGTTCGTTTGGATGGAAGTAATTCTTACGATCCGGATAAGGGGCCGGGCGAATTAAGCTATCAATGGCTAAGTTTAAATGGAGGCGAAATAGGTAACCAAAACAGCAGGTATGCTACTTTTTATGCTCCCTGGTTACTTGCCGACTCTTTATTTTTATTTTCCTTAACCGTTTATGATGGAGAAGACTATTCGCTTTCAGATACAATTGAAATAAATGTAGTACATGCCAATTTGCCGCCGGTAGCTTCTGCCGGTGCTGATTTAATTGTAACCGAAGGTGCTGAAGTTGTTTTAAATGGCAATTCTTCTTTTGATCCGGAAGGCGATACTTTATGGTTTCAATGGGAGTCGGATTATTTACTATTTGATGATGTTTTTGCGGTAAGTCCAACTTTTGTTGCCAACGAAATTCATAGCGATACAGTACTTTTTGTGACATTAAAAGTGAGCGACGGAGAATTATGGTCAGACCCGGATACCCTGCAATTGACTATTAAAAACATCAATAAGCCGCCAGAATGGATTACCCTTCCAAAAGATTCTGCATATCTTGGAATTAGTTATTCGGGTTTAATTGAGGCCGCCGATCCTGATCGTTACGATACCTTGTCTATAAGTGTCTCTGGATTGCCCGAATGGCTAACCTTTGAGGCAATTGATGATCATACAACCGTAATTAGCACGGATTCGGTACCCCATAGCGAAAGCCTGCTGGGCGACTATGAAATTGAACTACAGGTGAGTGATGGTGAATTTACAATAGATACAGTTTTTGTGTTGAATGTTAGTGTGTTAACCTATGTCCAATTATTAAATCTGGAAGGTTTCTCGTTTTACCCAAATCCTGCACAAAATTGGATTACAGTTAAATTTGAAGAGCCCGTTGGCGGAAGGATGGTGGTTTATATGTTTGATGCAACAGGTAAATTAGTTTTAGATAAAAGAATAATTCAACAACAAACAATATTGGATGTAAGCAAATATCCAAAAGGGTTATACCTATTAATAGTTAACAGTAGCGGACAATTGATTGAAAGGCATAAACTCGTAATAAATTAGATCGAGTTTAAATTATAAATTTTGAGCTGATTTGAACATATATTGCTTATATTTAACTGGAATTTTGAATATGTTAATCAGTAAGATCTTCAAATATAGCCAAATGCAGCTGTCTGATTTGCAAATCATATTAATTGATAACCCATTTAAAACAAATTATTTATGAAAAAAGCATTACCTCTGCTTCTCATTTTTGTGCTGGTTCTGGTGAATAACTTAAATGCAGCATTTTTACGAAATGTACCGATAAAAATTACACAGCCCGGAGGAGCTGTTATTAACTGCTTTGCCAGTGGAGATGAGTTTTTTAACTGGATGCACGATGCCGATAATTATACCATCATTAAAAATGGTTCAACCGGTTATTACACCTATGCTGTAATTATTGATGGAGAGCTGGTAGCTTCTCCACATATTGTTGGCACTGTTAATCCGGCAACTCTGGGAATTGAACCCGGTTTACTTGTACGCCCCGAAAGGGAACAGCTAAAATCGGCAGCAATTGATGATATTTCTTATGCTCCAAGTACCGGCGATTATAACAACATAGTTGTTTTTATTCGTTTTGCTGATCAGGCTGAATTTACCGAAGAACTTTCAACCTATGATGATATGTTTAATGGCGCTCAGCCTTCGCTACATGGCTATTTCTCCGAGGTTTCAGGTGGTCAGTTAAATGTGGTATCAACAATGTACCCAACACCTAGTGGAAACACTATCGTTTCATACCAGGATGCACAGGTTCGTGATTATTATGTACCTTATGATTCGCTGACCAACCCGATTGGTTATATTAATGATCGCACAGAACGTGAGCACACCTTACTTGAAAACGCTTTAAATGAAGTTATACCAACACTTGAAAGCAGTGGCATCAACTTCGACTCCGATGCCGATGGCTACGTAGATAATGTTTGTTTCATTGTTCAGGGTGCAACGGAAGGCTGGAGCGAGTTGCTATGGCCGCATAAGTGGACTCTGTATTCTAAAACAGTGTATATATCCGGAGCTCGTGTATGGGAATTTAACTTTCAGTTAAGCGATGTAACCGATGTGTCGGTATTGTGTCACGAAATGTTTCACACACTAGGGGCACCCGATTTATACCATTACAACGATGAATCCCGCCATTTATATCCTGTTGCAGGTTGGGATCTCATGGCCAATGACAATGCACAACATATGCTAACCTGGATGAAATATCAATACGGGAACTGGTTTAGCGAAATTCCGGAGATTACAGCAAGCGGAACTTACAAACTTCCTGCTGTTGCGGATAACCCTTTTGCTTGCTATAAAATTCCGGTTCCCGAATCAAGTACTGAATTTTTTATGGTAGAATACCGCAAAAAACAGGGCTACGATTCTTATCTGTACGGCTCCTATGATGAAGGATTATTGGTGTACAGGGTAAATACTTCTGTTACAACGGGTAATAGAAACGGTCCGCCGGATGAGTTATATGTTTTGCGTCCGGGCGTAACTGAAAGTCTGCTGAATGGCTATGTGGGAGACGCTGCTTTATCTGCTGACCAAAGCAGAACACTAGTAAATGATAGCTCTGATCCCTTGCCGCTATTGTCTGACGGATCTGCCACTTCATTAAGTATTTACGATGTTGGTTTTATCGGCGATTCCATCGAATTTAAGGTGGGCACAAGCGATACCGTTCTTTTGGGGTATACACTTACATGTGATGATGTAACTATTGTAAACGGCGAAATTACCGCATCTGCGGATAGTTTACCGGACACCGATATTATTATTCCGGACACGCTATGTGGACAAACAGTAACCCGAATAGGAGATAATGCATTTAAAGCAAAAGGACTTACCTCGGTTCAGTTTCCGTCAACCATTGAAAGTATTGGTTTTATGGCTTTTGATAATAACAGCTTGCAAACTGTTGATTTATCTCATTGTGCTAATCTGACTTTTATCGATCAGGTGGCTTTTGCCAGCAATAGCCTGATTGATGTTTCTGTTCCGGAAAGTACCTACATTGGGCACATTGCTTTTCGCGGTTATAACAATCGTATCGCAACATTTAATGGGCAGCCATTTGACGGCTTCTTTTATGGTTATGCCGGAGATAGTTTGGATTATACTTTTCTTGATTGTTATGCCGGAGTTGACCGAAATGTTGTAATTCCACAAGGGGTAAAGACAATTTCTTACACGGCCATGTATGCTTCAGGTTTATATTCTGTTACTTTAAGTAATACGGTAACTTATATTAGCCAGCATGCCTTTACCTATAATCATTTTAGCTCATTTATATTGCCCGTAGCAGTTGGCGAAACCGATCAGGTTTTTTCTCACTGGGTAGATGGCAACGGAAACACCTATGCCGGAGGCGAAAGTACATCAACTTTTGATACCGACTACACGGCCGTATTTGTTGATGCTCACACCCTAACCTGCGACGATGTAACCATTGTTGATGGAACAATAACCAACTGTACGTACGATTATGCAGACACTGATATCCTTATTCCGGATTCTCTTTGTGGACAATTGGTGACAGGTTTGGGCTATCGCTTATTCCGGTTTAAAGGTATTACCTCGGTACAATTGCCAGCAGGTTTGGAAAGTATTGGTGAATCGGCTTTTGAACACAATAACTTGTCTCAGATTGATTTTAGTCGCTGCCAGAACTTAAGTTACATTGGCCCCCTGGCTTTTATGGGCAATAACCTCAGCAGTTTAGAACTTCCATACAATATTGTTTTAGGAGGAGGAGTGTTTAATGGCAACCATATTACAACACTAAATCGTGAACCATTTGATGGTTTTTTCTATGAATTTAACGGAGAAATGTATGATCAATCCGTACTAATATCTTATGCTCATGAAACGGATAGTGTTCAAATTCCGGCCTGGGTAGAAAGGCTCAGCGATCATGCTTTAAATACCTGTGGTTTAACAAATGTAGACTTTAGTTTATGTACAGGCCTTACAGAAATTGGCTATCGGGCATTTTTTGGTAACCAAATTCCTTCGGTTGATTTAAGCCCCTGTGGATTGCTGGAAACAATCGGGAACAGTGCTTTTTTGTATTCAGGATTAAATGGTATCGACCTTAGCATGTGTACAAGCCTTACCTTTATTGGGGGAGCGGCGTTTGAGTCGAATAATTTTGAAAGTTTTATTTTGCCAACACCTCAGATTGATGGATTGCAATTCTTAAACTGGACAGATGGCTTTCAGAACACACGTAACGGTGGCGATACTACCTTAAACCTTGATATTTGGTATCAGGCGAATTTCTCAGCTGATTCCCTGTTACCCCTCGAGGTGGATGTTTTTACAAATGATGCTTTATGTTATGGAGATTTCGGTTTCCTTACCCTGGAGATATCAGGAGGCCTGGGGGGAAGCTACGGTTTAGGAGGTTTTAATCCTGAAGCGGAAAATGATAGCAATGCCTATGTGGTATATCTAAGTTTAATTGGAGGTGGCTCCGTGCCAATGGTGTTAGAAGATGATCAGAATAATGCAACCATACAATTAGAGGCAGGTTCTTATTCCATTTTAGTGGAGGATGCGGCCGGTAACGAAGTAGAATCCTTTGCAGTTGTTATGCAACCCGATCCATTGGAATTGATTATCGACCAATATTCGTTTATGTGCCCTGGCGATACCGCAATGAATCTGGCATTAATTACCATTGGGGGAATTGAACCCTACCAGTATTCAATTTATAAAAACGGAGAATTGTACACCGATTATACTACCGAAACAAATCATTGGCTATACGGCGAAGGGGTATATGAATTTCTTGCAGAAGATGCTAACGGCTGCATCGTAGTTGATAGTTTTATTCTGGAAACTTCACCAATGCCTGATTTTTCAGTAATAGATGTAAGTTGTTTTAGCGATCAGAAAGCAAGTGCTTTAATTGAGGTTGATGGTGAACCCGGCGATTCGTATCAGGCCACCTACACCTATCATTACAACGATACTATTCTATACCAGGGGACAAGCGATTTATTTGAATCAGAATTGGTAATAGGAAACCTGGAATTTGACGATGATCCACAGGCAGATATTTTTTATGTGTTTAGCCTTTCAAACAGTGATGGTTGTTTACTTGGAGAAACAAGCCTGGCATTTGAACCTCCGGCTGAGCCGCTTACTTTTAGCTATACAGAAATTGATGTAAGAGAACTGGATGCGGATATTGAGCTTAATGTGCAGGGGGGAGTTGCCCCTTATCAGATTTGGATTGATGGTACACTGGTGCAGAGTTCGAATCAAACACTCAGCACAGGCTATCATTCGGTTCAGGTTGTTGATGCCCACTTATGTGTTACTGCCGACATTATTTACATTGAACCATTTATTGCCTGTCCGCAACATTTCGATCTTGTTTGGGATGGTAATCCCAATGAAGCGATGAACATATACATTGTAGACGCAAAGATAGATGGAATAGACCTTGAACCGGGGGATCAGATTGGAATATTTGATGGCGAACTTTGTGTAGGCTATGGGAAACTTGAATATACCATCGAGGGACAAAACATTCTGAGTATTATTACCAGCTCAGATGATGGAACAGCTAGTGGTTTTACTCCGGGTAACGAAATTACATATAAAATATGGCGATGCAGCGATACCAAAGAATTTTCGGGTGTTTATGCCCAGTGCTATACTTCCGAAGCCATTGCTACTAGCTGCAGTCCGTTTATTCAGGGAGGTACCGCTTATGTAGCCTTATTGGCAAATAGTGAGGTAAATTTTGTAACTGATTTTTACCCCGGTTGGAACATCTTCTCCTCACCGGTAGTGCCCGATTCTTCTGATCTTGAATTTGTATTTTCAGATCTTATCAATACCGGTATGCTAATAAAAATGCAGGACGAGACCGGAGCTTCACTTGAGGACCATGGTACTTTTGGCGGCTGGATTAATGCCATTGGCAACCTGCACCCCGCCGAGGGCTATAAAGTAAAAGTTGCTGAATATGATAGTTTGTATTTAAGCGGACAGTTGGTGAATTATCCATACGGTATTGTGTTAAGCAGTGGCTGGAACATCATTGGTTTTCCGAGCATGAATATTGTGGACGGAATGGACATTGTACAGCAATTAATTGATAATGGAAGCCTGTTAAAAGTACAGGATCAGCAGGGGAACTCAATTGAAGATTTGGGGATGTTTGGCGGCTGGCAAAATTTTATCGGGAATTTTTGGGCAGGAAGAGGGTTTAAAGTAAAAGTGAGTGCTCCCGATACTTTATGGATTTACGAGAACTATCCGAAATCAAGCACTACAAGTAAAGCACCTGTTAAGCCACAACACTTTAATGTGGTATACAATGGCAACGGAGTGGACCACATGAACTTTAATTTTGTACACCTTGGCACCGAAATAATGGCTGCCGGCGATGAACTGGCTGTTTTTGATGGCGAGGACTGTGTTGGTGCAGTAACCTTACTACCTGAGCATTTGGAGAAACAGATGGTGGCCCTGTCAGCGTCCTCATCCGACGGAAGTGGGATGACCGGATTTAACGAGGGCAACACCTATAATTTCAGGTTATGGCAGGCCGGTGTGCAGCATGAAATCAACATAGAACCGGAGCTGGTGGCTGGCGAGCCGGTATTTGTAAAACATGAATCGGCCTTATTATCGATGAACCTGCTTGAAATGGGGGCTAACGAATTAGCAGAAATGGTTGCGGTTAATTGTTATCCAAATCCGTTTAATGATGCAGTTACACTTCGTATTGATTTGGCAAGCGACAGTAAGGTAGAGGTGCTGGTAATGAACCAAATGGGGCAGTGTATTCATCGTTTATGCGAAGAACAGCAAATGAGCCGTGGAAACCATAAAATGCAATGGACAGGAACAGCTGATGGCGGAGGTTCCGTAAGCTCAGGAATTTATTACCTGCGAATACACATCAATGAAAAAATGTATAACAAGAAAATCGTTTACAATAAATAAACTCGAAAGCAGCTCGGAAGGGCTGCTTTTTTATTGGTTTTTACCGCAATAATCAAACGGAAAAACAGCGAAAAGCCCCTTTGAATTTACCTGGCAAAAGGAAGATGAGGGCCTTTTGAATGGTGTTTGCTGTTTTCTTTTCGCAAGTAATAACTAATGCTTAACTCAAAGGCCGTCATGTTTTCAATAGTATTGCCAAAATCTCCGGCAAAAACAGCCTTTAGTTGTAATGGAATGTTTTGCGGATGGTAGGCTAGTTGCAACAGCAATGAAGTTTGCCGATGCTCAGGATCAAGCGGTGCCGAATAATTACCCTTGTGTGTAATAAAGGTGGTTTTTGCCATCCAGTGAAATTGTGGAGCAAGCTGGCCTTTAATTCCGAGGTGATGGGCAATATACCGGGTAGATGCCGGTCCTCTGCTTATTCCATCTACTATTTTTACCGGGAAAAACAGTGGCGATGCCATCATTTTTCCCTCGTAGGTAGCTCCCGATTTGTAAATCCCATGAGTATAATATTTATCAACATGGTAGGCACGCCAGCGTCCGATCCCTTCATCATACAAATGAGTGGAGTCTTGCCATAAACTTTGCTGGCTGGTATGAATATATTCATATAAAATATGCGAAATGAGTTTGTTTTCCTCCTTAAATTTCAAATCAATACCAATCAGGTTATCCGGGTAATTTTCAAAGCGTAATCCCGACATATCTTCAAAAGGGTGACTGATGTTAAGTTGGAGTACAAAATCTTCGAAAGTACGGGACACTTTAATTTGCCAGGTACCGTATTGGTTGCCTGCAACATTTATTTGGTCGGTTTCAAGAAAGTTTTCCGAACCGCTTTTTCCGGTAATATAACGCAGATAGTCTGAAAAGCTTTGAGGTAATTGTCCAATATTTTCGCTGGAGGAGGTGCCTCCCCACATCACAAAATGTTCGAGTCCTAAATCAATAGTGGTAAGCTCCGATGGCAAAAAACGAAAATACAGCGATTTGTGGTGAAGCCTTGCCTTATCAACGTGGCGCTCATCGTCAAGCAGGCCTTCTTCGTAGCTGGCTTTAAAACGTAAAAATGACTGAAAAAACGGAAATGATTTGTAGGTATTAATGCGTAGTCCAATGCGCGGGTGTGGACGCGCATTTCGGCTACGGGCCATATTTCCATTAGTTGTTGACAAACCTTCAAACTCCACAGGATCGTAATATCTGCCTGCAAGAAGTTCCCAGTCGCGAATAGATATTCCGGCATAAATGGTGTTGGTTTGGAAATAGTTGCCTGCAGGGCTCAAACCACCGGCCAGGCCAACTCCACCACTAACAAAAGTGTTTTCATTGAAGTTGTGTTTCCCGCTCAAACTCAATTCTGATAAGTTTAATAAAGAGGTATCATTAGCAATTTTTCCATCACGATTAGCCCAAAGCCAGAGCGGCAGTTTTTCACCACTACTCATCATTCCCGAGTTGGACACACCTAAATCGTACGAGCTTTGCCCCATTAACTGAAAAGTACTGACCAGGATTAAAAGAAATGTTAAAACGTTTGTTTTTTGCATTCAGAATGGTGGTGTTAATTACGTGTGGTTTCTTATTTAACGAAAGGCAATTTAATATCTTGTATTGGCATTAAAAAATTTATTTATCGGCTGATGGCAGATTAATTAAAATAGAGCAAGTGTTTAACATGGGATTAACTTTTGCATTCATCATCGAAAGATATATCTTCTTGTGTTCGAAGATAAAGGCTTACGTTTTTATTCATTTTTTATACCGGCACTTTAATGACCACTTTTTTTACTTTTTGTGGCTCATCAAACATAATTTGTGGTGCGTGGGCATCGTTTGGGAAGAAAATGGCAAATACGCTTTTGCTAAGAGCAATGTAGGTTTGCCGGCCTTCACCGGTGAAAAACCTTCGGTCTTTTTCTTCGTCGTATTCCATGCTTGGCACCAGCGCATCCGAAAGGGGAGTCCACTCAATGCGTTCTTCACCTTTCAAACAATACTGAATATCGATGTATTTTTGATGTGTTTCCCAGCCGAATTCAAAAGTTGGCCCGGTTTGGTAACTGGAAACATGGGCTATTAAACCAGGCTCAATTTCATACGATCCGTTTTCAATTTCCGGGTCAAGTCCGCTTAAGAAATCAAAGCTCTTTTTGAAAAGTGGGTGCAGCGTGTTGTACAATGCTGCCTTATTTAATGTGTCGCTAATCATTTTTTGTGTATAAATTTGTTTTTTCGTTAATGGTTAAAACTTCTGAAATAAATTCAGAGCAGGCTCTGCTACTTTAGTTTCTTCTCGTTAATAGCTATTCCGTGTTTTAGCTTTTTGTAACCTTAAACCCTTGCTGCGAAACTTCATAATCAACAAAGCGACCGCGCGGATTCACCGGGTTTTCATTTAATTCCTGCTTAAGCTTTATGGCTGCTTCCTCATCGCGGGCAAGAATCAGCATAAAACCACCACCTCCGGCGCCCAGCAATTTCTGACTTTGGATGTAAGGACTTATTCTTTTTACCAGTTCCTGTATCTCTGCCGGATTGGTGCCGCTGTCCAGTTGTTGGTTCAGCTGCCAGCTGCGCTCAATCATCTGGCTAAAGCGGTTAAAATCTTTTTGCAGCAGTGTACTATAGGTATTTTCGGCGTGTTGTTTCAGCTCTTCAAGCAAAGCCAGGTGCGCGCGGGAGTTTAGGAACATACCGCGTACAATTTCACCAAGTATGTTTTTGGCAACGCGTGTAATTCCGGTATAATACAGCAGAATACGGTTTTTATAGACGGGATCGGTAAACAGCGATTCGGGCAGCCATTTTAAGCGGGGTTCCTGCAATTTGCCGGCTTTGGTTTCCAGAAGTTTTAGCCCTTCAAACAAGCCGCCAAACTGATCCTGCCAGCCGCCTCCCGTGGTGAGCAGCTGCTCTAAAGCCAGTGCACGCTGGCCAATTTCCTGCTTGTCCCAGTTCAGGCAGCATACTTCGGCAAGTGTGCCCAACACTGTAGCCGCAAGAATAGAACTGGTTCCCAGTCCGGAGCCTTTCGGAACGGCTGAAAGTATGGTTAATTCCAGTCCGCCGCCAATTGCTGAAAGCTGCTCTTCCAGACTGGCATATTTTTTTGTAGCAAACTCGGGCAGAAAACCACAGAGTGCCAGTGCTGCCTTCGGAATAGAGAAGGGCGAGCGTATGTTTTCGAAGGAGCGGATTTCGTCGAAGCTTGTTAATTCTTCACGTGCGCCCAGATCGATAGAGCGCAATACAATTGTTTTACTTTCTGAACCTTTTATATAGCAATGCAAAGGGGGCTGACCGTTTAACTCTACCGCAATATTTACTACTTTTCCCCCGTAAAAAAAGCAATAGGGTGGGGTGTCCGTCCATCCGCCTGCCAAATCGAGGCGTACAGGACTGCGGCCCCAGGCAATCTGATCGGGTAATAATTTTATTTTCGGCTCTACGGTTTTTTCGTGGTAGCCGGAGATAATTTTTTGTTGCAGGTAGGCGAATGCCGCTTTCTCATCACGTTGCCAGTCGTTGTTTGTTAAGCGCCGGTATTGCGACCGGAACATCAGGTCGTGTAAAGGAATCCAGTCGTTGGTTTCCTGCTGCAGTTCGCCGGGCAGTGCCAGTTTGTTTTTCACAAATTCGTCGGCTGTTTTCTTTAAATCGAGCTGATAAAACACCGAACTTTTATAATTGGCCGCCAGTCCGGGATAATTGGTCAGCTGCCGGGCATAGCGTTCTTCTTCGGCACTGTTAATGGAACATTGGTTGCTTATCGCCTCGCAACTCATCCGTTCAGTTTCCTTCCACCGTTTTGTAAACTCCGGATTTTCTTCCGGCGATTTAAACCATAACCACTCCAGAAAGGCCTTGCTTAATGCTTCTTCCCTGAGTACCGGAAACAGCGGCAGGTTAAATATATCGGTAGATTCGGGAAGTTCGTCAAACACATTTTCGAGCTTGCGTTTTTTTAACCAGTCGGACAGCGGAACCCCCATAAAAAGTGTGTCGTTATCGTTCCGAGTCCCCCGAAATGCATCGTAAAAGCCATAAGGACGAATCACCTTTTTGCCCGTTTCCAGCGGGATAATATCCAGACAGTTGCCGGGTTCGGGTTGCAAGTGCCAGTTATTGTCGGGAATACCGGTAAAGGCATGGTTTTGCCCGAACTGCCAGGTGTCGGGGATGGATGAGTTTTCTACCCATATATTTTTATTGGCAGGAGTAAAATTATTGGTAATTTTCGAGTTCAGCACAAAAATAGACTGGTGGGGTTTTATGTTTTTATGCCATATTTCGCGCTGGTTATTTATTCTGTTCTGAATGGCCAGGTTGCTGCTTACCAGTTCGGAAGTATTTCCCAGGTGATGGAATTCGCCTTCCTCAAGATTAACCAGGGCAACGCTTAAGGCGCTTATTTCCTCATTATCTTCTGAAGGCATTTTTCCGAGTGCTGTTCCAAACTGGCTGTACATATCGTAAAACGATGGTGTTTGCTGTTTAAAACCAGTGCCCGTCCAGCCGCAATTTTTCATCAGCAGTTTTACGGCCCGCGCACTTAACATCCAAATGCCAATGTCCATCAGGAAATAATAGTCGTGTATCAGTTCACTTATTTTTGAGATGGGTGGTTTTTGCAGCATAAAGGCCAGCTCGCCGGGTGTTTCGTGCCGGGCAAAAAATACGCCGTGATTAGTAGCTTTCTCAGGTTCGAGCCACAGGCCAAAACAAACTACATCGGCATCCGGGATCTCGGGCAGGTTTTTACCGCCAAAAATCAGCGTGTCGCCACTGGCAACAAGGGTATTGGCACTGGCGGGAGCCTGTTCCATTAAGCGGTCGAATAGTGGCGTTTGCAGGTGGACAAGGCGTTGGTTTAATACCTGTCCGCGCGACCAGCGAAAAACAGGCATGGGAATCAGGCTTTTTCCCAAAGGCGCATAAGCCGGTAAACGGCGGCTTTGCCCTCCGGCATGGATGATCACTTTTTTATCCTGCTCCAGCCAGTCGTTAAATGCTGTTTCTTCGCCCGATTGTTTGTACGATTCAGCCAGTAAATGCGCTGTGCCACCACCGGAGCCTACTTTTTTATTCTCCGGATCAGCAGATACAAACCACTCCTCTTTACTAAGTTCGGCAATAGAATGAAAATGTGGCACAACACGTGGCGGGACCGATATAAGATGTTTCATGTTTGTTGTTGTATTGAGCTTCAAAGATAGAAGTTTTAGCTAAAGCTGCGGGTTAATTCGACCTTGATTGTTTTTCTTTTTTATTGGTTGAATTGATGGATTGATAAACTGCTAAATTGCTAAACTGATAAATTGCTAAATTGTGAAATTGATAAATTGATAAATTGATAAACTGCTAAATTGTGAAATTGATAAACTGCTAAATTGATAAACTGTTGAATGGTTAAATTGCTTGTTTGTTTTTTGTCCACGAATTACACGAATTACACGAATTACACGAAATATTGTAAAGGCTGCGGGCAGCACGAATCGTCCTCCCCTGGCTGCCGCGCGAATCCTTTCGCGTGGTCTGCAGGAAAGGATTCGCGCGGCAGCGGACGGAGGATTGCGGCTTTAAGCGTTCAGGTACCAGTTGTACATCAGCTGTACACCTTCCTCAATTTCTATTTTATGTTGCCAGCCCAAGGTATGTAGTTTGCTTACATCGGTTAGTTTGCGCATGGTGCCATCGGGTTTCGAGGTGTTGAAATACAGTTCTCCCTTAAAACCAACGGCAGCTTTTATGGCCTCCGCTACTTGTTTTATCGAAATGTCTTTTCCGGTGCCAATGTTAATGTGGGTATTGCGTATTTCGCCGGCTGCTCCTCCCTTTTCTGCCTTCTCCGGCGGGAACGAAACATCTTTAAAATCCACTTTTTCCATAATATAAACGCAGGCATCAGCCATTTCTTCGCTCCACAGGAATTCGCGTTTTGGTGCGCCTGTGCCCCAGATTTCAACTTTTACTTCATTTGTCAATCCCCCGCTTTCCTTCCCGGTGTACGTTTCTTTTTGCCGGGACAGGCTCTTCGCCAGGGGAGACGCGTTCAAACCGTATTTTTCAAGGATTGAAAGTATTTCCTCTTTCGTAGCAGAACCATCTACACCTTCAATGGGTCGTTTGGCAAGGTCGCTGCGAATGGCCTCCCAGTTGTTTTCTTCCAGGCATTTGCCCAGATGTATTTTGCGGATAAGTGCCGGTAACACATGGCTTTTCTCCAGATCGAAATTATCATTGGGGCCATAGAGGTTGGTCGGCATCACCGAAATAAAATTGGTGCCGTACTGCAGGTTATAGCTCTCGCAGAGTTTTATGCCGGCAATTTTGGCAATGGCATAGGGTTCGTTGGTGTATTCCAGCGGCGCTGTCAGCAAACAATCTTCAGGCATCGGTTGTGGCGCTTCTTTTGGGTAAATACAGGTACTGCCCAAAAACAACAGTTTTTTTACACCCTGTTTCCAGGCATTGTGAATAATGTTGTTCTGAATCATCAGGTTTTCGAAGATAAACTCGCCACGGTAGGTGTTATTGGCTACAATACCGCCAACTTTTGCTGCTGCCAGAAATACGTATTCCGGTTTTTCGCTTTCGAAAAAAGCTGCTACTGCCTGCTGATCCAGGAGGTTCAGCTCAGCACGGGTTTTCCCGATTAAGTTGGTGTAACCTTTTTCGGTCAGGTTTTTCCAGATGGCAGAGCCTACCAGTCCGCGGTGACCTGCTATGTATATTTTACTTTGTTTGTTCATGTTGTTTATTGTTTATGAATTGTTGAAGAAGCGTGTGTTAGTTGTGGGGTGAGTGGGTGAAGGCGAAGTGGAGAAGGGGCGAGTGGGCGAAATGGCGAGTGGGTGAAGGGGTGAGTGGGCGGTAGGGGGACTTGGCCATAAGATGCAGGGGCCATGGTGTGCTGAGTAGAAGTATAAGTGATTATAGTGACCATTTGCCAGGATTGTTTATCATGTTCACGATCATTGAAAGAATATGGTCGTATTTGTCGTCTAAAAGCTTGTGCTCCTTTTTGTTGATGTACGCACAGGCCAGCGCATAGTCGAGCCAGCTTTGGGTTTCAGCAGCTTCGCCTTCCGAGTCACTCAGTTTTGCAACAAACGATTTTGGGTAGCGCCGCTTCCTGTAGGCCTCTGAGATATTTGCGGAGACAGATCGCGACGACCTCCTGATTTGGTCGGTGAGTGAATACCTTTCTTCTTTTGGAAATGATTTGGACAGATGAAAAATTTCCATTCCTGCCTCAAAAGACAACAGATACACTTTTAGCTCCCGGTGAGATCGAATGATTTCCATGATTATTGTAAATTATAGGTTTCTTTTATTTTCTAGTTAATGTTGATTTGAGTACAAAGATTTGAGTATTGAGAAAACCTATCGTGTTTTTCTTCTCTCTCTACTCCCAGCTTTATACTGATATCCTTCTCTTCTCTAGGTTGAATTTCATTCATTCCTAAACCTATGTACTTCCAGTGCATAGTGGTTTAGTTTTCCAAGATCTTCGCTGTCCCAGCTTTTCTTTACTTCTCGCCTGGCCCCCTTGCCTCATCGCCCTCTCATTCTTCCTCATCAGCTCATTGCCCTCTTGTTCTTCCTCTTCACCTCATCGCCCTCTCATTCTTCCTCTCTTACTCAAAATAATTCAAGGTCTGATAGCTGCCATCTTTAAGGTAGCAGTCTTTTTTCATCAGTTTAACATCGCTTTGCATCATGTCTTCCACCAGGCCTGCCAGGTCGTATTTAGGTTCCCAGCCCAGAATGGTTTTCGATTTTGTCGGATCACCAATCAGCAGGTCCACTTCGGTAGGCCGGAAGTAGGCCGGATCAACAGCTACCACCATTTCACGGTTGGCCACCCGTTTTTTTATGGCTTCCAGGGATTCTTCCCCC
>NZ_CAJXYQ010000012.1 GCF_913063105.1 uncultured Draconibacterium sp. | reverse complement strand
CTTCCAACAAGTATATTGTAGAACGTAGGAAAAAATAGTAAAGAGGAATAAATTATGAGTCGTTCATTAAAAAAAGGTCCGTTTATCGATTTCAAGTTAGAACGTAAAGTTTTAGCTATGAATGAATCGAATAAAAAATCGGTTGTAAAAACCTGGGCCAGAGCATCAGTAATTTCTCCTGATTTTGTAGGGCACACAATTGCCGTGCATAACGGAAATAAATTCATTCCGGTGTATGTAACCGAAAATATGGTTGGACATAAACTGGGCGAATTTGCACCTACACGTACGTTCAGGGGGCATGCTGGTAATAAAAAGCGTTAAGGCATAATTTTTAAATTAAAACGAAAAGAAAATGGGTGCCAGAAAAAGACTAGCAGCTGAGAAAAGAAAAGAAGAAAAAAAGCAACAATATTTTGCTGTTTTAAGAAACTGCCCTACTTCTCCACGTAAAATGAGGCTTGTTGCCGATATGGTGCGGGGAATGGAAGTAAACAAAGCTTTAGATGTTTTGAAGTATTCTTCAAAAGAAGCATCAGGCAGGGTAGAAAAACTTCTTCTTTCGGCTATTGCCAATTGGCAGGCTAAAAACGAAGGAGTTCGTTTAGAGGAAAATGAACTGTACGTAAAATCGATTATGGTAGATTCAGGTAGAATTTTGAAAAGGTTACGTCCGGCTCCCCAGGGTCGTGCACACCGAATCAGAAAACGCTCGAATCACGTAACCATTTACGTTGACAGGAAAGAAAATGTTGTTGAAGAAAATCTTAATTCATAATTCATGGGACAAAAAGTAAATCCGATTGCAAATCGTTTGGGGTTCATTAAAGGATGGGACTCAAACTGGTTCGGTGGCGACGATTATGGCGATAAATTGGTTGAAGATACCAAAATCAGAAAATATCTGAATGCGCGTCTTGCAAAAGCCAGTATATCAAAAATCGTAATCGAGCGTACTTTGAAGTTAATAACTATTACGGTACATACTTCGCGCCCCGGAATTATTATTGGTAAAGGCGGTCAGGAAGTTGACAAGCTGAAGGAAGAATTAAAGAAAATTACCAGTAAAGAAGTACAGATTAACATTTTCGAGATCAAACGTCCTGAACTCGATGCGAAAATCGTTGCAACTAACATTGCTCGTCAAATCGAGGGTAAGATTGCTTACCGCAGGGCTACAAAAATGGCCATTGCTTCAACCATGAGAATGGGAGCCGAAGGAATCAAAGTATTGGTTTCAGGTAGGTTAAACGGAGCAGAAATGGCTCGTTCTGAAATGTATAAAGACGGCCGTACTCCGCTTCATACATTGCGTGCTGATATTGATTACGCATTGGCTGAAGCAACTACAAAAACAGGACTTATCGGTGTAAAAGTCTGGATTTGTAAAGGTATGGTATATGGTAACCGCGATTTATCTCCGAATTTTGGACAAAAGCCGGGAGGAAGAGGTGATAAACAAGGTGGTCGCGGAAGAAGAAGAAAATAGTGGTTTAACACTCAGAAATTTAATAGGATGTTACAGCCAAAAAAGGTAAAATTTAGAAGAGTACAAAAGGGCCGGATGAAAGGCTACGCAAATCGCGGAAACCAACTTGCATTCGGTACATTTGGAATAAAGTCGTTGGAAGAAGATTGGATTACCGGTCGCCAAATTGAAGCAGCGAGGGTTGCGGTAACCCGTTATATGCAACGACAAGGTCAGATATGGATACGGATTTTTCCCGATAAACCAATTACCAAAAAGCCAGCCGAAGTAAGGATGGGTAAAGGTAAAGGTGCTCCTGAAGCTTTTGTTGCTCCGGTATCTCCAGGTCGAATAATTATTGAAGCTGATGGCGTGCCATTTGAAATGGCCAAAGAAGCTTTAAGATTAGCCGCCCAGAAATTACCGGTAAAAACAAAGTTTATGGTTAGACGTGATTATGTTGAAGAACAAAAAGGTGAATAATGAAAACTTCTGAAATCAAAGAATTGACGAAAAAAGAAATCGTCGAAAAATTACAGGTTGAAAAGGAAAATCTTGTTCGCCTAAAAATGAATCACGCGGTAAGTCCACTTGATAATCCGATGAAAATTCAGAATACCAAGAGAGATATCGCAAGATTAAAGACTGTTCTTCGCGAAATTGAATTAAAAGAAAAATAGAATTAATTCACGATGGAAGAAAAACAAGTGAGAAATCTCAGGAAAGAGAAAATCGGGGTCGTTGTTAGCGATAAAATGGAAAAATCCATTGTTGTGGCAGTTAAACGTAAAGTAAAACACCCAATCTATGGAAAGTTCGTTAATAAAACAACAAAATTCCGTGCCCACGATGAAGAAAATACCTGCAATGTTGGTGATACTGTAAAAATAATGGAAACACGTCCATTAAGTAAAACCAAAAACTGGAGGTTAGTTGAAATAATTGAAAGAGCTAAGTAATCATGGTACAACAAGAATCAAGATGTGCAGTAGCCGATAACAGTGGAGCAAAAGAAGTGTTATGTATCCGCGTTTTGGGTGGAACAAGAAAACGTTATGCTTCTTTAGGCGATACAGTTGTAGTTACTGTGAAAAGTGCCATGCCGGGATCGGATGTGAAAAAAGGTACAGTATCGCGTGCAATTGTAGTTCGTACGAAAAAAGAAAATCGTCGTGCCGACGGTTCATATATTCGTTTCGACGACAATGCAGTAGTATTGTTAAACACAGCAAACGAAATGCGTGGAACACGTATTTTCGGCCCCGTAGCTCGTGAGTTGCGAGATAAGAACATGAAAATCATTTCTCTCGCACCAGAAGTACTGTAATTAGAAAATAGCTTAAAATGCAAAAAAAATTACACATAAAGAAAGGTGATACTGTTGTTGTAATCTCGGGTAACAATAAGGGCAAAAAAGGCCGTGTTCTCGAAATTCTTACAAAAACAGATAGAGCGATCGTAGAAGGTGTTAATATGATGAAAAAACATACCAAACCTAATGCGGAATCTCCGCAAGGTGGTATCATCGAAAAGGAAGCACCTGTACACATCTCCAACCTTATGCTGTTCGACGCCAAAGCAGGCGCTGCAACACGTGTAGGCAGGAGATTGAATGATGAAGGTAAATTAGTACGTTTTTCCAAAAAATCAGGAGAGGAGATCAAGTAATGGCTTACATACCCACTCTTAAAAAGAAATATCAGGAAGAAATCATCTCGAATCTTAAAAAAGAGTTTGATTATTCTTCTGTAATGCAAGTTCCGAAATTAGAAAAGATTGTTCTAAACCAGGGAGTAGGAGCAGCAATTGCCGATAAAAAACTTATCGATGTTGCTACAAATGAGATGACGATGATTGCTGGTCAGAAAGCAGTTCAAACGGTGTCTAAAAAAGACATCTCTAATTTCAAATTAAGGAAAAAGATGCCAATTGGCGTGCGTGTAACATTGCGTCGCGACCAAATGTATGAATTCCTTGACCGTTTAATTGCTGTGGCTTTGCCACGTATCCGCGATTTTCGTGGTATTGAAAGCAAAATGGACGGCCGTGGTAACTATACACTAGGCGTTCCCGAGCAAATTGTTTTCCCGGAAATAGTTCTGGATAAAGTAAGCAAGATTAACGGGATGAACATTACCTTCGTTACCTCTGCAAATACCGATGAAGAAGGTTTTGCATTGTTAAGAGAATTAGGTTTACCATTTAAAAACGTTAAAAATAACTAGTAATGGCTAAAGAATCAATGAAGGCACGCGAAGTAAAACGTGCAAAGCTAATTGAGAAATATGCCGAAAAACGTGCCAAGCTAAAGGAAGAAGGCGATTGGGTAGGTTTACAAAAACTTCCAAAAAACTCATCAAAAGTGCGTTTGCATAACAGATGTAAAATTTCTGGAAGACCCAAAGGCTATATGCGTCAATTCGGAATCAGCAGGATTGATTTCAGAGAAATGGCGTCATCAGGCTTAATTCCTGGAGTTAAAAAGGCAAGTTGGTAATCGTTTTAAAGATTTGAATAATGAGTAAAATATCAGATCCAATAGCAGATTATCTGACAAGGGTAAGAAATGCAATAATGGCAAAACACCGTGTGGTGGACATTCCTGCATCGAATCTAAAAAAGGAAATAACCAAACTTCTGAAAGACAAAGGTTATATCCTGAATTACAAATTCGAAGAGGAAACAGGATACCAGGGAAATATCAAAATTGCATTAAAATATCATCCTGAAACAAAAGTATCTGCAATAAAAGCGTTAGAACGCATTAGTAAACCAGGTTTACGTCAATACTGCGACACAAACAGTATTCCACGTGTACTAAATGGTTTGGGAATAGCAATAATCTCCACATCGAAAGGTGTGATTACCGATAAAGAAGCCAAAGAGCTTAATGTTGGTGGAGAAGTATTATGTTACGTGTATTAAAAGAGTAAAGTCATGTCAAGAATAGGTAAATTACCCATATCAGTTCCTGCAGGAGTAACCGTACAGGTGAGCGACGAAAATGTTGTTACTGTAAAAGGACCTCTTGGAGAACTGTCACAAAAAGTTGACCCAAACATTACTGTTGCTGTTGAAGACGGCACACTTGAAGTTAAAAGGTCAAGCGATGAGAAAAGCCAAAAAGCAATGCATGGACTTTACCGTTCTTTAGTAAACAACATGGTTATTGGAGTTTCTAAAGGATACGAAGTAAAGCTGGAATTAGTAGGTGTAGGATACAGAGCCGAGGTTATGCCAAATAACGTACTCGATCTTGTTTTGGGTTTTGCCCACCACATTTATTTGCAAGTTCCGGCAGAAGTTAAAGTTGAAGCAAAATCTGATAAACGTGCAAATCCGATTGTTACTTTAAAAAGTTTCGACAAGCAATTGCTTGGACAGGTTGCCGCAAAAATCAGATCATTCCGTAAACCGGAGCCTTATAAAGGTAAAGGTGTTAAGTTCGTTGGCGAAGAATTAAGGCGTAAGGCTGGTAAAGCTGCGGCTAAATAATTTTTTAAACGATTAATTATTATGGCATTAACAAAAATAGAAAGACGTGCAAAAATAAAAATGCGCGTACGCAAAATAGTAAAAGGTACAGCCGAACGTCCACGCATGTGTATTTTCAGAAGTAATAAAGAAATTTATGCTCAACTGATTGACGATGTTCAGGGAGTAACACTTCTTAATGCTTCGTCAAAATCAAAAGAAATTGCCGGACAACAAGGTACAAAAACTGAAAAAGCAGCTATGGTAGGTAAAGCAATCGCTGAAAAAGCACTTGCAGCCGGCATAGAAAATGTAGTTTTTGACAGAGGTGGTTATTTGTACCATGGTAGAGTTAAACAATTAGCTGACGCTGCCCGCGAAGGTGGCCTTAAATTCTAATACATTATGGCGAAAATTAGTAATAAAGTAAAAACAAGCGACCTCGAATTAAAAGACAGGTTGGTAGCCATTAACCGTGTTACAAAAGTTACAAAAGGTGGACGTACTTTTAGTTTCTCTGCAATTGTAATTGTTGGTAACGAAGACGGTATTGTAGGTTGGGGCCTCGGAAAAGCAAGTGAAGTTACCACCGCTATATCAAAAGGTGTTGACGCTGCTAAAAAGAACCTGGTAAAAATTCCGGTTATTAACGGAACTATTCCACACGAACAAACAGCAAAGTTTGGAGGAGCTAACGTCTTGCTAAAACCTGCTACATCGGGTACCGGTGTAAAAGCAGGGGGTGCAATGCGTGCCGTACTGGAAAGCGTTGGAATTCATGATATTCTGGCAAAATCCAAAGGTTCCTCTAACCCGCATAACCTGGTAAAAGCAACTATGAATGCTTTACTGGAGTTACGCGATGCATATACAGTAGCCCAGCACAGAGGTGTTTCATTAGAAAAAGTTTTTAAAGGATAACACAGTTATGGCTAAATTAAAAATTACACAAGTAAAAAGTAGCATCGGTTCAACCAAGCGCCAAAAGTTAACGCTTGAGGCTTTGGGTTTAAAAAAATTAAATACACCGGTTGTTCATGAAGCTACTCCTCAAATTGTTGGAATGTGCAACAAAATGAGGCATTTAATTAGTGTTGAAGAAGTTAAATAATATTCAAAATATCTGAAAAATGAATTTAAGTAACTTACAACCTGCTGAAGGATCATTAAAAACCAAGAAACGAATTGGTAGAGGTCAGGGCTCAGGCCGTGGCGGTACATCAACTCGTGGACATAAGGGACAAAAATCAAGATCCGGATATTCTCAAAAGATCGGTTTCGAAGGTGGTCAAATGCCTTTACAGCGCGTTGTTCCAAAGTCAGGATTTAAAAATATCAACAGAGTTGAATACAAAGGTATCAACATTGGAGATTTGCAAGTTTTGGCTGAAAAAAAGAACACCACTGTAATCGATAAAGAATTCCTGATTTCAGTGGGAGTGGCAAAGAAAAATGACAGAATTAAAATTCTGGGAGGCGGTAATTTAACTATCAAATTAGATGTTAAAGCAAACGCCTTTACAAAAAGTGCCAAAGAAGCAATAGAAAAATTACAAGGAACCACAGAAATACTTTAAACTGTAATGAAACGATTTATAGAAACCCTAAAGAATATTTATAAGATTGAAGATCTAAGATTTCGAATCGGAACAACTTTGTTTTTCCTGTTAATTTACAGGCTAGGCTCCTTTGTTTCGCTTCCGGGAATTGATCCGGCTCAATTGGAAAACCTGAAGAATCAAACTTCAGACGGACTTTTGGGCCTGATTAACATGTTTTCGGGAGGTGCATTTGCTCAGGCTTCTATCTTTGCTTTAGGAATTATGCCGTACATATCTGCCTCTATTGTGATTCAGTTAATGGGAATCGCAGTACCTTATTTCCAGAGGTTGCAGAAAGAGGGTGAGTCAGGTAGAAGGAAGATTAATCAGATAACGCGTTATTTAACCGTGTTAATCTTAATTCCACAGGCATCGGCATATCTTGCCAATTTGCACATGCAGTTACCCGATTCGGCTTTTGCAATGTCAGGGTTTTGGTTTACAATTCCTTCCATTGTAATCTTAACAGCCGGTTCGATGTTTGTGCTATGGTTAGGAGAGCGAATTACCGATAAAGGAATTGGTAATGGTATCTCATTAATCATTATGATTGGTATTATTGCCCGTTTACCTCAGTCGATTGTACAGGAGTTTGCTTCTCGTATTAATCAACAAGGTGGTGGGTTAGTGATGTTCCTGGTAGAGTTTGTTATCCTGTTTTTGGTTTTTATGGCATCTATTCTGTTGGTTCAGGGAACCCGCAGAATTCCGGTGCAGTATGCAAAACGAATTGTAGGTAACAAACAATATGGTGGAGTACGTCAGTACATCCCTCTTAAAGTAAATGCGGCAGGTGTTATGCCAATCATTTTTGCACAGGCAATTATGATGGTACCTATTACACTTGTTGGTGTTGCAAATTCTGAAAATCTGCGTGGTGTTGCGGCTGCATTAACAAACATCAACGGATTTTGGTACAACTTAACACAATTTTTATTAGTGGTAGCTTTTACGTATTTTTACACGGCTATAACGATTAACCCAACTCAAATGGCGGAAGACATGAAAAAGAATGGCGGTTTTATTCCGGGTATAAAGCCGGGAAAACGAACCGTTGAATACTTAGATACAATCATGTCGAGAATTACACTTCCGGGATCAATTTTCCTGGGACTGGTAACAATACTTCCGGCTTTTGCCATGTTAATGGGAATGAATCAGTCGTTCGCCCTCTTTTTTGGAGGAACATCGCTGCTTATTCTTGTTGGTGTAGTGTTAGATACCTTACAGCAAATTGAAAGTCACCTGTTAATGCGTCATTACGACGGTTTGACTAAATCGGGCCGGATTAAAGGACGTGCAGGCGGCAGTGCAATGTAATTGAAAGAGGATAAGCACATTTTTAATATTTAAAGGCAAAAATTATTTAGTTTATGGCAAAACAAGCTTCAATAGAACAAGATGGAACCATAATAGAAGCATTATCAAATGCGATGTTTCGAGTTGAACTGGAAAACGGACATGTTATAACAGGTCATATTTCAGGAAAAATGAGAATGCACTATATTAAAATATTGCCTGGCGATAAAGTAAAAGTGGAGATGTCTCCCTACGATTTAACTAAAGGTAGAATTACGTTTAGATATAAAAACTAAAGATGTATAAATGAAACGAGGCCAGGATGAAATAATCCTGGGTGAGTTATCCCGGTTTTCGGGACATCGAATACCTAAAATTTAAAAAATAAAATTGAGATGAAAACTCGTGTTTCAGTTAAAAAACGTAGCTCCGACTGCAAAATTATTCGCAGAAAGGGTCGTTTGTATGTGATTAATAAAAAGAACCCTAAGTTTAAACAACGTCAGGGATAATTAATCTGAAAAATTAAAAATTATTATGGCACGTATTGTTGGTGTTGATATTCCAAATAATAAAAGAGGTGAAATAGCACTTACCTATATTTATGGTATAGGCCGCAGCAGGGCAGTTTCTGTTTTAGAAGAAGCAGGAGTTGACAAAAACCTTAAGGTACAGGATTGGAACGATGATCAGTTTGCAGCTGTTCGTACAGTTATAAACGAAAGTTTTAAAGTAGAAGGTGAATTGCGTTCTGAAGTTCAAATGAACATTAAGCGATTAATGGATATTGGTTGTTACCGTGGTATTCGTCATCGTATTGGTTTACCGGTACGCGGACAAAGTACTAAGAACAACTCTCGTACCCGTAAAGGAAAACGTAAAACTGTTGCCAATAAAAAAATGGCCACTAAATAAGGAATTTGAGTTATGGCAAAAAAAACAGTATCAAGTAGAAAGAGAACAGTTGTGGTTGAAGCCAATGGAATGGCTCATGTCCACTCTTCTTTCAACAATATCATTATTACGCTGACCAACATGAATGGTGAGGTAATCTCATGGTCGTCAGCGGGTAAAAAAGGATTCCGTGGTTCGAAAAAGAATACTCCTTATGCTGCACAGGTAGCATCGGAAGAGTGTTCAAAAACGGCTTACGACCTTGGACTTCGTAAAGTAAAAGTATTCGTTAAAGGACCGGGCAATGGTCGCGAATCGGCAATTAGAGCTATGGCTTCAATTGGATTGCAGGTTACTGAAATTGTAGACGTAACACCGCTTCCACATAACGGTTGTCGTCCGGCGAAAAGAAGACGTGTATAATTATTAAAAGGAAAAGGTTATGGCAAGATATAGAGGACCAAAATCAAAAATAGCTCGTAA
The DNA here is from genome assembly GCF_913063105.1 of uncultured Draconibacterium sp. Classification (GTDB taxonomy): domain Bacteria; phylum Bacteroidota; class Bacteroidia; order Bacteroidales; family Prolixibacteraceae; genus Draconibacterium. The sequence continues at coordinate 129,747 of NZ_CAJXYQ010000012.1, read as the reverse complement.
ATTCGGTGAACCAATTTTTGGACCCGATAAAGTATTCGAACACAAAAATTATCCTCCTGGAATGCACGGTTTGTCGGCAAAAAGAAGGAAAAAATCTGAATACGGTTTACAGTTAAAAGAAAAGCAAAAAGCAAAATATACCTATGGTATTTTGGAAAAACAATTCCGTGGACTCTTTAAAAAAGCTTCGGCTGCAAAAGGTGTTACCGGTGAAGTATTGTTGCAGCTTCTCGAATCGAGACTCGACAATGTCGTTTTCAGAATGGGTATTGCTAAATCACGGGCTGCGGCTCGTCAGTTTGTAACACACAAACATATAGTAGTAAACGGAAATGTTGTAAATATTCCATCATACCAGTTGAAACCTGGAGATGTTGTTGGCGTGAGAGAGAAATCAAAGGCGATGGAAGAAATTACTGACTCATTGCATTCGCGCCGGAGCTCTCAGTACGAGTGGCTTGAATGGGCTGATGATCAAATGGCAGGAAAATTCCTGAATCGCCCGGAACGCGAAGAGATACCTGAAAATATCAAAGAGCAACTGATTGTAGAGTTGTATTCAAAATAATAAATTTTATAAGGTCATTATGGCAATATTAGCATTCCAAAAGCCTGACAAGGTTATTATGTTAGAATCCGATGATAAGTTCGGAAAATTCGAATTTCGTCCGTTAGAACCCGGTTATGGAATTACCGTAGGTAACGCATTACGTCGAATCCTGCTATCATCACTTGAAGGATATGCAATTACTACAGTTAAAATCGAAGGTGTTGATCATGAGTTTTCAACCATTAAAGGTGTGATTGAAGATGTAACTGATATCATTCTTAATCTGAAACAAATTCGTTTTAAAAACGAAGTTGACGATTTTGATAGCGAAAAAGTATCGGTTTCAATTACAGGTCAGGAAGAATTCACAGCCGGTGATATTAATAAATTTATGACCGGTTTTAGGGTATTGAATCCAGAACTTGTAATCTGCAGAATGGAGCCTGATGTGAAAATTAACATGGAAATTACAATCAACAAAGGTCGTGGTTATGTTCCTTCAACGGAAAATAAACCAACCGAAGGAGAATTTGGCGTAATTGCTATCGACTCAATTTTCACACCTATCAAATCTGTTAAATACGCTGTTGAGAATTATCGTGTTGAACAAAAGACAGACTACGAAAAGTTAGTTCTTGATATTAAAACCGACGGTTCTGTTCAGCCCAAAGAAGCATTAAAAGAAGCTGCTAAAATTCTTATTTATCATTTCATGTTGTTCTCAGATGAAAAGATTACACTTGATTCTGATGAGAAATTTGCAAATGAAGAATTTGATGAAGAAGTACTTCATATGCGTCAACTCCTGAAAACAAAACTGGTTGACATGGATTTATCAGTTCGTGCATTGAACTGTTTGAAAGCTGCCGATGTAGACACATTGGGTGACTTGGTTACATACAACCGAAACGACTTGCTGAAATTCAGAAACTTTGGTAAAAAATCGTTGACTGAGCTTGACGACCTTTTGGATAACATGGGACTGAATTTTGGAATGGATATTTCGAAGTATAAATTGGATAAGGAGTAAAAGGCAATGAGACATAATAAGAAATTTAATCACTTAGGCCGTAAAGCTGCGCATCGTAAAGCGATGTTGGCTAACATGGCAAGTTCGCTTATCGCGCATAAGCGAATTTCAACCACAGTTGCCAAGGCTAAAGCTTTGCGTATGTACGTTGAGCCATTAATTACAAAGGCAAAAGACGATACTACACATTCGCGCAGGGTTGTTTTTAGTTACTTGCAAGATAAAGAAGCTGTTTCGGAATTATTCCGTGAAGTAGCAGTAAAAGTAGCAGATCGTCCGGGAGGATACACTCGTATTCTGAAAACCGGTAACCGTTTGGGCGATAACGCTGATATGTGTATTATCGAGTTAGTCGACTTTAACGAAGCAATGTTGGCTGCAACAGAAGAAGCTGCTGCACCTAAAAAACGCCGTTCACGTCGTGGTGGTGCCAAAAAAGCTACTGAAGTTGCTGCACAAGCTGCACCAGTTGTTGAAACAGAAGTGGCAGAAGAACCGGAAGCCGCAACTGAAACTGAAGTTAAAGCAGAAGAAGCAACTGAAGAGCCTAAAGCTGATGAATCAGCTGACGAAGAAAAGAAAGAAGAATAATAATTTTCTTTACCATATTGAAAAGCCGGTCCGTCGTTTTGACGGATCGGCTTTTTCATTTCAATAACGCAGGTAAAACTATTGTTTCACTAATGATGAATTATAAGCTTCAGTTTCACAACAGTTCCAGTGGGTTTATTATCCTCTATCAAAAAATCAATTTTAAATCCATGGTACTTATCAAACAAACGGTAAAATTCCTTCATAATGTTAATTCCGTTTCCAGTAGAGTCTTTGTATTTCGAAGCAGCTATTCTTCCCATTCCATTATCTGATATTGCAATTAAAATTCCCTGAACTTCCGGCTCAATACTTATTTTTAGCAAACCTCCTGACTTAGTGTTTCGAAAGCCATGCTTAATAGCATTTTCTGCATAAGTATGGATACACATTTTAGGAACTTCTATATTCTCGTCAACATTGGCTTCTACAATAAATTCAGTATCAAACCTGTCTTTAAATCGGTGTTTCTGTATTTTTAAATAATCTTTGGTAAACTGAATTTCATCTTTTAAGGGGCGTTTTACTTCTTTTGCATCGTTCATTACCCGTTGTATCATACGCGAGTTAAGGGCTAAAAAATCGTAGGCCTCGTCGTTTTTCCCTTCGTTGATCATAAAGGCCACAGAGTTCAAAGCATTAAAAAGAAAATGGGGATTCAATTGGTTTTTCACCGCGTTAAACTGTAATTCGGAAAGTTGCTTTTCGGTATTCCATTTTTTTTCGATAGTACGTTTTTGAAAGTAAAGTATAACAAAGATTAGACTTGCAGTAATTAAAAACACAAAGAAATAAATCAGATACAAAGAAAAGAACAAGTGATTCTTTTGGTATTTAAAGAAGAAATATCCTCCTCCGGTATCAACAAAATACTTTGTAATTTTTTTATCCTCATAATAAGGAATGACCTTAAAAAATCCCTCTATCGATAGAGGAGAGTTAAGAGTTAGAAGTTCGCCAACCTTCTCGTTATATATTTTTAATATATCTTTCTGATTATAGTAAATCCACTCATCCCATCCATCATCATTGAGGTCAATTAAACAGTTTGGTGTTTGGTTAGGGCTATTTTGATTGTAATTTAAATTACCAGGTAATTTTTCAAGTGATGGAGTTAATTCAAATCTGCCAACATCATGAAAAAAAACATATGGGTTTCCATTTACAATTTCAAATCCACGGTAACGATCCTCCGGATTTGCTATATTCATCCAACTTTTCTCATTCACTATCTCTCCATGATTGTTTACAACCATTATTTTAAATGGCTCTTCATGATTAGACCGACAATAATACAAGGAATAGAATAATGAATTATGTTTTGGAGAAGGTAAACACACAATGGAGGAATATTCCGGCCCCATAGGAATCGGAGCGAATATGGGGGTCAAATCATAATCCAAAACAGTTATATAAGCTAAGGTATCCGAGTATTTGTTGTTATTGTCATCTACGTTACATGGTGAACTAACATTACACAGAATCTCGGGTATACCATCTGAATTAAAGTCGGTAAAACTAGAGGAGTTAATCACCATATAATCTGTTGATGATGCGGATATCTCAAGTGATGGGAATTGTAACTTAAATAGTCCTCTTGGATTTAGCCCGAAACCAGCGTCAAAGCTAAAAAAAAGTTCATTTTTTCCATCGTTGTCAAAATCACCGTATTCTCCAAAAAAGTTGGTCTGTGCATAGTTATTTCTTTTTCTCTCAAATGAGTTGAAATAGAGTTGGTCTATAACAGGTGAGAACTTTTTTAGGTTAAAAGCATTCAAAAAAATGGAATCATTACGTGTTGTAAAAAAGAGTATCTCTTGACTGCCATCTTCATCAATGTCAAGAATTTTGGGGACCATAGTATATGTCCAGTCTGAATGGTGAAAATGAAAATGTTCTATCAGGTTGCCATCTTTATTATAGTATACAATATCCATTGACTGGGAGTTTATCCCATTAAAACACCTTATCCGTTCGCTATTCCCATCATTGTTAAAATCTCCAACAAACCAATGCATTTTAGCTTCTGATTTATGGGCAAAAGGTTCAACCTCAACCTTGTATTTTGTTATGGACGTATCCCAAACAAAATAAACCAAGAGTGTTACCATAGCTCCAACAAAAGCAGATTGTATATAAGGATTTGACGCTATATTTTTAAGCGTGGATTTCATACGGGATATAGGATTTTAGATTTCTGTGTACCATTACCGTGTCAGTAACCTAAGAAAGCTCCTTCTTTAAATCCTTCATCTTTACACTCACTTCAAGTTGGTATTCTTCTCCGTTATTGGAAACAATACAATACTTTTTACAGAAATTCATAAAGCTGAGGTACTGTTTGTTGATTACATGTTTTCGGCTGATGCGCACAAAATTTACTTCCGGAAATTGCATATGTATTTTCCCCAGGTTAACGCTCGATAACAACTTTCTTCCATCTTTTAAAACCAGATAAGTGTAATTGCTATCAGCTTCCAGGTAAAGCACTTCATTAACCGACACATAGTGATGACCTTCGGTTGTTTTTAATAGTACTCGCTGAACTTCTTCCGGTTCGTTAGCTTGTTGCGATTGAAAAGCTGCGATTAACTTATGCACCACCCGGCGCAATTCCGATTTATCGATGGGCTTGCAAATAAAATCAAAGGCACTGTTCTGAATGGCTTCCAGGGCATAATCTTTAAAAGCAGTTACAAAAATCACTTTTGTTTGTGGGGAATTGTTGTTTACCTGTTGAAGCAATTCCATTCCTGTTATTTCCGGCATTTCTATATCGCAAAAAACCACCGGAGGCTGTTCAACTAATAGTGCCTCTAGGGCTTCGAGGGCATCTGTAAAAACTTTTGTTACACGGATTGAGGAATGCGAACTCAACAGGTTCTCCAACAATTTTCCGGCATCGGGTTCATCGTCGATAATAAATGTGTTGTAAATGGTCATTAGCAGGCACTTTAACTGGGTAATTCGTTTTTTATCTTTTTGCTTGTTTATTCTTTTCTGTTAGCAGAAAAAGAATCGCATCAATCACGGGATTATTAAACTCCACATATTGTTGTTGGGTAGTACAGAAAAACTAAAAGTAATTTCTCTTTGCAATATAATAATTTGAATTTTGAATGCACGATTGTTCGTCTATGAAAATACTATGTTTAATAATAAAAACAAGCTGTTTAGTAATTCTTCGCGCTCAATAATGATGGAATCCAATAAAAATATCTGTTTTTAGTTTGATTTTGTTTGTTGGTACAAACTTCGCCTTCAATCAGAAAAAGTGTTGATTCAATAAGCCAATTAGGTTCGATAAAGCACCAATGTTTATCATAGTTATTTTTAGTATGATGTTAAACTTAACTGAATCAGGTTATGAAAAAAATTCTACTACTATTATTATTATTATTATTATCAATTTTTTTTACAGGAATTCAAGCCCAGGAAGCGCTTGAATCAAAACAAATTATTGTTTTACAATATGGTGAGTTGTCTCCTACTCAAGTTGACCTACTTTTAAAAGAGGGATTAATTGGTAAAAATTGGCAAGACAGGACTTATGAATTGTACGAAAACGAAGTTTCGATATTAAAAGATAACAAAATTGATTTTGAAATTATTGAATACGGTTTTGAGATCAAATCTGATGAAAGTTCTCATGATTTAGAAGAAGATCTTAAATCTGCTACTGCTGAAGACAGTGAGAATGACAATAATTCAACGGATTACACAATTGCTGATCTAAGTGCAGCTTATTCGAATATTACTATTTCTGGAGCACCTTCAGGTGTATATGCTTCGAGAATTATATATGAATGGAATATTGACCATGATTATGTTAGTGATGTATACTTAAAATGCGGAACTAGTTCTTGGAATGATGGCGAAATTCGGCTTTCAAAAACGGGAGATAATCTTTGGGATGGTTATAATGAAACTTCTGAAGGAAGCAGAACATCATATCCAACTAACCAAAAGGTAAATCAAACGTGGACTCTTGTTGCCACTGATAAGTTGTCAGGTGATGATGGAAGAATTGATAGTTGGAAAATAACAGTATATTATGAAAATAGCCCTGACCTATATATTTCGAATCTGGATGTTACAGAAACACAGGTTACACCTGGAGAGAAACTAAATATTTCATGTGATGTAGGGAACAAAGGAACTAAGAGTACGAATTATGCTCTTGTTGTACTAAAATACTACTTATCTTCAGATCGGTATTATAGTTCCACAGATATTGAAATAGGTAGTAGAACCTTTGGAGGAACATCATCTTTGAGCCCGGGAGGAACCTGGGATGATACTGAAAGTCCAACAATAGATAAATCAGATTTGCCAAAAACCTCTGGAACCTGTTACCTTATAGCATATATAGATGTAAATGACAATATTGAGGAACTGGATGAGGATAACAATGCAGATGAATATGTTGCCCTTCCTATTTATATCAAAACGCCGGATATTGAAGTAACACGTATTTGGACCGATCCTTCTACACCTGTTGAAGGTAGTTCATCCACGATATACGTTACATTCGAAAATAATGGAGATGAAGTTGCAGAAGATATTTCTTTAACTTACTATGTTGATGGTTCAAATGTAGGATCAGATAGCCACGGAAGTCTTGATCCCGGAGATACAAGGACAGAGGATATATCTTATACTTTTAACTCAGATGGGAATCACGATATTCTGGTTGTTGTTGATAAAATAATAAATCCTGAGGCTGAAACCGTAACTGGGAATAATGATTTAGAAATTACAGTAGATGTTGATCCAGAACCAAATCCTGATTTTGAATTTACTGAATATAATGTTCATGAACCATTAGAAATAATTCCTGGAGAGAGTATTGATTTAGATCTTAAATTTAAAAATACAGGAACAAAAGCAACCACTATTACTGATTACTGGCAAATTAAATATTATCTATCTTCTGATTCGAAATTTGATGATGGTGATGATATTCAAATCGCCAGCGAAGATTTTGGTATTACAGCAATTATGAGTATTAACGAGATTTGGGATGACACTAAATCAATAACAATTAATGAGAGTGATCTTCTAAGTCCTCATAACCCCTGTTACCTAATTGCGCAAATAGACCAACCGAACAGAATTAATGAATTATTTGAGGATAACAATACAGCCTATAAACTTATTACAATACAAGATCCTGCTAATTTAGTATCAGACAAATCATCTCTCGATTTTGCAAGCCGGGAATCAAGTAGTTCTACTGAGCTTTCATTTACACTTACAAATACAGGAGACCGAGACGCAGTTGGAGAAATTAGTCTTGCCGGATCAGACAAGGAGAAATATACAATAATCTCAGGAGGAGGAGCTTTTAACATTATTGCTAATGAAATTAAAACGATTAATGTTCAATACAATCCTTCTGGTTATGGAGATGATGAGGCCAGAGTTGAAATCAATGGCTCAAACTGTCCGGACCTTGAAATATCTTTAACAGGACATTGTAATAATCCTCCGATTGTCAGCAAAGTAGAACCAGGTTCTGATTATATCTCTATTAATCAGGGAGATTCAAAAAGATTTATTGCAAATGGAATTGATAACGATAAGAACTTATATCGGGCAAAATGGTATTATGATGCTGGTTTGATAAAAGATGAAATTATTGACTGGGGATTATTTGAATCACATGAAGATAAGGATTCTGAGTTGACAGATTATATTTTTGAAACAGAGGGTAATCATAAAATCGTTTGTGAATTTTGGGATGAAGAAGGACTAAAAGGAGAGGTTGAATGGAACGTAGTTGTTGTTGAAACAGCTAATGTTACATTCCATGTATTAGAAAACACCAGTAATTTTAAAGCTGGTGCACTAGTAAAAATCATTGATCAGAGTAATGAAGACAATCAATGGTCAGAACTTACCAATGATTATGGATATTACATATTCAGATTACCAGTTACTTCAAGCTATGAATACCACGTTTTTAATTCGGATGTAGCGGTTGAAGAGCAAGAACTATGGGCCAAGAATAACTTTGAAATTGAAGATGGTGTTGGAGCTATTCAGGCACAGCGTTCATATCCGCACACAACTTGGTACGCAGCATCTAATGGGAATACTATTTTTTATCCCGGAGATGATAAATTACCTGTTAATGCCAATCTAAATCTGGATATAAATATTAAAAACAATTACAATACTAACTTTACCAGCCGCATGCAAGTTTGGCTTGATACAGATAAAACGGGAAGTGCCGAATTTGAATCAGGATTAACACAATTTACCGCAAACGCAAATGGAAATACTTCTGTAGCAATTCCATTTACAGTTCAAGAAGATTGGCTGGGAAAAACGTTATATGTTAAAGTAAAGATTGAAACTTACATTGATGGAGAATGGATAATAACAGATATTCTGGATTGGGAAGAATGTATAGCATTCACGATTGATGATGTTATTGACGAAACTCCTCCTACTATTATCTCTGTATTCCCTGAAGATGGAGAAAGTATTCCAATAGAGTTATTGAATTCAACGGGAATTATTATTGAGTTTAGTGATGAAATTGATTTGAATACTTTAACAACTAGCTCATTGATTATATCGCAGCAAGCACAAAATTTGAATTGGAATATAAATTTAGATAAAAGCTCTACAAACTACGTGTATATCGATATAAACTCAACCCTCAGCTCAGCATACGATTTAACATGTCAAATAAATACTGATGTTAAAGATTTAGCTGGGAACTCTTTAGAAGCTGTAAAAAGTTGGACATTTAATCTCCAAACTACAGAATGCTATATTTCAGAATTTAAGACAAACAGGACATTGAACAGCTATGGTTATTATGAAATGTCTCCTTATTCATTTCTCACTTTCGATCGATTTAGCATTATGAGCGAGGATGGTGTAGGTTACTATAGCTATACTAAAAATGTACATGAGAAATTTGGTATTGACGTTTCGGTCACAAATTCATTGAACACAGACGAGTTAACAGGACTAAAATATCGCATAATATATCCAAATGGAGATATATATGAATCGGATCATACTTATCGCTTCAATTTAGAAGCAAATTCAACAGAACAAGTTTCTTTCCCGGTAGGAGCTGATAAGGAGGTTGTTCCCGGAGAATATAAGGTACAAATTGTTACATTTTTGCTGCCAGAACCTAACGATTTAAATTGGGAAAGTGGAATTACTTTGAAATGTTTGTTAAATGATAATTTCCCGGATCTAAATGATCAAACTTTTCTTCATCATGGAAATCAGTGTCAATACGATTTAGAAACTATTTTGCCTGAAGTTGAATATACCGATGGTCAAATTGCGTATAATTTATTTGCAAGTGTTTTTAATACGATAATGTTATTTGGCCAACCAAAACCTATAATAAATGGGCAACCTACAGCTGAAGGAAATCTTCTTCCATATGTAGGTGGCACAGGAGATTTCTTCACCCCCTACAAAGAGGCTGTAATCAATGCAGTCCGCACAGATATAGACAAAGTATCAGAGGATGTTGGCCAAACAACAATAAAAACACAGTGGGAAGACCAGAGTGTATCAGTACAGCTAGGAGAATCAGCATCCGTTTCACAAACATTCTATTTTGATAGGGCAACATGTTTTGTTGATATAAAATCTGACTTGAGTAACGATGAATTATCTTTTGATGATAACACAATGTTCTCATCGGTTTATACTCTATTAGATGATGAGAACAATAAGCACCTGATTGGAATTTGGCATGACTATTCAATAGATAAAAACATTAGACCTGAAGGATGGTGGTTCGACAATAATAAAGAGATCACGATTAATCATCAAGGGGATATCGAAGTCATGTTCTCTGCATCACTTGAGTTCGGTCCTTTTAATTCAACACCAGGTACTGAAGGAGGTGGTGTATATGACTATGAGAAATGGAAAACCAATCCTGAGGATGTTAATTGGATGATAATGGCAACGGGTGTTGAAAACCGTGATTTTAAAGGATCATACTTTAATGGTGTAGAGTCTGATTTAACAATTCTGGAGCCAGGTAACGTTAAATTCTCTGTTAAACCAAGAACAAGTGGAAAATATAAGGTTGAAGTGTATGATGGAGATGGAAAACTTAATCCGATTAATTGGGAATGGGTTAATACATTAGATGGGCCATATTCTCTTAATGCCGGCGATGAACAAATTTTTAATTTTGAAGTGACACCAGAAACGAAAGATGAGGAATTCTCATTTCACATCAAAAAACAATCATGGATTCCAGGTATATACTTCACAAAAGAGAAAGTAGTGCTTCCTTTACATGCCAGTGGAGAGTTCCCTGTTGTACTTACTGATTTGCCATATGATGAGGATATTCGAAGTGTTGATGATGCAATCGTAGTCAATGACGGAGGAATAAATATAAAATTCTCAGGGTTACCGGAAATACCCAAAGTTAACACTGTTTATAACCTAAAAATTGATATAACTGTGGGTAATGATTGGGATAATGATTATGGAGCAGCATATCCCAAAGATATTTACGGAATAGGAATGAGTCAGTTACTTTTCCACTATAATAGCGATAATGTAGAATTATTGTCTGATCAGGTTCAATTAGAAATTGATGGAAATACCGTTTTACAAGAGGCTATCATGGCTTCAATAAGTCTATTTACCTTAGGGAAAGGAGAAATTATAGCAAGCACTATAGGAGGAGTAATAAAAAATGAGGTAAAAGATTTGGCAACAGAAGCTTTAGTTCATTTTGGTATTGGTGCTACAGGCAAAGTTGAAACGCATTATACAAATGACCTTGAACTGGCCAATGTTGGTGAATTGAAATTGTTGTTAGGAGGTGGATCCAGTTTATTTAATTTGGCTACAGCCAATAATATATCACTTAATCTACCGATTAAGTTTAAAACAGATGGTGAACACAATTTATCTTTTACTCCAGACTTAAGAGTAAATGCTCTTTGGGTGCCAGATAATACTAGTTCTGAGCAAAACATGACCGGATCTTTCTATGATATGTTTGAGGCTCGAAAGCAATATTTATTAAGCAAGACTGTATCTTCGTCAGTCCCTGACACTCCGGAACCTATAGCTCCGACATTAAATGAAGAAATTATAACCTTAACTCCTTTATTTAACTGGACGAGCTATAATTCTCCTGATGGTAACATTCAGGTTGGTTATGAGTTAAGAGTAAGATGTGATGATGATAATGATAACATTGTCTATGAAACAGGTTTCATAACAGGAACAAGTACTACTCATTCATATTCGTCGGGAACTTTTTCTGGGGTAGATCCTGTAACTGGTTTTGAGAAAATAAGTGAGGAATTGGTGCCCGGTAAAAAATATCATTGGCATGTACGTGTTATGGATGAAGTAGGGAATTGGAGTGCCTGGAGTTCTGATGATCCTGAACCTCACCAGGTATTCTATACAAAACAACTAGATAATGAAGCACCTACAATTTCAGATCAATCATTCAGTATTGATGAAAACACTTTAGCAGCAACTTTAATTGGAAATATAAATGCAAACGATCCAGAGGGAGGCGAATTAACCTATAGTTTCTACGATGGTCAGACAAGTCCATTTGTACTTGGAGCAAGTTCCGGTTCTCTTTGGGTTGGAGATGAAGGTGATTTCAATTTTGAGGAAAATCAACAATATAAATTCAGGGTAAAAGTTACCGATGATGGTAATCCCGAAGCTTCATCTATTGCTGAAGTAACAGTTAATCTAAATGATGTGAACGACTTGCCGCGAGTTCGAAATGTTGAGATTTCACCATCAAATCCAACAAGCAATCAGAACCTAAATCTTTCATACGATTATTCAGATGAAGATGGTGATGGTGATAATTCCATTATTGAGTGGTATCAAAATGGTGATCATCAAGCTGATTTCGATGGAATGTCATTAGTTGCGTCAGAAAATACCGCTTCTGGAGATGAGTGGTTTGTAAAAATAGGACCATATGATGGAAAAGAAAATGGAACAATAAAAACATCTAATACTGTTGAAATAGGTTCCGTTAATCATTCTCCAATTGATTTGTCATTAAGTTCATCTGTGCTATTCGAGAATAATTCAGTAAACGATGTAATCGGAATTCTAAAGGTTGTTGACTCTGACGATGGAGATACACATCAATTTGAATTTGTTGATGGATACATTGATAATAATGCTTTTACTATCGATTCTGAAGGAAATTTAAGAGCAGATATTGTTTTTGATTTTGAGTATAAAACGGACTATTCTATTGCTATAAAGGCAACTGATAATGCCGGAGCCTCAATTATTCAATCTTTTATTATAAATATATTGGATGAGAATGATATTCCTGGAGTTTCAAATGTTACGATTAATCCAGTAAGTCCTGAAATTTCAGAATCATTAACACTGAGTTATACTTTTATTGATGAAGACATTGATGAAGATAATAGTTCCATTAAGTGGTATCGAAACAATATTTACTTATCCGATTATAATGATCTGATAACTATTTCTTCTGAAGAAACTTCTGCTAATGAAATCTGGTATGCAATAGTCGAACCTAATGATGGCGAGTCTCAAGGAATATCTGTTAAATCAAATGAAGTAACTATTGTGCCAGAATGTGATCTTCAACTTTCTTCTGATCTATCAGGAAATGTTTCTTATTTAGGGGCGAATGTTTTATATAACGTAACTATCCTCGGTGAATGGAGCTACGAGTTTAAACAAGGTGAAACGCTAATTGCCAGCGGAAATGGTACTGGAAATGGTAGTTTTACGTTACCTGTTCCCAAAAACTCAAGCAATGGTGAAATTACATTTAAACTTAGCGTGTCAGGTTGTGATGGCTATGTAAAGGATGAGTATATCAATCAGGATTTAAATCCTTATGTTATTGATGCCGATTTTGATGCTTTACCTACTATTTTAGTTGTTAATAATCCTGTGTTATTTAACGATTTGTCGACCGGTAATCCAACGAACTGGTCCTGGAATTTTGGAGATGGAGTATCAAGTATTGTTCAAAATCCAAATCATTCTTATGTTTCCTCAGGCGATTATACAATTTCATTAACGGCTTCAAATTCCGAAGGTGAAGATACAGAAGTTAAAACTGCATATATAAAAGTGGTTGATCAGCCATTAGCAATCGATGTTGAAGCGCAAGATCAGACCAGCAATTGCGAAAATGGTGAAATAGATTATCAGAGCTGGTTAGATAATCATGGAGGGGCAAGAGCAGTCGATTTGGGTTGTGGCAATGTAAGCTGGAATTATACTATGGATGATTACACTCCCGGAAGATGTAATACAGGAAGCTATACCGTTACCTTTACTGCCATCGGTGATTGTGGAGTTTCGGTTTCAACAACTGCTACATTCACAATTGAGGATATTACTCCACCGGTGTTTACAATTATTCCCAAAGATACCGTTGTGGAATGTGATGGTAGTGGCAATATATCACAGTTGCAGGCATGGTTAAAAAATGTTGCTGCGATAGATGATTGTTGTGACACAAGAATTGTAATTACAAATGATTATACTTCACTCTCGAATCAATGTGCTGAAACCGGTTCTGTTCTGGTTACCTGGACGGCAATAGATTCAACCGGTAATAGTGCAACAACTTCAGCGACATTTACAGTAACAGATACCAAGGGGCCTTTATTTACTACTATTCCGAAAGATACCGTCGTTGAATGCGATGGATCTGATTATTCTTCTGTAATTAATGAATGGTTAGCTAAGGTTAATGCAACAGATTCATGTGGTGGCGCAGTTGATATAAACAATGATTTTAATTCATTAAGTGATATATGTGGTTCAACTGGTATGGCAGAAGTTACCTGGACAGCGGAAGACGAATGTGGTAATAAAACCACAGCCTCAGCCAGCTTTACCGTAGAGGATACAACACCGCCTACTTATACAATTCCGGATGATATAGTAATTTATATGGATGAAAATGCATTGTTTGATGCCGACACTTCAATTACAGGAGATGTTAAGGATGAAGCAGATTTGTGCAGTACATCAATAGAAGCTACCTATGCAGATGACACGACTCAAACAGATTGTGGCTGGCTAATTAAAAGAACATGGAGTCTCGAAGATAATTGTGGAAATTTTGCAAGCGATCAGGTGCAGAATATTGAGGTTAATGATAATATTGCACCAAACGTGGTTTGTAATTCTGTTAGTGTCGTACTTGGATCATCAGGAACTTATACATTAGGCAAAAGCAATTTGGAAACACTTGCAAATGGAAGTACCGATAATTACGACTCATTTAGCGATCTGATTATAAGTGCCAACCCAAATCGTTTTGATTGTGATGATGCAGGAAAATCAATACCTGTTACTTTAACTGTAACCGATGGATGTGGAAATTCTTCAACTTGTATAACAAGTGTAAATGTGCTGGATAATTCAGATCCTGTTGTGAGTACAATAGCTGATGTAATTGTAAAACTTGATCCTGGTACTTGTGAAACAAAAATTAGTTATCCTCAAATTACTGCAAGTGATAATTGTTCGATAACTAAAGAACTGATTACAGGCTTAGGCAGTAATGGTACTTTCCCGATAGGTACCACAACCGAAAAATGGTCGGTAACTGACAAATCGGGAAATGAAACAATGCTTTCTTTCAAGGTTATTGTGGAACCGACCAACGACGCTCCATCAATTGATTCGATAAACGATATTGATATATTTGAAGGAGAAGGTGAGATAAATGTTGAATTACATGGTATATCTTATGGTCATGATTGTGAAAATCAATCTGTCGAGGTTTCTGCTACATGTGCGAACACTGATTTAGTTACAAATATTGATGTAAACTACTTACAAGGAGAAGAGGAAGGATCAATCGATGTCCAACTCGCCCCAAATGTTATTGGTGAAGGTAATATTACAGTGATTGTTGAAGATAGTGAAGGAGCAAAGGCTACTCAAATATTTAAGCTAGTGGTGAAAAGCCAGCCAACAATCCCGGTTGTTATCCAGTCGATTCCGGACACATCATTTTATTCGAATGAAACTGTAACCATTTCGATTAGTTCCAAACTTGGAGAATATTTTAATGATTCTGGTAGTGATTCAATTACTATTTCTGTTGTAGAACAATCAACAATGTCTTTACCTGATTGGATGTCTTATGAGAATGACTCGTTATTAATTACTCCCGGTTCTTCAGATACTTTATGTTACAACATGATTGTTACTGCAACTAATCTCTTTAGTAATTCAGTTTCTGACACTTTTACGGTTTGTATAAAATCATCAGAAATTAATGTGTCTATTGAGACAATTGAAGAAGGACTGTTTGAAGTGAGTATGTATCCTAATCCATCATCAGGTATGGTTAATATTAAATTTGGTGACGTTGGTACTAATAATATTGAGTTGTTTGTTTATAACATTAATGGAGCAAGAATATTACATAAACAATATATGCCATCAGAACTAATCAGGTTTGATTTAGCTGATAAAGTAAGCGGAATATACTTTGTAAAAATAATATCAGATGATAGAGAGGTTGTAAAAAAACTAGTACTCAAAAAGAACTAAGCAGCATTTCAAATCGTAATTCGTATTTCACTCACATTCAAAATCCCCGTTGTTTTTAACGGGGATTTTTTATAGATAATTTCGCTGTATTAGTAGTAAATACAGTGCTTTCAAGCCATGAGCGATACACTAATTCCGGCATCCCAGCAATTTTCTCCTGTTCCCAAAAGCTCCGGGTATACTCCCAGAACAGCATCCCCTTGTGGATTACTATCGTTCCCTATCCCCGAAGCCTTGGGGAATGCCCCCAAAGGACCGTACCCTTTGCCCTAAAGCCGTGGGCACACTCCCAAAGGATGCTACCCTGTTCCCGAAAGCCTTGGGAACATGCCCAAAGGCTTCGGGGGTATACCCTAGCATTAGGGGAGTTATTTGCAATTGTTATTTCGAACTTTGGTTGTTACACTTTTCATATATCACTGATTAAATTGTAAAATATTCAAATCAACTTCAATTTCATGCGTTTTGTATTGTTCTACATTGGATATTCGTTATTGTATAGTGATCATTTTTCTTGTTTTCAGAATTTGTATTTAGTTATAGATGGCAGCCTAAACTTATGCGAGACAAGAAGGAACTTTTGAGCATAAAAAAACCGTTCTTTCGGGATTTCTCCTTTCCGAACGGCTTCTCTCTTTCCCCACGTTTAACTGTTATTTACGTAACTTCTTTATTTCAAGCAGCAAGTTATCATCCTTGCCCAATAAGCCCGAAATCAGGTCGACTGTAGCTGAACCGTTTCGGTAAGCTACATCCAAAGTTTTCTGGGCTTGCTTTGTTGCATCTTTAGCTGCAGCTTTTGCCTCGGTTTGTTTTGCCTCGGCATCGTCGGCATCAGAGAGCTGTGTTCTTAATTCTTCTATTTTATTCTCAGGATTATATCCTTTGTCGCTAAACTGCTGGGCATTTTGCTCCAACAGTGTAATCATTTGCGATACAAAATCGCGTTTTTTACTTTCAGATAATGTTGCCATCTTTACTTTGTTTTAATGTTTATACTTAAATGTTATAACGGGCCACCTGTCTGCTTGCCGGCGCAGGTGGTTTTTTTATATGGGGAAATAAATTTTAAATTATCGCTTAATGCATGTCCGGATTAATTTTAATTTGTTTTAGGTATTTGTGTTTTTGATTTAATTTCTTTCAAATTACAAAAAATATAGACTTAAGTCAATAACAAGGTTTTGCAACAGAGCTCGTATTTCGGAAAATAATTCATCCAATCATAAAAACAGAGGGTTAAATAAATAAGTTATGGAAGCAGCTTCAATTCAGTAAAATCACTCTATTTTCGTGCTGTTGTCAAAAAAAGAATGTCCCTTTTTAATGTACCCAATACCCAAACGTACATCGGATAATTCAGGCCTCGCTATCGTGAGGCTTTTTTTATTGTTACTTGCACAATTGTTTTTAAATTTAAACCACAAGAACCAACTTATAAAATAAACCATGATTAAAAAGAATCAAACATCAAGACGAAATTTTATTCGAACAACAGCTGCCGGTACTACTGCATTGGCTTTCGCACCATTGGCTTTTAGTTGTACACCAAAAAATGCAGGATCAACCTTTGGTGGTGTGCCTGTTGGGGTGATTACCTACAGCTGGCGTAGTATGCCCGATTCGGTTGAAGAGATAATTGCCTATTGCAAAGCTGCCAATATTACCTCGCTTGAATTAATGGGGTATACCGCCGAAGAATGGGCAGGTGCACCGGCAACACCGCGTTGGCCCGGACGCGACGCTACCGAAGAAGAACGTATCGCTTTTAGAATAGCCAGGGAAGAAGCCACAAAAAAGCAGAAAGAGTGGCGGGCAACAGTGGATGTTGAAAAATACAATGCGCTTAAAAAGTTATTTGATGATGCAGGTATCCATGTGCATACCGTAAAGTTTGCACCTGCCAACTGGAGCGACGATGAAATTGACTACGCTTTTAAAGCGGCAAAAATACTGGGAGCCGGAGCCGTGACCAATGAGATTGGTGATGCGGCCTGCAGAAAACTGGGTAAATTTGCCGAAAAGCATGGAATGATTGCTGCCTACCATAACCACGCGCAGCCGGGAGAGCCCGGCTTTGATTTTGAGGAGTTCCTGGTACATTCCCCTGCCAATAAACTTAACCTCGACGTGGGGCATTATTTTGGTGCTACCGGTAAACACCCCAATGAATTAATTGAAAAATTGCACGACAGAATTTACAGTATTCATCTTAAGGATAAAACGGGTATAAACTCGGAGCCTGCCAATACCAACCAGGTTTGGGGCGAGGGTGAAACTCCGCTGTCCGATATTCTGGGTTTAATAAAAGAAAAAAAATGGAATATCTATGCCGATATTGAGTTAGAATATCCAATACCCGAAGGATCGGATGCTCAGCAGGAAATTGTAAAGTGTGTGGCGTTTTGCAAGAATATTTTGAGCTAATTTCAGGGAGCAAAGGGCAGATAAAAGTGTAAAAAGGGATGGCATCTTTTCTGAATTTGACCAGATGAAAGACGCCATCCTTTTTGTTGTTTGACCATAGTTTAAAGAAAGTATCTATTGCTCTGTTGTTTTTAGGTGTTCATCCAGAAACGTGATCATACTGCGATAAAAATCAAAGCGGTTTTCTTCGTTTCTAAAACCGTGTCCTTCATTTTCTTTAACCATATAGTCGACATCGATGCCACGTGCTTTTAAGGCATTAACAATCTGATCCGATTCATCAATGTTTACACGCGGGTCGTTTGCGCCC
Organism: uncultured Draconibacterium sp.; assembly: GCF_913063105.1. Classification (GTDB taxonomy): domain Bacteria; phylum Bacteroidota; class Bacteroidia; order Bacteroidales; family Prolixibacteraceae; genus Draconibacterium. The sequence goes on along the minus strand of NZ_CAJXYQ010000012.1, from coordinate 111,273 downwards.
TGCGCCACAAAGAGAGGTGCTTCAATTTTATCCACATGGTAAACCGGCGAGGCTGATGCCAATAGCAAACTGTCTTCGACCGGATGTCCAACCATCTCGTAAAGCATTTCTAACATTGGTTTCCAGTAGGGAGGAATGGTGTTTAAAAACGTAAACAGATTTGAAACGCCAACATAATCTACACCTGCCGCATAAAGTTCAGGGCTAAAGCATAAGCCAGCCAGTGTTGCATAGCCACCGTAACTGCCGCCGTAAATAGCAATACGTTCCGGGTCAGCAATTCCCTGGTCGATTAACCAGTTAACACCATCAGAGATATCATTTTGCATTGTTTTCCCCCACTTTTTAAACGACGATTGCCAGAACTCTTTTCCAAATCCGGTTGATCCTCTGAAATTCATTTGAAGAACCGCATACCCATTATTAGCCAGAAATTGTACCTCCGGATTAAATCCCCAGTAATCGCGCGCCCAGGGCCCGCCGTGCGGATTAATAACTACCGGTAAATTTTTAGGTTCGTATCCTTTGGGAACAGTAAGGTAGCCATGAATGGTTAACCCGTCGCGCGAAGTATATTGTATCGGTTTCATGCTACACAATTCGTTTTCGTCTAACCACGGGCTCAATTCTGCCAATTTAGTTAGTTCATCGCTGTTTTTATCGAATAGGTAATAGGCTCCCCTCGATTTATCGCTGAAAGTGCGTATCATAAATTTATCCTCTGCTTTATTGGCACTTGCGAACCGCACCTCGTACCCAGGAAGTTGCTCTACAATTTTATTAAAAAGCGCCTCTGATTCCGCATCAAAAAAGTGAGTATTTCGAGTGGCTACGTAATAGTTGGCGGCTATTAATTTCTTTTCTTTTTTCGAATAGTCCACCCCACTAACATCGGCTTCATCGGTAGTAAAAAGAACTTCTGCCTCTTCTCCTTTGACAATATCGAATTTAACAAGGGCTTGTTTGTCTCGACCTAAATCCGACAAGGCGTAAACCATTTTATTATCAAAAGTGAAAATCACCGGATTGAGGTTTTCTTTAAAACTTGTGGTAAAAACCATTCTAAATTCATTTGCCTCGGTTTCGCGGTACAAATGCGATATGTTTACGCCATCAGATACAACCGCTAATCGTAATTTCCCTTCGTGGTCGGTCATCCAACCCACAATGTTTCCCGGATTTTCGGCCAACATTTCCATTTCTCCGGTTTCTACATTTAAGCGGTACGGATCAAATACCTGGGGGTTTCTTTTGTTTAAACCAATTAAAATCTCATCATCAATATTCTCAAGTTCGTCAATGATTTGAGTTCGTACCTTATCAAGAACAGTTAAACCGGTTAGTTTTGTGCCGTCGATATTTACGCCGTATAAATGGAAGTTTTCATCCCCGCCGGTATCTTTAAGGTATAATATCCTACCGTTGTTGGCCCATAAGTATCCAGCAATATCTCGTTCAGTTTCACTGGTAATTCTAATGGCATCGTCTTCTCCAATTTTTTGGATAAAAACATTTAAGCGCGATTCATAAGGCGCCAGATACGAGAAGTAATCACCCTTTGGTGATAATTGGAACGCAGTTTTTTCAGGATTTTTAAAAAAATCTTCGAGTGGGACAGGAGCTGATTTCTGCATTTGACTTGATTGGCAAGCCACAAAACAAAACAGAATAAGAAAATAAACGATTTTTTTCATAATGAAGTTTTTTGGAATGATGATAGTAAAACGAAAATCATAACTATAAGTTACGGATATTGGGTTATATATCAAAGTATTAGCATTGTGAAAACAATACTTGTTGTTTGAACGTTGCCCAATGAAGAGCTAATAGCTTTGTTAAAAATAACTGCTGGAGAGGTAAAAATATCAATTGTTTCAGGTTGGCGTGCCCGGTAGATTATTAGGCCGGTTTAATGAGCCGGGCAAAATAGTAGCGTATATTTCTAATTTCCCGAATGATTAATAATGGAAAAGGAACCGCATTTCAATTAGTGGATTGAAAATGAAAAGTTACAATGCTTTTTACCGAAGCTTAAAGCGGGCCGCAAAGTTGATTGCGGACGAATGACTAAAATCGATTTCCCCACCATTTACGCAAACGCTCCAATATTTTTGCTTCGGCAGCGTTATTTTGTGGCTGGTAAATGCGCTTGTTTTTAATCTCTTTGGGTAGGAAATCCTGTTCAACAAAATTACCGTCGTAGGCGTGGGCGTATTTATAATCTTTTCCGTAGCCGATTTCTTTCATCAGCTTGGTTGGAGCATTGCGGATGTGCAGGGGCACAGGCAAATCGCCGGTTTGTTTTACCAGAGCAATGGCATTGTCGATGGCTTCGTAAGCCGAATTACTTTTTGGCGAGGTAGCCAGGTAAATGGTACACTCCGAGAGGATAATGCGCGCTTCGGGCATCCCTATTTTATGCACAGCATCAAAGGTGTTCTGTGCCATCAGCAGGCCATTGGGGTTGGCCAGTCCCACATCTTCGGCGGCAAGAATCAGCAAACGGCGGGCAATAAATTTTATGTCTTCGCCACCTTCCAGCATTCGGGCAAGCCAGTACACTGCAGCTTCGGGATCGCCACCACGAATACTTTTTATAAAGGCCGAAATAATGTCGTAATGCATTTCGCCTTTTTTGTCGTAAATGGCAAGATTTTTCTGTAGCTTGTCGGTAACTTTTTTATCGGTAATTACAATATTTTTTGCATCCTCGCCCAGAGTTACCAGTTCAAGTACGTTTAGCAGTTTGCGGGCATCGCCGCCCGAGTAACGAAGAATGGCTCCATCTTCGCGAAGTGTAATTTTTTTCTCCTTAAGTACCGTATCTTTTTTTGTGGCCTGCTTAATAATTCTCAGTAAAGCAGCTTTATCCAGATGTTCAAGAATATATACCTGACAACGCGATAATAATGGCGAAATAACTTCGAACGAAGGATTTTCGGTAGTTGCACCAACCAGGGTAATAGTGCCATCTTCAACTGCTCCCAGCAGCGAATCTTGTTGCGATTTACTAAAACGATGTATCTCGTCGATAAACAGAATGGGATTGGGCCGACTGAAAAACTGTTGCTTGCGGGCTTTGTCAATCACCTCGCGAATATCTTTAACACCCGAGTTTATGGCACTTAAAGTAAAGAAAGGCCGTTCAAGTGTATTGGCAATAATACGGGCAAGGGTGGTTTTGCCAACACCCGGAGGCCCCCACAAAATTAAAGACGTGATTTTTCCCGAATCGATCATTTTGCGCAGAACAGCATCTTTACCAACAAGGTGTTCCTGACCGATATAGTCGTCTAAAGTTTTTGGTCGTAAACGTTCTGCAAGTGGTTGATTCATAATTCAAGAAAAAAGTGTAAAGGTAAAAGTAAAAAGTATAAAGTAAAAAGTGCAAGGCAAAAGTGGAAAATTGAGAACAGTTGTGCCGGGCGAATTGAAAATTGGCAGCACCATGCCCCTCCCGGCATTTTATCAGTTTTTCAATAGCCAATTAAGCAAAATCAAGCTATTTATTAGCTCTCAAAATCAGTACTTCCATTCTTCAATCCTTAATTACAATACCGTACAATAATATTATAGGCACCATGTATTCCGAGTTCTCCGGCGCGGCTCAGGTCGAGTGCGCCTCCTTCAATATCGTCGAGAAAAATTTTTGTAAGGCCCCGGTTAAAATAGGCTTCAGCAAATTCGGGTTCAAGGTCGATTGCCCGGTTTAAGTCTTCAACAGCGCTGCGGTATTCGCCCAGACGTAGTTTTATAAAAGCCCGGTTGTAATAGCCAAAAAAGAAATTCGGGTCGAGAAACAGCGTAACGGCATAGTCGTCCAAAATATCCTGGTATTCAATGGTTGATGGTTTGATGTTGCTGTTATCGTTAATTTTTCCTTCACGCAAAGTAAGTGCAGCAGGCGAGCTTGTTCCGGCAAGGAGTTCAACCTGTTCTTTTAGTTTATAACGGGTGTTGGCACGGGTATAATAGGCGATAGTTGTTTTTTCATCCAATTCAATGGCCTTGTCAAGATCGGCAAAGGCCTGGTTGTAATTTCCGGTTAAACTGTAAAATATGCCCCGGTTTAAATAGTTGTGGGCGTTTCCCTGGATGGCAATTTTTTCGTTAAAAAACAGAATAAAATTCTCGAAAACCGATTGGTAAGTGGTTACCGGTTTGTTGGTTATCGATAGCAAGGGGTCATAATTATTTAGGGCATTCAGTTCGTCAATTAGAATATTGTAATACTGAAACCGATCGTAATCAACCGAGTTTTTCTCAAAGGCCGAAATGAAAAACATAGGTTGTAAATCAATAACAATATTTTTATTCTGAATGCGTCCATCGTCAACATCCATTTCTTCTTCCTGCGGAATATCGCGGGTATCTTCAACCACTAAATCCATACGCATACGTCGTCGGCGCTTTTCTTCCTCCAGCTCTTTTTTGCGTTCTTCTTCCAGCTTCTGTGCTTTTTCTTCGGCAGATAATTCTTCTTGTTTTGGAGGTGGTGCAGCTTGTGCGGTTGGCGTTACTGTATTGTTTTGTTGACTGGCTTGCGAATTTTGGTTTTGTTGTTTTTGCTGATTTTTTTGTTGGTGCTGCTGATAGGCCAGCTTTTCTGCATCCAGGCGTCTGGCATCTAAATCAAACTGAGGATTTAGCTGGGCTGCAATCCGGTAATCTTCTTCAAAACCGGGGCGGTTTAAAATTTCGCGCGCCATAGCACGGTTAAAATACGCACTTGCCATTTCAGGATTTAACTGTACAGCCATGTCGTAATCCATAATAGCACTTTCATAATCTTCTAATTTATGTTTAACAATTCCCCGGTTATTAAAAGCCAGTGCATTTTTAGGATCAAATTTTATACTCTGGTCGTAATCGCGCAAGGCCGATGCATAATCTTCCAGCTCAAAACGTGCCAGTCCACGGTTTAAATAGGCAGCTGCATAATGTGGCCTGATAATTATTACCTCGTTCAGATCTTTAATGGCGCCTTTTATATCGCCGCTTACAATTTTTGCGTTGCTGCGGTTCATAAGGGCGTGTGTCGATTTCGGATTCACTTCCAATGCCCGGTTGTAATCTTCAACTGCTCCTTCCATATCTTTTAACGCCAGTTTGGCAATACCCCGGTTGTTGTATATCGATTCATCGCTTGCATCAAATTCCAATGCCCGGTCGTAATCTTCAATGGCCCGCTCGAAAAGTCGTAGGTTGTGGTAAGCCATGCCCCGGTTATTATAGGCACGTGGGTAATACGGTTTAATTTCAATGGCTTTGTCGTAATCGGCAATCGCACCGCGGTAATCTTCAAGCGAGTGTTTGGCTGTGCCCCGGTATAGGTATGCCTCGGCCAGGTAGGGTTTAAATTCAATAACAATATTAAAATACTCGATGGCCCCGGTGTAATTCCCAATAGAAATACGGGTTCGGCCAACCCGAATAAAGTGGTTGATGTTTAACTGAGCCTCAGCTAAAAAGCTTAGCGACAGTAGTAAGGCAAAAAGTATCGTAAGTTTCTTCATTTTTCTACAGTACAGAGCATTGAGAAAATAGCACTGAGTATTGAGATTTTTTCAGCTTTGTAACAAATCATAAGCCAGTTTCTCATTACCTACTATTTCTTTCTCATGGTCTTTTTTCTAAACAAACAAAAATAGTATTTTCATAGTTTGAAGTAATAGTTTGTTAGGTTTTTTAACGAATACCCACTCAAATCTAAAATTATGTGTAAACGATGCAACTGGGGAACAAAAAACGAGCTGATGCTCAGGTATCACGATGAAGAATGGGGTGTGCCTCTTCACGATGATAATAAACTCTTTGAGTTTTTTGTGTTGGAAGGATTTCAGGCCGGATTGAGTTGGCAAATTGTGTTAAACAAACGCGAAAACTTCCGGAAGGCCTTTGATAATTTCAATCCGCAAAAGGTTGCTGCCTACAACGAGGAAAAAATTCAGCAGCTGATTGCGGATAAGTCGATAATCCGCAATCAACAAAAAATAAGGGCTTGTGTAAATAATGCACAGTGTTTTTTGGAAATTCAGAAAAAGTATGGAAGTTTTGATGCATACATTTGGAAATTTGTGGACCACCAACCCATTCAGAATACATTTGAAACGCTTGCTGAATTGCCTGCCAAAACCAAACTTTCGGATGCAATTTCAGCCGACTTAAAACAACACGGATTTAAGTTTGTTGGCTCCACAGTTATTTATGCCCATATGCAAGCTACCGGTATGGTAAACGATCATTTGGTAAGTTGTTTTCGGTACAAACAGGTGCGGGCCTTGGTCGATGGAAATTAAGAAAGAACTGATTTTTATCAGTTTGTAACCAAAAAACCTTAACTCTGTATTAAATTTTCTTTCTGAAAAAAAATTAATTGTTAATTTTGAGATCTATTCAAAAAGAAGGGTAAAATATTATTTATTAGTATGAAGTTGCGTTTGATTTTTACCGCATTGATTGTGGTATATGCGTTTAGCGTATTTGCAGAGAGCGAGAAGAAGGAAGAGGCGAAAGGTTATGTTTTCGAAGATGAAATTGAACTGGCAGCAACGCCTGTAAAAAATCAGCACCGCTCGGGTACCTGTTGGTCGTTTTCCGGACTTTCATTTCTTGAATCGGAGATGTTGCGTTTGGGAAAACCCGAAGTTGATCTGTCGGAAATGTTTGTGGTGTGGCACACCTATTCTGAAAAAGCAAGAAAACATGTGCGCGTGCATGGAAATCTGAATTTTGCAGCAGGTGGCGCATTTCATGATGTTACCAACATGATTCGTGAATACGGAATTGTTCCGGAATCAGTTTACTCGGGCTTAAACTATGGCGAAGATCAGCATGTGCATGGCGAAATGGACAACGTTTTAAAAGAACATGTGGATGCCGTTGTACAGAATAGAAACCGCAAACTGAGCACCGTTTGGCACGAACCCATCGAGGCCACTTTAAATGCCTACCTCGGCGAATTACCACAAAAATTTGAATACGAAGGAGAACACTATACTCCGCAGCGTTTTGCCAGCGACTTTGTGGGTTTAAACATGGACGATTACGTTGAAATTTCGTCGTACACCCATCATCCGTTTTACGAAAAATTTATTTTGGAAGTGCCCGATAACTGGTCGTGGGACGAAGTGTACAATGTACCCCTTGACGAGTTTGAAGCCATTATGGATTACGCATTGGGTAACGGTTTTACCATTGCATGGGCTGCCGATGTAAGCGAAAAAGGATTTGCTACCAGCAATAAAGGTGTGGCTGTTTTGCCGGCAGCCCCCGACCAAAATATGGACGATGCGGAGATTGCAAAATGGGAAGCCCTTCCGCAAAAAGAAAAAGAAAAAGAGTTGTACAAACTGGATAAACCGGTTCCGGAACTGGTAGTATCGCAGGAAATGCGTCAAACAGCATTTGATAACTACCAAACTACCGACGACCATGGTATGCATATTATTGGCACTGCCAAAGATCAGAATGGCCATGTTTTCTACAAAGTGAAAAACTCGTGGGGCGATTACAATAAGTACAAAGGTTACTTTTACGCCTCAAAACCTTATGTGAATTACAAAACAATGTGCATTATGGTGCACAAAGACGGCATACCCCAAAGTATAAGAGAGAAACTTAAACTTTAATTTGTAAGCCCTTCAGTTTGCCTGAGGGGCTTATTTTTTTGCTATTTTTCCCGCTAAACCATTTTTTGCATGGTGTCCATAAAAATTTCGTTTACATTTGGTAGCTCCTTACTTTACTAAAGAAGGTTGTAGTTAATTACAGTACAAAAGGGCAACATTTTCCATGAAGAAAATTTTCATCCTATTTCTTTTTTTAGTGTTTATGCAGCATATTGCATTAGCACAAGAAGACTGGTCGTGGTGGAACGATACCCATGGGTGGGAAGTGGGAGACCCGGGCTGGCGAAACTGGCTGATTATATCTCCCGGATATTTAGGACCTAATGCATTGCCGGTACCCGCTGTTAAACGAGGCATACTTGAAGGGAAAACCGAACTGGAAGTTACGGCATCCGTTCATTTTCATTCGGGCGATCCAACACAGGATATCTCCGGAAGAGCTTACGTTCCGTTTGCAAAAAACCGTATTGCCATTGAAATGTACGGCGTATTATTGGAACATTACGCTTATACTACCGAAATTCGTGATGAGCGATACTCGCGCGATCGTGACGGGAAAGGTTATGCTGTAGGAGATTTCTATTTCACCACCCTGGTGCAATTGGTTAAAGATCGAAAATTTCCAAACACCTTGTTCAGGGCGCTGTTAAAAACAGCCTCGGGGTCTAATTTAAAAGGAGCTCGTTATGCCGATACCCCTGCCTATTCATTTGACTTTAGTTTCTCAAAAGATATGGGAGAAAAGGAAACAATCCTTTTAAGGCCACACCTGATGTTGGGTTTTTACAGTTGGCAAACTAACGATGAGCTAAATTTGCAAAACGATGCTTTGCTTTATGGACTGGGTACCGATATTGAAAAACAAAATTGGCGTTTTACCAGCACATGGTCGGGCTATTACGGCTACAAAAACAATGGAGACCGCCCCATGCAACTTAATTTCGAACTTCGAAAAGATTACGATAATAAAGCCTTTGCGGTTAATTATCAGCATGGTTTGCACGATTGGCTGTACAATACATTACGTTTTTCTTTTATCTGGAAACTTAATGGCGTAGAGTAAGTTCCGGTAAAACATAATTTATACCTTTGCACACGTTATTAAACATTGTTTTGAATAGTTAAGCAGCTATTTATACAATATTGATAAGCAGGATAACAGGTAAAAACAGACAATGAAAAAGCTTTCACTCGTAATTTGTGTTTGGAACGAAGAACCAAACATAAAACCATTATCAGAACAAATTAAAGCAGCCCTTGAAGGGATTGATTACGAAGCCATTTTTGTAGATGATGGGTCTACAGATAAAACTCGCGAAGAGATCAGGAAGATTAACGACGACAGGTTTTTGCTTGTTGAGTTAAAACGGAATTACGGACAAAGTTCGGCTTTGCAAGCCGGTATCGATCAGGCTGCAGGCGATTTTGTAGCATTAATTGATGGCGACCTGCAAAACGACCCGGCAGATATTCCGATGATGCTGAAAATGATTGAACAGGAAGAATGGGATATGGTTGCCGGCGTGCGGGCTAACCGAAAAGACGGTATGTTTTTACGCAAGGTTCCTTCAAAAATTGCCAATTACCTTATTCGACGTACCACCGGGATTTACATGAAAGACCTGGGTTGTACTCTAAAGATTTTTACTAAAGATACGATTAAAAGCATTCATATTTACGGCGAATTGCACCGTTACATACCTGCTCTGGTAACGCTTGAAGGCGCAACAAAAATTACACAGGTGGATGTTAATCATCGTCCGCGCGAATTTGGAAGCTCGAAATACAACCTGAGCCGTACTACACGTGTTATGAGCGATTTGGTATTGATGTTATTCTTTAAAAAGTACCTGCAACGACCCATGCACTTTTTTGGCAATATTGGCATATTTACACTCGGCATAGGAGTGCTTATTAATTTTTATCTGCTGATATTAAAAATTCTGGGTAACGATATTTGGGGGAAACCTCTATTGTTGCTTGGTATTCTGCTGGTTCTTGGAGGAATTCAGTTTATAACAACTGGTATTATTGCCGAACTTCAGATGCGTACTTATTTTGAATCGCAAAAGAAAAAACCGTACCGGGTAAAACGGGTGATAACAGCCAAAGAAACTTTATAAAGCTGGGTTTTTTCCTGTTGGCAATTTGTTGTTTTATTGTACCTTTAACTACAATAATTAACAAAAGCCATTGCGATGAAAACTAATCTTTTTACCCTGTTTGTAGTATTGTTTTTTGTTTTTGGAAGTGCCGGTGTTTCTGCACAGGAACGATATATCGACGGAATAGTAACTACCTTTGACAGCATTGCAGTAATTGGTGCCGATGTGTGGGTGAAAAGCTCGAAAACGGTAATTAAAACCGATACACTCGGACGATTTAAAGTGGCTGTTCTTCCTGGCGATAAATTAAAAATAAGTGCAAGAGGCTTTGTAAGCAGGAGTGTTAAACTGGAAGATAATACTAAAATTGTTGCCGTAAACCTAAAACTTAAGCCTGGCGACAAATCGCGTGAGTATGCTATTGGCTATGGCTATGTAAAAGACGGCGAAAAGCTGAATGCTGTAGCTCAAATGACCGACGATGATGTGGATTTTGCGCAATACTCTAACATGTATGACCTGATTAGGGGACGTTTTGCCGGAGTACAGGTTGCCGGTGGCGAAATAATTATTCGCGGCGTTAACTCAATAAACTCTAGCAGTGCAGCCTTAATAGTTGTTGATGGAATAACAGTTGATGGTAGTATTTTGGGCGTGTTGTCGCCAGTGCAGGTTAAAAGCATAAATGTGATTAAAGATGGTGGTGCTGCTATTTATGGCTCACGAGGAGCAAACGGGGTGGTAATTATCGAAACAAAAAGGGGGAACGACTAAAGTTCAAAAAAATAGTGTCAGCTTTTTCATTTAGGAAATGAGTTGATAAAACCGGTTCGGATGGATTATGGTGTTTCCATTCCCTGAGCTATAAAATGAAAAAAGAATACAATGAATAAAGCAGTAACCATAGCCACATTTACAAGTAATTTTGATGTTAAATACATGCTTTTTAAAGAAATGCTTGAAGAAGCCGGTATTAAATTTATGACGGTAAACGAAATAACAAGTACTGTTGATGGCATATTTAGTGGTAGTCCAACAAATATTGGTATTGAGATTCGGGTGATCGAAGAAAATGCCGAAGAAGCTTTGGAGATTTACAACTCGATAAAATAAGTTGACCTGCAACACCTGGTAACAGTAAAGCCAATATGTATGGCTTTTACTCCACCAAATCATATCCAAAATCAATTCCTTTTTTCACTGCAGGTAGGCCTTCGTCCATCCATTTAGGCATGGGTTTTTCTTTTAGGTAATGGTCGAAAAACTGTGCGAGACGGATTTGAAAATCATGTTTGTCTGCCAATCGGGTTGGCCAATGATCGGCCTCGTTGTAGTTTAACAGCCAGCAGGGTTTTTGTAAACGTCGCAGGCCAATAAAAAACTCAATGCCCTGGTACCACGGCACAGCCCCGTCATCGTCGTTATGCATAATTAGAATGGGGGTGGAAACTTTGTCAAGTGTAAATAGCGGCGAGTTTTCCATATACCGCAATGGTGCTTCCCAAATTGTTTTACCAATGCGGCTTTGTGTGTGTTCGTACTGAAATGAACGGTTTAAACCCGATCCCCAGCGGATACCACCGTAGGCACTGAACATATTTACCACCGGAGCTCCCGATTCAATGGCGGCAAACATATTGGTACGAGTGGCCAGATAAGCAACCTGGTAGCCGCCCCAGCTGTGGCCCTGGGCGCCAATGTGGGTTTCATCAACAAAACCTTTTGAAATAAGTAAGGTAACGCCGGGCATAACACAATTAAACGCCGATTCTCCCGGGTAGCCTTCTTTGTAATAAACATCGGGATTAAAAACGATGTAGCCATTGCTGGTGTAGTAATGGTAATCAATGGTTGAACGGTGGTTTTCAGGCATGCGGTAACTCAGCAGGTTTTGCGAACTTTTTTCGTAAAAATTCACAATCATCGGGTATTTCTTCGATGGGTCAAATCCCTCGGGTTTATGTAATGTACCTTCCAGAATTAAACCATCAAGCGATTGCCAGCTTACCAATTCGGCCGAGCCCCACAAAAAATCTTTTTGTTGTGGAGCCGCATCACTTATTTGCACCGCTTTTTTAAAGTGCAAATTTGTTGCAATCAGGTTTGGGTAAGTCTCAAAATCTTCTTTAGTAAAAACAATAAGGTCCTTGTTTTTGGCTTTTATCGGCCTTGAGAGTTTGTAATTTTCAGCATAAACTGTTTCAGGAATTTGCGTTTTCCTGAGATCAAAAGAATAGTAGGCATCTGCTCGCGTAATTTCATTATGTCCATGCAGCAATACCGTTTCTTCCGGGTCAATACCCGATTCTGGTTCCGGATTAAAGCGAACCAGGCGATAGTTGATTTTTTTCTCCCTTCCGTTTTGGGTAAGCCTTATTGGTGCTGTGCCGTTAACCGGATCAACTTTCCAAATATCATAACGGTCGTAAATCAACAGTGCTTCATCGTTTTTTAACCAGCCGGCACTGCCATATGCACCGGGCAACATAGGGCGGTCGTTTAACTCGTCAGCTGCCTGAATGAGGCAGGGGCTTGTAAGGGTGTATTCTTTTCCACTTGCAATTTCATAGGTATTCCAGGTTGTATCAATGGCATTAAACCAATATAGAAACTTTCCATCAGGAGAAACTGAAGGAGTGGCACGACAATCGGTTTTTATTTTTTCGGCCTTGCCCGAATGTATATCTATAAGAAAAAAATCGTTATGGTAAGGGCCACCTTCCCACATGCTTTGTACAGCGTATGGCCGATTACTGATGGCCAATATTTTATCAGCATCACCTTTTTTAATTTTTCTTATTTGGGTAAAATGTTCCGTTTCAAGTTGTACTGCCTTTTGCTGATCGAGATGAACTACTGCCAGTCTTGTTCTTTTCAGGTCTTTGTCTTTGTTGTTCAGCTGAACGGTTTGCAAACGTTCTTCTTTCCAGTGCCAAACATCAAGCACAGGCACTTCTTCATCAAGCCTGGTTGTGTCTTTCTCAGGAAGAATTGGTGCCGTTCCAAAAAATAACCGCGTTCCGTTATCCGAGAAAGAAAGCTTGCCGTTTTCGCTTATTTCATAGTTGTCAGGCAACCAGTTTCCCGAATGGTCTGCAACAATGTTAGTGCTGTTTTCCATATTCCGGTAATACAGTGCGTAGCATGGTTCTTCAGCGCCAGAGGTATCGGCCAGAAATGCCACCTGCTCTCCGTTATCAGTAACAGTTAGTTGTTTTACTTTTTCGGCTGTTTCAAGAATAATGCTTGCTTTGTCCGTCATTAAATCAATATGGTAAACTCCTGCTGAAAAGGAGCTGTCGCCCGCTGAAACAAAGCTCAAAAACGGCTGGTCTTTGGCCAAAATATAGTGGCTAACTGCCGGAAATGATTTAACCGCTCCAGTCTCCGGGTTTTTTATGAATAAGGGGTAAGTTTCATTTTCCGATTTTTTACTTGAATCGTTGACTGAAACAGCCTGGTAGGCTATCCATCCCGACCATTCTTCTGGTACCTTTATCGATTTTACGTTCTCAATCGCCTCGCTGGTAGAATTTTTCAAATTATAAATTACCAGTTTATTGCCGGGTAAATCCTCTTTTTTTACTTTTTGTAGTTTTAGTGTCTTAATGGAATCTGCAGGTGCCACTTCAGTAAAAACAAAGAATTTTGAATCGCTTGTAAATTGTCCTTTTGTAGCAAAATTAAACGAGACCGTTTTGTTCGCGTCAGGAGTGCTGATTTTTATTGTTGCATCTCCTTTCCATGGCTCTTCTTTCCAGGCAATGTATTGTCCGTTGTTGGAAAGGTGTTTTTCAGTAATTCGGTTCCATTTAAGTATGTCGTCAAAAGTTAAATTGCGTTTTTCAGGTTGGGCAATCAGGTTAACTGAAATAATCAATAAAATTAGTAATGACCAGTATCTCTTCATTTTTATTTGATTGAATTGAATGAATAGCGAAATGTAAATGCAGTTGTTGAAGATAAAATATTTCTTGGATGAACAGAAAAATTACCCCACTTAAAACTGCAAAAACTCAATTAAGAATGTATTGCGGTGAGGTAAAATTATGCTTCGGCCATAAGCATGCGTGCTTCGCTTTTTAAAATTGCGGGGAGTTGTATTTTTCTGCGTTCAATACTAAGTAGCCAGTAACGTATTTCGTGTGTTTGCAAGGTGTACAATACTTCTCGAAATTGTTCAATCTGCGTTGTTGTATAAGCGTTCTCGTCTATATTTTTGAATTCATCGAGTTCCTCATCGTCGTAATATTCAACAATCGATTCGTTCATTTTTATTTGGTCGAATTCGCAAATCTCGTGCGCTCCGCAACAGTCTGATGGAGGTGCTGCAGGCTCTTCTGGATTGTTATTATTGCCAGCTGCTTTTTTCTGACTTTTATTTACCCTTATTAGAACAACTATACCAACCAGGGTTAAAAAAATAAGGCCTATTCCAATTATCATTCCCATGCTGCAAAAGTAATAATTTGGAACAAATGTAAAGAAGGGCTTTGCACAAGGTTAAACTATTTTTAAGTGAATGGCTATAGCTGCTGTGTACATTGGTAATTCACCCCCCGGTCTTTTAAGTATTGCAAAATATAGCTGAAGTTCCCTTTTTGTGCACCAACAATTTCAGGCGGGTTTACTCCGGCTATTTTAAAGCTGCCATCAAGTATTAAGTTGGCAACAGCAGTGCAGGTGTAACCGGTGGTGCGGGCCATCGAAATGGTTTGCGTAGTGCGGTCGTACCTGTCGAGCAAATGGTAGGTAAACGATTTTTCGATACCATTTTCAATTCCCTTAACAACAATGCGCATAACTGTAAAATCCTCTTCTCCCGGTTTTAATTTCCATTTCGGAAAAAGTAATTTTGCTGTAAGGTCGATAGGGCGGATGGCAAGGCCGTTTATTTCAACAGCTTCATACGAGAAAAACCCCGATTCGCGCAACACTTTCAGGTACTCAACACATCCCGGGTATCGTAAGGTTTTTTCAATCATATCCGGCACATTTTTCATGGTGTGAACCAGCGAACGCAACCCGTCGGAGTTCCATGATTCAAGTGTGCCAATGCCTTCAAATTGAATAAGTTCAGGATCGGATAGTGCTTCTTTTTCGATTAACTCGTAATTCTGAATATATCGTGCCGGACGGGTGTATTCTTCAATAACATCAATAGGCGAGAATACTGCTTTGTATTCGTAGGGCCATTCGCGAATAACCGGCAGCCCCCCAACAAGGCATTCGTATGATTTAACTTCAAGTAGCTGGTTATAATGTCCTAGAATGATATTACCCATGCCCGGAGCCACACCGCAGTCGGCCACTACGCTAACTCTATGTTTTTTGGCCAGGCCGTCGAGAGTCAGAAAATCCTCGGGCATAAAAGAAATATCAACCATGTTTTTGCCGGCTTCAATAACAGCTTTCATGGTATTGTAGCCCATAAAACCCGGAACAGCGCCAATAATAAGATCAAAATCTTTAACGAGTGATTGAATAATGTTGGTCCGGCTAAGGTCTTTTTTTAAGCAGGTAATTGCAGGATATTTTGCCAGTTTATCTAATGCTTCCTGGTCGGCGTCAATACTGGTAACCTGGTAGTTTTTAGCTAAATCAATGGCAATTGCACCGCCAACCAGTCCGGCTCCCAATACTATTACTCGTTTTTTCATCTCTCTTATACTGTTCATTCTCGGCTCATCGTTACATCATAGAAAAACTACCGCAAACATTCATGGTGCAGCGGTATTATTGGTCTTGCTATACTTTATGTATAGAAAAAGAGTTGAATATTAGTCGAGCTGAATTAATCCTTTTTTCAAGGCATATTTTACGATATCCGAGTTCGTTTTTAAATCAAGCTTCTCAAGAATATTTTGTTTATGTGTACCAACTGTTTTAACGCTTATAAAAAGTTTGTCGCCAATTTCGCGTGTTGATTGTCCTTCGGCAAAAAGCAGGAATATTTCCTTCTCACGATCAGAGAGTTGTGCGTAGGCATCGTCGTCTTCAGCACGTGAATTAAGATACCCGTTAATAACAATTTCTGTGATGTCTTCGCTTAGGAATTTTTTTCCTTCGTGAACAGAAGTTACAGCGTCAGTTAACTGACGGTAGGTGCAGTTTTTAAGCAGGTAGCCATCAGCACCGGCTTCCAACATTCCCTTAACATATTGTTTGTCAGAATGCATGGATACCGCCACAATTTTAATTTCCGGCATTTTGTTTTTTAGTGTTCGGGTAACTTCTATGCCATTCATTTTTTCCATGGCAATATCAACCAGAAGTACATCTGGTTTAAATGCTTCCACTTTATCAATGGCATCTTGTCCGTTTTCAGCCTGTGCTATCACCTCAATGTTGTCGGCAGAGTGCAACAGGTTAATTAAACCTTCTCTAAAAAGCTGGTGGTCGTCAGCTACAATTACCTTTATTTTCATCTTATTAATGTTATTTCAGGTAAATAGCGAACTTAGCCTATATACACCATTTAAACCTGAATTGTTAGCTTTATTACTATACTGCAATATAAGGAATTTCTATCTCTGCAAGCGTACCTTCTTTACTTGGTTCTATTTTAAATATTCCGTTTATACTTTCAATACGTTCGGTAATGCTTAGCAGTCCAAATCCACCTTTGTCTGATGGTGGTTTTACCTCTTTTTTGTTAAGCCCAATACCATTGTCTTCAACCGAAATACAATACATCCCGTTTCGTGTAGTTTGTTTTATGGTAACTTCAGAGGCTTCAGCATGCTTAACAATGTTGGTTAGCAATTCTCCAATTGTTCGGTATAAAAATATATTGTTTTCCTTACTTAATTTTGTTTCATTCTTTTCGGTAATCAGGAATGTCTCAATTTTGTGCTCTTTTTCAAAGCGTTCGAGTTTCCATTTTATTGCAGGAACCAATCCCAGTTCGTAAAGAATTGGGGGGCTGAGGTCGTAGGTAAGTTTTCTTGATTCTTCAATTGCTTTATTTAGTAATTTTGAGGTGAACTGGATCGTATTTTTTATCTCTGGGCGGCATTCGCGTGTATCAATTGATGATAGATTCATAAATGCCAATCCTAAGGTTTGCCCTAAGCTGTCGTGAAGATTTTCAGCAATACGGCGTCTTTCACGTTCTTCAATTAAGGTAATCTCAGAATTTAATTTTTTTAATTGCAGTTGATAAGATTTGATGCGTAAGGCAACATTAATCTGTGCTTTCAGTTCAACCTGATCAAAAGGTTTTGATATAAACGAATCGGCACCGGCATTAAGTCCTTTGGTTCTTTCAACGCTATCGCGTCCCAAAGCCGATACCATGATAATAGGTATTTGTTTTGTCTTATTTTGTTCCTTCAGCAATCGGCAGGTTTCATAGCCATCAAGGTCGGGCATCATTATGTCCAGCAAAATCAGATCCGGGTTTTCACGTTGGGCAATTTCAATCCCCTCCCGACCACTAAGCGCACCAATAAAATTGAATTCAGGATAGTACAATTTTATAATTTGCGATAAAAGCTCCAGATTGATGTTATTGTCATCTATTGCCAAAATCTTCTTCATATCTTCCGTTTCAATATTGGATATTAACATAGTAAAAAAAAGTAAAGGGTTTATATTTTTACTACCATTTGGGTTAAAGTTACTAAATGCGTGGGAATGTTTGAAGGAAAAAGGGAATAAATGCTTAACAATATATCAGAAAAATGCTGATAATAGAGGAAGAATATGTGCTACGGGATCGAAGATCTTTTAATGAATGTTTCAGAAAACCATAGAAAACCTGTTACTGGCTAGTACATATTTATTGTTTAATCAATCCATACATTAATCCAATTCCAGCTCCAAAGTAGGTTTGGTTGCTGTTTACAATTACCATGGGGCCAACCGAGCAGCCAACGGTACAGCACAGGGGCATTTCTATTTTAGGGTTTACAACAAAACTTATTTTTTTACTGGCAGCAGTTTTAAAATTGTACTGGTTTGTTGATTTTAGCAGGTTAAATTCGGGCTCCCGAAATGTTGATATACCCGGCCCTGCCTGCAGCAATACCCGAATACTTCTTTTTTTATTGATATCGAATATACGACCAACCATCATGTGTAAAATCTCGGAATTCTGGAAAGGTTCTGCCGAACTGGCAGGGCTTAGGTTGGTACCCGATTTTAAAAATTCGTCGGTTGGCGAGGCAGCTGATTTAAAGGTTGCTGAATACCCCACACTAAGTGTATACCTATTATTATAAGTGTAATTTAGGCCAATATTTCCCGCTTGTTTTTCGCCAACCACATATTCGCCTGAAGAATATAAGTAGTGTTTTTGCGATGAAAGGAACCTGTATGACCATTGTGCCTGACTGGCAAGTGCTACCAAACAAAAGATGATTATGAGTACAGGTGTTTTCATTATTTTTGGTTTTGTAGGTTCTTTTATCAGCCGGGACAAAGGGTTTGTTTTTTTCGGCAGAGCAGATGAAAGAACCTTGATTGATTTAATGTAAACTATTTGTTTTGTGTCTCTAATTGTAAAATTAGGGAGTGTTGCGTGGAGAAAGGAAATATTATTGCTGAATCAGTTGGGGAGGATTAACCATATTGAGTTCAGAAATTTGGAAGTTGAACCGGGAAACATCCACTATAATATGTGCTGTTTTACTTGCTCGTAGAAAAGGTATGTATGACGATAAATGCCGTTAAGGGGTAGGAACAATCTTGTTTCCTGGGAAATGAATGGCGAATTTAGCCATTCTGTTTTCTGTTGGCTACCCTGAATTTTGCAGGCCCAATGCCAATTCGGTTGGAAAATGTGGAAGTAAAGTGTTGTAATGACGAAAAACCACAAACTAAAGCTATTTCAGAGAGGTTGTTTGTTTCGTTTTTGAGCAGTTCAATGGCCTTTTCAATTTTTAAATTTATAATAAAGCTGGCAGGAGGATAGCCAGTAAGCTTCTTTACTTCATCGGTAAATTTTGTTTTTCCCATTCCAAACTGTAGGGCCAGGTCTTCAATTATCCATTTCTTATTTAAATCGTTGGTAATTATCGTAGTTAATTCTTCCGTGAAATTATACTCTTTTTCAATTCTTTGTTTTCGGTTTGAAAGATGCCGGTACAATTCAATAAAAAAGTTGTCGATAAGGTTGCCGGCAATAATTTCGTAACCTGTTTCTTGTCCGCACAACTCATTTTTCATTTCTACGAAATACTTTTTTAGTTTTTTGGCATTGCGCAATACAATGGTATTTTCTTTAGTAAGTAAATCTCCCAGGTTTTTTTGGAAATTTTGCGATAGTTGTGTCCACGAGCCAAGTGATAAGGGGGTATTTGTTCCATACGTTTCAGGTTTTACCAGCATCCAGGTATATTCTCCAATATCCGTTTTTCCGTGCGGACTACCATATAATTGCCACGGATTGGTTATGGATAAGTCGTCAGGCAGCAGCTCCACCTCTTGCCCCTCAACACTCCACTGAAACTTACCGCTATGGATAAACCGAATGCCAATTCCAGGATGCATATGTGGGAACATGGTGTGGTCCATTCGCACTTTATAAAACTTCATGCTTCCAAACTGCAGGATGTAGGATAGGTTTTTCAGCGGTCCTCGATTTCCCGGGTGCCACCAAACACCTTTCCCTTCAACTATAGGTTTTATATTATGTCTTTCCAAAGCTAACTTATTATTTATAGTCTGCAGCTACGTTCTTTTCGGTTTGCTGAATAAATAGAATTTATATAATCGACCGAAGTATAAAACTTGCAACTTTATTCTGTAAAATTAACGAAATTTACATCAGTAGAAATTATTCAACCAATAAAACTTAAGTAAGAGATGAAGCGGTTTAAATCGATTTCATGTTTTTTAATGCTTAGCATTATTATGTTTTTTATGAGTTGTAAACAAGCACCCAAAGCGGAAAAAGAGCGGTGTATTATTGAATTTGTGGGAGACTCATTTAATCCCGGGCGTGTGCAGGAGCTCGCCAAATCGTTTGGTGCTGACAATACGCAGTTGTATCGCTGGAAAAATCATTTTGTTTTTTATTCTCAATTCTCTAATAAGCAGGCCTTTACTCAAGAAATGGCGAAGCAGTTTCCGGAACTATCAGTAAAAGTTTACGAAAAGCCCTTTTACGATTTCTCGAGGGCGCAACATTGTGGGCAGGCACAATTAGCACCCAATTGGGAGCATATTATTCTAACGGCCAATTTGGTGGAGGACAAAGAATTACAAAACGAATATATGGAGTACCACAGAACCCAGTTTGAGCAGTGGCCTGAAGTTGCCAACGGATTTTGTAATGCTGATTTTCAGCAACTACAGGTATTTCGAAACGGCCGGCAATTGATGCTTGTAATTTCCATTCCGGCCAACAAAACGCTTGATGAGTTAAATCCCAAAACAGTTGAAAATAACCCGCGTATGAATGAGTGGAACGAAATAATGGGTCAATACCAGGAAGGTATCGAAGGAACTAGCCCGGATGAAAAGTGGGTGTTTTTAACTAAATCAGAATAGAATCAATCAATTCTTCAATAAATAATCACAAAAAAAGCCAAATGAAACAAACCAATTATCAACTTTTTGATTTTTTGGATTTCAACCAGGAAATGAATGGAGAGGAATGTTTATGGAAAACATGTTCACCGGTTTCGGCAAAATCCGAAGGAGGAGATGTTGTTTTTGAGCTTCCCTTTCAAAAGCAAAAACCTGCAATCGATATCGAACCCGATGCGAGTGTTGGTCGCAAAACGTTCTTTTTGCGCATTCGTGCTTATGGCAATAAAATTATACGCACTGCCATTGGCTTTGATTCCGAAAGTATGACAGATTCAGTTATGCTGGAAATGCATGAAACGCTGAAACCTGAACCTCTTTTTGTCGAGAAAACAGAAGATGCCTGGACAGTAAAAGATTCTTCAGGATGTGTGCGTGCCCGGTTAAATCGCAGTCCTATTGCCATTGACTACTGGAGCGATCTTTTGCCCGAGCCACAGGAAACACTGGAGTTGAGTTTCTTTCCGGATGGAAAAAAGGAAGTTAAACTAAGTGCTTTTGATCAGTTTTTTCCGGCCCGGCACGATGCATTTGCTTTGGCAGTAGTTGAAAAAAATGGAAGTTTTGACCGTACAACCCTCTCGTTTAGTGTTGAGGCTGATGAGAAGTTTGTTGGCACAGGCGAACGTTTTTCAAAAATGGATCTTTCGGGGCGCACTTTTCAATTAAAAAACCAGGACGGGCAGGGCGTAAACAATAGGCGTACCTACAAGAACGTACCTTTTTTACTGTCGAGCCGCATGTATGGGGTGTTTTTACATACCGCAGCTTACGGAAAAATATCGGTGGCCGACCATTCGGCGCGTTCGCTACAATTTCTGGTAGAAGAACCAGCCATTGATCTCTTCCTGTTAGGAGGAGAAACACCCGAAGATGTGCTGAAAGGTTATCGGAGTTTAACCGGTTTTCCGGGAATGTTACCCAAGTGGAGCTTTGGTACCTGGATGAGCCGAATGACCTATTTCTCGGAAGAAGAGGTGAAAACGATATGCACCCGCCTGCGAAAAGAAGATTTCCCGTGTGATGTTATTCACCTGGACACGGGATGGTTTGAAACAGACTGGCTTTGCGAGTGGAAGTTTAACAAAGAACGATTTCCGGACCCCGAAAGGTTTGTAAAGCAACTGCGGCAAAATGGCTACAAGGTAAGCTTGTGGCAGTTGCCCTATATTTCACGCAATGCCGAGCAAGAGCAGGAAGCCAGCGAAAATAATTACATCTGCAAAGTAACAGAAGTCGGACAACAGTCTGATTCTAATTTTTCGGCCCTCGACTACGTCGGCACCATTGATTTTACTTATCCAAAAGCAACTGAATGGTACAAGGGCCTGTTGAAAAACTTGCTCGATATGGGGGTGGTTTGTATTAAAACTGATTTTGGAGAAGAAATACATATGGAGGCTGAATACCATGCCATGCATCCTGAAAAACTCAACAATATTTATGGCCTGTTATACCAGAAGGCGGCTTACGAAATTACAAAAGAGGTTAGTGGCGACGGAATTGTATGGGCGCGTGCCGGTTGGGCGGGTTGCCAGCGTTATCCGTTGCATTGGGGAGGCGATTCTGCATGTTCGTGGGATGGGATGGCAGGGTCGTTAAAAGGTGGCTTGCACATTGGTTTATCCGGATTTGGTTTTTGGAGCCACGATGTGCCGGGTTTCCACGGTGTGCCTAACTTTATGAACTCTGTTATACCCAATGATTTATACGTAAGATGGACACAGTTTGGTGTATTCTCCTCACATCTGAGGTACCATGGAACCTCGAAACGAGAACCGTACGAGTATCCTGAGATTGCCGGAATTGTGCGCAAGTGGTTAAAACTCCGGTATGCCTTAATTCCTTATTTGATGAAGCAAAGCGAAAAAACAACCCAAAGCGGTTACCCTGTGCTGCGGGCAATGATTTTTCATCATCCAAAAGATAAAATGTGTTGGCATATTGACGATCAGTACTTCTTTGGCGACGATTTTCTGGTTGCTCCGATAATGAATAGCCATAATACGCGCGATGTGTATTTGCCTGAAGGCGAATGGATTAATTTATTCACGGGCGAATGGGTGAATGGTAAACAGTGGTTATATAATGTAGAGTGTATATTGGAAGAAATGCCGGTATGGGTACGAAAAGGGGCAAAAATACCGGTTTATCCACTGCATGTAAGCAACACCGATGAAATTGATCTGGAAAAAACGGTAACACTTGATTTTTCTGACAATTACGAGGGCTTAGCCAAAAGTATTTTAGGTGGTATATGGAATAAGGATGTAAAAACAAAATCTTAAAGTGCGATAAAATGAAAACGTGGAAAACTAATCTCGAGGAATCAAAAAAACGATATGTCGACTGGTGGGATGGAAAAGGTATTGTTTTAACCATGTGGGAGCACTTGCAAAAAAATGTTAGCCCACACGCAACGGTTGCACAACCTTTGCCTCCAAAAGATTTAAACCAGTTTTGGTTCGATCCTGAGTGGCGTGCACAAAACATAAATTATCAATTATCGCGAAGTTCTTTTAAGGCCGATATTATGCCGGTTGCCAATACGCATTTGGGCCCCGGATCGTTAGCTGCTTTGCTGGGTGCCGAACTGGATGGTGGAGAAGATACCATCTGGATTCGCCACATGGGAAACACCGAAATTGCGTTGGAATACAATACCCAAAATCCGATGTTAAAACTACATCTTGATTTATTAAAAGCGTGCAAAGAGAAAGCAGAAGAGAATTACTTTGTTGGTTGTCCTGATTTATGCGAAGGTCTTGATGTTTTGGCCAGTTTAAAAGGTACCCAGGAAACTTTAATGGATATGATTATGCAGCCGGACGAACTCCTCAGTCAATTGCAAAAAATTAATGATATCTTCTTTAAAGTTTTCGATCAAATTTACGACATTATCAACGTGAATGGAGAAATGGCTTTCTGTTATTTTTCTATTTGGGGCCCGGGAAAAGTATCTAAATTACAATCAGATATTTCGATTATGTTTTCGGAAGATGACTTTAGAACGTTTGTCCAACCTTTTATTCGCGAACAAGCCCAGAAAATAGATTACACGCTCTATCATCTTGATGGGGTTGATGCACAA
This sequence comes from uncultured Draconibacterium sp., assembly GCF_913063105.1. Taxonomy (GTDB): domain Bacteria; phylum Bacteroidota; class Bacteroidia; order Bacteroidales; family Prolixibacteraceae; genus Draconibacterium. The sequence continues at coordinate 87,910 of NZ_CAJXYQ010000012.1, read as the reverse complement.
AGGCACCTCGATGCTTTGCTTGAAATTGATGAACTAAATGCCATACAGTGGACGCCCGGAGTTGGTGAACCACAAGGTGGAGATTCGCGTTGGTATGGTTTGTATAAACGAATATTGGCAGGAGGAAAATCAATAATGGCCAATTGGGTAAGTCTAAACGAACTGGAACCCCTCATTGATAATCTTGGCCCCGACGGATTACACATCAACGTTGATTTTAAAACAGAGAAAGATATTGAAACCGCATTGAAAATAGTGGAAAAATACAGGTAGAAATTCGCTGAAAAGGCTCGCAATTAGTAAAATTTAATACCGGTAATATGTTACGATTAGGAATAGTTGGATTAGGCGAAGGAAGAAGTACCATGTCTGCTGCTTTGAAAAGTGAAAAATGGGAGCTTAAAATGATATGCGACCGGAACGAAGAGTTGTGCAAACAACGGGCAAAAGAATTTAACTTCAAGCACTATACAAGCAGCTATGAAACGATGCTAAACAATCCGGAAATTGATGTTATTGGTATTTACACACCCGATCATTTACACGCCCAACACATTAAAATGGCCTTGTTGCACAACAAACATGTAGTTTGCACCAAACCTTTGATAAACGATTTGGCCGATGCCGCCGAGCTGTTAAAACTTAGCAACGACACAGGGAAGAAGGTGTTTGTTGGGCAAAGTTCGCGCTTTTTTGAACCCATGAAAAAGCAACGAGAAGATTTTGAGCGTGGAGAAATTGGAGAATTGGTAACTGTTGAAACCCATTACAACGCCGATCATCGTTGGTTTTTAGGAAAAGGCTGGTCTTTACAAGATTCGTTTAAATGGTTGTATGGTGGTTTAAGTCATCCGGTTGACCTGGTACGCTGGTATCTGCCACACATAGAAGAAGTGATGGGTTACGGAATGCTTAGCCCAAACGGTAAAGCAGGTGGGTTAAAAAACGAAGATACCATGCATTTTATATTTAAAGCTGTTGATGGTAGAATTGCTCGCGTTAGCGGGGCGTACTCGGGTCCGGTGCAACCCGAAATTCGCGAGAGCGAAATGACCTGTATTTTGCGTGGAACAGAAGGATGCAGCCAAGGTGACTATATGGATTTGAGGTACGCAATTACAGCAAAAAACGGCGAACAAAAATTGGTAAGTTTCGACCAAAAAGCCAACTATTATTTTCGTTTCGAGGGGAGGTCGCACCATGCCGGTGAGTACCAAAACTATTACGAATATTTTGCCGACTGCTTGCAAAGTGGAAAAACAGCTCTGCCTGATTTGAGAGAAGGAATTGGTACCATTGCCATTTTAAAAGCCATGGAAGAATCGCTAAAACTGGGTAAGCCGGTAAAAATTGAACAGGTGATTGGCGGGATTCTCGATTAGGGGCTTGCCTTTATCGTATCACAAGAGTTTCGGCTTTTATCTAAATTCACAAACTCAATATCTAAATTTACAAAACAGATACTTACGCATCATTTAGTTTTGAAAAATGAAGCAAAGTAAGCATGAATGCGATAATCTTTGCTACAGATTAAAGTTGTTATTGGAGGCTTAAATAATAATAGCTACTTTAACCATAAACCTTTTATCAAATCGAAAAACTAAACGCTAATGCTTAAAAAGATCCTTTTCGTTTTTTTATTCAGTTTTATAATAAATGCTGCTTTTGCGCAGGATATGGCAAAAAATCGGGTAATTATTTTAACCGATATTGAAGCCGACCCGGATGATACACAATCGCTGGTTCGATTGCTGTTGTATGCTAATCAGGTTGATATTGAGGGAATTGTAGCAACTACCTCGTGCTGGCATACTTCGCAGGTTAATCCCGAATCGGTAAAACGGGTAATAAAGGCCTACGAAAAAGTACAACCAAATTTATTAAAACACGAAAAAGGATTTCCTGAGGCGGAGAAGCTGCTGAAACTGGTAAAATCGGGACTGCCCAAATATGGAATGGAAGGCGTTGGAAAAGGGATGGACTCCGAAGGGTCGGATTGGATAATTAAGGTGCTGGAAGAAGATGACGACCGCCCCTTGTGGATATCTACCTGGGGAGGCGTAAATACCCTGGCCCAGGCTTTGTATAAAATCGAAAAAACAAAACGAAAAAAGGAAGCCCGCCGTTTAATTGCTAAATTACGGGTTTACACCATTTCCGATCAGGATGACAGTGGAATCTGGATTCGCAATAATTTTCCGGAGCTGTTTTATGTTGTTAGTCCGGGCGACGATTACGAAACTGCAACATGGACCGGCATAAATACGGTGGTTGAAGATATTGATAATACCACCATAAGTAATACCTGGATAAGCGAAAATATTCAGCAAAACCATGGACCGCTTGGCGCAGTATACCCCGATGTAGCCTGGGGAGTGGAAGGCGATACTCCTGCATTTTTATCACTAATCCCAAATGGATTAAATGAGGCCGAACATCCCGAATGGGGAGGATGGGGAGGCCGTTACGAGCTGTACAAACCCGATTTTTCAAAAACGAAAGATGGTAGTTCAATAGTGGAAATTGCCCCGGAGACCCGCGAAATATGGACCAATGCCAACGATAACTATACACCATACGTACCCAACAGCTTTGGGCGTGCCGTAAAAAAAGCTCAAAAATCTTTTGATGGCTACAAGGTTACACTTTGGCGCTGGCGAGACGAATTTCAGAACGATTTTGCTGCCCGAATGGATTGGTGCCAAAAAGACGTGGATGAGGCCAACCATCCTCCGGTTCCGGTTTTAAGTCATTCTAACCAAATTACTGTTAAATCAGGCGAATATTGTGCATTGGATGCTTTTGATTCGTTTGATCCGGATGGCGACAGCTTTAGTTTCTTATGGTTTCATTACCCCGAAGCCGGCAGCTACAAGCAAACCATAAACTTTGTTCCGGAGAATGCACACAATACCGGTTTTACAGCACCCAGAGTAGAAAAACCGGAAACAGCCCATATTATATTAAAAGTAAGCGATAAGGGAGAACCAAACTTAACGCGATATAAACGGATAATTGTAACCATTTTACCCCGATAGCTTTAATTCGATTTTTAAAATAAACAGCTAAAAAATAGAAATATGAGAAGCCTGATTTTATTTACAGTACTTTTTTTTGTAGTTCAAAGCAACGTGCAAGCCGAAGACGGGCATAAGCTCTGGTTAAGAAACCAGTTTTCGGGAGAGGTAAATGTTGTTTGTGCCGGAAAATCAGAAATTATTGATTTGGCCAAAAAGGAACTTAAAAACAATTGGAATGGTATTGATGGAGCCACCATTCAGTTGCTGGTAAAAAAGAATAACGAAGTTAAAGGCGATGGTTTTATCCTTGAAGAAAATAAAATTCAGGCAAATACTGAGCTTGGTCTTCTTTATGGCGTTTTTGAGCTTCTTCGCCAACAACAGTGCGGACAAAAGGTAAATGAAAAAACTTATAATCCATCCTACGAGCTTCGTTTGTTAAACCACTGGGACAACCTAAATGGCTCGGTGGAGCGCGGTTACGCAGGTGCATCAATTTTTTGGAAAAAAGGTGGAAGCGATTTAACTGTTTCTGATTATGATAAAAAGTTATGGCATGAATATGCCCGGGCAAATGCATCGGTTGGAATTAACGGTACCGTTATTAATAATGTAAACGCATCGCCAAATGTGTTAAAAGCAGAAACTTTACAGCGGGTAAAAGCAATTGCCGATGTGCTTCGACCTTTCGGTATTAAAGTTTTTGTATCCATTAATTTTTCGTCGCCGGCACTTGTTGGCGGATTAAAAACTTCCGATCCGCTAAACACCGAAGTAATAAACTGGTGGCAGGCCAAAGCAAAAGAAATTTACTCGCTAATACCCGACTTTGGTGGCTTTTTGGTAAAAGCCAGTAGCGAGGGGCAACCCGGTCCGCACGACTATGGGCGTAGCCATGTTGACGGAGCAAATATGCTTGCTGATGCCTTAAAACCTCACGGGGGAATAGTAATGTGGCGTGCTTTTGTTTACAGTGCAAAAGAAGACGACCGGGCAGAGCAGGCTTACGCCGAGTTTTTTCCGTTTGATGGGCAATTTCGCGACAACGTAATCATTCAGGTAAAGAATGGCCCCATTGACTTTATGCCGCGCGAACCATTTAGTCCGCTTTTTGGCGCTATGAAAAATACACCCTTGATGCCCGAATTGCAAATAACCCAGGAATACCTTGGGCATTCCATTCATTTGGTATTTCTAGCAACCATGTGGGAAGAGTTTTTTAAAAGCGACACCCACCAGGAAGGCCCCGGAAGTACCGTTGCAAAATGTACTGATGGAACAATTTTTAAACAAAAAACGGCAATTGCCGGAGTGGCAAATATTGGAACCGATGCCAACTGGTGCGGTCACGATTTTGCACAAGCCAACTGGTATGCCTTTGGCAGGCTGGCCTGGAACAACCAACTGTCGAGCGAACAAATTGCCGACGAATGGATTAAACTTACCTTTAATCCTGATGTAAACGGTAAAGTAAATTTCTCAGAAAACTGGACAGAAAATTTTATGAAACCCGTAAAAAAGATGATGTTAGATAGCCGGGAAGCAGCTGTGAATTACATGATGCCGCTGGGTTTACATCATATTATGCAGGCGCATCATCACTACGGTCCTGGTCCCTGGTGGGAAATTGAAGGCGTACGGAAAGACTGGACCATGCCTTATTATCATCAGGCCGATTCTTTTGGAGTAGGTTTTAATCGTACCAAAACCGGAAGTAATGCCCTGGCACAATACCATCCAACAGTAGCTGAAAATTTTGGCGATTTACGTACCTGCCCCGAGGAATATTTATTGTGGTTTCACCATGTTTCGTGGAACCATAAAATGAATAGTGGAAAAACGCTGTGGGATGAAATGTGTTACCGTTATGATTATGGCGTGCAGCAGGTTCGTGGTTTCCAGGTAAGCTGGGATAAAGTTCAGAACTTTGTTGATGCCGGGCGTTTTACCGCTGTGCAACGAAAATTACGTAAGCAGGCGCAAAACGCGCAGGTGTGGAAAGATGCTTGTTTGCTCTATTTTCAACAATTTAGTAAGCAAATAATTCCTTTCGATATTGAACGGCCAATCCATAATCTCGATGATATCAGAAAAAACGACATGGACAGACCTTAAGGGGTAACCTGAAAAGCGTTGTACAAGATGTAGTAAAAACAAACTATTGTTTACTACGTTTGAGGCTTAGGGTAAAGTTTTTTGTTTATTGTTAAGGAATGTGTATTTTTTACGTCATTATAAATTAAAATGAGAAGGAAATTATATACTGTTTTTCTGTTCTTGTCCCTGAGCTGTGTTTATGCGGTTAATGCAGTAAACCCAGATAATACCGTTCATTTTCGGAACCTGAATGATGAGTATGGATTGTCAATTAGAGGAACAAACAGTGTTTGCGGCGATTATAATGGTTTTATCTGGATTTCCTCAAAAATGGAGATAATGAGGTATGCTGCCAACGATGTGCGAACCTACCAATTACCCTACGAATCGTTGAACGTTATTACCACCAGATTAACATTTTACGATGGTAGTTTATTTGCCTACACCAATAATGGTCAGATATTTTACTACGATGAACTTAAAGACCGATTTGTATTGTGGGTAAATCTCGCCAAAGATTTACGATATGCCAATCTGACGGTTTCAAAAGTACTTGTTGATACCCAACAACGCTTATGGATTTCGTCAACAGTAGGATTGTTTTGTTTCGATAAACAAAATGGCTTGAAATCTATGGCTCCAAATGGCTACATCTATCATATGGATTGGTACGAAAAGGATAAATTATTACTGGCAGTTAATAGTGGAGAGTTATTACTATTTGATGTGGCTGATAATTCTACTGAACTATATTACACCTTCACCGATGAATGGTATAAAAGTTTGTGTCGGATTCATGTTGACAAAAAATATGGTATGGTGTGGATTGGTACCATGGAATACGGGCTATTCGCATTAACAACCGGAGCCGAAAAAGAATTAATAGAACTGGAAGAGGTTCCGAATCAACCTGTTTTAGCCCTGCAAAGTTATCTTGATTCAACCTTGTTAGTAGGGATAGATGGACAGGGGGTTTGGCAAATTAACAAGAATAACCTCGGACTTCTCTCGGTAATGAAGGAAGATGCAGATAACCCCAATTCTTTAAAAGGAAATGGGGTATATGATATTTACACTGCTCCGGATAACAGGGTTTGGGTGTGTACGTACAGCGGGGGAGTATCGTATTTTGATAAGAAAGATCCTGGAATTACAAAACTAAGCCACGAGATTAACAATCCGAATTCATTGATAAACAACGATGTTAACAGTGTATTGGAAGACGCTAACGGTAACCTATGGTTTGCCACAAATGATGGGATTAGTTTTTTTAACAGAAAAGCCAACAGGTGGAACAGTTATTTTCATCAATTAAATGAAGGCTCGCAGGTGTTTCTGGATTTGCTGGAAGACTCGAAGGGGCGAATTTGGGCCAGTACGTATTCATCAGGTATATATATTCTTGATAAAAATAGCGGTAGGCTGTTAAAACGACTTAGCCAGGAGCATACCCAGGGCGATTTTAGTGGCGATTTTGTTTTTGAACTGTTTGAAGACGAAGACCATAATGTGTGGATAAGTGGTGTGCGCGGAAACCTCATTTGTTATAATGTTGAGACCGATACCTATAAAAACTACGACCGGCTGGCAGCTTTCGTCACTAAAAACTACGGAAGAAACAACCTTCTTCTGGGAACCAATTCTGAGCTGATACTTTTTAATAAAAATACCGGAGAGGCAGAGGTCTTGCTCGATGGTGTTTCTTTTAACGATTTTTACGTTGACAATGAAAAAGTATGGATGGCAACAACCGGAAATGGGCTTCTTCTGTTCGATATTAATACAAAAGCCATAAAAAACTTCACTACTGCGTCGGGGCTTTTAAGCAACTATGTAAATAGCCTGAAATATCACGATCAATCTTTATGGATAGGTACCGAACAGGGTTTAAATAAACTAAACCTGAAAGATACAATTATACAGTCGTATAACTCGCTTTTAAACCTGGGCGAGGTTGCCTTTAACCCGCGTTCGCACTGCACCTTAAAAAACGGGAAATTGTTAATGGGTACCAACAAGGGTGCCTTAATTTTTGATCCTGAAACCTTAAGTATAAAGTCAGAAGCGGGAAGCATTTTTATTCAGGATATTTCTGTTTCGGGCAGGTCAATTCGTGAAATTAAGGAACTTGAACCACAGGTTCCTATCGATAAACTGGAGCACTTAACATTAAAATACTACCAAAACACCATAAGTCTCGAACTGATTCCAATTGGTTTAATCACCTCAGGAGCCAAGTTCTCGTGGCTGTTGGACGGTATTGATGAACATTGGAGTACGCCGGTAAACAGTAAATTTTTATCCTATTCTAACATCCCTGCAGGAAATTACACCTTGCGCGTAAAAATGTTTGATGGTGCAAACTCTAATGTAATTGCCAGTAGGGTCATTCAGTTAACCATGGTGCCGCCGTTTTGGGCTACATGGTGGTTTCGCTTACTGGTAGTTTCATTTGTAGTTGGAATTACCTTGTTTATAATGTTCTATTATATCGACCATATTAAAAAGCTGCATTCCGACGAAAAAATTCGGTTTTTTGCCAATACTGCTCATGACATTCGCACTTCGTTAACCCTTATAAATGGCCCCATTGAAGAATTGAACAAAGAGTCGGGGCTCTCCGGAAAGGGGCACCATTACCTGCATTTAGCTACCGAACAAACCCAGCGTTTACTAAAAGTGGTAACACAGCTAATGGATTTTCAGAAAGCTGATATTGGAAAAGAAAAACTTGCGCTCGAAAAAGTTGATATTGTTAAAATGATTGCCGATAGGGTAATGATGTTCGAATCATACGCATCCAATAACGCTGTTGATTTGAGTTTTAATTCGAATTTAAACGAATATTATACCCGTATTGATGAAAACCTGATTGAAAAAGTTGTGGATAATCTGATTTCAAATGCCATTAAATATTCGCACCCCAACACAACAGTGCAGGTGCAATTGCAATGTACTGCTACCAAATGGTTATTCGAGGTTAAAGACCAGGGCATTGGCATAAGCAAAAAGGCACAACGCCAGTTATTCAAAGAATATTACCGGGCCGAAAACGTGGTAAACAGTAAAATTGTTGGTTCGGGTATTGGCTTATTATTGGTAAAAAATTATGTAAATCTCCACGGAGGTAAAATAACCTGCTCAAGCCAGTTAAACGTGGGGGCAACATTTCAGGTGGTCATACCAACCGTAAATGCAGATGGTGAAGCAAAAGAAATTACTGCCGAAGGAAAATCAATATCAACCAGTCAGCAAAAACAGGAAACAAAGTTGCCGGGGGTAGAAATTGCCGGAGAATCGGGTAGGGCAAAAATGAAAGTTCTGATAGCTGAAGACAATGAATACCTAAGAGATTTTCTTCAACTCTCAATGAGCGACCAGTTTGAAATATTGCTGACGAAAAATGGAGCGGAAGCCTGGAAAACCATTCAGAATATGATGCCAGACCTGGTGGTTTCGGATATAATAATGCCCGAAATGGATGGGTTTGAGTTGTGTGAAAAAATTAAAACAACCTACGAAACTTCCCACCTTCCGGTTATCCTGTTAACCTCGCTTTCAGGGAAAAGTGAGCAAATTCATGGCTTTGGTTATGGTGCCGACGATTACCTTACCAAACCCTTTGATGTTTCGCTACTGCAGCAACGCATAAAAACCTTAATTAAAAACCGCGAAATAATTCGTGAAAAAGCATTAAAGTTAATTCGAAGAGAGGATGATGGTGAGGCTGCTCTTCTGGAAAATGAATTAAACGATAAGTTTCTGAAACGAATGATTGAAGTTGTAAATGAAAACCTCTCGAATACGCAATTTTCTAAAAGCGACTTTGCTGCCGAGATGAATGTAAGCTCATCGCTATTGTACAAAAAAACAAAATCACTAACCAATCAATCGCCAACTGATTTTATAAAAACTATTCGTTTAGATCAGGCCATTAAACTTATTCAATCTAAAAAATACACCATAACCGAAGTAAGCGAACTTTGTGGTTTTGCAAGTGTGGGGTATTTTAGTACGGTTTTCCGAAAACACTTTGGAAAATCTCCTTCACAGATTCTTGATTAAGGTTTTACGCCGAACCAATGCACAGGCATCTTCGTTCAGCAAGCCTTAAAATGTGTAAAATTGGATTCAAACATTTTAAAATTAGATATTTTTCTTGGTTTTAAAATGTTTGAAATATACAGTAATGTGCAGTTTTATAGTTGTTTATGGTGGTTGTTGAAACAGTGTCCTATTTTTAAAATCTAATATCTATTCTTAAACTCCTTGGTGGCAAGCTAATTCTATTTTTGATTTTGTAGAAGGTATCAACATACCGATGCGAAACCAAATTATTTAAAAACTAGTCACCTAAAGTTGAATTAAACATGAAAAGAAGGGCTTTAACGCAAGTTCTGAGCACAGCATTTTTTTTGGTAGGAGTATTATCTTTTCAGTCCTGTACCAATTCATCATATTCAAATGGTAACACTTTTTTATCCGATAGCCTGGTAGCTCATTTCGATTATTTTACCTACACAGGCAACGACGATTTTTATCGTGAGAATCCGCTTCCGGGTGAAGATTATTTTTACAATCCGATATTGCCCGGTTGGTATTCCGACCCGAGCATTTGTACCAACGGAGAAGACTATTTTATGGTTACCTCCACTTTTTCATATTTTCCGGGTGTTCCCCTGTTTCATAGCACCGATTTGGTGAACTGGAAACAAATAGGCAATGTTTTAAACCGCCGCGAGCAACTGCCATTACAAGGACAACGAGTGAGCCAGGGAATATTTGCTCCGGCAATTAGTTACAATCCGCATAACCAAACCTATTACATGATTACCACGAATATTAAAGGTGGTAATTTTTACGTTAAAACAACCGATCCATTTGGAGATTGGTCCGATCCGGTTTGGCTTCCTGCGGTTGGGGGTATCGATCCATCATTTCTTTTTGATGATGATGGAAAAGCATATATCGTAAACAACGATGTACCCGATGGCGGATCAACCTACGAGGGTCACCGCGCCATTCGAATGATTGAATTTGACGTGGAGAACGATACCACCAGGGGCGAAAGTATAATGCTGGTTAACGGAGGTGTTAACCTGGAAGAAAAACCTATTTGGATTGAAGGCCCGCACCTGTACAATATAAACGGAAAGTATTTTTTAATGTGTGCCGAGGGTGGTACAAGTGTCGATCACCGCGAAGTCATTTTTCGCGGTGATTCTCCTTTTGGCCCTTTTAAACCCTGGAAAAAGAACCCAATACTAACGCAAAAACATTTGGACAAAAACAGGGAACTTCCCGTTACATGCACCGGCCATGCCGATTTGTTTAAAAAAGACAATGGCGAATGGTGGGCCGTATTTTTGGCGTGCCGCCCCATTGAAAATCAATTCGAAAATCTGGGGCGCGAAACGTTTATGATGCCAGTTAGCTGGAGCAAAGATGGATTTCCGTACATCACCAGGGACAATGAGGTGGTACCCCGAATCGTCCAAATGAAAGGGACAAAAAGGGCTGCTGAAACAACCTTTGGCAATTTTGAAAAACACGATGATTTTGATGATCGACAGTTGGGATTGGAGTGGTTAACCTTGAGAGGACCCGCTTCTGATTTTTACTCACTAAGCGAAAATCCGGGGTACTTATCCTTGCAGGCAGCAAATGTTGCTTCAAACGAATTAAAATCGCCGGCATTTGTTTGCCGCCGCTTACAACACCATAAATTCGAATGCACAACCAGCATGCATTTTCAGCCCCAAAGTAATAACGAAATGGCAGGTATGCTGTTAATGAAAGACGAAACGCATCAATACATGCTAGTGGTGCAACGCGAAAATGAACAAACTAAAGTTTGTCTCAAAAAGCTAGGCACAGAAAAGCTTGAAACATTACAAGCAAACCCAATCGAATTAAGCGAAAAGCCTGTACAGTTAAAGATAGTTTCTGATGGGAAAACATTTAGCTTCTATTATGGTGGCAAACCCGACCAATGGACTTTACTGGCCGATAAGGTAGATGCTTCTTATCTGTCAACGGCCAACTCGTGGGGATTTACAGGTACAACAGTGGGTTTGTTTGCCACCCAAAAGCCTTATTAACAGTAGAATAAAAGATGCGAAAAGAATAAATACCTATTAATTAATAATTTAAAAAAACACTTATGAATAGAACATTTACGAATAAGAGTTCGCTTACTTCTGATCTTCTTATTCCGGTTTTCAAAAGAGCTTGCACCAAGAGGTTCTGTGTTTCCATAACTGCAGGAAGCAACCTAACGACCTGAGATAAATGCTCTTATGCTAACTTAAATTTGAGAACAAAATGAGAAATCCAATTTATTATTTAAACAAAAAACAATCCTTATTTACAAAGTACAGGATTGAAGTATCGAGAGTTGTCGTGTTACTACTTCTCATGGTGATTTACACTGCTGCTGCTGCCCAGGATACAAGGCAGGTTAGTGGGGTAATTTCAGATGAAAGCGGAGAACCCGTTGTAGGCGCAACTGTAATTTTAAAGGGAGCATCGGGCGTTGGTGTTGTTTCAAATATCGACGGAGAGTTCTCTTTAAACATTCCTGCCGGAGAGCAATTTCTGGTAATCTCTTTTATTGGTTTGGAAACACAGGAAATTGATGTTACCAATACTTCAACAATTGAGGTTACACTGGCAGAAAGTAGTTTAATGTTGGGCGAAACCGTAGTTATTGGTTATGGTCAGCAAAAAAAGGAGAGTGTTGTTGGTGCAATAACACAAACAACCGGAGAAGTGCTGGAACGCACCGGTGGTGTTACCAACGTTGGAGCGGCCCTTACCGGACAGTTGCCAGGTGTAATTACCTATTCTTCAAACGGACAACCGGGGTCTGAAGACCCCAAAATTGTTATTCGTACGCAAACATCGTGGAACAACAGTAGTCCCCTAATTTTGGTTGACGGTATCGAGCGTTCGATGAATGATGTTGATATTTCGTCAGTTGAAAGCGTATCGGTATTAAAAGATGCTTCGGCCACTGCCGTTTATGGTGTGCGTGGTGCAAACGGGGTTATTCTTATTACCACAAAACGGGGTAGAGAAGGTAAGGCAAATATTCAGGTACGTGCCAACTCAACCATGAAAATTCCTTCAAAACTTCCTGAAAAGTATGATTCATACGATGCATTGTTTTTACGTAACCGTGCCATCGAGCGCGAAATGGGCGTTTCACCTATAAGCTGGGAAGATTACACACCTGCCGATATTATTAATAAATATCGTTATCCTGCAGACATTACCGAGTACGAAAGATACCCGAATATTAACTGGGAAGAAGAATTGCTTAAAGACTATGCAATGGCATACAACGTTAGTACCAACGTATCAGGTGGTACTAAGTTTGTAAAATATTTTGCAGCGGTTGATTTCTTGCACGAAGGCGACTTGTTTGACGCCATTGATAATGGTCAGGGGTACGAGCCCGGTTTTGGATACAACCGTGTAAATGTTCGTTCAAACCTCGATTTTCAGTTAACAAAAACAACCAAATTTAGTGCAAACCTGTTTGGCTCAAACGGGGTAAAACAATCATCGGATTCTTCGCCATGGCAGGCGGCTTATTACACAGCCCCTGATGCAATGATTCCGGTTTACTCAAACGGCATTTGGGGATATTACGAACCACATGACGCCGCACAGCCAAACTCGGTTAAAAATTTGGCGCGTAACGGAATTGACAAGCAAACACAAACAAAAATTACCACCGACTTTATGTTGAAACAAGACCTGAAGTTTATTACCGACGGTTTAACTTTTGAAGGAACATATTCAAACGATAATACATTCCTGGAAACTGGCCGTGGTGTAAATGATCCTTCATGGGGGCAGGTTCAGCGCGTATGGGTTGACCCCGATACCGGCGTTGAAATCTACGAATTCCCGATTGATGCATCAACACAGTTTGATTTTGTTGATCAGGTAATTTGGAGCAGCCAGGCCGGCTCGGTAAATACCGGAAAAACATTCAGAAGACAATATTTCTCAGGCCGTATAAATTATGCCCGCGAGTTTGGTCAGCACAATGTTACCGGTTTGGCCTTGTTTAGCCGCGAAAAATATGCGACAGGTAGCGAATTCTCGCACTATCGCGAAGACTGGGTATTCCGTGGAACCTACAGCTTTAAAAACAAATACTTTTTCGAGTTTAACGGTGCCTACAACGGTTCTGAAAAGTTTGGTCCCGATTACCGTTTCGCATTCTTCCCATCGCTGTCAGCAGGATGGATGTTGTCGGAAGAAGCTTTTATGGAATCTGCCGAATTTATGGATATGTTTAAAATCCGTGGTTCGTGGGGTAGAATTGGTGACGATGCCGTTGGTGGACGTTGGTTGTATGCCGATCAGTGGACCTATGGCAATAACTCGCTACTGGGTTCAACCGCACAAAACGAATCGCCTTATACTTACTACCGAAACGCATCAATTGGTAACCCCGATATCTCGTGGGAAACGGTTGAGAAAAGAAACATTGGTTTTGATTATGCCTTTTTAGATGGTTTGGTTGCTGGTTCATTCGACTACTTTAACGACCACAGAACCGACATTCTTGTAAGTGGTTCATCGCGTGCAATACCTTCGTTTTTTGGTGGCGCTGCGCCAACAGGAAACCTGGGTGAAGTGAAAAGTTCGGGCTACGAATTTGAAATCAGGTTAAGTAAAAACTTAAACCGTAACCTCCGACTTTGGGCCAATATTAATATGACACATGCTACCAACGAAGTAGTATTTGCCGACGACCCTCCATTATATCCAAACTACCAGCGTGATGCCGGATACGCCATTGGGCAGGTTACCTCGTATATTGATGACGGTTACCTGGCAAGCTGGGACGACGTACTCGGAAGTACAGTTCGTCAAAATAACGACAACGTAAAGTTGGCTGGCGACTACAACATCATCGACTTTAACGGCGATGGACTTATTGACAGTTACGATCAGGCGCCTTATGGCTATACCGGGGTACCACAAAATACTTACAGTACAACCGTTGGTGTTGATTGGAAAGGTTTGAACTTCTCAATGCAGTTTTACGGTGTTTCTAACGTAAGCCGCGAGGTGCTGTTCCCAACTTTCCACGAAAGTAAAGACAATGCCTATGTGGAAGGATCCTACTGGACCGTGGACGAAGGTGGCGATGTGCCATTGCCAAGATGGCTTGCCGTACCTAATGCCGATGCAAGAGGTACCAGATACTGGTACGACGGATCGTACCTGCGACTAAAAACTGCCGAGCTGGGCTACACCTTTACCGATGGATGGACCAATAGCCTGGGCATGAAATCGTGTAAGTTTTATTTAAGTGGTAATAACCTGTTTTTGTGGACAGATATGCCAGATGATAGGGAAAGCAACTTTGGAGGAAGTTCAAGAGGTGGTGCTTACCCAACTATGAGCCGTGTTACTTTCGGTATTGACATAACATTCTAATAACTATAGCAATGAATTTAAAGAAATATATAAAAACATCTGTTTATGCCTTGCTTTTGGCAGGTATATTAGGATTAGTTTCCTGCGAAGAGTATTTGGATAAGGCTCCTAATAGTGATATTAGTTCAACTGAACCATTTGAAAATTTCAGAAACTTTCAGGGATTTACCGAGGAGCTGTACAACTGTATTCCTTGTTATACCGCTTATGCCTGGCATAACTCGTTTAATCTCGGAGAAGAAGTTTTTTGGGATCCATCGGCAAAATCAGAATTTGCTTACGATGTTGACCGCGGAAACTATTGGGACTGGAACGCTTATGCTTCGCCATTCCGTGCCGGTTACTCCAATACAACATCAACCGATTCAAAGAATAAAGGTTACTTGTGGGGCTTTGCCTGGTATGCTATCCGTAAAGCAAATATTGGCCTGGAAAACCTGGAGTTGCTTACCGATGCAACACAGGAAGAAAAAGATCTGATTGCCGGTCAACTTTACTTTTTCAGAGCCTGGTTTCATCTCGAGTTAATGAAATACTGGGGTGGTCTTCCATATCTTGATGAGGCACTTCCGGCCAATGAACCCATTCGTACTCCACGCTTAAGTTACCAGGAAACAGCCGATAAAGTATCGGAAGATTTCAGAATGGCAGCACAATTGCTACCCGTTGATTGGGACCAAACAACTGCCGGTAAAGCTACCTTAGGTAATAACATGCAGCGAGCCAATAAAATTATGGCTTTGGCCTTTTTGGGTAAAAACCTGCTTTACGCCGGTAGCCCTTTAATGAACGAAGCTTCAGGTGGTTCAGCAACATACAACCAGGCGTATTGCAAAGAAGCAGCCGATGTTTTTGGCGAAGTGTTGGCTTTGTCGGAATCAACAGGCCGTTACGAACTGGCTAGTTTCAACAATTACTCGCAACTGTTTTATACACAAAACAACAACGGTAAAATTCCCGGACTAAAAGAAACTATTTTCTGGGAAAATACGGTTGGAGCTGCTACCCGTTTCAGATGGAACCAGATTAACGATTACATTCAGAAAGACCTGAGTCGTGGAGGATATTACATCAGTCCTACAGCAAACTATGCTTTCTTTAACTACGGTATGGCCAATGGCTTGCCAATAAACGATAGCGAAGATATTACTGTGGCTGATGCCGAATCAGGATACGACCCTGAATATCCGTGGAAAGACAGAGACCCAAGATTCTATAACGATTTTGTGCTGGATGGAGAAAGAACAAGTACAAAGGAAGATTTGCAGGAAGATATTCAGTTTGCCAGTTATTACAGTGGCGGTCGTTTTAGAACTGTAAATGGTGGTCGTTCAAATTTAACCGGGTTGGCACTTACAAAATTTCGCCCTCGTTTGGCTGAAAAGAACACTGAAAGTACTACGATGAGTAACAACTGTGTTGTGTTAAGCTTACTGCGTTTGGCCGATGTATACTTAATGTATGCCGAAGCTACTGCCATTGGTTATGGTGTAAGTAGCAGTGCAAGTACCTACTCAATGACAGCGGTTGATGCCGTAAATACCATCAGAGACCGTGCAGGTGTTGGCCACGTGGCTGATAAATACCTCTCATCGGTTGACGCATTTATGAGCGAAGTACGCAGAGAGCGTGCTGTAGAGCTGGCTTTCGAAGGCCTGCGTTTTTGCGACTTGCGCCGCTGGAAACTATTGGATAAAAAACCTTATACCTTAAAGTGTTCACTTGAATTTGAAAGAGACCCTGACGGTTTAACAGGAGCTGCACTGGCCGATGGTTATAAAGACGCCAAAGTGCTGAACTTAACCATGGAAACCTTATTTGAACGACAATATACATCAAAGCATTACTGGTTCCCATTTAATCTTGATGATGTGAATATTTATCCTGAATTCAATCAAAACCCGGGATGGTAAATCGATTAATCATGGTAAAGTTTTTAGCGATATATCAAACTTTAATTTGCAATGAAATGAAGAAATTATATAAAAAATTCTGCATTGCCATTTCCGCCCTGTTGTTTTTATCCGGGGTAGGTGTTCAAGCGCAGGAACAAGTAGATACTGTTCTATTGCAGAACAATACAGATATGGTTAATGTTGCATTCGGAACGCAGCAAAAGAAAGATGTTCTTGGCGCTGTTTCAAGTGTAAATGTTACCGATTTACTGAAGAAAAACTACCAAAGCTACACGCTCGACGGCATTCGTAGTTTTGTTGGAGGATACACCGGAAATATATGGGGGCAAGATCCATTAATTCTTATTGATGGCGTACCCCGTGATGCATCAGACCTTAATGCTACCGAGGTAGAATCAATAACTGTACTAAAAGGAGCAAGTGCGGTTGTGCTTTATGGTAGCAGGGCAGCAAAAGGTGTTGTTTTAATTACTACAAAACGCGGTAAAATTCAGCCTTTAACTATTGAGGCACGTGCCAACGGTGGCATGTATGTACCGAAAAGTTACCCGAGATACCTCGATGCAACTTCGTACATGACCCTGTACAACGAAGCTTCTGACAACGACGGAATTGCCCGCATTTACGACGATGCTACCATCTACAATACCCAGATGGGAACAAATCCGTACAAGTACCCCAACAACAACTATTTTTCTTCGGAGTACTTAAAAGAAGTTTATTACAAAACCGATGCTACGGTTGAAATTTCGGGTGGCGACCAAAAGACCCGTTATTATACCAACTTTGGTATGAGTTATAACGACGATATTATTAAATATGGAGAGCAAAGCAATAACGAAGACCTGAATTTCAGGGTACGCGGTAATGTTGATATGCAGCTTACCAGCTGGCTTTCGGCACAAACCGATGTTTCGGTAATTTTTAACAACAATTACATTGGGCGTGGTGAATTTTGGGGCGAAAGCTCAAAAATGCGACCAAACTGGTATTCAGCATTTGTACCTATTGATATGTTCGATCCATACAATTCAGACTTGCTGAGTGTGGTTGAAAACAGTAACAACGTTATCGATGGTAAATATTTACTGGGTGGTAACAACGCTGTTCAAACAAATGCTTTGGCCGATATGCTGGCAGCTGGTTACATTCGTTACAAAGACCGTGTTTTTCAGTTTAAAGTAAGCGCAACTGCCGATTTAAGCGGAATTACAGAAGGACTTTCGTTTACCAATGCTTTTAGTATTGATTATAATAACTATTACTCTGAAGCCTACAAAGTTGGTTATGCAACTTACGAGCCAACATGGTCAAACATGAATGGCGAAGATGTGATTATCGGTCTTACAAAATATGGCGATGACGACCCGTCTACCAACGAGTACATTGGCGACTCAAAGTACAAACAAACCATGTCGTTCTATTCGCAGTTTAATTACGAAAGAACTTTTAATTCAACCCACAATGTAACCGGAAATTTAATTGGATGGGGATACCAGTCGCGCAACTCGGTAGACAGCGGACACGATGGAAGTGACTACCATAAACTAAGCAATGCCAACTTAGGTTTGCAAATGGCTTATAATTATGCTCAAAAATACTATATCGATTTTTCAGGTGCTTATGTGCATTCAGCAAAATTACCCGAAGGAAACCGAGATGCTTTTTCGCCTTCGGTAACTGTAGGCTGGAGAATGAGTGATGAAAATTTTATGGACAACGTTTCGTTTGTTGATAATTTAAAATTTAGCGCTTCATACGCCAAACTTAATCAGGATATTGATATTGAAGAGTTTTACATGTACCAGGGCTATTACGACGACAGCGGCTGGTACCGCTGGAGAGACGGTGTAATGGGTGGTAACACAGTATTATCAGAACGGGGTTCAAACCCTAACCTGGGTTTTGTTACCGAAGAAGAAATAAGAGTAGGCCTTGAAGCTGCATTGTTTAGCAACAAGCTGGTATTTGATGTGAACTACTTTAACCGCGAAACTGATGGTTTGCTCACGCAAGGTGAAAGTACTATTTACCCATCGTACTACGAAAGGTATGACTACTCTTACCTGCCGTACATTAACTACAACCAAGACAAACGTTCAGGATTTGATTTTGCTGTTTCACACAACAATAAATTTGGCGATTTTGAATACAACCTCGGATTTGTAGGAATGGTGTACAGCTCAGAAGCAGGTGTAAGAGACGAAGTATACCAGGATGATTACCAATACCGCGCCGGCAAACCTATTGATGCTTCGTTTGGCTATATAAGCGAAGGATTTTTTGCCGACCAAACCGATATTGATAACCACGCAACACAAACGTTTGGCGATGTAAAACCCGGCGATATAAAATACAAAGATGTAAATGGCGATGGCGTAGTTGACTCGCGCGACCAGGTTGAACTGGGAAAAAGTGGTTCATCAGCTTCGCCTTTTACCTACGGTGTAAACCTTACATTGAAATACAAAAACTGGTCGCTATTTGCGATGGGCCAGGGCCAGTCGGGGGCTATTTCATACAAAAGCTCCGAATACTACTGGGTATACGGCAACCGTAAATATTCAGAAGTAGTATTAGACCGATGGACTCCAGAGACTGCAACTACTGCAACTTACCCTCGATTAACCACTACATCGAATACCAACAACTTCCGGAATTCAACTTTCTGGCAGTACGACAATACGCGTTTCGATTTAACAAAGGTGCAGCTTACCTACGACTTTGCCGATGAAATGTTTAGCGACAATTCATTGCTCAGTCAGTTAAGCCTTTATGTAAGTGGCCAAAATCTTTTGACAATCTCAAAAGAAAAAGAATTGATGGAAATGAATATTGGAAAAGCTCCACAGTACCGGTTTTTTAACATCGGTGTAAAAGCTACTTTCTAATCTAAATTTTAAAAAAATGATGACAATGAAAAAAAATATTTTATTTCTTCTGGTCAGTTTATTAGTTTTATCGGGCTGCGAAGATATGTTCGACCCGGCCATCGAGAACTTTAAGGATCTCGACCTGATGTATTCTGACCCGGTTTATGCCCAGGGCATATTAACAACTACTTACAGGTATTTGCCAAATACTTACAACAATACCGAATACGCAACCGACGATGCAGTTACAAACGACAAAGACAATTCATACTTAAAAATGGCCACTGGCTCGTGGACAGCGTCGGAAAACCCGGTTAATATGTGGGTTGACGGATATGGCGCGATTCAGTATATTAATACATTTTTGGCCCGATGCGACGATGTCCCATGGGCAAAAGATCCTGAAGCGAACCAGCTTTTCACCATCCGAATGAAAGGTGAAGCCTACGGTTTAAGAGGCGTATTTTTATACTACCTTCTAAGAAACCATGGCGGCTATGCTGAAAACGGCGAGTTATTGGGCGTACCAATCCTGAAACAGTTTCAGGATGCAAATGCTGATTTTAATATTCCACGTGCAACCTATCAGCAATGCGTTGACCAGATTATCAGCGACTTGGATAGCGCTATTTATTTGCTGCCGCTGGAATACGAAGATGCCGGCTCTTTAAGCGAAGTTCCCGATAAATTTCAAGGAATGGTTTCGCTGTCGAGCACCTACAACAGGGCAATGGGTAGTTTGTTTAAACAATTGCTTGATGGTAGAATTGCAATGGCCTACCGCTCTAAAGTAGCCTTGATGGCTGCAAGTCCTGCCTATCAAACTTCTGCTTCGTGGGAAGAAGCAGCAACTTATTCGGCCGAGGTACTGGAGCAAATCGGTGGTGTATCGGGAATTGATGCAACCGGTAATACCTATTTTGCCAATACCGACGAAATTGATGCCTTGGTTGAAGGAAATAACCCGGATGAGATTCTGTGGAGAACAGGTATTTCTACCTTAACCTCGTCGCAGGAATCAAACCACTTTCCTCCGTCTATATTCGGAGAAGGACAAATGAATCCTACACACAACCTGGTAGAATCATTTCCAATGAGCAACGGGTATCCAATTGATCATCCGTCAAGTGGTTTTGACGCAGAAAATCCTTACCTAAACAGAGACCCTCGTTTATCGAATAACATTGTGTACGACGGAAGTACCGTTGGTGTTTATGATACGCCAATTTATACCGGGAGTGCATCGGAAACCGATGACGGTATTAACAAACGCGAAACATCAACACGTACCGGTTACTACATGAAAAAACGCCTTCGTATGGATGTTAACTACGACAATGCAAGTGGATCGTGGCAAGGGCAGGATAATTATACTCCGCGTATTCGTTACACCGAGATTTTCCTGAACTATGCCGAGGCAGCCAACGAAGCTTACGGGCCAACAGGTTCGGCTCCAAATGCAAGTTATTCGGCGGTTGATGTAATTCGGGCTATTCGCGAAAGAGCGCTGGGAACATCAGAAGACCCCTACCTGGATGAATGTGCCGGCGACCAGGAAAAAATGCGACAGCTAATCCGTAACGAAAGAAGACTTGAGCTTTGTTTCGAAGGATTCCGTTTCTGGGACCTGCGCCGTTGGGAAGCAGACTTAACCGAAACAGCAAAGGGCTTCGATGTAAGTACCGGCGAGACATTTGATGTTGAACTGCGTTCTTACAGCAACTACATGACTTATGGACCAATTCCATTTAGCGAGATTCTAAAATACAGCAACCTCTTGCAAAACAAGGGATGGAAATAGAAAAAATAAAAATTACGGATATGAAAGTTAACAAGATATTATTGGTGATTTTTTTGGCAGGACTTTTATTCTCCTGCGAAAATAATGACGTTACTTATCCTGATTTCGATTATACAACAGTATA
Source organism: uncultured Draconibacterium sp. (assembly GCF_913063105.1). Taxonomy (GTDB): domain Bacteria; phylum Bacteroidota; class Bacteroidia; order Bacteroidales; family Prolixibacteraceae; genus Draconibacterium. The sequence continues at coordinate 66,614 of NZ_CAJXYQ010000012.1, read as the reverse complement.
CTTCGCCAATCAGTATCCAATGAGAACGCTCGAGTTGGGAGACGACCCTGAGGTGGATAACTCGCTCGATAACGAGAAAAAAGTAAAGATTACCGCCACAATGGGAGGTGTTTACTCCAACTCAGAATACCGAACAATCGACTTTGTTATTGATGAGTCGTTGTGCGATGGTGTAAGCTTTGAAAATGGTAATGAATTAAAACCATTACCAACGAACTATTATACGCTTGAAAGTAACCAAATTACTATTGAGCCGGGAAGTGTACTTGGTGGTGTTACCGTTAGTCTTACCGATGCATTTTTTGCCGATTCGCTAACCATTGGCGACAGGTATGTAATACCGGTTTTAATGACAGGTGTTGAAAATGCCGACAGTATCCTGTCGGGAAAACCGTCGGTTGATAGTCCGGAAAAACTGGTAAGTACCGATTGGGTAATTTCACCCAAAGACTATGTGCTTTACGGTATTAAATATGTAAATCCTTACCATGCATTTTACCTGCGTCGCGGCGTTGACCAAATTAGCGGAGGAGGGAACAGTATAACCGATGTTCGCCGTAAAGAATATGTGGAATACGACGAGGTGGTAAATGTTTCAACGGTATCGTTAAAAGAATGTTTATTACCCATAACCATTTACGAAGATGATGATTTAACGTCAAGAGCATCGGTTGATTTGATACTAACTTTTGATGATAACAACAACTGTACAGTTTCTGCCAACTCGGATTCTTACCAGGTTAGCGGAACAGGTAAATTTGTTACCGACGGCGAAAAAAACAGTATGGGTGGATTAGACCGTGATGGTTTATATCTTGATTATACCGTTGAGCTTACCGACCTGGGGTATACCTACGTCACCAAAGATACACTGGTGTGCCGAAACAGAGGCATTGCCCCTGAATATTATAGCATAACAGTACAGTAGAATAAAATCAAAAGTTATGAGAAGATTTAGTAAAAATTATATAGCAATATTAGCGGCAGCCACTTTGTTGTTTTCTTGTACCGAGCTTGATGATGTAGTGGATACAGGCATAGAAATTCAAAAACCAACAAGTGTTATTGATGTCGAGGAACTCAATGCATACGAAGTTCTGAGAACATACTCCGGAGATTTGGTTTTAGGTGCAAATGCAGCTGCAGGCAACATTTCGGGAACAAACCCGGCATCTACGCTGCTCGAGACAAATTTCGAACAGGTAACACCGGTAACCGAACTTAATCAGAATGTGATAATGGCTGACGATGGTACAACCGACTTTTCGTCTATTGAAAGCTACATTAGCAAGGCTCAGGAGAGAGGTTTGTCGGTGTACGGAGGTACTCTTGTTTCAAGTACAAATCAAAACGATGTTTATTTGAAGGGACTTGTCGAGCCATTCTCTTTTTATACGCCACTGTTTCCTAACATGGTAATTCATGGTCCGTTAAACGACGGAACTTTTACCAATTGGGTAACCAACGGAAATGTAACGGCTGAAGACTATCTGGGACAAGCATCTGTAAAAATGGTTACCGGAGCTACTGCCGGTGCCGGCGATGCTACTTCTTTGCAATCACCTTCGTACATTGTTGAAGATGGCGCCAAGTTTGAAATGACGTTTTACCTGCTGGCAAACAAAGTAGCCGAAGGCCGTGTTGTTTTTAGCGGATTAAACAATAACGAGCCGGAATTAGACTGGTTCGGCGACGGAACAGGTGCCAGTCCTACTTTTACCACAAAAGTGGGTTGGAATACCATTAAAATTCAAACCGATGATTTTGATGGAAGCGGACAGTTTTCGTTTAGAATTGAGTTGGGAAATACACCAAACGTTACCTATTACTTAAACATAAAAGGACTTTCGGTTGTAAACCTGAACGGTTCGGTTGATAACCCGGATGAAATTTTCCTGGAATGTGAAGATGCCCAGCAAATTGGAGCATTCATGATATTGAATACCGACAGCGAAGCCGCAGTATCAGGAGGAAAATATTTAGAAGGTATTATAGACGGCGACAGAGGTACTTACGATACCGGCACCGGTTTACCGTCTGACGCTGTAAATACCGATATGCAGTTTGTCTATACATTTAACGTGCGCACAACCGGTACATACTATATCTGGTTGCGACACCGTTGTCATGAAGCTTATGGTGGCGACGATTCATGGTTCTTTAGTGTTGATGGCAATCAATATTATTATCCGAATGGTATTGAAAACCAAAACAGTGATACCTGGTCATGGTCGAAACATTTTGATGGAAACGGAGATGCTTTCGATTTAGAAGCCGGTGAGCATACCATTGCCTTTAAAATTAGGGAAAGTGGTCATTATTTCGATAAAATCTACATTACAATGACCGTTAACGAGCCTACTGGCCTTGGTACTGCTGCAATTGCACAGGAAGAGGTTTTGCTTGATGTTTCAAAGGAAGAGAAACAACAGATTATTGGCGAAGCCTTAAATTCATGGGTGTCAGGCGTATTTAATGCTTGTAAAGATAATATTACTGCATGGGATGTAGTAAAAAACCCGATGGATGATTACAATCCACAGGAGCTAAAAACCGGAAAGAATAAAGAGCAGGAAAGTGGCGAATTCTATTGGCAGGATTACCTGGGGGCAAAGTATGCCGTTGATGCGTTTACTTATGCACGCGAAAATGCAAATACAGGAGACTTGCTGTTTATTAGTGATTATGGCCTGGAAAGTAACCTGGTAAAATGTAGGGGATTGATAGCCTACATTAATTACCTCGACAGCCAGGGCGCTCCAATCGATGGTATTACAACACAAATGCACCTTACCCTCGAGTCGGATATGGATAAGGTGGCAACCATGTTTGAGTTACTGGCTGCCACAGGAAAAATCATCAGAATTGCCGACCTGAAAGTTTCCCTGGATACTTCAGACCCAACAGTTGAAATGCTACAGGAACAAACCGCCATGTACAAATCGGTAATCGAAATGTACAAGAGTTATGTGCCTACAGCGCAACAATATGGAATTTCTCTGATGGGAGCAAACGACTCGAATGACGAAAAATATGGACTATGGCATGCAAATTATAATCGCAAACCTGCATATGCCGGTTTCGCCGATGGTTTGTCTGGTAATTAATAATACAAACGGAAGTGAATGGTTATTCCATTCGCTTCCCTTTAAAACACCAGATGTTAAGCTTGATTAGATTAATAAAATTCTGAAATTATGAGAAAAATAAATACTTTACTAATACTTTTTTTGTTGTCTGTTTCGGCAGCATTTGCACAGCCTGAACTGCCTAGCGGTTATGTTTCTGTATACTCGATAAACTCAGAAACCGAACTGGCACCTTTAGCTGTTGAGGGGGGAGCAAGTACCCAATTGTTAGGTCCCGCAAGTGGTTGGGGAGAAGCTACTGATTACGATTTTTCAGACTACACCAAGTTAGCTGTAAAAATAACATTCGACCCCGCTGATGCAGGGCACGATATAGCTATTCGCTTCTCGGTTAATGCCACAGGAGCAAAATTACACAAGTTTACCTTGCCCAATGAGGGAACATCGTTTGTTGCTGAAATCGACCTGGCTGAATATGCCGATGAGGCAGGAAAAGTGCTTTTCGGTGGGATTGTTTTTTACAATGGTGCCAGCCACTGGAGTTTTACATACGATGGCACGGCCGCCACGCAGGCCTGTACAATTGAGTATGTTGCGCTTCAGGAAAAGCTAAAACTGCCTGCAGGTTATGTTTCGGTATACTCAATCAATGACGAAACCGAAAAAGCACCAATAGGAATCGACGGCGGCGCAAGCTATCAATTATTAGGACCTGCCCAGGGGTGGGGAGAATCAACAGATTACGATTTTTCAGACTACGAGAAATTAGCTGTAAAAATAACGTTTGACGCTGCCGATGCAGGGCACGATATAGCTATTCGCTTCTCGGTTAATGCTACAGGAGCAAAGTTACACAAGTTTACCTTGCCAAGTGAAGGAACTTCATTTGTTGCAGAAATTGACCTGGCAGAATACGCCAATGAAGAAGGACAAGTTCTTTTCGGCGGTATTGTTTTTTACAATGGTGCCAGCCACTGGAGTTTTTCGTACGATGGCACAGCTGCCACGCAGGCTTGTACAGTTGATTATGTTGCGCTTAAAGAGAAGTTGAAACTCCCTGAAGGGTATGTTTCAGTTTATTCGATAAATGACGAAACCGAAAAAGCACCATTAAGCATTGATGGCGGTGCCAGTTACCAGTTGTTAGGGCCTGCCAGTGGTTGGGGAGAATCAACAGATTACGATTTCTCGAACTACGAGAAATTAGCCGTAAAAGTAACTTTTGACCCGGCCGATGCAGGGCACGACTTTGCAATTCGTTTTTCGGTGAATGCCACCGGAGCAAAATTGCATAAGTTTACCTTACCAAACGAAGGAAATACATTTGTTGCAGAAATTGATTTGGCCGAATACGCTGATGATGCAGGAAAAGTTCTTTTTGGAGGAATTGTATTTTACAACGGTGCAAGCCACTGGAGCTTTTCGTACGATGGCACGGCTGCCACAAAGGCTTGTACGATCGATTATGTTGCGCTTCAAGAGAAAGGCTCAAGCATACCACTTCCTCAAGGCTATGTTTCTTATTATTCTATTAATGCGGAAGAGGAACGAGCTCCTGTTGTGATAGAAGGCGGTGCTGCTCTTCAGCTTGGCGGACCAGCTGATTGGGGAAATTCTACCCAGTACGATTTATCAAACTATGACGCATTGGCTTTCAAGATTAGTTACGACCCTGCTGATGCAGGTAATCAGCTGGCTATTCGTTTTAATATTAACGGGAGTGTAAAATTACACATAGTAACACTTCCTGCAGAAGACACTAGCGTGGTTGAGGTGATTGATATTACACAATATGCTGACGAAGATGGAACTGCCATTAACGGAGGGATCTTTTTTTACAATGGAGCTACACACTGGAGCTTCGCTTATGATGGCACTGCGGCCACCCAGGCTTGTAGAATCGATTATATTGCACTTAAAGAGAAACTGAAACTGCCGGAGGGCTACGTTTCAGTGTACTCAATTAATGAAGAATCTGAAAGGGCTCCAATAAGTATTGACGGCGGAGCCAGCCTCCAGTTGATAGGGCCCGCCAACGGTTGGGGAGAAGCAACCGATTACGATTTCTCAAATTTCGAGAAGTTGGTGTTTAATATAACCTTTGATCCTGCTGATGCAGGTAACGACATTGCCATTCGCTTTTCGGTGAACAATACAGGTGCGAAACTTCATAAGTTTACATTACCCACCGAAGGAACAGAGTTCATTGCTGAGATTGACCTGGCCGAATATGCCGATGGTGATGGCAACATTCTTTTTGGTGGAATTGTATTCTACAATGGTGCCAGCCACTGGAGTTTCTCTTACGACGGTACAGCTGCTACACAGGCTTGTACAATCAACTATGTTGCATTAAAAGAAAAACCAGAGATAGATCCCCGCCAGATTCCTGAAGGTTACATTTCAATTTATTCGTTAAAAGCAGAAACAGAACTGGCACCCCGTGATTTGGCTGCAGGTGAAAGCTTTCAGTTGCTGGGTTCGGCTGATAACTGGGGCTCAAGCATGGATTACGATTTAACCAATTACGAAACACTTGCCGTACAGGTAGCTTACGACTCTATAAATGCCGGTAAAGAAGTGGCCTTGCGTTTTTCGGTAGATGGATGGACCTACCTTCATTTGTTCACCCTACCGGTAGAAGGCGATTTAGTAATGGAAGAGATTTATTTGGCAGATTATGCAAATGCTAACGGAGAGGTTCTGTTGGGCGGAATTGTTTTCTACAACGGAGCAAGTCACTGGAGTTTCTTGTACACCGAGCCATCAACCGAAGCGGTTACTATCGATTTCGTTGCACTGAAACCATCTATTCTTACCGGTATTCCAATGGTTCGAACGAAAGATCCAAATGCGCTGGTGAATGTATACAGCATAACTGGTGCTGCCATTCGTCTTAATGTAAAACGCTCGGAGGCAACCCGTGGATTAAAACAGGGACTCTACCTTGTTGGGCGCGAAAAAGTTTATGTTACCCATTAATTTGGGAGATATAAAGTCTGTAAATCGTGTTGTCTGAATAAAGACAATAAATGGGAGTTAAAAATCGGGGAATAATCCAAATTCTGTTACGGGATTTGGGATCCCGAATAAAAATATATTTGTATAGATTTTAGTAGTTAGTTTAGGTTAAAAGACCTTTGCAAAGCCCGCAATATGGGCTTTGTGAAGGTTTCTTTTTAAAATAGGATGTTGAGTTTTTACTCCCTTTGAACAACCAGTGCTGCGCCTAATTGATTAACATTAAAAGTAATGTACGCTAGATTTTTTCCGTTTAAAAAAGATAGTTTAAACAAGAAACAAATGAACAAAAAAATTATTTACCTGGCATTGCTCTTCTTTGTAAGTGCAATTTTCTCCTGTTCAGAATCAGGCGAAGAACCCATAGTGGAAGAAGGCGAGTCTTCGGTACAATTTGTAAAAACCGAAATAAGCATATCGGGAAAAGCCGGGCAAAGAAGCGTTATTTTGGCATGGGAAAATGTTGAATGGGAAATTGAAACCAGTGGTGGAGAAAGTTTTATATCCAATATTTCACCTTTGACAGGTGGTCAAAAAGGTAAAAGTGGTTATACTACCATTTATTTTAATGTGTCGGAAAATATATTGTTAGACGAGCGGCTGGATGAACTTTTTGTGGTAAACAAGGCTAGCGGAAAAAAGGTTAAACTGCAAATTACACAAGAAACCTTGCCCTTTGTTACCGTAAATGCTGCTGCAAAACATCAGGAAGTTGTTGGCTTTGGAGGAATGTACAATCCTGCCATTTGGTTATCGGCAGATAACCGGATTGATGCGAGCGAATTAGCTACAATGTACGCCCCTGATGGCGACTTGCAATATTCAATTTTGCGATTAATGATATACCCCGACAAAACAAAATGGGAAACAGATGTTGCAGGTGCTTTGCAGGCCCTGGAATACGGGGCGATTGTTTTTGCCTGTCCTTGGGATTGTACCGATGCCCTGGCCGATTACATTGATAAGGATGGCGATGGTGATTCAGACAAACATTTACCCGAGAAAAATTATGAGGCTTATGCCGACCACCTCATTGAATACATTCAGTTTATGAAATCGAAAGGTGTGGATATCTATTCCATTTCCGTTCAAAATGAACCCGACATGCATTTTACCTACTGGACACCTCAGGAAGTGGCAAACTTTACCGCCAGTTACGGGGCAAAAATACGGGCCACCGGTGTTAAATTAATGACGCCTGAAGCTTGTGGTTTCTCGCCCGATTATACCAATGCGATACTCAATTCGGCTGAAGCCTTTGCAAATACCGATATTGTTGCCGGGCATACCTACCAGGGATTTACCAATTTGTCGAGCAACTACGTAAAAGGACGACACGACTATGTTGAAAGTTTGTATGCAAGCCATTTAAAACCGGCAGGCAAAGGTGGCTGGTGGATGACCGAAAAACTTTTTGGAAGTTATGGCTACGACCTCGAAAGTGGCGACTACAAAACATGGGCGTATAATTTTGATAAACTTGGGCTGGAAATGCACATGTGCATGGAAGCCTATTGCAGTGCATACCTGTATTGGTACTTAAAACGCTTTTATGGCATGATAGGCGACAACAATACGGAGCACGGTTACGTTGCCGAAGGCGAAGTCATGAAAAATGGTTACATCATGGCACATTATTCGGCCTATGCTACCGGAACTACACGAATTGATATTGATGTGCCCAACGAAAATGTACTGGCCACAGCGTATCTTAACGAAACTGAAAATGAAATTAGCATTGTTGCCTTGAACAGGGGAGATAGTGCCTTTGAAACATTTGTAGAACTGCCGGAAAAAGTAACAGCACACAAAGCGGTAGAAACCACGCAACATTACAATATGAAAACGGTTGAAACCGAATTGAGTAACGAACAAAAACATGTGAAAATCAGCATTTCACCACAAAGCATCTATTCCCTCAAGGTTCGCTTTTAGTTAAGGGGTTGCGCTATATCCTAAATTAAAAATCAAATATCCATTATTAAAAAACACCCGGCTGGGGACTTACTACATTTGAAAAAATGACCAACATGATTAGGACCTATATTTTATTATTTATTTTACTGCCCTTTACGGCCTTATCGCAATTAAAAATTAGCACCGATTTCGATAAACGTAGTAATGCTTTTACCATTGTTTCTTCTGATGAAATAACCAGTATTTATTACGAAGCTTCAGAAAATATTCTGGTACAAAAAGCAGCCAGTTTTCTGGCTTCCGATATTGAGAAAGTAAGCGGCAAAAAACCGGCTGTTCTAACTTCTGACGAAGAACTGGACAGCAAAATAATAGTAGTTGGAACTCTGGGGAACAATCCTTTAATTGACCGTTTAATCAGTAACAAAAAGCTCGATGTTTCGCCAATAAAAAATAAATGGGAAGGCTTCATCATCGAAACGGTTAAAAATCCATTCGATGGAGTTAAAGAGGCGCTGGTAATAGTTGGTAGCGACCGCCGTGGTACTGCTTATGGCATATTTACCCTCTCGCAGGAAATGGGTGTTTCGCCCTGGTATTGGTGGGCCGATGTGCCGGTTAAAAAGAAAGAACGGATTTACCTCGCCAACGGCCGCTTTGTTTCCGAAGGGCCGGCGGTTAAGTATCGCGGAATATTTATTAACGACGAAGCACCGGCGTTTAGAAACTGGGCCGAGGAAAAATTTGGCGGGCCCAACCACAAATGTTACGAAACCATTTTCGAACTGCTTTTAAGAAATAAAGCCAACTATTTGTGGCCGGCCATGTGGTTGCCCACCATGTTTAATGTTGACGACCCCTTAAATCCAAAAGTGGCCGATGAGTATGGAATTGTAATGTCAACCAGTCACCACGAGCCTATGATGCGTTCGCACAACGAGTGGGGAAAATTTGGCAAAGGAGCCTGGAATTACGAAACAAACAAAGAAAACCTGCAGGAATTCTGGCGCGAAGGCTTTGAGCGGGTGAAAGATTACGAAAGTGTAGTAACTGTTGGTATGCGTGGCGATGGCGACGAGGCCATGTCGGAAGATGCTGCGGTTGGGCTTTTAAAAGAAATTATTGCCGACCAGCGCGAAATTATTGCCGATGTTAGCGGTAAACCGGCCAACGAAACACCTCAGGTTTGGGCCGTTTACAAAGAGGTCCAAGAGTATTTCGATAAAGGAATGCGGGTAGATGACGATATTATTGTTTTGTTTTGCGACGATAACTGGGGCAACCTGCGCATTTTACCCAAAAAGGAAGATTTGAGCCACCCGGCCGGTTATGGTATTTATTACCATTTCGATTATGTTGGGGCACCAGTTTCCTACCGCTGGTTAAATACTACCCAAATTGAACGAACCTGGGAGCAAATGAAACTGGCATACGAGCACGGTGTTGAAGACCTTTGGCTGGTTAATGTGGGTGATATAAAACCCATGGAGCTGCCTATTAGTTTCTTTTTGGATTTTGCCTGGAATCCCAATGCCATTCAGGCCAACGATTTGCCTGCGTATTACACGGAATGGGCTACCCAACAATTTGGCCCTCAATATGCCCCGGAGATTGCAGAACTGTTGGCATTTTATACCAAATACAATGCTCGCAGAACCCCTGAGATGTTGACCCCAACTACCTACAGTATCGAGAATTTTCGCGAAGCCGACCGTATTGTAGATGAGTATAAAACTTTGCTAAACAAGAGTGAAACACTTTACAAAAAAATACCCGGGGCTTATAAACCGGCTTTTTACCAGTTGGTACAATCGCCAATCGAGTTGAGTGCCAATATTAACGAAATGTATGTGGCGGCAGGTAAGAACAAGTATTATGCCGAAAGAGGTGCAGTCTCAGCCAATTATTATGCCCAAAAAGTAAAGGAGTTGTTTGATAAAGATGCCGAACTAACTCAGCGTTTTCACGAGCATGCCAATGGGAAGTGGAACCACATGATGTCGCAAACGCACATTGGTTATAACAGCTGGAACCATCCGCCGTTAAATACCATGCCCGCAGTATCGTATGTTCAGGTTGATAAACCTGCCGAACTGGGGTACCTCCTTGAATATGGCAAAAAACCACGCTGGGGCTGGCTTGATGTGGAAGCCGACTGGTCATTCAGCAATAAAATGCCCGTTTTTGATGCAATAAATAAACAGAACTATTACATCGATATTATAAACAAAGGAGAAGAAAAACTGAGTTATTCGCTTCATGCAAATGAAGACTGGATAATCCTGTCAAAAACGCAAGGAACCATTCAGTTTAACGAAAAAATTTATGTAAGTATCGATTGGAACAGAGCACCCAAAGGTCAAATTTCGGGCTCGATAAAAATTTCAGGTGCCGGTAGCGAGTATTCGGTAGAGGTTCCTGTTTTTAACCAACTTACCGAGGTGTCAGGTTTTGTTGAAAACAGTGGCGTTATTGCTTTCGAAGCCGTGAATTACAGCAAAAAAATCGATTCAAAAGATATTCATTGGATCGAGGTGCCCAACCTGGGACGTACGGCCTCATCGTTAATAGTTGAGCCGGTAAATGCCGAAAGAGTTGAACTTGATGAAAATTCACCATATGTGGAATATGATTTTACCGTGTTTAATGCCGGTGATATAAAAGTTGAAACTTTCCTTTCGCCTACCCAGGATTTCCGAAAAGAAGATGGTTTGCGATTTGCCATTTCTATTGACGATGAAGAACCGCAAATTATAAATATGAACGAGGGCGAGGAAAAACCCGATTGGCAATATGCCGGTTGGTGGACTAAGTCGGTTGGCGACCACATTAAAATAAAAACATCGAAGCACCGCCTGGAAAAACCGGGCAAGCATACTTTAAAAATCTGGATGATAGACCCGGGAATTGTTTTTCAGAAGTATGAAATCAATACCGGAGCAAAAAAATATTCGTACCTCGGAGCACCCGAAAGCCTTTTGGTGAATTAGTTATAAGAAAAAAAAGAGGAGCATTTTATGAAGCGTTTTATTTGTCAAATAATTCTGGTTGTACTTATTTTGTCCGGCTTTTTTGCCCGGGCCCAACAACAAATGAGGCGGCCCATTTCGCCCGACCAACCCATGTGGCTCATCCATATTGATACATGGAACTACGCCGACCCACAAAAAATTATCGACCTGGTTCCTAAAGATATTCGCCCCTATGTGGTTATGAATATTGCCTTGTCGATTAGTCATGATGACGATACCTATAAGTTTAAACTGGTGGAAGATGGATTGGAAACCGCTAAGTCGTGGTTGAGGGTATGTGCCGAAAACCGGATGTGGGCAACCGTGCAACCGGCAAGTGGCGGCTTTTGCCATTTCCCGGATGATGACTTAACGCTTTATGAAGACTTATTCGAGGAGTTCCCAAACTTTATTGGTTTTAACTATTCCGAGCAGTTTTGGGGATTCGACCAAAGTGATAATCCGCTTTCTCCAAAATGGACCGACCGCATCTCGCATTTTGCCAACCTGCTGGAATTAAGCAATAAGTATGGTGGCTACCTTGTGGTAAGTATTTGCTGGAACAAATGGGTGGTAAGGTACAACCCAATTGGCATGCTCAAATTGAATCCTGACTTTGCCGAGGCTTGCTCGAAATACACCGAAAATTACCTGTTATTCGATAAGCATACGCAGGTTTCGTATTTGCACGACCGTGAAAGTATGAGCCTGGGAGCCTACCTTTCGGGTTATAGCGGGCAATACGGAATACGTTACGACGATACCGGCTGGACCGACGATGGTTGGGTGCGTGGCAGCGATATGGATAAGGATGAGCATTTTACAATGGCTACCTACGGAGCACCATTTCTGGAGCACACCATGTTAACCGGCTTAACCATGTTTGATGGGCCTGAACTAATCTGGACACAGTGTTTTACCGAGGTAAACGCAAGCGAAACCACCGATGGTTATTCGGCACGTAAATGGAAAACATTTCCTCAGTTCGACAACGTTAGTGTCGACCTTTTCAGAAAAGTTATTGATGGCACGGTGCGTATTCCCAGCCGTAAAGAAGTTATCGACCGCTCGAAATATGTGTTGATTCAAAACACAAACACAGGTGGTGAAGATGCAAAATACAGCTCTCCGGAGAATTTATACGAAGGCCTTTACCTGATGGATAACGATGGTAATTACGATGAGAACCTGAGCTTTTTTAAAAAGACAGGACGCTACCCAACTATCCCCATTGTGTATGGTTTAGATGATGAGTTGGCCAATACCTTTGAACATAAGCTTTACTCCTCAAACTACAACAGCCGCTGGTCATCTGTTTCAGCAAAAGTAAACGAGATGAATACCAAATTTCCACAAGAATACACCGGAGATATGTATGTTGGCAGGCACGAAAACGGCTGGGTGTGCTACAATCCATACAAAGTAAATCAAACGGCCAGTGCCAGCATCCCGTTTAAATACAACACCTGCGAAAAAATTGAAATGACTTTTTCGCAATATACTGCAGGTGTGATGAAGGAATACGAAGACAGGCTGACAATTTACCTGAGTAATTTTGATAATAAGTTAGATGAAGGTCTGAAACCGGATGTGATAAAAATTTATGGCAGCTCTTCAGAACCTACATTTTCTGTAAGCGACAGAGGCGAAAACCTGAAAAGTGAAGTGTCGAAACAATGGTCGGAAGGCGTGCTTACACTAACCGTTGAACACAACGGCCCGGTAGATATTGAAATCAACTGCTCGGGCTCGGCAAGCAACCGCTTAAGCGAATACAAAACCGCAAACATTACCGTTCCGCTAAGTCCACCTACATACACCGGCATCCGCCAGTACGAGGGGGAAACATTTGAATACAAGAACATAGCCCGAATTGTAAAAAGCGGTTACAGTGGCGAACTAAGAAATTATACCGGGCAGGGTTATCTGGAATTTGGAACAAATGCTGCGGCAAGTGTACGCGAAATGGTTAGTGTTTTAAATGCCGGAAACTACACCCTGAAAACAAGTTACATAGCTGCCGCCGGAGATGTAAATTCAATCGATTTATACGTTAATGGAGTGAAAGTGGCTTCGCCAACATTTACACAAACAAATGCCTTAAACCAGTGGGGCACAAACAGTCAGGTGGTAGCGCTAAACAAAGGGGCTAATACCATCGAATTTAAGGCGAACACACAGGCGTCAAATACCGTTTTCTTCGACAACATAACCATTGAAAATATTGTTAGCGACGATGTGTGGCTCGAAGCAGAATGTGGAAGTACCGGTGCCCTTTGGAAAACCTTTACCGATACCAATGCCTCGAATGCCAAATACATTACCACCGATAGTGGAGATAACAGTACCGAGGCTGCCCCTGAAAATACTGAAGGACACGTGGTTTATAATTTTTCGGTGAACGAAAGTGGAACATACAACTTTTGGGGACGTGTTTTGGTTTCCGGAACCAATGACAATGCTTTTTGGTTGAAAATGAACAACGAGGATTGGCTCGCATGGGATATTATTCCGGCCGCCACAAACTGGGCCTGGGTAAAAATCGATACCGTAAGCCTGGAAGCGGGAGAGCAGTCTTTAACCCTGGCCTACAATAAAACCGGAGCCCACATAGACAAGCTTTTTATAACAACATCAGCTACCGAACCATCGGGGAAAGGAGGTACGGCCGAGAACTGCACTTCGGATAAACAAGCGCCGATTGCCTATGCCGGTTTCAACCGAACCATTATCGATAGCGATGATAGCGGGGCAGAAACAATTGTCCTTGATGGTACCGGAAGTTCGGATGCCGATGGTACGATTGATAACTATGAATGGATTGAAGACGGCAATGTGCTGGCAACCGGTGCCAATGCCGAAATAAGCCTGCCTGTTGGCGTGCATAAAATCCTGCTTAGCGTAACCGATAACGATGGAGAAACAGCTATCGACGAGATTGTAATTACGGTTCTGGAAAGCAACTACTACGAAAAAAATATATGGTTGGAAGCCGAATGTGCAACGGTTGGTTCCAATTGGGTCGAGGGTGATGATGCCCAGGCATCCAATGGTAAGTATGTTACAGCCAGGCAAGGTTTCGAAAGTATAAACTCAGCACCTGCCAATAGCGATGGCCTTGTGTCATTTAGTTTTTCAGCCCCAACCGAAGGCGTTTACAGCGTTTATGCCCGAATTTTCTGCCCAAGTTATAACGACGATTCGTTTTGGGTGAAAATGGACAACGGAGATTATAGCATGCATAACGGACTGGCAAGCAGTGCCGGGGGAGGTTGGAGCTGGTATAAATTTGGCGAGTATAACCTAAGTGTTACCGACCATGTTTTTACCATTGGATACCGTGAAGACGGGGCCCGCCTGGATAAACTGTTTATTACCGCCTACGATACAGAAGTTAGCGGAATTGGCGAGCAGGCAAGTAACTGGTGCGGAAACGTTAGTGCCGGTACCATTGAAAAACAGGAGGGCATAGCCTGGCAAAATTATCCCAATCCGTTTAATCAATCGGTTCGAATTACGTACAGATTAAGTAAGGCAGCCGATGTCAATCTGAAAATATACAACCTGCACGGGCAACAAATTAAGGCATTGGTGAATCAGTACCAAACTGCTGGTGAACATGCCGTTGAGTGGACTCCCGAAGGCCTCAACGGTGGATTTTATTTAATACGTTTGCAAATTGGGGAGTTGATTGAAACCAAAAAAATTATCTATCAGAAATAGTGCATTTATAGTTGATTTATGAAATTTAGTGAAATAAAGGCGGTAAAAAGTCTGGCAGTACTCATTTTTGTCTTTCTATTCTTTGGAAAAGGATTTGGCAAGAATTACTACGTTAGTACCACCGGTAATAATAGCTCGAACGGCTCGGTAACAGCGCCCTTTAATACCATTGCAAAAGCTGCCCGAATGGTAAATCCGGGCGATACGGTTTTTGTAAACGGAGGAGTTTATTTTGAAGAAAACATAAGCCCGGCAAGCTCGGGAACTGAGAATGCCATTATTGTTTTTATGCCCAACCCTGGCACGGGAGAGGTGATTATTAAACATCCGGGTACCTCAATAGGCGATAATAATCCCGTTTTCAGTTTATCATCAAAAAACTATATCTGGATTGAAGGATTTTCCTTTAAAGACTTCAGCTATGGCAAAGCCGCCATAAATATTAGTCGTGGAGGAAACAATGTGGTAATCAATAACCGTTTCGAAAATTTGGGGAACAGAGAAGTTGGCAGCTGGGATGGAAATACCATTGTATGGCTGGGCTGGACAACACAAAATGTAATTCGGAACAATTATTTTATAAATTGCTTTGGCGATGGCATTGGCTATTTTGGATCGGGCTGCACACACAACCTAATAAGCAACAATACTTTTATTGGGTTTAAAGGAAAGTTGCGTAGCTGGGGCGGAAGCTACGAGTTTTCGGCAGCAGCAGGCGGTGGTGGCGATGTGCCCGATGGAAACAACATATTTGCTTTTAACTATTCGTACGATGTGCGTCATGCCATTTGGCTCGACAGGCACGGAAGCGGCAACATTCTTCTGCGCAATTATGCCAACACCGGCGACAACGGTATTTTTAACGAATCGAGGTGTGCGCAAAACATTGTTCAGGAGAACATTAGCCTGAACATGAAAAATGGATTTATGAGCTCGCACTACGAAAATACGGGCTGGACCATTGAACCTCGTTGGATAAACAATATAGCTTACAACAACAAAATCGGGTTTAATATTCATAAATCAGAACGCGACGAATTCCGCAACAATATTGCATTCAACAACACGGATTTTAACCTGATTTTTACCGAAGAAGCATTTTCAAATGCCCCGCATATTTTTGAAAGCAATTTGTGGTACTCTTCAGATAATCCCAATTCCATTGAGTTTAAAGACAGCCCCGTTACCGTCGCCGACTTTCAGAACGAAATTGGTGAAAATAACGGCCTTTCAGCAAACCCCATGTTTGTAAGCACCGTTGAGGGGAACGAAGATTTTGCCCTTCAGGCTACCAGCCCGGCAAAAAATGCAGGAGATAACGGTCTCGATCTTGGCGCTTTTGCAGCATATCCGGCAACGCCGTTTGGGTGGGACAGCACCCTTCAACTGGCAGGCAGGTTAGTATATTTCGAAACCATAGTGTCATCGGTTGAGCGCGGTACAACAGTGCAGTTCAGTTTAAAATTGAATAAGCCTGTAGATGAATCCATATCTGTTAAGATTTCCCCGGTTGCCGGCGATGCACGAATCGGAATTGATTTTACTTTATCGGATACTGTTTTAACTTTTGTACCCGGAGAATTAAGCAAAACAATTACCGTTTCAGCAATGGACAGTTGCGCGTTTGATAAAATTGTAGCCCTGCAAATTTCCGGGGGAACCAACGGCTTGCCCGGTGCCCGCAATCTACACCTGATACGAATTAATAAAACTCCGCAGGCATGGGCTTTTGCAGGATTTAATCAAAGCATCTGGGATTCAGACAACAACGGTAGCGAAGATGTGGAACTCGATGCCTCGTTAAGCAATAGCGATAACGGTTCTATTGTTTCTTATACCTGGAGCCGCGATGAAACTATAATTGCCACCGGCGTTAATCCTACGGTGAGTTTAGCGGTTGGCACACATACGCTTGTTCTTAAGGTAACCGACAATCTCGGAAATACAGATACCGACGAGGTGCAATTTACGATTAGCGAAAGTAACGGTATTTGGCTGGAAGCTGAATGTGGAACGGTTGGTTCGTTGTGGGACGAAATTGCCGATGAAGAGGCATCAAATGGCCAATATGTAACCATTAAAGAAGGTAATAACAGCACCGGCTCGGCACCGGTTAGTGCATCGGGTTTGTTGAGCTATACCTTTGATATATCCAGTGGTGGAAATTATTTTCTCAAGCTGAGAGTTCATTGCCCCAATGCAAACGACGATTCTTTTTGGCTAAAAATGGACAACGGTTCTTATTCAAGATGGAACGATATTGCTTCTTCAACCGGCTGGGCATGGCGCACTTATTCGAATACTTTTTACCTCGGGGCCGGTTCACACGAGCTTACCATTGGTTACCGCGAAGATGGCGCTAAACTGGATAAAATTTGGCTGACCACTGAAGATATGACGATTAGTGATGCCGGAGCCTCTGCTACGAATTGTACACCAACTTCGGTAAACTCCCGGGTAAAAAGAAACAGCATTGATATTTACCCCAATCCGGTAACACAAAATTTAACGGTTACTCTTAATAATAAACAGGCAGATTTGAGTATTTTTAATTCAAATGGTGTTGTTTTGTTCAACAGAAAAGAAGAAGGTCAAAATTGTACGGTTGATATGAGTGGCTTTAAGCCCGGAATTTATATCGTAAAAATAATACTCGACAATCAAATAGTTATTAAAAAAATAGTAAAACAATAAACCTAAAACCTTTACCACATGAGAACCATCCTTATTGTTGCTATGTTTATTTTAGCAATAGCGTGTACCAACCAACCCCAAAAACAATCTTTTTTACCTGATAAACTTTCTCCAATACCAGAGGTGCCGGAACTGCAGCCCGAAAATAGCGTCCCGAGAGGTGATGCCAGTGCATTTGCTGAAGTGAAACTTGCGAATCTACCTGTTGCGCCAGGCCCATACGAGCCTACCTGGGAAAGTATTGAAGCCAACTATCCGGGACAGCCGAATTGGTTGCGCGAAGCAAAATTTGGAATTTGGGTGCATTTTGGTCCTCAGGCTGCCGGAGAAAGTGGCGATTGGTATGCACGTCGCTTATACGATCCTAAAACCACTGCCTATAAAAATCACCTGGAAAAATACGGACATCCTTCAGAAGTGGGCTACAAAGAAGTACTGCGCGATTGGAATCCCGACCAGCTTAATCCTGCCGAACTTACTAAAATTTATCAGGATGCCGGTGCACGTTACCTCGTAATTCAAGGTGTTCATCATGATAATTACGATTTATGGGATTCGAAATACCAGCCCTGGAACTCGGTAAATTTGGGGCCAAAACGCGACCTGATGGGCGAATGGGAAAAGGCTTGTCGGGAAAATAATATGCATTTTGGTATAACCTTCCATCACGAATATACCTGGTGGTGGTGGCAAACCGCGTTTGGCAGCGATACCACGGGGCAATACAATGGCATTCCGTACGATGCAAACCTAACCCTTGCCGATGGAAAAGGAAAGTGGTGGGAAGGGTACGACCCACGGATGCTTTATGGAATTAATCTGCGCGAATACGATAATGTACCGGTAGCCTGTTATACCGGATGGAATACACCTGGGGGTGGTATTTTTACCAACCATATTCCCTACGCAAAATGGTATGCTACGCAATGGGCTTTACGTATGATGGATGCAATCGACAAATATAATCCCGATTTTATTTATACCGATGGAACCAAGTCGCAACCCTTTTGCGCCGAAGGTACCGGAAGCGGGTTAAAAGCCGATGCCATGCAGCGCGTAATTGCATACTATTACAATCAAACGCTTGCCCGCCGTGGCGATGTGGATGTGTTTAGCATTGTGAAATTTCGCCATAAAACAAACGGAACAGTAACTACCGAAGAGTTTGGTGCACCTGAAAAGATTAAAAACACCGAACCATGGATTGCCGAAATACCGGTTGGCGATTGGTACTATAGTCCAGGATTTACCTACGATGCAGGCATGGTTATTCGCTACTTGATTGAAGCTATTGCGCGCGATGGTAATGTGGCTATTTGTGTTTCGCCCTTACCAAACGGAGCACTTGATGAAGGAAGCCGTCAGATGTTAAAAAATATTGGCAATTGGATGCGCATAAATGGAGAAGCTGTTTATGGTAGTAAAGCCTGGGCACTTCCCGGAGAAGGTGAAATTGTTGATGGAAAACTAAAAATGCTGCCATCGGGTAAGTTGGGAAAACACCATGCAGAGTTTAAATTCAACGAGCAGGACTTTCGTTTTACAGTTGGCAAAAGTAATGAGATTTATGCTTTTTGTATGACCGTGCCGCAACCTGAAACAAAACTTCAGATAAAATCATTGGCCACAGGAGGTGAGTTAAAAGGTCAGCCTGTTAAAACGGTTCGTATGCTTGGTTTCGAGGGAGAACTGGAGTGGTCGCAGCAAAACGATGGCCTTTACATCACGTGTCCTGAAGAAATGGATTTTGCCACTTCGGTGGTGTTTGAAATAAAGTAAACATCGTAAACGATAAATTTATAATAAATAATTGGCAATGAGCCTTAATTTTTTGTTGCTAAATAGTCAATAATAAACGAATTGAACCAATGAGAAAACTTTTATTCCTGGTCATGTTAATGGCCACATTTACAATTCAAGCACAAGAAAATTTTACTAAACCACGTGTAATCAATACGACCGATTTGGGGGCCGACCCCGATGATGAGCAGTCGATGGTTCGGCAACTGGTAAGTTCAAACGAATTTGATATTGAAGGCTTGATAGTGGCAACAGGATGTTGGAAGAAAAACCAAAGCAATACTGCCATGCTCGATAAAATTGTGGATGCTTATGCAGAAGCTTATCCCAACCTAAAAATTCATGCTGAAGGATTCCCTCATCCTGATTATTTGCGATCAATTTCGGTAATGGGACAAACCGGTTACGGAATGGGCGATGTTGGTTTGGGAAAAGACAGCCCGGGCTCCGATTTAATTATAAGTTCTGTTGATAAAGACGATCATCGCCCGGTTTGGGTAATGGGCTGGGGTGGCATGAATACCGTTGCACAGGCCATCTGGAAAGTTCGCGAAACACGCACACCCGATGAGTTAAAAAAGTTTCTGAGTAAACTTCGCTTGTTTGATATATTAGGACAAGACGATGCCGGTGCCTGGATTGCCAAAAACTTTCCCGATGTTTTTTATATCAGGGCTAAAGGAGTGTATGGCTGGGCTCCGTCTGACGAATATTTGAAAGAACATATTCAAAGTCACGGTCCGCTGGGTGCTGCTTACCCGAATAGAAAATGGGCTACCGAAGGCGATTCACCCTCTTTTATGCATGTTTTTCCAAACGGCTTGAACGATCCTGAACAAATTGACCAGGGAGGCTGGGGCGGCCGCTTTAGTTTTTCAAAAGTTGCCGGTATACGTAGCATGTCTGAAGTTGCAAAGATTAATGAAAATGCAGAGCCCGGTTTTGATCCTTATTTTATGTATGGAAACACAAAAGAAAAAGGTCAGGCAATAAAACGTTGGAGCGAAGGTTACGATAACGATTTTGCTGCCCGAATGGATTGGAGTATAAGTGCTAATTACCAGGATGCAAACCATCATCCGTTGGCGGTATTAAATGGCGATAAATCGCGGCAGGTTTTGTACATCGATGCAATGGCCGGCTCGGCTATCGAACTAAATGCAGGTGATTCAAGCGATCCTGACAATGACATGCTAAGTTATACATGGACTTTTTACAAAGAGCCTGGCACCTATTCAGAAATGCTTGAAATTCTGAACGAGAATTCGCCTGAGGCTCAGGTGAAAATTCCGGCCAATGCAAAAAATAAAAAGATACATATTATTCTTGAGGTCACAGACAATGGCAAGCCAAGCCTCACCGCTTACCGTCGAGTAGTTATTTCAGTTTATTAACCGTTGGGATTTATGATGATAAGAATTGTAGCACTTATAAGCGTTTTAGCACTTTTTATTGGGAAGAACATAAACCTTCAGGCACAAGAAAATTTAAAACTGTGGTACGACAAACCGGCTGAATACTGGAATGAAGCCTTGCCTTTAGGAAACGGGCGTTTGGGAGCCATGGTTTATGGACATCCGGAGGTTGAGAACATCCAGCTAAACGAAAATACCTTTTGGTCGGGTGGCCCTTCGCGTAACGATAATCCCGAGGCATTGAAAGCATTGCCCGAAATTCGTCAGTTAATTTTTAATGGGAAATACAAGGAAGCTGAAACTCTTGTTAACCAAAAGATTAAACACCAGCAGCTTCAGGGCTCCAGGTATCAAACCATTGGGAACCTGAAATTATCCTTTCCCAAGCATGCCAAGTTTACCAATTATTATCGCGAACTCAATCTGCAAAATGCAACATTTACCACCAGCTACACTGTGGATAAAGTTGAATTTAAGCGTGAGGTGTTTGTGTCGCAACCCGACCAGGTAGTGGTAGTAAAACTTTCGGCCAGCAAACCCGGACAATTAACTTTTGTGGCCGATTTAAGCGGCCCGTTACAAAAAGGTATTCGTACTTTAGATGCATCAATAATCGAGATGACAGGGCTTTCAGGAAATCATGAAGGTGTTGAAGGACAAGTAAAATTTACGGCTCTAACCCAAATTAAAAACATTGGAGGCAGTGTTACCCAAAAGGATAATAAAATTGAGGTGACAGCGGCAGATGAAGTAGTACTGTTGATTTCAATTGCAACAAATTTTGTCGACTACAAAACCTTAACGGCCAACGAAACAGAGCGCTGTAAAAATTATCTTTCTGCTGCCAATAAAAGGACTTATAAGCAATTGCAACAGAATCATGTCAAGGCTTATCAGGAATTGTTTAAGCGTGTAAGTTTTAAATTGGAAACCTCTGTGGCTTCCAGTTTCCCAACCGATGTTCGGGTAAAATACTTCTCCAAAACCATGGACCCTGAGCTAGTGGTATTGTATTATCAATTCGGAAGGTATTTGCTCATTTCTTCGTCGCAACCCGGTGGGCAGCCTGCCAATTTGCAGGGCATTTGGAACGGAAGCACAAGTCCGGCATGGGACAGTAAATATACCATCAACATCAATACCGAAATGAATTACTGGCCTGCGGAAAAATGCAATTTGTCAGAAATGCACGAGCCGCTTATTCAAATGGTTCGGGACTTATCGGAAACCGGCAGGCAAACGGCAAAAAATATGTATGGCTGCAGCGGTTGGGTGGTTCACCACAACACCGATATTTGGCGAATTAGCGGATTGGTTGATGGCGCTTTTTGGGGCATGTGGCCCATGGGGGGGGCCTGGCTTTCACAGCATTTATGGGAAAGATATTTGTTCACCGGCGATGCACAATACCTTAAATCGGTTTATCCTACTTTTAAATCGGCCTGCGAATTTTATCAGGATTTTCTGATTGAAGAACCCAAAAATAATTGGTTGGTTGTCAGTCCTTCAATTTCTCCGGAGAATGCACCAAAAGGACACGGCACATCAGTATGTGCAGGGGCTACCATGGACAATCAGATTCTATTCGATTTATTCTCGAAAACAATAGCTGTTGCTAAACTTTTAAATGTCGATAATTCAGAACAAAAAAAGTGGCAAAAAATACTTGACCGACTGCCACCTATGCAAATTGGCCAACACGGGCAGTTGCAGGAATGGATGGAAGACCTGGACGATCCCAACGACAAACACCGTCATGTTTCCCATTTGTACGGACTGCACCCGAGCAACCAGATTTCGCCATACAGAACACCGGAATTATTTAATGCAGCTCGTACCACATTAAATCAGCGAGGCGATATTTCAACAGGTTGGTCGATGGGTTGGAAAGTAAATTTTTGGGCGCGTCTGCAGGATGGTAATCATGCTTTTAAATTAATTACCGATCAACTTTCGCTGGTCGATCCGAGCGAGACTTCTTTTTCGGCAAGCGGAGGCACCTATCCTAATCTTTTCGATGCACATCCGCCTTTCCAGATTGATGGAAATTTTGGTTGCACATCCGGAATTAATGAAATGTTGATGCAAAGTCACGACGGAGCCATTCACCTGCTTCCGGCGCTACCCGATGCCTGGAGCGATGGAGAAATAAAAGGAATAAAAGCCCAGGGAGGATTTGTTGTAGATATAAAATGGCAAAATGGTGAATTTGAGACGGCTACCATTCAATCTACCTTGGGAGGTAACTGCCGCATTCGTTCTTATGTGCCTTTAAAGGGTGTTAACTTGTTGGAAGCAAAAGGAGAAAATCCAAATCACTTATTTGCAGTTCCCGAAGTTTCGGAACCGTTAATTCATAACCAAAAATTATTAAAAGCCCCAAAAATTAAAAAGGTTTACGAATACGATATTCAAACACAAGCGGGAGAGATTATTAGTTTTAGCATAAAACAATAAAATAGCCTTATATCTAAATAATGAGAACGAAAGATTGTAGTTTTAATAGGGTGGTACTCGCAGTGCTTGCGCTGATAGTTTGGGGCTGTTCGGGCTCTGGCAGTCAAACCGATAAAGCCATACAGAAAAGCGCTGAAGAAGTGGGGGTGTTGATAAGCAAAGAATTGCTTTTGCGTCCCGATTTTATGCGCTACAATACCGGCGACGTTTACGCCATTCACTACGCTGAGGTATGTGCTGCTTATGGTGCAATTAAACTGGCCTTTCAACTTGAAAATAAAGAATTGGCCAATACACTCATCGAGCATTATAAGAAAGCAACACCGGAGTATATCTCCAACTCAAAAAATCATGTTGATGCCAATGTGTATGGTGTACTTCCACTTGAGATTTATAAGCACACCGGAGATGAAAACTATTTGTCCGAAGGAATTTGTTTTGCCGACGAGCAGTGGTTAGATACCTTGTCCAACGGTCTTTCATCACAAACACGGTTTTGGATTGATGATATATACATGATTGGCTGTTTGCAGGCACAAGCCTACCGAGCCACAGGGAAAACAATTTATTTAGAGCGAGCAGCATTCACGCTAAACGCATATATTAACGAACTTCAACAAGCTAATGGCTTGTTCTATCATGGCAATAATGCGCCATTTTATTGGGGCAGGGGCAATGGCTGGGTAGCCGCCGGTTTTGCCGAGGTACTTTCTGAACTTTCTTCAAAAAATCCATATTATCATTCAATTTTGGAAGCCTACAAAAAAATGATGCATACCTTGTTACAAAACCAGGCCGAAGACGGAATGTGGCACCAGGTAATTAACCGGCCGGAATCTTTTAAAGAAACATCTTGTACAGCCATGTTTGCGTTTGCAATGGCGCTTGGCGTGAAACATAAATTATTACCTCAAAAAGCATATAAAAATGCCTGTGTTAAGGCGTGGAATGGCCTGCAAAACTACTTAAACCCGGATGGCAAAGTACGAGAAGTTTGTGTTGGAACCGGGCAAAGTACTGAAATTGACTATTACTTTAACCGGCCAAGAGTTACAGGAGATCTGCACGGACAGGCGCCACTGTTGTGGTTAGCCAGCGAACTGCTTGATGAATAACTCCAGCAATATCTTTTTACTTTATTCTAAAAAAAATGGCTATTAGGGCTGGTAGCTTCTTTGTAAAATGGACTGTAATTGTATATTTATGAAAACTGAGTCGTTGTAAATGCCTGTATTTCAGCTGAAAATGTGCTATTTTTTAGTGTGTCTGAAATTAAAAATCAAATAGCTAAAATTGAAAGCCCCGACAGGAGATAAAATATACTTTTAGTGTCGTAAAATAAAGAATTTTGATATCACACCATATCCTGAATAGAGGTTTAGTTTGATAGATTAATAGTTAGTTAGTTAGTTGAAGTCTTAGAGTAACCACAGAGGTGGTTACCTAAGACTTAATTTTTGACTAAAAGGAAGAATTAAAACACCAACTAAAAATACCATTATGTTTAGAAGATTTTTAATCATTAGTCTATTATTACTTGTTGGTTTTGAAAATATTGTAAATGCCGACAACCCCATTGTGTCTCATCGATACCTTGCCGATCCGGGAGCATTGGTATACAATGGACGCGTTTACTTGTATTGTTCAAACGATAATCAAAATCCCTATGAAGGTGGCTACAAAATGAGTTCAATTGTATGCGTTTCAAGCAGCGATTTGAAAAACTGGACCGACCACGGAAAAGTATTTCAGGTGCCACAAGATGCCACTTGGGCTATAAAAAGCTGGGCGCCATCGCCGGTTGAGCGCAACGGAAAATTTTATCTCTACTTTGGTAATGGAGGAAACGGTATTGGTGTTGCAATTGCCGATAGTCCAACCGGCCCGTTTACAGATGCAATTGATGGCAAGCTGGTAACATCTGAAACCCCGGGAGTTATGCCCGCCGAACACATGTGGTTGTTCGACCCGATGACATTTATTGATGATGACGGGCAGGCCTATATGTATTTTGGCGGAAATGGGGAAAATAATATGCGCGTTATTAAACTTAACGACGACATGATTAGTGTTGATGGTAAAGCTACTTCGTTTAAAGTGCCTTATTTCTTCGAAGCTTCGTGGATGCACAAATACGAGGGCAAATATTATTTCTCCTATTCAACCAATCCCCGCAACGGAATGCGCATTGATTATATGGTTGGCGACTCTCCGGTTGATGGATTTACCTACGGCGGAGTAGTGTCGAATCAACCACCCGATAACAACAATAACAATCATCATGCTATATTTCAACTCGGTGGGAATTGGTACCAGGCCTACCACAATCGTGTTGTTGCAAAAAATAATGGAATACCTTCTGGCTACAGAAGAAACCTTTGCTTAGACGCCATTTTTCATAACGAAGATGGAAGCATAGAAACCATGGTAAATACCGTTGATGGCGTTCAACAATTGATGCATTTAAACCCATTTCAACGCGTTGATGCCGAAACTATAAATGAACAGAAGGGGATAAAAACTGCAGTTAACCTAAACGGAGGATTGCACCTTACCGCTATCGGAAACGGAGATTGGATAAAAGTTAAAGGTGTTGATTTTGGCGATGGAGCTCATTCATTCACAGCCAATGTAGCCAGCGGTTTAATAAATGGTGAGCCCAAAGGTGGCGAAATTGAAATACGTTTGGATGAAGAAAACGGAGCAGTAATAGGAACACTTGTTGTTCCCTACACCGGAGGTTTAGATGTTTGGAAAAAGGAAACAACAGTTTTAACAGAAACAAGTGGCATACACGATGTTTATTTTAAGTTTAAAGGCGACAGTGCTCAGCAGCTTTTTAATTTTGATTATTGGCAATTTGAAAAGAACCCAGACTAATCAAGGATAGCAGGAGTTGACAGTAAATAGCGTGTAGCATAAAAGCCACAACGGTATACTTTATTTTATAAAACCTATATCTAAATTTGAAAATAATGTAGGAGGGCGTTTAATACATTCGTACCTTATAAGCTACAGCAGAAAAGCAAAATCAAACTAAACAAAAATGTTGAACAGGTCAGCACAAAAAGGTATTGGTAATTTCGCCACATTGCGTTATGCAGTACTGGCAACAAAAAGGATTTTGTTGTACGTGTTAATATTTTTTATTTCCGCACCTGGTTTAGTTTGCAAAGCACAGCCAAATCAAGCTCGTAATCCCATAATATTTGCCGATATCCCCGACATTTCTATTGTTCGGGTTGATGATGTGTATTACATGAGCAGCACAACAATGCACATGAGTCCTGGGGTGCCAATAATGAAATCAAATGATTTGGTTAACTGGAACCTGGTAAATTACGCATACGATACATTGGCCAATGTTAATCCATTAAATTTAGTGAATGGTGAAAATGCTTACGGACGAGGTTCGTGGGCAAGCTGCATTAGGCATCATAACAACACCTTTTATGTATCAACCTTTGCCGGAACAACCGGAACAACCTATATTTTTTCTACCAAAAACATTGAAAACGGTTCATGGGATCTAAAGAAATTTCAACCTGCTTATCACGACCATACCTTGTTTTTCGACGATAACGGAAAAACATATATGATTTGGGGGGCGGGAAAATTAATGATTACTGAACTACAAAGCGACTTTTCAGGAATTAAAAAAGAAACCGAAAAGGTACTGATTGAAAATGCCAGCGCCCTGGTTGGAAACGAGGTTTATGTTCGTGCCGAAGGCTCTCAACTTTTTAAGCATAACGGAAAATATTATCTGTTTAACATTGTTTGGCCACGCAACGGCATGCGAACAGTGCTAATTTACCGGGCCGATAAAATTACGGGACCATATGTGGGGCGCATAGCTTTGCAAGACAGAGGTGTCGCTCAGGGCGGACTTATTGATACTCCCGATGGTAACTGGTTTGCATATCTGTTTCGCGATTATGGTTCGGTGGGTAGAATTCCATACCTCGCGCCGGTAAAATGGGAGAACGATTGGCCGGTAATCGGAGAAAACGGAAAAGTACCCCACGTACTCGATTTACCCGCCGGTAATGGATTAATTCCCGGAATTGTGGCATCAGATGAATTTGAACGAAAAGAAAATGAACGCGACCTGCCGCTGGTTTGGCAATGGAATCATAATCCGGTGAACGAAAATTGGTCGGTACGCCAGCGAAAAGGCTATCTACGTCTTACAACCAATAGAATTGACAACCAATTAACCCAAACCAGAAATACCTTAACTCAACGCACCATCGGCCCCGAATGTACAGGCTCGGTATGCCTTGATGTTACCAATATGAAAGATGGCGATTTGGCGGGGCTTGTCTTGCTCCAGAAAAAATATGGTTTGGTGGGTGTAAAGTGCGAAAAAGGAGTCAGAAAGGTAGTAATGATTAATGCCGGTAACGAAGAAGAAGAGATTGTTGAGTGTGTTCCACTGAAACTGAATACTATTTATTTAAAAGCATATTGCAATTTTACGGATTGCACTGACTTGGCTGATTTTTATTACAGCCTGGATGGCGAAAATTGGAAAAGAATTGGCAACCAATTAAAAATGTCGTATACAATGCCACATTTTATGGGTTACCGATTCGGACTTTTTAACCACGCCACAAAGAATATAGGAGGTTATGTCGATTTCGATTTTTTCAGAATTAGTCAAAATTGAGAAATCGATTCGAGAAAAAAATAAAAGATAGTTTAATAAAGATTTACAAATGACAACTACATCATATAAAGCTCAGATAAGCCGGTTGGGAGCAATTTATTTAATTGTGCTTGCCGGATTGGCTCAATTCTCATGCAGTTCTGAAAAAAAAACTCAAATAGTTCGCCAAAAACTATCCATAAACGAAGGTTGGAAGTTTTACAAGTACGAAAACGTTGGCGAGGCCGATGAGTTGATTTATGATGTTCGTCCTGACTTAAAAAATAACCAGGAGTTACGGGTTGCTGACGCAAAACCTACTGAAGCAGTTGATGTGTCTGCCAGCCAGGAAGTATTAAAGCCCTGGATTCTACCAACTGCAAACGGTTTTATCAATAACCCCAAAAATCATTATGTACGGCCGGAAGGCAAGCCCGGAGCCAACTTCCCATTTGTTCAGGGTGGTTTCGACGATAGTGCATGGGAAAGTATAAACCTGCCGCACGACTGGGCTATTGCTGGTCCTTTTCAGAAAGGCTGGGACTCGGAAGTTGGCGGTGGAATGGGGCGTTTGCCCAGTAACGGAGTAGCCTGGTATCGCCGAAAACTGAATATGGCAACCGAAGATCTGGATAAGGCCATCTACCTGCAGATTGATGGAGCCATGTCGTACTCAATGGTTTGGCTAAACGGGCACTTGGTTGGTGGCTGGCCTTATGGCTACAACAGCTATCAACTCGACCTTACACCATACCTTAAGCCAGGTGCCGATAATCAGTTGGCTATTCGTTTGGATAATCCAAATCATTCGGCTCGCTGGTATCCGGGCGGTGGACTGTATCGGAATGTTTGGTTGATAAAAACCAACAAAGTACATGTTGCCCAGTGGGGAACTTTTATTACCACGCCAAAAGTTTCAGAAGAAGCTGCTACAGTACGCTTAAAAACAACAGTTAAAAATGATTGTAAAGAGGGTGAAACGGTTGAAATAGAAACAGCTGTTTATGCATTAAGTGCCCAGGGAGTGAGAAGTTCAACACCGAATAAGGTTTTTGAAAAACAGGAAATTTCAATTGCAGCAGGTCAAAAAGCCGAAGTCATTAGCGAGGTTCAGCTGGATAATCCAAAACTTTGGGGGCCTTTTCCAACACAAACCCCAAACCTTTATGTGGCAATAACTCAACTGTATAAAAACGGAAAACTGATTGATGAATACGAAACACGCTTTGGCATTCGTTCGTTGGAGTTTGACCCAAACCGGGGAGTGTTGGTAAATGGCGAGTTAATAAAAATACAGGGAGTAAATAACCACCACGATTTAGGTGCTTTGGGAGCTGCATTTAACAAACGCGCTGCCGAGCGTCAACTGGAAATACTTAAAGAAATGGGCTGCAATGCCGTTCGAATGGCACACAATCCACCGGCTCCCGAATTGCTCGAATTAACCGATAGCATGGGCTTTTTGGTGATGGATGAGATTTTTGATTCGTGGGAAAGGAAAAAAACAGCTCACGACTTTCACCTGATTTTTCCCGAGTGGTCGGAAGCTGATGCCCGTTCGTTTATACGTCGCGACAGAAATCATCCCTCAATTATAATGTGGAGTTTTGGTAACGAAGTAGGCGAACAATACACCGGAGCCGAAGGTGCGGCTGTTGGCCAGCGTTTATACGATATTGTAAAAGAAGAAGACACCACGCGACCAACAGTTGTGGCCATGAATTTTGCCAAGCACGATATGGAATTGCCCAAAGTGCCCGATGTAATTGGCTTAAATTACCAGGGAGAAGGCATTCGTTGGGAGCCGCAATTTGAAGGAACCGACCGCATTCGCACTGCACCGTCTTACGATGCTTTTCATAAACAGTTTCCCGATAAAGTGATTTTAAGTACCGAAACAGCTTCGGTTTTTAGCAGCCGTGGTTTTTATACCTTCCCTGTAACTCCCGAAATCAGTTCGCCAACCCGCGACGGACAAGGGGGTAACTCCGAACTCAGCCATGTAAGTTCCTACGAACTGTATTGCGTGGATTTTGGCTCAAGCCCCGACCGCGTTTTTAAAGCACTTGATACACACCCGTTTGTTGCCGGCGAGTTTGTTTGGACCGGTTTCGACTACCTGGGCGAACCAACGCCTTACTACAACGCACGCAGTTGCTACAACGGAATTATTGATTTGGCCGGCTTTAAAAAAGACCGCTTCTTTTTGTACCAGGCACGTTGGCGCCCCGATTTCCCAATGGCGCACATTCTTCCGCATTGGAACTGGCCCAGGCGCGAGGGTAAAATCACACCGGTTCATGTGTTTACTTCGGGCGATGAAGCCGAGTTGTTTTTAAATGGCAAATCGTTGGGTAAAAAGAAAAAAGGCGAGTATGAATACCGCTTACGATGGGATGATGTGCTTTACCAACCCGGAACCTTAAAAGTGGTGACTTATAAAAACGGCAAAGTTTGGGCCGAAGAAGAAATTAGAACAACGGGCGAAGCAAGGAAGTTAACAGCATCAGCCGACCGTGAAATAATTACTGCCAACGGTAATGATTTGGCATTTGTAACCGTAAAAGTGTGTGATGAAGAAGGACTAATGGTTCCGAAATCAATGAATAGAATTGATTTTGAAATCTCGGGGCCTGCAGAAATAGTGGCCACCGATAATGGCGACCAAACCTGCATGACTTCTTTTACTTCGTTACAACGGAAAGCTTTTAATGGCATGGCGCTGGCTATTGTCAGAACTCAAAAAGGCCAGCCCGGAAAAATTATTCTTACGGCCAAATCAGAAGGTTTGGAAACGGCACAGCTGGAAATTGTTAGTAAATAAATGTCAACCTAAAAAACTAAACAATGCATAACAAACTAAGTCTGCTTTTGCTTGCCGTGTTTACGCTAATGTTGCTAAATGCCTGCAAACAAGAAATTCCGCTGGTTTATTCAGTAGAATGCACAAAAAGTGTTGCGCCCGAAGAGGTTGCAACGGATACTGCAGACTTAAAAATTGTAGCGCCTTTAACCGACCCGTTTGCCTGGTCGAACGGGCAAGGCCGATCAGAGAAATTTGCAGACTGGAGCCGAAGACGGGCAGAAATCGGTGCAGAAATTCAATATTACGAAATTGGTCCAAAACCATCGCGCCCTGACTCGATTGATGCGATTTATACCGGCGATTCCTTAACCATTACCATAACCCGTAACGGGCAGAGCCTGAAACTGGTTTCACATATTATTTTGCCCGAAGGAGAAGGGCCATTTCCGGCAGTTATTGGCATTGGAAAAGGCTCAGGCAGTTTGCCCGAAAAACTTTTCTCTGAACGCCAGATTGCGCAGGTGCCTTTTCAGTTTTGGGACGTAATGGCCTGGGAGCAAAAACGTGGACAGGAGCCAATAAATAAGCTCTATCCCGAATTAACTTTTATGGGGGCATACAGTGCGTGGTCGTGGGGAATTAGCCGATTAATTGACGGCCGCGAACTGGTTGCCGACGAAGTGCCAATTGATTTGCAACACCTGGCCATTACAGGCTGTTCGTTTGCCGGAAAAATGGCACTTTTTGGCGGAGCTTTCGACCAGCGAATTGCCCTTACCATTGCACAAGAATCGGGCGGTGGTGGTGCAGCAGCCTGGCGGGTTTCCGAAACTCTAGGCAATGTTGAAACATTAGGACGAACAAGCCATTTATGGTTTACCGAAAACCTTTTTAAATTTTCAAAATCAGTTGAAAAATTACCTTACGACCATCATGAGTTAATGGCAATGGTTGCACCGCGTGCTCTTCTGGTTTTAGGAAATCCGGATTACGAATGGTTGGCCGAAGAATCGGGGTATGTTTCATGCAGAGCAGCGCAACGCGTGTGGGAAACCTTTGGAATAAAAGACCGCTTTGGCTTTTCAATTGTAGCCGGACATCCGCATTGTAGGTTGCCCGAAGAGCAATACCCGGAAGTTGAGGCCTTTATTGAAAAGTTTCTTTTGGGCAATACCGAAGTTAATACTGTTGCTGAAATACATCCATACCCAAATGTAGATTATAAAAAATGGACAGCCTGGTGGGGCAGCAACAATCCGGTTTTTCCAAAAACAGAACTTAAAAACCAATCAGCTGAAAAAATAAATTAGAAAATCAAGAATCAAATCATGAATCAAATCAGTTTAGGGAAGAGAATTTTATTTGGAGTAGGCATATTAACTGCTTTTGTAACCCTGGCATTTGCAGGTAAGCGTTGCGATAATGTTATACCTTCATTTGTGAAAAACGAGCATAATTTTGTGCTTGCCAGCGAGAATTTTGCAACACCGGTAGTCATAAGTAATAACGATTTCGATGGTGTAAAAATGGTTGCAGAATGGTTTGTTAACGATGTTAAAATGGTGTGTGGCACGCAACCTGAAATTTACGAACAGGATTACCAGGAGCACACGCAAATTGTTCTGGTAGGAACAATCGGTAACAGCGAATTACTTGATAAATTGGTTGCTGATGGTTTGCTCGATGTTTCGGAAATTGAAGGACAATGGGAAAGAAGCCTCACCGAAGTAATTGAAAATCCTTTTCCCGGGGTAGAGAAAGCATTGGTATTGGCCGGAAGCGATAAACGCGGAACCATTTACGCCATGTTGAATTTATCGCGCGAAATGGGTGTTTCACCTTGGTATTTCTGGGCCGATGTGCCTGTAAAAACACAGGAAACCATTTTGGTAAATCCCGAACGAAAAATAACAAAAAGCCCTGCGGTAAAATACCGTGGAATTTTCCTAAACGATGAAGAACCGGCACTTGGCGGCTGGGTGCGCGAAAATTTTGATGGATTTAATTCCAGGTTCTATTCCCATGTTTTTGAGCTAATACTTCGCCAGCGAGGCAACTTTTTGTGGCCGGCAATGTGGGGTAAAGCCTTTTTCGACGACGACCCTGAGAATGGAGTTTTGGCTGATAAGCTGGGTGTTGTAATAAGTACTTCGCACCACGAACCCATGGGGCGTGCACAGGCCGAATGGAGCCGATACGGTTCTGGACCCTGGGATTATACAAAAAACAAAAAGGTACTTGCTGATTTTTGGGAGAAAGGAATGGAACGTAACAAAGATTACGAAACCATTGTAACAGTGGGTATGCGTGGCGATGGCGATAAAGCGATGGAAGAAGGAACAAACATTGCTTTGCTGGAAGGCATTGTAAACGACCAGCGCGAAATAATTGAGCAGGTTACCGGAAAAAGCCCTGAAGAAACACCTCAGGTTTGGGCCCTTTACAAAGAAGTGCAGGATTATTACGACAAAGGAATGCGGGTGCCGGATGATGTAACCTTGTTGTTGTGCGACGATAACTGGGGCAACGTACGAAAACTTCCGGCTATTGATGCCCCGGTTCATAAAGGTGGTTACGGAATGTATTACCATGTTGATTATGTTGGCGGCCCACGAAGTTACCGATGGATTAACGTAAGCCAGATTCAGCGGATTTGGGAACAGATGAACCTGACCTGGGAGCATGGGGTAGACCGTATTTGGGTGTTAAATGTGGGCGATCTGAAGCCAATGGAGTTTCCGACCAGTTTTTTCCTGGATATGGCCTGGGACCCGGAAGCTTTTAATGCCGATAACTTATTTGACTATACCGTTGATTGGTGTGCCGAATTGTTTGCCGAAGAATATGCCCGAGAGGCGGCAAGAATTATAAACCTCTACACCAAGTACAATCACCGGGTAACACCCGAGTTGCTCGACGAAAATACCTACAGTCTCGAAAATTACAACGAATACGAACGGGTGCGCAACGATTATCGCGACCTGGCTTTTGATGCATTACGTTTGTATAATTTTATACCCAATGCCTACAAAGATGCTTTTGACCAATTGGTGCTGTTTCCAACAAATGCCAGTGCCAATTTGTATGAAATGTATTATGCCGTGGCCAAAAATCATCACCTGGCAGCTGAAAATAATCCGGAAGCCAACTACTGGGCCAACGAGGCGAAAGCCTGTTTTAAACGCGATTCGCTTTTAACGGTGCATTACAATACACAAATTTCAGGTGGAAAATGGAACCACATGATGGATCAGACAAAAATCGGTTACAAATCGTGGAACAACCCGCGAAAAAATATGATGCCCAAAGTTATTCGGGTGAAAGAAGAAAAGGTTTCTGCTGAAAAGCTTGCGTTTAAAGAGGCTGACGGTTATGTGTCAATAGAAGCAGCTAACTATCAGCAAAGCGGCACAAGCGAAACAATTAAATGGAAAGAGATAACCGACCTCGGAAAAACAGAATCGGGGATAACAACCTTTCCGCAAAATGCTTATCCAAATAAAAAAGACGAGGTATACCTGGAATATGCTGTGGAATTTGAGTCAACCGGAGATGTTGAAGTGAGTGTACTTGTTTCGCCAACCCTGAACTTTAATGCTAACAAGGGATTACGGTATGCCATTTCGTTTGATGGTGATGCAGAGCAAATTGTGAATTTTAACGAAGCGTACCGCGGTGAGTTAGGCCCATGGCAAGCCAATAGGATTATTACCACAAAAACAACACACAATATCGATAAAGCAGGTGTGCATCGCCTACGAATTCGGGTACTGGAACCAGGAATTGTTTTACAGAAAATTTTAATTGATACCGGAGGTTTAAAGCCGAGTTATCTTGGACCACCGCAAAGTGAACAAGTAAAATTGTAAAAAATGAAGAACAATAGGATACTATTAAATAGCATCGTTGTATTGCTGTTGGTGTTGTTTTGCGGCACCTTAAATGCAGCAGTAAAATTGCCTCGTTTGGTAAGCAACGGCATGGTGCTGCAGCGCAACGAAACCATTTGTATCTGGGGCTGGGCCGATGCCGAAGAAAATGTTGAAATAGAATTCTTAAATAAACAATATAAAACCAGGGCGGACAGGAACGGAAACTGGCAGCTTGAGCTAAACGCAATGGCTGCCGGTGGTCCGTATTCAATGAAAATTAATGATATTGAACTCAACAATATTTTGGTTGGCGATGTATGGCTTGCCTCGGGTCAGTCAAACATGGAACTTTGGTTAAGTCGCGTTACCGATTTATATGCCAATGAAATAAGCCGGATAAATAATTCGGATATTCGCTTTTTTCGTTCATCAACCCGCGAAAATGCCGAAGATGCAAAAAGCGATTATCCCGATGGAAAATGGCTGCCCGCAAGCCCGGAAAATGTGATGGGATTTTCGGCTGTTGCCTGGTTTTTTGCCAGTAAAATTCACGAACAAGAAAAGGTTCCGGTTGGGATTATAAGCACTGCAATAGGCGGTTCGCCGGCCGAGGCCTGGTTAAGCAACGAAAAAGCAAGGCCATTTTTAAACGAATGGCTGGAGTGCAAAGCCGAAATCGATGCCGAAAATGAAAAACGAAGCGATGCCGATAAAGCCTACAATTGGTGGCACGAAGTAAATAAAAACGACCCGGGCGTAGGAAAATGGTCGAAAAACGATGTTGATGTTTCCAGGTGGCCACAGATTTCTTTACCCGGTTACTGGAATGATAAAGGAGTAGATATTAGCAACGGTTCAATTTGGTTTTGTAAGGAGTTTCAACTCGACGAATCCCTGGCTGGTGAAGAAGCGATTTTGCGCTTGGGACGTATCATTAACAGCGACTCGGCCTTTGTAAACGGAACTTTCGTGGGGAATATTACTTATCAATATCCACCGCGCATTTATACCATTCCTGAAGGTGTTCTTAAGGCCGGAACAAACAAGATAATGGTTCGCGTATTTAACCAGGGCGGAAGAGGTGGTTTTGTGGAAGAAAAACCCTACGAAGTGCGTGTTGGTAACAAAGTTATCGATATTACCGGCGACTGGCACTATCACATTGGGGCCGAGCTAAATCCACCCAAATCAAGTGGAAGTCTTTCGTTTCGTCCGGGCGGGCTTTTTAATTCTTTAATCAGTCCTATAAAAAACCAGTCAGTCAAAGGTGTTATCTGGTATCAGGGCGAGTCGAACACCGGGCGCCCCAATGAGTATGCCCACCTTTTCAAAGATTTGATACTGGACTGGAGAACACAGTTGAACCAGCCCGAATTGCCGTTTTTATATGTGCAGTTGGCCAATTTGGGGCTTCCTAAAAAACAACCAGGCGAAAGCGGTTGGGCCCAAGTACGTGATGCACAACGCCGTGTATTGGAGTTACCCAATACCGGAATGGCAGTGGCTTTTGATTTGGGCGAGTGGAACGATATTCATCCCTTAAATAAAAAAGAAGTGGCAAATCGCCTGGCGCTCGAAGCACAACGGGTGGCTTATGGAAATCAGGAAGTAGTTAGCTCCGGACCATTGTACAGAAGTATGGAAATACAAAACGGCGCCATTGTACTAAGCTTTTCATCAGTGGGAGAGGGTTTGTTTGCCAATAACCTGCTCGAAGGATTTCAGATAGCCGGTGATGATGGCAGTTTTGTTTGGGCAAAAGCAGTAGTGTTAAGCAAAAACACGGTAAAAGTGTGGAGCGATAAAGTGCTTCAGCCCAAAGAGGTGAGGTATGGCTGGGAAGATAATCCGGAGTATGCAAACCTAAAAAACAAGGCCGGCTTACCCGCTTCGCCATTTACAACCGAAAAATAGTAAAAACCAATAATTCAAAATAAAATGAACACGAAATCACAGAAAGTATCGGTTCTCGAAAAAATAGGTTATAGCCTCGGAGACCTGGCTGCCAACCTTGTTTTTCAAACACTGGTAACTTTTCTTGCCTTTTTTTATACCGATATTTATGGCTTGAAAAACGACCATGCATCGGTAATTATGCTGGTGGCCGGCCTGGTGGCTGCGGTATCATTTAATCCAATAATTGGCGCTTTGGCCGACCGAACCAATTCGCGCTGGGGAAAATTTCGCCCCTGGATTTTATTTACAGCTATTCCCCTGGGAGTAATTGCTATACTGGCTTTTACAACACCAAATTTTTCGTACAAAGGAAAACTGATTTATGCCGCTGCAACCTACGCTTTGTTGCTGCTTGCCTACGCAGCCAGTAACCTGCCTTATTCGGCATTAAGTGGTGTGATAACAGGCGATATGTCGGAGCGTAACAGTTTATCGTCGTATCGTTTTGCGGCGGTTATGTTTGCGCAGTTTTTTGTTCAGGTGTTTATGCTGCCCATTATCTTACATGTGGGTAAAGGCGATAAAGCAGCCGGAATTGAGTCGGTAATGACATGGATGGCCATCATTGGTACCGTTTTGCTGCTGATTACTTTTTTAACCACAAAGGAACGCGTTGTTCCGAGTTCCGAACAAAAGTCAACCTTAAAAGAAGACCTGGGCGATTTGTTTAAAAACAAACCCTGGATAATAATGCTAACACTAACCGTTCTGATTTTTGTAACACTGGCAATGAAAGGTGGTTCTTACGTATATTACTTTAATAACTATGTTGACGAAGCCGAATTGAAAAGTGCTCTTCAGCCTGTTCTGGATTCGCTTTCGGCAATAGGGCTGAACTTTTTTGAATCAGATATTGCTTCGGCAGGTTTTGGTTTATTTAATGCCGGTGGTATCATTTTCTCAATGATTGGTATTGCGGTGTCGAGTAAACTGGCTAACAAATTCGGAAAACGCGATGTATTTGGTTCCACCTTGTTTATTGCCACCTTGTTTATTATTTCCTTTTTCTTTTACAATCCGAAAGATGTGCGCTTAATGTTTTTAGCACAGGCCTTGCACATGTTTTTTTACGGTGTTACAACACCTATTCTTTGGGCTATGATCGCCGATGTAGCCGATTACTCGGAGTGGAAGAATAACCGACGGGCTACAGCCATTATTTTTTCGGCCATGATGGTTGGTCTAAAAGGAGGACTTGCCATTGGTGGAGCTATTGTTACCTGGGTACTTGGCCTGTACGGGTACATACCTGTTGATGCCACCGATGCCGAAGCGGTAATTGTGCAACCTGAAAGCGTGGCGCAAGGAGCCAAAATGCTGGTAAGTATTTACCCTTCAATTCCGTTTTTAATTGGTGTGGCACTTCTGTTTTTTTATGAAATAAATAAAAAGAAAGAAGTTCAAATTCAGGAAGAACTGTTAATAAGAAGAATGTAAACTAAAAAAAAATAAAATGAAGAATTTAAGAAAATACTTTTTAATACTTGCGGTTGCAGCAGTAATTTTTTCGTGTGCAACTGAAACAAAAACAGAACAGTCCATAGTGTTGAAAGATGCTTTTGCTGAGCAGTTTTACATTGGTACGGCCCTAAATGCCAAACAACTAATGGGGCAAGACCCCGAGGCCATGCGGGTGGTAAAAGAACAATTTAACGCCATTGTTGCCGAAAATTGCATGAAAAGCGAACGTCTGCAGGCGGAAGAAGGAAAGTTTACCTTTTCGCTGGCCGATAAATTTGTAGCGTTTGGCGAAGAAAATAACATGTTTATTACCGGCCATACTTTGGTTTGGCACTCGCAGGTGCCAAAGTGGTTTTTTACCGATGAGGAGGGAAATGATGTTTCGCGTGAAGTGATGATTGAGCGCATGAAAAACCATATTTACACCGTTGTTGGCCGCTACAAAGGCCGGGTAAAAGGCTGGGATGTGGTTAACGAAGCTGTGCTGGATGATGGCTCGTACCGAAACAGTAAATTCTACCAGATAATTGGCGAAGATTTTATAAAACTGGCTTTCCAGTTTGCCCACGAAGCCGACCCCGAAGCCGAGTTGTATTACAACGATTATTCGATGCATAAAGCCGGCAAACGACAAGGTGTTGTGGCCATGGTTAAAAAACTTCAGGAAGAAGGTGTGCGGATTGATGGAATTGGAATGCAAACCCACATTGGAATGGACTACCCAAAACTGGAAGATTTTGAAAGCAGTTTGAAAGCGTACATCGGACTTGGTGTAAAAGTAATGATTACCGAGTTGGATTTGAGCGTATTACCAATGCCCGATAACAATGTGGGGGCAGAGGTGTCGGCCAGTTTTGAGTACCAGCAAAAACTAAATCCATATACCGAAGGATTACCTGACGAGGTAAATACAAAATACGAAGAGCGCTACCTTGATTTTTTCCGTTTATTCCACAAATACCAAAACGATATTACCCGCGTAACACTTTGGGGTGTTTACGATGGTCAATCGTGGAAAAACGACTGGCCAGTAAGAGGTCGCACTGATTATCCTTTGTTATTTGATAGGGAATATCAGGCCAAACCGGTGGTTGCCAGGATTATTGATGAGGTTAAGAAATAGAAGATATCGGTAAAAAAGGACAGGTATCTTACCACAGGTGTTAATCAATAACTGGTTTTCGCCTGTGGATAAGGTATTTAACACATTTTATTATGAAGAAAAAACGCTACTTAGTAGACTATTTATATACTGCCGACCCGGCAGTGCACGTATTTAACGATAAGCTTTTTATTTACCCATCGCACGATGTGGAGTCTGGAATACCCGAAAATGACAATGGCGACCATTTTGATATGCGCGATTACCATGTTTTTTCAATGGAAGATATTGATGGAGAGGTTACCGACCATGGAAATGTGCTGGATGTGAAGGATATTCCGTGGGCAGGCCGCCAGTTGTGGGACAGCGATTGTGCTTGTAAAAACGGCAAGTACTACCTTTACTTTCCGTTGAAAGACAAAACCGATATTTTCCGGATTGGGGTTGCTATTAGCGATAAACCCGAAGGACCTTTTGTGCCACAAGAGGCTCCAATAAAAGGAAGCTACTCAATTGACCCTTGTGTTTTTGAGGATGAAGATGGAAGTCATTACATGTACTTCGGTGGATTGTGGGGCGGACAGTTGCAACGTTATCGCAACAACAAAGCCATTGAAAGTGGTCAAGAGCCGGCCGACGACGAACCGGCTCTGCCTGCAAGGGTTGTAAAACTTCGCGAGGATATGCTGGAGTTTGGTGAGGAGCCAAAAGCGTTGGTTATTCTCGACGAAAATGGCGAGGAGTTAAAAGCAGGAGACCACGACCGTCGGTTCTTCGAAGCCTCGTGGATGCATAAATACAAGGGCAAATATTATTTCTCGTATTCAACCGGAAATACGCACAAATTGTGCTATGCCATTGGCGACAATCCTTACGGCCCTTTTACGTACCAGGGAGTTATTTTAACGCCTGTGGTTGGCTGGACGACTCATCATTCGATTGTAGAGTTTAAAGAAAAATGGTATTTGTTTCATCATGATAGTGTGCCATCGGGTGGAAAAACCTGGTTACGCAGCATGAAAGTTGTGGAGCTTGAATATGATGAAAATGGAAAAATAATTACCATTGAAGGGCGAGACGAGTAGAAAGGATAAAAGTGCTTTGGCACATAAAATTTAAAGTTAAAGTTACTCCAATTTTGTACAGGAGTAACTTTAATTTTCATGCCTTCCCATTCACAAAAGTAATGTTAAAAAAATACAATATCGTGCAAATATGGTATTGTTTGTAAAAGTGAAAGTGTTCTATATTTGCCGCATTGTAAATCAGCTTGTTATCGGACTGCATAACTTCTATTTTCTTCAGGATTATGGTTTGCTTGCTCGAAATTTGAAGCCTGAAGTTTCTGGATGCGAATGGATAATACAGCTGGAAAAGTAGATAGTAAAATTGAAAAAAAATTAATAAAATGTTTGACTTAGAAGGAAAAGTAGCAGTAGTAACAGGAGGTGGCGGTGTATTGGGAGGAAGCATTGCTCAGAGTTTGGTAGAATCTGGTGTAAAAGTGGTTATTCTTGATATTCGAAAAGAACAGGTTGATAACCGGGTTAAAGAGTTGCAAGCTCTTGGTGGAGAAGTACTCGGATTTGTTTCAAATGTATTGGATATGGACGCACTAAAAGAAACGCGTCGTTTGTTACTCGATAAATGGGGCCGAATTGATATCCTTATAAATGCAGCCGGAGGAAATATGCCCGGAGCAACACTTAGCGAGCAGCAAACCGTTTTTGATATGAAAATCGACGACTTTCAGAAAGTGACAGATTTGAACTTGAATGGTACTGTTTTTCCAAGTCTTGTTTTTGGCGAGGCTATGGCTAAACAAGGCGAGGGAAGCATCATCACTATTTCATCAATGGCTACTTATTCTGCCATTTCACGTGTGCTTGGTTACTCGGTATCAAAAACAGGTATCAATATTTTCACTCAATGGATGGCTATGGAAATGGCAACAAAATTCAGCGAAAAAATACGTGTAAATTCCATTGCACCGGGATTTTTTATTGGCGACCAAAACCGAAATGTGCTTATCAATCCGGATGGAAGCTATACCGAACGAAGTAAAAAAGTTATTGCGCGTACACCAATGGGGCGTTTTGGCGATATCAAAGAGTTAAATGGTGCGGTGCAGTTTTTATGTTCAAACGCAGCATCGTTTATTACCGGGGTAATTTTGCCTGTTGACGGAGGTTTTAGCTCGTTTAGTGGCGTATAATTTTAGTAAAAAAGCAAAATGGGATTAGAAAAAACATGGCGATGGTTTGGGGAGAAGGATGGCATTAGTTTAAATGAACTGGCGCAAATGGGAGTTGAAGGTGTTATAACCGCCTTGCACCATATCCCCAATGGCGAGGTGTGGCCAAAAGAAGAAATACTTAAGGTTAAACACAAAATTGAAAGTCACGGCATGCGCTGGAGTGTTGTGGAAAGTTTACCCGTTAGCGAAGGGATTAAAATCTGTTCGCCCGATCGCGAGCGCCTTATAAAAAATTACCAGCAATCCGTACGAAATTTAGGCGAGTGTGGTGTAGATACGATTTGTTATAACTTTATGCCCGTACTCGATTGGGCACGAACCGATTTGCATTACAAATTACCCAATGGCGGAGAATCGATGTATTTTGATTTTCCAACTTTTGTAGCCTTTGATGTATTTGTTTTAAAACGTAAAAATGCATCCAACGATTATAGTGCCGATTTGCTTGAACAGGCAAAGCAGGTTTACGAAAACATGTCGGAAAGTGAAGCTGAAGAGCTGGCTTACAATATTATTGTGGTAACGCAAGGTTTTATCGATGGGGTAATTGATGGCTCTGTTGCCGATCCTAAAAAATTATTTCTTGAATTTATTGATCGGTATAAAGACATTGACAAGCATCAGTTACGCGAAAATCTGAAAAGATTTCTCGATGATATTATTCCGGTAGCCGAAGAGGCTGGTGTAAAAATGGCAATTCATCCCGACGATCCACCTT
This sequence comes from uncultured Draconibacterium sp., assembly GCF_913063105.1. Classification (GTDB taxonomy): domain Bacteria; phylum Bacteroidota; class Bacteroidia; order Bacteroidales; family Prolixibacteraceae; genus Draconibacterium. The sequence continues at coordinate 24,664 of NZ_CAJXYQ010000012.1, read as the reverse complement.
TCCCTATTTTAGGATTACCGCGCATAATTGGCCAGATGGAAGATTACGAATGGCTGTTTAAAGCCAATAAATCGCTCAACAACGGCATTACTTTTTGTGCCGGTTCGCTTTCTGCCCGAAAGGAAAATGATTTGTCGCAGATTATAGAAAAAACGCGCGAACGTATCCATTTTGTCCATTTACGAAATACACACCTCCTCGAAGATGGAAGCTTCTATGAATCGGGGCACCTGGTTGGCAGTCAGAATATGGCCAGACTGGTATTTCAACTTCTTTTGGAGCAACAGCGCCGATACAAGGACGACAAAGTTAATACACGCATACCCGTGCGTCCTGACCATGGGATACGGATGTTAAACGATTACCAGGCCAAACACAACCCCGGATATCCGTTAATAGGAAGGCTAAAAGGTTTAGCCGAACTGGATGGTTTAATGCAGGGTATAGAATACTTATTGCCAAAGCAGACGGTTTAATTAATCGTTCTCCTTTGCATTAATTTAAGTTGCTTTATTTAAATCTCTCGATGGGCTTTCAGCCCATAAACAGGTATATAACAGCTACCTGCTTTCGTATTTGTTAGGGGCAATAAGGGTAAAATAATGCCATTACCTGTTAATTTTAACAAATTCCCGAAGCCTGATTTGTAGTTCCTTTGTGTAAAAATTATTACCATGGAACTAATATTACCTTTTCTTCTTGTTGTATTTGCCAGTTTTTCATGATACGCTTGCACCATATGCGGGAAAAGGTTATTAGAACGACCCGGATATGTTGGTAACCGGCAACCCCGGCCTAAGCCTCGAAGAGCAAAAATCGCATTTTGCCTTATGGTGTATAATGTCGTCGCCTCTGTTTTTAGGAAACGATCCGCGAAATATCACTCCGGAAGAGAAAGCGATTATTACAAATGAATTAGCAATAGCTATAAATCAAGATCCAGCTGAACAAGGCAAACGTGTTAAAGTTGATGGCAAAACAGAAGTTTGGGCAAAAAAATTAAAGGATGGGAACATGGCAGTCTTACTATTAAATCGCGATACCATAAAAACAAAGAATGTTGAAATAGCAATGCAGGAACTCGGACTCTCTGTAAATGTAAAACTTCTGAATGTTTATACCTCTGAATACCTGGGGATAGCTAAAAAAACAATTTCATACAAGCTAAAAGCACAAACAGGTATATTCCTTTTGATTGAATGTGAGAATTAGACAAAACAATTAGTTATTTTCTATTGCCGGTTATGTGCTATATTAATAATGCTTTCCAAAAAGAAATTAGCGTCGTAATGGCAAATACTATTGCATAAAACAATAAATGCAATAATCGCATTATTAGATTATTGCATTTGTTTTTTTGTGTGCCCAGAACAAGACGATTTAGTATTTTCTTATGCGCTTAAAATCAGTTTTTTACAGAAATCAATGATTTTTGTTCTCGGTAAAGTCTCTCTTCTCTTTCAACAAATAATTTTCTAAATCAAATATACATAAATGGATTAATATTTAGTTCTCTTTTAGCAATTCACCTGACGGCAAGAAAAAAGTATTATAAATAAAATAGGATAAAATATATTTCAGGATTGAAATGTAGACCTGACTAGAATTTATAGAATTTTCATTCCTACGAAATCAATTTCTTAAAGTTTAAATATATTTGAAGTGAAATGATTCAGTCTAATATGGAATTAATAATAGTTAGGAAGCTCCGACGTATTGTATTTACTTGTATTTTAATTTACGTTGGGTTATCCACTTTTAGTCAAAACACTTTTAATACCTTGTGTGATTCTGCACAAGAAGAAGTAAATTCAGGCAATTTAGAGAAAGCTTTATATATATATGACAAAGCTTTTGAGCAAGGCAGTACCGATTCGTTAAAAATTATATGGACGGCCACTATTTGCAGTATGTGTGCAAACGAGCTTCAGGATGAAAAAGCAATTATAAAATACAACAATATTGCTATTGAATATGGGTTTGCTGACCAAGCAGTTATCGAGCAGCAGTTAAATCTTGCTAAAAAGCATAAAGATCTGGAAACCATAGAAAAGGTTCTGGTTGGATTAAAAGATAAACCGGAACTCGCTAAAAAATACACTTTAAAACTAATGTACTTTTATTACAATAATAAAAGATACTCCGAAACTTTGCAAACTGCTGAAGAGCTACTCGAACTTAATCCACATGACGTTACTGTGCTCTATTTTAAAGGTGTGGCTCTTCTTAATACCAATCAAGATGCTGCGGGTATTGAAGTGCTGATGGATATTTTAGCAGAGCATCCGGATAATGAGAAGGCCAACCGCCAGTTAGGACTGTTGTATTATAATAAGGCTTCTGCTGTTTTCGACAAAGCCAATAAGAAGTACAAAAGCTTAACGGAGCCAACTCGCCTTGACTTTCACAAATACACCGAGGAAATCAAAAAGGCCGAAGGGGATTACAAAACGGCGCTGCCATATCTAGAAAAAAGTAATTCTGTGGCTCCAAAGGAGTATTTAGGTCAAGCAATATCGCTTACAAGAAGTAGGTTAAAACAGTTGTCGCAAGATGATAAATGAACTGAATTAGACGTAAAACCTAAATGAAAAGTTGAAAGTTTATTGGATTTTTTTTTGCAGAATTGTTTAAAAAATACTTTTTGGTTGGAGTGCTTTAACAAACAAATCCTCATGTAATTGTCGTGTTTTGTATCATATTATTGTTAATTGCATGAAATTACTTTAAAATTACATCACCAAAATTTCGTGGTTTCCGTATTTCTTATCTATCTGTATATCAATTATTAAAAGGTTTTAAATCGTACTTTGAAACCACTTGTTTTGTAATCTGATTCATTATTCCCCCTGATTTTCTTTTCTGTTTTTAATCTTTAATCTGTAATAAAAATAAATTTTAATGTTTAAGAAATTTACCATACGTCAGGTTGGGCAATGGACATTGTTTGCCGTGTTGGCATTTTTTTGGATCAGGGGAATCTTTTTTAAAAGCTCCTTTTTCGATTTTGAAGCATGTTGTCCGTTTGGCGGAATTCAAGCCATAACAACTTATTTTGTAAACGGGGCATTGGCCTGTTCAATGGAAGGCATGCAAGTGATGATGGGAGCAGCACTGGTGTTGTGTACCATTGTTGTTTCAAAATTGTTTTGTGGATACGTTTGTCCGGTTGGTACTTTCTCGGAAGGTGTTGGCAAGTTGGGGAAACGTTTTAAAATAAAAAAGTTTGAGGCTGGTGGTATTGTTGATATCGTGTTACGGTCGGTAAAATATGTACTGTTGTTTTTTACTTTTTACTTTACGCTCAAAACCAATGATCTGTTTTGTAAGAAGTTCGATCCGTTTTTTGCAACGGCCAGTTTATTTGGCGAAGATGTATCAACCTGGTTTGCCATAATTGCCATAACACTTTTAATTCTCGGAGCATTGTTTTACAAGCAGTTTTGGTGCAGGTACTTGTGTCCGCTTGGTGCTATTTCAAATGCTTTTAAGTATTTCTATGTATTTGTGGCGCTGGTAATCATTCTCGTACTTTTCCATCAGGCCGAACATACAGTCAGTTTAACTGTCGTACTAATTTTATCAGCAGCTTTGGCCTATGTTCTCGAAATAATTGGTTTAAGAAAAAGAGCGGGCTTGCAGGTACTTAAGATTACACGCGATGAGGATAAATGTATTGATTGTGGATTATGCGATAAAAATTGTCCACAAGGCATAAAAGTATCGCAACAAAAAGTGGTGAACCACCCCGATTGTAACTTGTGTACCGAATGTATGGGTATTTGTCCGCATAACGAAGATGCCATAGGATTGAATGGGTCGACGCGTTTTAAATGGGTTCCCATATTAATAACCGTATTCTTTATAATGATAGGGCTGATTTTTGGAACTAACCTTCGTATCCCAACAGTTGATATGAAATGGGGTTCGAAAGAAGAAATAGCAAGTTCTTCTACCTTCGAAATGTCAGGCATTAAAAATGTTAAATGCTACGGAAGCTCCATCAGCTTTGTTAATCAGGTAAAAAATATTCCCGGCATTGTGGGAGCCGAAACTTACATCCGCGACCACACGGTTGTACTTCATTACGATACCACCAAACTAACAGCACCACAAGTACGGAAAGCCATATTCGAACCCAAACATTTTGATATTAGAATACCAGAGAATGAAGCAGAAGTTCGACTAGTTGACCTGTACATCGAAAACTTCTTCGATCAGTTGGATGTAGTTTTTGTGGCTAACCTTGCCCGCGAGATAAGTGGTATTTATAGTTTTGAAACAGTATACGGCAATCCGGTAAAAGTGCGTTTTTATACCGATTCGATTGTTAGCCCGGAAGCAATTAAAAATGCCATTGAAGGATCGGATTTGGTTTACAAAACACCCGAAGAAAGTTTTTCAAGTAAAGACCTGTACACTGTATCGCAAATCAGTGTAAACGATACTGTTTACTCTGGGTTATATCTAAAAAGTATTGGATTTCCAAAATTTCAACGTACGTTCAACAACCGAAGTTCGTATTCGCGTGAGCAATTGGCTGCATTGGTTTTCCCAATTACAAAATACCAGCGCAATACACAGTTTATGCCGTTCCTTGCTAATCATCTAAAAAACAATAATAAACACATTGTTGCACTTTTTACACGCTATACGGCCGATGGCCCTGTTGCAATTGTGAATTATGTGAAAAGTGAAACAACAACTGAATATATTGCTGAATTAATGATGAGAAAGCAGCTTACGATAACTTACGATAACGGAGTTATAGAGAATACTATAAATCCATTTGAGTTTGAGCTGCCAAAATCAATGCAAAACAATAAAACTGCTAAAAAAGAACAAGAATAATAAATTTAAAAAAACTACTGATTATGAAAAAATTCTACGTGCTATCTTGCCTGATTTTTGGTTTGAGTGCAGCTCTAAATGCTCAAATCAAACAGGTAAGCGATTTGAACAAAAGTGGTGACAGCGGAATTGGGAAACTTGCTGTTTTTAACGGAGACATTTATTTTGAAGCCGATGAGGGCGGCGATCTTAGCGACGAGCTTTATCGCATTTCTGCCAATGGTTCGGTGGCTCTGTTTAAAGATATTAATCAGGATACGCTGGATACTTCGCCATCTTCCGATCCTTCTAACTTTATTGAATACAATGGCAAATTATATTTTAATGCCAACGATGGTGATAAAACCGGCCATGATAAAGAATTGTGGGTAACAGACGGAACACCTGAAAATACCATGATGGTGATGGATATCCAGGAAGGTGAAAATAAAGGCTCCAATCCTCAACAACTATTTGTTTTTAACAACAAGCTGTATTTCCAGGCCAATGATGGTTCGTCAACACAATGGTGGAGAATTGATGGAGACGGTGCGCCTGAAAAAATTACCGACTTAAATGGAGGAGGATTCGCAACGCCAATGAATCCTATTGTTGATGAGGCTAATAATATTACCTATTTCCAGGCTAACAATGGCAAAAACGAACTACACATTTTAAAAGCCGACGAAACGGTTGAGATTATTGATATAAATCCATCAAACCATGGCTATACCGGAAGCCAGGCGATATTATTCAACGGAAAATTATTATTTCAGGGCGACAACGGAACCGATGGTGACGAGCTTTGGACTTCAGATGCTACTGTTGCCGGAACGTCAATGCTGGTAGATATTAATGTTGGTTCAGGTAACGGCGATCCTGCCGGTTTTACAATTTTGAGTGATAAAGTATATTTCTTTGCTGATAACGGCAATGGCGACCAGCTGTTTGTAACCGATGGTACAGCGGAAGGCACTATGTTGGTATTCGAACCTAATCCAGGAGATGATGGTGAAGTAGATAACCTGTTTGCATATAACGGAAAGTTATATTTCTCGGCTGTTGATACGGCTAAAGGAGAAGAACTTTGGGTGTTTGATGGAAGTGACGCAAAAGTATTGAAAGATATAAATACCGCTGGAGACTCGAAACCAGAAGGATTTATCGAGGTTGACGGCTTGTTGTTCTTCGAAGCAACAGACAGTACCGGAACAAAACTCTGGGTAACAGATGGTACTGAAGAGAATACTCTGGCAGTAGCTAGTGATTTTTACGTTTCTGAAAATCCTGATGATATAAACTTAGGAGAGGTGGCTGTTATTGGATCAAACCTATACTTTACAGGTGATGATGCCAATGGTGATGATATTTTTGTTGTAAATGCAGCAAGCGTTTTAAGCGATGTGAAACAGGCTACAGATCTTAACAAAAGCGGCGATGCGGGTATTGCAAACCCGTATGTTTTTAATGGCGACATTTATTTCGAAGCTGACGAGGGCGGCGATATTGGCGACGAGCTATACCGAATTACAACTGGCGGTGTTGCCGCCTTGTTTAAAAATATCAACCAGGATACCTTGGATACTTCTCCAAACTCTGATCCTTCTAACTTTATTGAGTACAATGGCAAATTATATTTTAATGCCAACGATGGCGATAAAACCGGCCACGATAAAGAATTGTGGGTAACTGACGGAACACCTGAAAACACCATGATGGTGATGGATATTCAGGAAGGGGAAAACAAAGGCTCCAATCCTCAACAACTATTTGTTTTTAATAACAAGCTGTATTTCCAGGCCAACGATGGTTCGTCAACACAATGGTGGAGAATTGATGGAGACGCTGCTCCTGAAAAAATTACTGACCTGAATGGTGGCGGTTATGCCACACCTTCGTACCCTATTGTTGATGAGGCCAATAATATTACCTATTTTCAGGCTAACAATGGTAGAAACGAACTACATATATTAAAAGCCGATGAAACTGTTGAGATTATTGATATTAATCCATCAAACCATGGTTATACTGGTAATCAGGCGATATTATTCAACGGAAAATTATTATTTCAGGGCGATAACGGAACCGATGGCGACGAGCTTTGGATTTCGGATGGTTCCGTTGCCGGAACGTCAATGCTGGTAGATATTAATGTTGGTTCAGGCAACGGCGATCCTGCAGAATTTACTGTAATGAACGACAAAGTTTATTTTGTGGCCGATAACGGTACCGGCGACCAGCTTTTTGTTACCGATGGTACAGCGGAAGGCACCATGTTGGTATTCGAACCTAATCCGGGAGAAGATGGTGAAGTTGATAACCTTTACGCTTGTGGTGGAAAACTGTACTTCTCGGCAGTTGACAGTGTTAAAGGCGAAGAGCTTTGGGTGTTTAACGGAACCAATGGAAGACTGTTAAAAGACATAAATACCGAAGGTGATGCAAAACCCGAAGGATTTATTGGTATTGACGGGTTGGTGTTTTTTGAAGCTGCCGATAGTACCGGCACAAAACTTTGGGTTAGCGATGGTGCCGCCGGCAACACTATGAAAGTAGCAGATGTTTTAAATACTAAACTCGATCCTGATGAGGTAAATTCAGCAGATTTTGTTGTTGTTGGAACAAAATTGTACTACACCGGAGACGATGCAGAAGGGGAAGAATTTTTTGTGGTTGATGCCGCAAAAATTGAATTTGAAGTACAATATTATGACGTAACCATTACCGTAGTTGATAAAAATAACAATCCACTGGGGGGGGCAGTTGTAACTTTTAACGGCGAGAGTATTAGCGTAAATGAAGATGGTGTTGCCGTTTTCTCAGATGTTGTATCAGGAACTTCTGCTGATTACACTGTGAGCCTAAACGGTTACAATGCTGCAGATGGAAGCCTGGTGGTTGATGAGGACCTGGCAGAAAACGTGATGTTGATATTGACATCAGTTAATGAAGCGCTTAACGCAGATTTACGTATTTATCCAAATCCAACAAGAGGTATTCTTTACGTGGATGGAAATGTAAATAACATCGTTTATAATGTTTACGATTTAAATCAACGTCTGGTATCAAACGGAACTGTACAAAGCCAGCAGATCAAGTTAAATCTTGTGCCCGGAATGTATGTTCTTCAGCTAAAAACAGATGCTGAGCTAAAAGTTGAAAAAATTATTATTAAGTAGATTTATAACTTGCAGGCTTTCCTGATAAAAGTAGGGGAGCCTGCATTTTTAATTGTACAGCGTGAAACTAAGATCACTATTTTTTATCCTGTTTGTTTTCTTCGTCATAATCGGACAGGCACAAAATGCCCGCACCATTCGAGGGCGTATTTTGGATTCGTTTTCAAAAGAGCCATTACCAGGTGCAACTGTCTATATTAACCAAACATCATTGGGAACAGTAACCAATGGAAACGGCGAATTTACACTCCGTTTTGCCAGCAATGAGTCGGAACAGTTGGAATTGGTTGCGTCGTTTATCGGTTATAAACAGCAGGTAATTCCAATTGGGCGAAAATTCATTTTCGAAATACTGCTCGAAGAAGATGTGAAGGCGCTCGACGAAGTGGTAGTTACCTCGTCGTACGGAACGCGGAAGTTGAAACAGGAAGTGGTGGCTAGTATCACTAGTATAAAAACAAAAGACATTGTAACCGAACAAACGGCAATAAGTTTTGATGAACTGTTGCAGGGCCAGTCAGCTGGGGTTTATATTGATGGGAGTTCAGAAATTGGTAAACCGGTTGATATCCATATTCGGGGCCAGGGGTCGTTAACACCACTTACAGCCAATAGTGTGGGCACATCAACCCAACCTTTAATAATTGTTGATGGTGTTATATTGGCAGAAGAACTGGATTTAGATGGCAACAATTTTTTTGATGCAGGTGGTGGTTTATATTCTGAAGATCCTTCTAATCCTTTTGCTAAAATTGGGATTACCGATATTGAATCGATCAACATTCTTAAAGATGCCGCAGCGGTTAGTCTTTACGGGGCCGATGGTGCAAATGGTGTAATACTGATTACCACTAAACGCGGTGAGAAAGGCCCCATGAAGTTCACCTTTTCGGCACAAACCGGATTTAGTAACCCTACGAACCAAATTACCTACATGAACGGCGAACAATACCAGGAGTTACGCAACCTGTTCTATAAAAATAACGGTGACGAAGGAAATGTGCAGCAATGGAATGGAGTAGATACCGACTGGTACGATTTAATGAACCAAACCGGTAATTATCAGAAATATAATTTTTCGCTTTCGGGAGGGAAAGAGAAATTTACTTATCGCGTATCGCTGGAGCATCAGAACATTAAGGAGCCGCAAATAAACAACGAATTTCAAAAATATGGTTCAGCCCTTGCACTTGATTACCAGGCAAAAAAATGGAAGTTAAGTTTAACCACAAAACCATCGCTTACGGTTAAAAATGCACCCAATACATTGCATGGCTATGCGGTTCCGCCAACCATTGCTCCATACCAGGAAGATGACAGTTATACATCTTTCGATACGTATGGTAACCCATTGGCAGTGGCAAACCAAAACCGTGGGCTGGTGAAAAATAAGTCGTTAATAAATAGCTTGTCTTTTAACTATCGCTTTAACGAATCGCTTAGTTTTTCAAGTCTTTATGGGCTTGATTTCTCAAACAAAGACCAGGACACCTATTTCTCAGGCTTAAACGAAACCGGAATTACTGCAAAAGGAGAAAAGGGAATACGAATGTTGCGTGATAGAGACGTGCGCAACTGGAACTGGAATGCCAGATTGTTTTACACAAAAACGTTTAAAGAAATTCATTACTTCGATTTTACAGCAGGTGTTGAAGCTACACAGAAATCAACAAAATACAATTACGCCCGAGGAGTAAATTTCCCAGAACCCGATGCAATAATGCCCATCGAAACGGCCGATTATCAAACCTACGAATCGGATAAAAACGAAAGTACAGGGCGTTCGTTTCTTTCTCAGGCCAATTACGATTTTAACAAGAAGTATTTTCTTTTGGCCAACTTTCGTATCGATCAGAGCTCGGCATTTGGCGGCGATAACAACACATCGTATAACGGTGGTTTAGGAGCAAGCTGGATTATTTCGAAAGAAGATTTTCTCGCACAAAACGAATGGCTGACCTTTCTACGGGCACGTATCAGCTACGGTACATCAGGTAATTCGCGCATTGGGTCGTATCGTGCTTTAGGCTTGTATAATTTTTACGATAAAACAGCCAATGGGTACAATTACGGTTATTATGCCACTCCGTCAACAGCACCCAATCCGAATTTAGGGTGGGAGAAAAATATTAAATTCAATGTTGGTTTTGATTTTTCTATTCGTGAAAACTTTACCGCTACCATCGAATTATTCCATGATGATATTCGCGATATGATCGTTTCACGCGATGTAATTCCTGAAATTGGTTATGGATCGGTACAGATTAATGGTGCCGAAATGTACAACCAGGGAATTGAATTCAGTACCCAATACCAGGTTTTTTCAAATGAGAAATTCAAATGGAAACTAAATTTTAATATCTCGAAAATAAAAAATGAGGTTACTCATTTGCAAGGACTTGGTTCAGAATATTCATCGGCTGAGCGGGCAAGGGCACAACGTATTGGCTATTCAACAAGTGTAATTTGGGGGTATAATTTTGTGGGAATCGATCCGGCAACAGGTCGGGAGTTATACCAAATAGAAGGAAATACTGTTGATGCCAATTATTTAAAGCAGCATTACAAAGAAACAACCAATTGGGTGCCTATTGGTAATTCGCAACCCGATGTTTACGGTGGATTAAACAACCGTTTTACCATCGGTAAAAACATATCGGTATCGGTTAATGCCAATTATTCCATTGGAGGAGATGAACTGATTTCGAGCGAGTATGTCGATAAGTATACCAATATTTTCAACCGCAACATGTCGGTGAATGCCATTGAGGGAAGCTGGAAAGAACCGGGCGATATCGCCTACTATCCGTCGGTTGGAAAAACCAATCCATTGGTTAATAATTCTACCAAACTTCTTTACTCCAATTCTCACGTAAAACTACAAACCATAAATGTTTCGTACTCCATGCCGGCACAAAAATGGGGCCTGCCATTTTCTACCTTATCGGTTTTTGCCAACGGCAGCAACCTGTATTATTGGTACATGGATAAAAGTCCCGATGGGTTAAACGGAATTAAAGAATTGAAGAATGTTTATCCCGAAATGCGAACATTCTCGTTTGGTGTAAAAGCAGGATTTTAGTTATGAAGAATAGATTTTATTACATAATAATGATGTTGGTGCTGGTTTCGTGCAGCGATTTTTTAGACCAGGAACCAAGCGAACAACGATCGATTAAAGAGCAGTTCTCTACTGAAGAGAATATCGATCAGGCAGTAAATGGCTTGTATTACCAGATTGAAGGCGTATTGTCGCATAAATTCTTTATTTACGCCGACCTTATTGGTGGTAATTTTACTTTTACACCTCAAAAACACGATCATGTTTTGGAGGTTCCCACCGCCATTGCAATTGATCAGGTATACGATTTTAACGACAAACAGGATGAGTCGGATTACAGCTCATTCTACCAGGATATGTATGAACTGATTAATGCCGCAAATCTGGTGCTTGAATATACACAAGGAGTGGATTTTGTTAGTGCCGATAAACTGACGCAAATAAAAGCTGAAAGCCTTGCCATAAGGGCATTTTGCCACTATCTGCTGAGTTTGTTTTATGCGCAGCAGTATGGGTATACTGCCGATGCTTCTCACCTGGGCATTGTTTACAATACGCATACAATTGTTGCCGGCGAAGATTATCCAACACGCGAAACCATGTCCAGAACCTGGGAGCTTATTCAGGCCGATATGGATGAGGCTTTAAAAAGTTTTACGTCCGAATCTGCTCTTGGGTACGGGCCCGATTATTCGTGGTTTAACTCCTTTAATACAAAAGCACTTTATGCCAAAATGGCGCTGCAAATGAACGATTGGGAAAAAGCTTACGAATATGCCAACGATGTAATTCTTAATTCGGGTGTTAATCTGATGCCAAAAGACGATTATTTGCAAGAATGGGTAAAACCTGCAGAAGCAGTAAGCGAGGTGTTACTTGAATTTTCGGCTCCACGAACTGCCGAAGAGGGGGAGATACGCTCTTCGGTTGGTCTTAGCTGGTTTAACTATATTGATGAAAACAATTACCAGGAGATTGTGGCATCGGGAGATTTGTTGAATTTATTTTCGGAATCGGATATCCGAAATTATCTGTATGTAGGCATCGACATCAAAACCCGAATAGACAATGTGGATTACATGCTTCCTTATTATTTTACAAACAAATTTCAGGGAGAACCGGGAACACTTTATTTGCGACTATCAGAGATGTATTTGATCAGGGCTGAAGCATTGGCGCGATTAGGCACCGATGAAAATGCGGCACTTAACGATTTGAATACCATTCGCGAGCGTGCCGGACTGGATGCGCTTACAACCACTGAAAACCTTTTGGACGAGATTTTTGATGAACGCAGACGGGAACTTGCTTTTGAAGGTAACCTGTTTTTTGATATTGTGCGGTATAAAAAAGATGTGGAACGAAACGAGGGGTGTATGTCGAGGGTGTGTAACATGGAGTACCCATCAAATTATTTTGTGCTGCCCATACCCGGTTCAAGCGTTACGTTAAACGAAAATATGATTCAAAATAATGGATATTAAAAAGATAGTAACTCTGCTGCTTGTTGTGTTGGTTGGGCTGGCATGCGAAGAGTACGAGGCTGAGGTTTATTCTAATCAGGATGGCCGCTTCATTCGTTTTCAATTGGTGGTAAACAACGATGGGCAGCCTGTTGAGGAAGGCACCCTGGTACAAAATGCCGATATTGCAAAAAGTATTAATTATGCACAAAAGCAAGCACTGAAAATTCCGGTAAGCCTTACCAGCGAGCCCCTGGTAAATAATGTGACAGCAACTTTTTCAACAAATGTTTCGGGATCTTTTTCGGCTTTTGAAATTACGCCGACAGAAACTCTGAATTTTTCCGGTAAAAAACTAAACGATACCATTACCATTAATTTTAACGAGCGTTGGTTTAAAGACGATAATAATTCGATAAAGCTAAAGCTCGAGTCAGTTAGTGACAACGGCATAGCCTTAGGTTTTCCGAATCCAAGCGATCCGTATAACGAGTTAACGATTAGTCTCGATGAATTGGCACTAACCTATAAAATGCAGGATGAGAATATGTTGCTTTTAAATGGCGACATGGGAGAAGAGGTATTTTTTGATGTGCTTTTCCCCGAAGGCTTTTTTGTTAACGAAGTGGCAGGCGTAGAGTTGGTAAACGAGGTGCGCAGCGATTTTGATTATTCGATTGAACAACATGAAATAAACGAAGACGAAAACAAAGTAACTTATAAACTTACCTTGAATGAGTCGCTTGATGTTGATATTTTCTCGTACACGGCCAAAATTGAGCTAAACGATCTGGAATACTATAAAATAGCTGGAAACAGTTCAATCACTTTTGTAAAACCCGAAAATGTTGATCGCGACCTGGAGCTAAATACAGCCGCATATTTTTATAACCTTAGCGATCCTTTTTACCGCACATACGGCGAAACCTGGATGGATTACAACAAAGACGGCGAATGTGACTGGACTGCTTGGAATGTGTTCACCTACCCGGTTGTAGTTGATGCCAGCCACCCTGATGCCATTTTATACGATGATAATGGTACCAGCAATCCTGATGACGATATTTACCACCATGCTTTCCGAATTGGTTTTAATTCGCCAAACGCAGGCCGTACAACAAACAGCTTTAACTTAAAACGAATTCTCGACAACGAATATACCGATGCCGATAAATCGCCGGGCTTTAATGTTCCGCAGGCACTCGAATTTTATCCGGCCGATGGAACAAGTGCAAGCAATGGTTTTGTAAAAGTTGTTGCACAGGAAATTATATTGTCGAATAAAGAAGATAAATCGTACCAGATTGCTATTGAAGGAGAAGGCACTTATACCGACATTGGTAACGGTATTTTCAAAATTGAATTCGAATTCAGAATGACAAACGCTGAACTGTTTGGAGGTACAACAAGTCGTAAGTTTTTGTTATACAATACAAAAGAATACGACGACCCGGCACCATTAACCGAAGAATGCCATAAGCCGGTTGACATGTAAAAAAATAGATAGAATAAGATATTTTTGATTTTTGAAAAAAAGCAATAACATGACATTATTTTTGAAGAGGGACAGTTTAAAACCGGTATTTACAGTATTTTTCTTGATACTGAGTATCGGTTTTTCCGGAGCGGAAGAAAAGAAAACAGAAAAAGATACCGCAAAAGTGGCTTCGTACGATAAGTTTTTAGCCGACAAAGAATTAGTAGGCGAGGGTTTGTTTTCAGTGTATAAAAAGGATAACGATTATTTTTTTGAAATAAACGACTCCCTGCTTGGCCGCGACTTTTTATTGGCCGCACGTGTTGCCCAATTAAGCAAAACAACAAAAGTTGAACCCGGCGAAATGCGTAAGGAACCCATCTGGATTCGTTTTTCGCGCAACAACGAGAAGTTGTTTATGCATAAAGTGGTTTCTGATGAGTTGGCCGACGAAAACGACCCGATAAAACGAGCGCTCGACCGCATTCAAATGCAGCCGGTTTTCGAAACCTTTAAAATCAAATCGTTAAACACCGACTCAAGCGCAGCGATTATTGATGTAACCAAATTTCTCACTGCTGAAATTCAAGGTATTTCGCCTTTTAACAGCAAATACAAAGCAGGAAAACTGGAACCCGATGCCACGTGTATTAAAATGGCCCAGGTTTTTCCGAAAAATGTGGAGGTAAAAACACAAATGAATTACAGCAATACAACCGGTAATCCTTTTGTAATTGTAATGAACCGTTCGTTTTTACTGTTGCCCGAAAAAACAATGCGGCCACGTTATGAAGATAGCCGGATAGGGTATTTTGCCAGCAGTGCTCTTTTTTATACAACCAACGAAATTGGAGTTGAAAGTAAAAAATACATTGCCCGCTTTGATATTGCTCCTAAAAAGGAAGATATTGAAGATTACAAAGCGGGAAAATTGGTAGTGCCCGAAAAACAAATTGTTTATTATTACGACAATGCTTTTCCGGAAGAATGGTGGCCTTACATTAAAGCAGGCATTGAAGACTGGCAGGTAGCTTTTGAAGCTATTGGCTTTAAAGATGCCATTGTGGGAAAGCCTTATCCGGTTGACGATCCTAATTTTAATCCTGAAGATATTCGTCATTCATGTATACGTTACATTGCTTCAACAAAGGCAAATTCGATGGGGCCGCGCTGGATCGACCCACGCAGTGGCGAAGTACTTGGAGGCGATGTGCTCTGGTGGCACAATGTAACTCAGCTTTTGCGCGACTGGCGTTTTGTACAGTGTGGCGCTGCCGATCCAAAGGCACGCAAGCGTAACCCCGAATTGGAAATGTTGGGCGAAATGGTGCGTTATGTTATTGCGCATGAAATTGGTCACTGTCTTGGATTGAAACATAATATGCGTGCATCCTATGCCTTTCCTGTTGATTCGTTGCGTTCGGCTACTTTCACTCAAAAATATGGAACTACTCCGTCGATAATGGATTATGCCCGTTTTAACTACATTGCTCAGCCCGGTGATGAGGGAATACGCTTTACCCCGCCAAACATGGGGCCTTATGATATTTTTGCAATTAAATGGGGCTATCAGCCTATTTTTGAGGCAGAAACAGCTGATGATGAAAAAGCCATCCTAAACCAATGGATTTTGGAGAAAAAAGATAGCCTCATTTACCGCTATGGCGACCAGCAAATGGGAATTGCTTTCGATCCTGCGGCACAAAACGAGGCATTGGGCGACAATGCCATAAAAGCCAGCGAGTACGGTAGTAAAAATGCTCAATATATTATGAAGCATCTAATTGAGTGGACAACCGAAGAAAATGATGATTTTCAATACATGACTCACATGTACGAGGAGGTGTTAAAACAATACAAACGTTACATTGGGCATGTTTGCGCTTATCCGGGAGGGGTTTATCGGTATCAGCTTGTTGAGGGTGAAGAGGAATATTTTCAGAACCCGGTAAGCAAAGCCAGGCAACAGGAGGCATTGGCATGGTTGTTTAAAGAGCTGGCCAATCAGCCTTCGTGGATGCTCAACAAAGAAATTGAACGACGCATTGGTTCGCACAAGAATGAATTGTTTAAATACCAGGCTTCAGTGCTTGATATTTTAATGGGGGGCGTGGTTTTTCAGAAACTGGAAATGTATCATAATGAGTACAGTAGTGCGGAATATTTAAACGATCTGCATAAGCATATATGGGAAAAAACAATAAATGGTAAAAAGCTAAACGAATTCGAACGCCATTTGCAGGCATCGTATATTCATAACCTGGTAAAAATGGCCGGAGCAGCAAATGGTTCGAAAGAGAAAAAGGAATCATCTTCCCTCGCATCTTTAACCAGTGGCACATCTTCAAAAATTCAATTTCTCGATAACCTGGTAAAACCCTTGGTTTTTGCAGAAATAGAAAAAACAAAAAACTTGGTTAATAAGAATTTAAGGAGCAAGGATGCGGCGTTAAAAGCACATTATAAATACCTTAGCCTATTGCTGGCGGATTATTAGATTTATTCTTTAATTAAAAAAAGAGACACAATATTTGGGTGAGTACCACCTGGTATTGTGTCTTTTAATTTAATGGCTAATTTTGCCACAGATGGAGTACTTATATATTGTTTGTTGTGGATTATTAGTCTTTTTTTCAATCTCCCTCATAACAAAGAAGAATAAGGCATTCTCAGAGCTTGTTTTTTCAGGATGGATTATTCTTCTAATTATCACAGTCTTTTCGTTTTTTTTATATACTAAAGGTCTGGCTGGGCGCTTTCCTGTATTTATAACCTTAATTTGTGATTCTCATTTGCTGCATGGTGCAATCATGTACGTTTACGTTTTGGCTTTTACAAACTCGGCATTTCGCTTACAACCCAAACACTTTTGGCACCTTGCACCAGCTTTATTTCAAATTTTGGTAAAGTTGTATTTAAACTATGCCGCAGGTTTAATGGAGTGTTACCAGGAAGGTGGTTGTGTTGAAGAGGATAACATATTTGTTTCGCTTACCTATTTATACAAATATGTGGTGCTTGGGTTCTATATTCTTTTAACGTGGAAAGTGGTTTTGAAAGATAAAAAGAATGCCATTACCCCCCGGGATGAAATGCGACATCAATGGATTAGGCAAATTATTTTAGGGGTTAGTTTTCTTTATTTGGGTATTTTATTATTGCATGCTGGCCGTTATATGTTGCCCAATGTATTTTGGGAACGCATGTTATGGGGCAATACACTTACTACCTTGTTCATTTTTATATTTCTCTATTTAGGAAATAGTTATGCATATCTTTTTGTGAGTCCATCAAAACACCGTTTCAAAAACCTCAGCGAATCATTTAATCCAAACAACTGCCAGCAAAAGGCTCCTGAAGATCAAATGACAGGAGCTTTTAACCAGCTTGAGACATTGATGAAGAATGAGAAACCATACACAAAGGGGCCTCTTACTGTTAAAGATCTTTCTGAATTAACAGGTATACCGTCGACTATCATCTCCCAATCGGTAAATACATTAACCGGGAAAAGTGTAACCGATTATATAAATCAATACCGAGTTAATTTATTCAAGGAAAAGATTTCGGACCCCAAAAACCAACACTATAAAATTATGGTGTTGGCAGAAGAGTGTGGATTTCAGTCAAAATCAACACTTGTTCGTATTTTTAGACAATTTACAGGGGGCACTCCAAGTCAGTATATAAAAGATCAACAAGCAGAGTAAAGTTAGTGACACAAAACAAATCAGAATAGCCGTGTAATGCATTATGCTTAGAGCATTTTAATCATCCTTAACCATCTGTTCCATGATCTATGTATGGACCTTGGATTTGTCCATAGTGATTCTGGCATACATTTTTCCAATATCTATTTCGTGTTTGGTAGTTCGTATTATGACCTGAATTTCAATGATGTAATTTGTTTTTATATTTGCTCTAAATTGAATTGGTTAATGCTTTGTTGGAGTGCATGTGAAAAAAGACTTACTAAAATGCTCACCAGAATTTACAAAAACGAGCAAATTTTATAAAAAAAAGCAGTAGATATATACCAGAGCCAAAATTAGAGAATATGGATTTTTTTTCGAAAAATGTAGTGGAGTAACTTCTACACAGAACTGGGCAACTACAATAGGTTTTACCATGGGATTTCACTGCTAACTACGGATAAACTATCGGATATGGCTGAAATTCTCAGATTGTTGGTTGAGAGACTGGAAGTATCAAGCAGGAATGTAGAAGATATGAATAGGAGTCCGTTTCTAACCGATTCAAAGATGAGAAACGATCTCTGATTCATTCAATACATAAATTTTGAGAATTTCTTATCACCATTAAATACTTTTTTATAAAGGTTAAATACATTTTATTTGGTTGATATTGAGCTTATTTGCTGTTTTGTTTTTGTGTTCTGTTACCTAACTTTATTTCCATAAAAAGACCCTTTCGAGGTAGGCTAGCAAGTTTATGTTTTGGGCAGACCAAAACCCATGTTTAGCATCCCGTTGGTCTAAAAAATGGTAATAAAATATGGCGCAATTTAACAAAGGAGGACGTCCACGAAAATTGGATGGTGAGAAGATGAAATATAAGGTAACGGTAAAAATGTCGACCGTTGAATATTTCTCCTTAATTGGCAAATCGAAAGAGGCCGGGATTTCGCAAAGTGAGTTTGTCAGGCAGTCAATAATGAATACCACAGTAGTTCAACGTTTAACACCCGAGCTGAATGCTGAGATTAGAAAACTCTCAGGGATGGCTAATAATCTCAATCAGATTGCACGTAAAGCCAATGCCCTTGGTTACGATCACATTCGTAGCGAATACCTGTTTCTTGCCAATAAGATTGACCGAATCATAAACAAAATTCTATGATTGCCAAGATTACAACAGGTGGAGACTTTGCCGGGGCGGTAGATTATATCCTTGATCCAAAGAAAGCGGCTGAATTGTTAATGGGAGAGGGCGTACGTTTGAAAAATACCAATTCAATTACAAAAAGCTTTGTTGCCCAAACAGAACTCAATTCACGGGTAAGCAAACCGGTAGGTCATATTTCATTGGATTTTTCTGTTCAGGATAAAGCAAAGTTGAATAATGAGTTTCTTCTAAAGATTGCAGATGATTATCTAAACAAAATGGGAATCATAAATACCCAGTTTATAATAGCCCGGCATTACGATAAGGAACATCCCCATATTCACATTGTGTATAACAGGGTAAACAACGTTGGGAAAACGATTTCCAATAAAAACGATCGTTACCGTAGTGAAAAGATCTGTAAAGAGCTTACACGAAAAAATGACTTGTATTTTGCCAAAGGAAAAGAAAATGTAAACGTTCACCGGCTAAAAGAACCGGACAAAACAAAATATGAAATTTATAATTGTTTGAAAGAACTTGTTCCCAAATGCAAAGATATGAATGAACTGGAAGCCAAACTGAAAAAAGAGGGAATAACAGTAAACTACAAATGCAGGGGAAATACCAATGTTGTACAGGGGATTTCGTTTACCAAAAATGATTTAAAATTTAACGGTTCAAAAATAGACAGGCAATTCAGCTATTCAAAAATCAAGTACAGGCTGGATGAGAATAAGAGACAGGAGCATTTTGATGTAATTGATAATCCATCACTGGATAAGGCTTTGCATCAGTTGATAAAAGAAGGTCTGCTTCAGGTAGAGAAGGACGAAGAAAGACAACGTAAAAGGGAATCATATCAACGAATAAAGCCTATAAAGAAAAAGGGGTATCGGATGTAGATCATAAGGTTTTCCCAAATCTTCAACAAATTGATTTCAATTCAGGCAAACGTCAAAAGCTTACGGCATAAACGCAGCCAGCAAATTGACAAGAGTTTTAGATTTGTTTGTATTCTTTGCTGCCAATACACCTTTCTCATACTTCGAAAGGAGACTTGACATCAAAGTATTGGAAAAACACTTGACAATTTACTGTCCTCCGGCGCAATCTTTCAGTCCATTTATTCCGCCTTCTTTTGCCTAATGCCTGAATTGTAAAGAGCCGGTGTTTACGATTTGGGATGAAGGACAGCCTTGGAAAATTAAAATAGCTGTTCCAAAAAGTGATTAAGATAGCTTTTTTACCTTGCCTTTCTCGAATTCAATTGAACTTTCCTTTTTGTCTTTATTCCCAAGCTTTTTCTGAAGTGCTTGCATATCTGTCGAGATCTTCTGATCAAGAATTTTTGCATAAATCTGGGTTGTTTTCAGAGAAGAATGTCCAAGTACCTTTGAAACAGTTTCAATCGGTACTCCATTTCCCAAAGTTACTGTTGTTGCAAATGTGTGCCTGGCCATGTGCATTGTAATACTTTTGTTTATGTTGCATATATCGCCCAACTCTTTCAGGTAACTGTTCATCTTCTGATTAGTTAGCACGGGAAGTAATTGGTCTTTGTTGTGATTCTTGGGATAATTCTTGTATTTCTCTAAAATCTCTTTGGCTTTCGGTAGAATCGGAATTCGGCACCGGTTATTGGTCTTAGACCTGTCAATGATTATCCATTCGTTTTTATCGATACCCTTTTGCAAGTGCTGTTTACTTAATTTAGAAATATCAGAATAGGAAAGGCCAGTATAACAGGCAAAAACAAATATGTCACGAACTGCAGATAAACGTTCAATCTGAATATCTTTTTCTTCGATTTTAGCGAGTTCTTCAGATGTCAAAAATTCACGATGAGTTTCCTTTAAGTCTACTTTATATTTATTGTATGGATTTTTTTGTATGTGATCCATTGAAACCGCGAGATTTAAAACACGTCGTAAATGTTTGTGATAATTCCATGCCGTATTCTGGTGGACTTTAAACCTTTTTTTCAGATAAACATCGAAAGCATCCAAAAATTTATAATCAATCGACTCAACTGGATAATCGGCCTTTTTATATTGAAACTTGATAAAGGCTGCCAATCTCTTTCTGGACGACTTATAGTGTTTATAGGTTTCCATGGAGTAGCCTTTATCCAGTTTCTCAAGAATGCTATTTAAGTAGTAATCGAATATTTTAAGTATCCCCTTACTTTCATCAATGTGGAGTAGTTTGTTTTTTATGGTTGTGACATTAAATTCTTCACCGCTAGATTTTAGCTTATTATAATGGTCCTGAATTTCATTTTGGATTTTGTCCAGCCTATTATTAAGTATTCTGGCTGACTCTGTTCTACCTCTGATTTGTTGCCCAACATCATCCCATTTATCAGAATGGTAGTAAATTCCGGTAGATAATTCTACTCGTTTTGAATTCATAGTAAATCTCACGTAGACAGGGATTTCTCCATTGTTTTTCTGTCTCGATTTTTTCATCAAAAAGTTAATCGTCAATCTCATAATTTCTTCATTTTAAAGTGTTAGAAGAATTGTTCTCGATTGTTGGTTAAAAATACCCATTTTGACCCTGTATTTCAACACCAAATCGAGTCAATTCGTATCAATTTAAATGTTGTAAAAGAGAGAGTTACACGATTTGCCGAGAACAGTTCTTGAAAAAAATGTTTGTTCTCGATAAAGTCTCGTTTACTTTGACTTTTTTTGCGCTTTTTTGACTTTCTGGAAAACAAAAAAGCGCTTAAAACATTGATTTTAAGCGCTTTTAATTTTTGATGATTTTTGCGTCGTGCCCAGAACAAGACTCGAACTTGCACGGGAAAATCTTCCCACAAGGCCCTCAACCTTGCGTGTCTACCAATTCCACCACCTGGGCATTATTTTTTTGAACGTGCCTGCAAAACTATAAAATTTCTTTTAACCTGCTTACTACAATCTGATTTTTTGTAATTCAGCGTTTTTCACGAATTATTTAATATTACGATCGTATTCTTCAGCGAGCTCCAACTTTTTAATTGTTCCGTTAACAACAGTTGCCGTGTAGCGCGATGTTTTTTTTACCTGAGGAGTTACCATCGGGTCGAGCGTAAGTTTGTGTTGGCTGATCTCCGTACTTTTTAAAAATTCAACTTTTTCAAATATGTATATATCACCACTTTCTTTGTTAAAAACGGTTATGGGCTTACCAAATTCCGATTCCATAGTAGATAACGGTTGGCCAATGTATGATTTTTGCACCATTCGTTGCGAACTGCACGAAACCAAAACAACCATAACTATACTAAATAATAAAGCTCTCATGTACTTAATTTTGCCCAAAGAAAACCAGAAAAAATGAAATCCGCCGTGTTTTAATCCTATTTAACGTTTTCGGTGTTAAAAAACTGTTGTCTTATTGTTATAACTTAACCGACTTGCCAATTAATATTTTTTATCTTTGCAGCGTGTTTTACAACATGTTCTTAAATTAATAGTTCGCTGCAACATGATTCAATTCTTTAAAACTCAAAGTAACAGTATTATCGCAGTTTATTCTGCACAGCCCTTAGGCGACGAAAACATCGAAAAACTGGTATGGTTATTTTCAGGAGCCGAAAGTTTAAAACCTCAAAAAATGGATGGCTGGTTTGTTGGCCCACGTAAAGAGATGCTTACTCCGTGGAGTACAAACGCCGTTGAAATCACCCAAAACATGGGTATCGAAGGAATCCGAAGAATGGAGGAATTTTTCGAAGTAGAAAACGAAAAAGCAAAGTTCGACCCAATGCTTCAGGCAATCTACAACGGGCTCGATCAACAGATTTTTGCGATTGATAAAGAACCCGATCCGATTTTGAATATTGAAGATATTGCAGCATACAACGCACAGGAAGGATTGGCTTTAAGTGACGACGAAATTCAGTACCTGAATGGTGTATCAAAAGAAATGGGACGCCCGCTTACCGATGGCGAAGTGTATGGTTTTGCCCAGGTGAACTCGGAACACTGTAGGCATAAAATTTTTAACGGAACCTTTATTATCGATGGAAAAGAAATGGAATCTTCACTTTTCCAGATGATTAAAAAGACGTCGAAAGAAAATCCGAATGCCATAATTTCGGCCTATAAAGACAACTGCTCCTTTGTTCAGGGCCCCGTTGTTGAACAGTTTGCCCCGAAAACACAAGATAAACCCGACTTTTTTGAAGTAAAAGATATTGAAACCGTACTTTCGTTGAAGGCCGAAACACATAACTTCCCAACAACGGTTGAGCCCTTTAACGGTGCGGCTACAGGAACAGGGGGAGAAATTCGCGATCGTATTGCCGGAGGAAAAGGAGCATTGCCAATTGCCGGGACAGCAGTTTACATGACTTCTTACCCGAGAACGGAAGCAATGCGCTCGTGGGAACAGGCAACCGAAGAACGCGATTGGTTGTACCAAACACCGGAAGAGATTCTGATAAAAGCATCAAACGGTGCCAGCGATTTCGGTAACAAATTCGGCCAGCCGTTAATTACTGGTTCCTTACTTACTTTTGAGCATTTTGAGGACTTTGTAAAATATGGTTACGATAAAGTAATTATGCTTGCCGGAGGTATTGGTTTCGGAAATAAAAAAGACAGCCTGAAAGACGATCCGGAAAAAGGCGATAAAGTGGTATTGCTTGGTGGCGATAACTACCGCATTGGAATGGGCGGTGGTGCTGTTTCGTCGGTAGCAACCGGTGAATTTGAAAATGCCATCGAGTTGAATGCGGTACAACGTGCCAACCCTGAAATGCAGAAAAGAGCTTACAATGCTATTCGTGCATTGAGTGAAGCTGATGATAATCCAATCGTATCAATTCACGACCACGGTGCGGGTGGTCACCTAAACTGCTTGTCGGAACTGGTTGAAACTACAGGAGGAAAAATTGATACTGCGAAATTGCCTGTTGGTGATCCAACACTCTCGCAAAAAGAAATTATTGGTAACGAGTCGCAGGAAAGAATGGGACTGGTTATGAAACCGGAACATGTTGAACTGCTTCGTAAAATTGCCGAACGCGAACGTGCACCAATTTACGAAATTGGCGAAACAACCGGCGACATGCAGTTTACTTTCGAAAACTCAACAACCGGCGAAAAATCAATCGATTGGCAACTGGGATACATGTTCGGAAATCCTCCAAAAACCGTTTTGGAAGACGAAACCATCGTGCCGGAATTTGATGAATTAGAATACAACTGGGAAGAAATATATGATCTTGTAGAGCAGACTATTCAACTGGAATCGGTGGCAAGTAAAGACTGGCTAACCAACAAAGTAGACCGTTCGGTAACCGGACGAATTGCCAAACAGCAATGTGCGGGCGAGTTGCAATTACCACTGAATAACTGCGGTGTTATAACACTCGACTACCAGGGAAAAGCCGGTTTTGCAACTGCAATTGGTAATGCGCCGGTAGCTGCACTGGTTGATGCAGAAAGAGGTTCGGTGCTTTCCATTGCCGAGTCGCTGACAAATATTATCTGGGCGCCTATGCCTGATAAAATCAAAAGTGTTTCGTTGAGTGCCAACTGGATGTGGCCGGCTAAAAATCCGGGAGAAAATGCCCGTATTTACAATGCCGTAAAAGCCGCCAGCGATTTTGCCTGTGCTTTGGGAATTAACATCCCGACAGGTAAAGATTCAATGTCGATGACACAGAAATACAAAGACGATGTGGTGTTGGCACCGGGTACTGTAATCATTTCATCGTCGGGCGAAGTTACGGATGTGAAAAAAGTTGTTGAACCTGTTTTGGTAAACGACGAAAGTAAAGAGATTCTTTACATTGACTTGTCGTTTATGG
>NZ_CAJXYQ010000011.1 GCF_913063105.1 uncultured Draconibacterium sp. | reverse complement strand
CGGAAGTGCTTTTGCGCAATCAATCAATAAACTGGGACGTGTTGCTCCAACCGTTGCCGATCCGGAAAAATTTGTAACAGCATTTAATAAAGTTCAGGATCTTATCGAACAGGATCTTATTCTTGCCGGGCATGATGTGGCTTCCGGAGGTCTGATCACTGCATTGCTTGAGATGTGTTTTGCCAATGTAAAAGGCGGAATGAAAGTAGATGTAACTGCTTTTGAGGAAGAAGATCTGGCAAAAATTCTGTTGGCCGAGAATCCCGGAATTGTAATTCAGTGTGCAGATGGCGACGAAGTGAAAAAGCAACTGACAGAAGCAGGTGTTGACTTTCTGTCGTTAGGATTTCCTGTTCCTTACCGCAAAGTGAGGGTGATGAACCGTACCATTGAGGCTGACTTTGATATCAACTCCTTACGCGAGTTATGGTTTAAAACTTCGTATTTATTAGACCGCAAACAAAGTGGAGAAGAAAAAGCCCTTGAGCGTTACCAGAATTATAAAAACCAGGCTTTAAAATTTGATTTTAAAGATTTCACCGGAAAAGCTGCCGATTTAGGTATCGACCTGAAACGTCGAACAGCATCGGGAGTTAAAGCTGCCATTATTCGTGAGAAAGGTGTAAATGGTGACCGCGAAATGGCTTACGCCATGTACCTTGCCGGAATGGATGTGAAAGATGTTCACATGACCGACCTTATTGCAGGACGCGAAACCCTGGAAGACGTGAATATGATTGTTTTCGTTGGTGGATTCTCTAACTCCGATGTACTTGGTTCGGCAAAAGGCTGGGCCGGAGCTTTTAAATTCAACGAGAAAGCACGTGTTGCACTGGAGAAATTTTACCAGCGTGAAGATACACTGAGTTTAGGTGTTTGTAACGGTTGCCAGGTAATGGTAGAATTAGGCGTAGTTTATCCTGAACACAGTATTCAGCCCAAGATGTTGCACAACGAATCGGGCAAATTTGAATCGTCGTTCCTGAATGTTGATATTCAGGATAACAAATCGGTGATGTTGGAAAATATGGCCGGCATGAAACTCGGAATCTGGGTGGCACACGGCGAAGGTAAATTCTACCTGCCGTTTAACGAAGATCAGTACAATATTCCGATGAAATACAGCAACGAAGGTTATCCGGGTAATCCTAACGGATCGCACTTTAACGCTGCCTCATTGTGTTCTGATGATGGTCGTCATTTGGTAATGATGCCTCACCTGGAGCGTGCTTTCAAACCGCACCTTTGGGCAAATTATCCTGCCGGCAGAAAAGCCGATGAGGTTGCTCCATGGATTCAGGCTTTTGTAAATGCCAAAAACTGGATTGAAGAAAAAACGAAATAAGTTAGTTTGAGATATAAAAAAGCCGCTTCATAAATTGAGGCGGCTTTTTTGTTGTAATATTTTTTACTGTACAATCATTTTAGCACCCAGTTCATTGGCAACTTCTTTTCCCTTAAACTTTTCCACAATTTTTAAAGCAAAATCGATAGCAACACCGGCACCTTTTCCGGTAATTATATTTCCTGCTTCCTCCACTGCCTCTCCGGTAATAATTGCCCCGTGTAATTCATCTTCAAATCCCGGGTAACAGGTTGCCTGTTTTTCTTTCAGCAAACCCAGGTTGCCAAAAACCATCGGAGCTGCACAAATAGCTGCCAGTGGCTTTTTCATATCATTAAAATTTAAGATTTGCTCACGTAGGCCGCTGTGAGCTTTTAAATTTGCCGCCCCCGGCATTCCGCCCGGAAGCACTATCATATCGATGTTATCGTAATCCAGGTCTTCAAACAAGGTATCGGCTTTCACGGTGATTTGGTGTGACCCGGTAACTTCCATTGTTTTGTTCATCGAAACAATTTCTATATCCAAATCGGCACGCCTTAGCACATCGATAATACTTATAGCTTCAATTTCTTCAAATCCTTCGGCTAAATGAACCGCAATTTTCTTCATGGTAAATGTTTATTTTTTCAAAAATAAAAAAAGGTCTTCAACTTGAAGACCTTTCCAAAAACCAATTCACTTTCTCTATTATTAATTTTCTGCGTATTCGTTCAATGCTTTTTCCAGCTTTTTACGCGTGAAAAAGATGCGACTTTTAACCGTTCCCAATGGCAAATCCAGCTCTTCGGCAATTTCTTTGTATTTATAACCGTCTAAAAACATTGTAAACGGAATGCGGTATTCATCTTCTAAAGCATTGATGCTCTTGTTTATCTCTTTCGAGCTGTAAAATGAATCCGGAGCAGGATAAACTTTATCTTTTGAAAACATTAGATGGAAATCGTTGTTTGAACCATCAAAGGTGTTCTTTGTTTTAACATTTCTACGGTAATCATTAATAAAGGTGTTCTTCATAATGGTGTATATCCATGCTTTAAAATTCGTGTTCTGTGTAAACTTATCACGATAGGTTAATGCTTTCAGAAAAGTTTCCTGCAACAGGTCGTCAGCCTTTTCCGAGTCGGCAGTTAAACTTAAGGCATAGTAGTGTAATTTGTCGCTCAATCCGAGCAAAGCGTTATTAAATTGAATCTGAGTCATGGCGCGTTATTTTTAATTTGTCTAAACAAATTTAAGACAAAGTCCTCCCTATTTGCAAATAAATGAAGCAATAAATTGGTTGATTCTTTCTATACGATATAAAGATTCTCTATTGTGTGTAAGGTGTTGATTGGTTAAAAGTTACGCAAGGCTTTGTTAACTCTTTGTTTCGGTCGATAGTTGATTTTGGAAAGCCTCGTGTAAACCAATTTAAGTTGTATATTTGCCTCCCGAATTTATGGATGATTGAGTCGATTCGAATAAATCGATTTTCTTAAAACCCATATAAATTCAAAAAATTAATACAATGAGAAATGTAAAGTTAAACCAGAATGCGCAATCCGTTTTAACTTTCAGAAGGTGGGGAAGAAAAAATTATTCTTCATTTCTCACTGTCCGAAAACAAGTTGTTATAGCAGTTTTATCGGTTATTTATTTTATTTCAGCACCGGTAATCTCAATGGCAATTGTTCAGGATACTTCTGAAGTTAAAATGGAGTTCGACCTTGATGAGATTGAGGTTAGTGCGCAACGAACGCCTGCTTTGTATTCGCAGGTGGCACGGATTGTTTCCGTGATTGAGAGAAAAGAAATTGAGACGGCACCGGCTCAAAGTGTTCAGGATTTGTTGGAGTACATTGCTGCCATTGATGTACGACAACGTGGTACCGAGGGAGTGCAAGCGGATGTAAGCGTTCGCGGCGGTACTTTCGACCAAACCTTAATCTTGTTAAATGGCATTAATATCACCGACCCGCAAACCGGCCATCACAATTTAAATCTTCCGGTAAGTTTAGCCCAGATCCAGCGGATAGAAGTTCTTCAAGGACCAGCAGCACGTGTATACGGGCCCAACGCTTTTTCGGGGGCCATAAATATTGTTACACGGCAAAGTGCTTCTAGCGAGGTAGAAGCAGCTGTATCGGGTGGAAGCTATGGTTATTTTGATGGAAACCTTTCGGGAGCATTTTCTACGGGTAAATTGCAGCATCTGCTGGCATTTAGCGGAAAAAGGTCAGATGGGTATATTAACAATACCGATTTTAACGAATTAAACGGGTTTTATTCAACCCGGCTAAACACCACCAAAGGAGTGTTGAAATTCCAGCTCGGGATTTCTGAAAAAGGTTTTGGTGCCAACAGCTTTTATACGCCCAAATATCCAAATCAGTATGAAGCTACCAAAACATTGTTTGCTTCGGCAAAATGGGAAAGTCAGGGTACTTTCCATTTTAGTCCGGCAACCTATTACCGAAGGCACCAGGATAGATTTGAACTTTATCGTACCGATAAATACAAACCAACAAATGACGGTTACTACACTTGGGGAAACGACACCATGCCGGGCTGGTACTCTTCGCATAATTATCATTTAACCAAGGTTTATGGTACCAACTTAAATTGGTGGGTAAAATGGGCAGCCGGAAAAACAGCATTTGGTGTAGAGTTTCGGTCGGAAGAAATATTTAGTAATGTATTGGGCAACGAAATGGATAGGCCTATTGATGTTCCGGGTGAAGATGCTCAGTTTACAAAGTCAGACGAGCGAGAAATTATCTCCGGTTTTTTAGAGCATGCCTTGTACCGCAATAACTGGACTTTTACTGCCGGACTGATGACCAATTATATTTCGGGGAGTGATTTGGGAGTGAATGTGTTTCCAGGAATTGATGTGAGTTACAAAGCCTCTGACGCAGTTAAACTTTACTCCAGTTACAATACATCGTTACGCATGCCAACATTCACCGACTTGTATTACGATGGTCCGTCGAATATTGGAAACCCCGATTTGAAACCAGAAAAATCAGCAACTATAGAAGGGGGAGTAAAGTATAGTTCGGACTGGATTAGAGGGCATGCTGTTGTTTTTTATCGCCAGGGGAAAGACATTATTGACTGGGTAAAAGAAAATCCGGACACCGAAATCTGGCAGCCGCAAAACCTGACCGAAATTAATAACCTTGGAACCGAGATTCAGGCACAATTGCTTTTACGAAATAAGTTTGGGAAACAATTGCCAAACGTACAAATAAGCTATTTATATAATAATGTAGAGAAAGTGGATGCAGATTTTGTTTCGAATTACGCATTGGATAACTTAAAACACAAGTTGGTGAGCTCGTTTAGCCAGCAACTGGCCAGTGGATTAACATTCGATTTACGTTTTGTTTTTCAGGACAGGGAAGGAACGTATACGCTTTTTGAAAATAAACTGCCGGTTGAGGAGGTAAACTACGAAGCTTTTGCCGTGTTCGACGGAAAATTAAATTACCAGCAAAAAAAGTATTCAGTGTTTGTTTCGGTAAATAATATTTTTGATAAAGAATACAACGATATTGGCAATGTTATTCAGCCGGGAAGGTGGTTTAAAACAGGCATTATTTATAAAATAGGATTTAATTAAATTGTTTTAACGCTTGGTTTAAGTGTTTGTAAATTAATATTTTGAGCCGGGAGTATGCAAAGTCTTGCAGGCTCCCGGCTTATTACATCGTAGGTTCGGCTTTTCGAAAACTGTAAAAATTGTATCTTCGCCGAAAATTTAGATAGTCATGTTAAAAGGGATATTAGCAATTTCAGGACACTCGGGACTTTTTAAAATGGTTGCCGAAAGTAAAAACAGCATTATTGTAGAATCGTTAGATACAAAAAAACGTATACCAGTTTATTCTACCGCAAAAGTATCGGCATTGGAAGATATTGCCATTTATACCTACGAAGGAGACATCCCTTTGAAAGATGTTTTTAAATCTATTTCAGACAGCGAAAATGGAGGTGCAGCTATTTCTCCAAAATCTTCGGGAAATGAGTTAAAAGCATATTTCGAAAAAGTGTTGCCTGATTACGATCAGGAACGTGTTTATGTTTCCGATATCAAAAAAGTATTGTTGTGGTATAACGCTTTACAGGAAAAAGATATGCTCGATTTTTCGGAAACCGAGGACGAAGAAACAACAAGCGAAGAAACAGCTGATTAAAACAATTTGTAGTTGTTAACTGCTTTCGGATTACCCAGTAAATCACTTCGGTCAACCAGCATATTAAATAACTTTGCAGTGGCAAGCGCATCGCCGGCAGCGCGATGCCGGCCATTGATTTCAATTCCGAGTTGAGCGCATAACTTCCCAAGCGAATACGATTGGTACCCGGGCAAAAGCTTGCGCGATAACTTAACCGTACACATGGTTTTTCGGTGGTAATCGTAGCCTAAACGTCTGTACTCTTCCTGTATAAATTTATAATCAAAACTAACATTGTGGGCCACAAAAGTTCTGCCCATGGTCATTTCTACAATCTTTTTGGCAATCTGGTAAAACTTAGGAGCCGATTTTACCATGTGGTTATCAATTCCTGTCAGTTCTGTAATAAAATATGGAATATCCATTTCCGGGTTAATCAGTGTTGAGTACGAGTCGGTAATTTCCTGCCCGTTGTGCTGATAAATGGCAATTTCAGTAATTTTACCGTTTTTATAGCTCTGTCCTGTGGTTTCTATATCGATTATTGAAAACAAAATGTTTTATATTTTGAATTTATTGCGCTTTAATGTTTAAATTTGTTAAAAAATATTATTAAGCATAAAATTAAGGGCAATAACTTTTTTTGATACATGGAAATTAATTTCTAAATTGCCCATAGAATTCAACAAAAAACAAAAATAATTTCAAAACTATGAAAAAATTTACTCTTTTCTTTTTTGCCCTTGTTTTGATGATGGGTTCAGCGATGGCTCAAAACTCTGATAACAAATGGGCTATTGGTGTAGGACCTGGTATCGACTATAACCTTGAAAGTGAAAATACTGGCTTCCTGGCCGATTTTTACATCAGTCGATACTTAAGTCCCCGTTTCGACCTGATGCTTGACAACAGACTTTCTTTTGACGAGCCGGGTATTGACGTATTTAATACCTTGTTAAATCTTCGTTTAAAATTATACAACGAAGACAATGCTGTTCAGCCATACCTGTTTGCAGGTCCGGGTATGATGTGGGATAACCTGGAATCAGGTATTAATTTCGATGCCGGTGCCGGTTTGAAATTCCCGGTTAGCGACAATACTTCGTTATTTGTAGCTGCTTCTTACGTTAAAGGTATTGAAGGAATGAGAAGTGTTGACGGTGTTGGAGCCACAGTAACCGACGACCATATTATGGTAACAAGTGTGCTTGAATTTGCACTTGGAAAAGCAAAAGATTCTGATGGCGATGGCGTACCGGATAGAAAAGACGAGTGTCCGAACACACCTCCCGGAGTACAGGTTGATGAAAAAGGATGCCCCATTGACTCGGATGGTGACGGTGTTCCTGATTACAAAGATGAATGTCCTGATGAGCCAGGAAAACCTGAATTGGCAGGATGTCCAGACAGAGATGGTGACGGTATTGCTGATAAAGATGACGAGTGCCCGGATACTCCTGGATTAGCAAAATTCAATGGATGTCCTGATACTGACGGCGATGGTGTTCCAGATCACAAAGACAAGTGTCCTGACACACCAAAAGGTTGTCCGGTTGATGCTGATGGATGTCCGCTTGATTCAGATGGTGACGGTGTAATCGACTGCGAAGACAAGTGTCCTTCTGAAAAAGGACCTGCCAGCAACGATGGTTGTCCAGACTGGGCTGATATCACTATCCCAACCATTTACTTTGATTTTGATAGCGACAAGCTGAAACCTGCAGGTATGGCTGAATTGGATAAGTTAGCTGACCAATTGAATGCGGCTAAAGAATACGACATCGTAATTGGTGGTCACACTTGTAGCATCGGTGCTGAAGGTTACAACATGAAACTTTCAGAAAAACGTGCACAAGCCGTTGTTAAATACTTATTGAAAAAAGGTGTTAACAACGCTTACGTTGGCTCAAATAACTATGGCGAAACTAAACCTGCTGTTCCGAATACAACTATTTCGAACAAGCAGAAAAACCGTAGAGCAGAATTTGAAGTAGCAAAAATTCGTAAGTAAGGTTTATTTAAATATTTAGGAAAAGCTCAGTCGTAAGGCTGGGCTTTTCGTGTTTATAGGGCTTAAAGTGTTATATTTGCGGTCTCAAAAAAATAGCAGCTTAATTATGAGTATTGAAAGTTTAATTCAGAAAGGAACCGTTGAAGCGTTAAAAACTTTATACGGAGCAGACATGCAGGAACAACAGGTACAGGTTCAGAATACCCGTAAAGATTTTGACGGCGATATAACCGTTGTGGTTTTTCCTTTTTTACGATACTCAAAAAAAGCACCCGAACAAACAGCCGAAGACTTGGGAAAATACCTGGTTGAGCATATCGAAACGGTTGAAAACTTCAATGTTATAAAAGGATTCTTAAACCTGGAGATTAGCAAAAATTACTGGCTCGACATTTTAAAAACCGGGTATACCAATACTGAATTTGGATTTACACCGGTAGCCGAAAACAGCGAGTTGGTAATGGTTGAATATTCATCGCCCAACACCAATAAGCCGCTTCATCTGGGCCACATCAGAAACAACCTATTGGGCTTTTCAATTTCAGAAATTCTAAAAGCCAACGGCAAAAAGGTGGTAATGACAAACATTGTAAACGACCGTGGTATCCACATTTGCAAATCGATGTATGCCTGGCAACAATGGGGTAATGGTGAAACTCCTGAAAGTACTGGAATGAAAGGCGACCACCTGGTTGGAAAATACTACGTTGAATTCGACAAACATTATAAAGCCGAAATTGCAGAGCTGGTTGAAAAAGGCGTTTCGAAAGAAGATGCAGAAAACCAGGCGCCATCGATAATTGCTGCCCGCGAATTATTGCGAAAGTGGGAAGCTAAAGATGAAGCAACTGTTGAGCTGTGGAAAATGATGAACAGTTGGGTATACGCAGGCTTCGATGTAACCTATAAAACGCTGGGAGTTGATTTCGATAAGATCTACTACGAATCAGATACCTACCTGATTGGAAAAAAGGAGGTGTTGCGCGGCCTTGAAGAAGGTACTTTTAATCAACGCGAAGATAACTCGGTGTGGGCCGACTTAACTGAAGACGGACTGGACCAGAAAATTCTTTTACGCAGCGACGGTACCTCGGTTTATATGACCCAGGATATTGGTACCGCCAAAATGCGTTTTAACGATTACCCCATTGATAAAATGGTTTACGTGGTGGGTAACGAGCAAAACTACCACTTCCAGGTATTGGCTATTTTACTGGATAAACTGGGTTTTAGCTGGGGGAAAGATTTGTACCACTTCTCGTATGGCATGGTGGAGCTGCCATCAGGAAAGATGAAATCGCGCGAAGGAACCGTTGTTGATGCCGACGACCTGGTAGAGGGCATGGTTAAAGTAGCGCGCGATATGTCGGCAGAGTTAGGAAAATTGGATTCATTGACTGGAGAAGATGCCGAAAATACATTTCGAATGATTGCCCTGGGTGCATTAAAATATTTTATACTAAAAGTTGACCCACGCAAAAATATGATGTTTAACCCCGAGGAGTCGATTGACTTTAACGGAAACACCGGCCCGTTTATTCAGTATACCTATGCACGTATTCAGTCGGTGCTGCGAAAAGCTGCCAACCAGAATATATCAATAAATACTGACCTTGCCTTAAGCGCTCTTTCATTAAAAGAAAAAGAATTGCTGAAACGCATTTCATTATTCCCGGCAGCTGTGCAGGAAGCCGGCGACAACTACAGCCCGGCCATAATTGCCAACTACTGTTACGAGTTAGTAAAAGAATTCAACCAGTTTTATCACGATCATTCTATTTTAGGCGAAGCCGATGAGGCCGTGAAAAATTTCAGACTGGTGCTGGCTTCGGCAGTTGGGCAGGTTGTTAAAAACGGCATGGGGCTGTTGGGTATCGAAATGCCTGAAAGAATGTAGTTTAAAACTCAGGAAATAAGAAAGGAGGCCATCTTCAAAGCCTCCTTAATGTCTTTTGCAATTTGATGTTGCACTTCTGATTTAATGGTTGAAAAGAGGTTTGCACTTCCTTCCTTGTCCACTTATATATTCTGTAAAAAGGGGGAAAGGTAACCCCGGAAGTGTTGATTTCAGTGCTATTTATAACAATTCTAACTGAATGGCCAGCTAATTCTTCTGCTGGTAATTACATGGCGTCACTCCAGCGTTTAAGCAAATCGTGTCTGCAACTCTCTGCAATAAAAGGGTCGTTTACAGCTGTTTTAACAAGTGCATTGTATTCAGCAGCATAGAGCAGGGAATAGACCTCGAAAATTGAAAGTGCGGTCTTTCTCTCTACCAATTGCATGGAATCACCAGGTTTTACATGGCCATTTCTCAGAACCCGCACATAAATCCCGGAAAAACCGGATTCTACAAATTTGCGTACAATCTGATTATCCGGAATACGAAATTCGAGCTTAAAGCAGGGCTGGCGGGGTTGTGTTACCTGTATCAACGCTTCGCCAATATTATAGGTGTCGCCGATGTTGGTCTCTTTTTCATTGAGACCTTCAACAGTAAGATTTTCGCCAAACATTCCCCAGGGCATTTCCAAATCAGGGTACTTTTGCTGCCAGTAGTTGTAGTGGTCGGCCGAATATAAATAACAGGCTTTATCAATGCCCCCGTGGTATTTTCGGTCCATCACATTGTCATCAACCACATCTTCTGTTCCGAGGTAAATACCCGAATTCACCGAAAATTTATAGAGGCCGGTGGGAACCTCCTTGCCCTTCCAACTAATGGTTCGGGCCTCAGCTATGTTTGTTGAGATGATTTTCATTATTCGAATTTCGAACGAAGTGAAAACTACGACTGGCTACTACTTAAGCTATCTTCCGTTCTTTTTTTATGTTTTCGTAGGCCTGGTTTACTTTCTGAAACTTTTCTTTGGCTGCATTCTGCACTTCTTCGCCCAGATTACTCACCTTGTCGGGGTGGTATTTCATCGCCATTTTCCGGTACGCTTTTTTCAGTTCCTCGTCGGTAGCCGAGCGCTCAATTTCCAGAATTTTAAAATCGCCATCGGTATTCGGAACAAACATGGCCTGAATTGATTCAAAATCGGCGTTGCTTATGCCCATCTGGTCGCAAATATGGGTAATCAGTTTTTGTTCCGAGGCATCTACCTGCCCGTCGGCTTGTGCAATTCCAAACAGGAAATGAACCAGCTGCAAACGTGCAGAGTAATTCATATTGGCTTTAATCTGGTTACACACTTCGTTAACCGGAATGGTTTGATTGAGCAGGTCGCGCAGCATCTTTATGGCTTCCTGGGCTGAATCTTCGCCAAAGTTGTGTACCATAAATTTCTTTACATAGTCGAGTTCCGATTTTAACACTTTGCCATCGGCTTTCATTACGGCAGCTACCAGCACCAGCAGGCTCATAACATAACCACCTGTTGTTGTGCGCGACGAATAACCACTTGTTGCACCATGTTTTACGGCCTCTTTGCCGCCATCAACCATTGCGCCAACTGCAAAGCCTAGAATTGCGCCCAGTGGGCCACCAAATGCCCAACCCAGGCCTCCGCCTATCCATTTACCAAATTTTGCCATGTTCTTTTAGTTGTTTATCAATTTTTAAAATTTGTGGAATAAGCAGGTTTTTATCGTTGGTAACCAGTTCCACATTTGCCAATGGCCGTTTTTGTTCGTCGGTCCATTGTTTGTTTATTCTTTCTTTTACTATTGCTGCGCTTACCTTGTCGCGCTTCATTACCCGTTCAATGCGCACTTTTTCTGGTGCCGATATCAGAATGTTATAGTCCATCATTTTGTAGAAGCCGCTTTCAAATAAAATGGCGGCCTCGTGAATCACGTATGGACTTTCCTGATTTTCGGCCCAGCTAAGAAATTCCTGGCGAACAACCGGATGGATTAAATTATTTACTTTCTCCAGTTCAAGTTGATTATTAAAAATTATGCCAGCCAGCTTTTTTCGGTCAATTGTGCCATTTGAGGTATAAATGTCGGTACCATACCAGTCAATTAGTCGGGTTTTTATATCTGCGTGGGTATTTACAAGTTGTTTGGCCCACACATCGGCCTCGAAAACCGGCGTACTAAGTTGTTTAAAAACGCGGCAGATTACCGACTTCCCGCTTCCAATTCCTCCTGTAATGCCAATTTTCAATGCCATACTTTAATAGGTTTCAATAAGGTATTCAACCGATTCGGGGGCGAACCTGCTGATTTGGACAAAGGACGGTTTATTACTGATTTTAACGGGTAACCTACTTTCGTTATCACTTATGGCCTGGTAATCAATAACTGCGCGGAAATTGGCAGCTGAAATATTGTCGAATTCGCTTAGGCCCACAAGGCAGGTTAGCGTCAGTTCCGAAGGAAAAAGTTTTATGTTTATATCAGCAGGTTTATTAATCACCTGAATGGGCAAACGTAGCTGTTTTTCGGTATATTTCTCTACTTCAATTTGCAAGAGCACTTCTTCCGGAATAAGTGATGTGTTTTCAGGGTGTACGACTTTGATATTGCGATTAATGTTTGCATCAAGTTCGTTAAACGTTCGTTCCTCGGTAAATAGGTGGCGAATGGTATCTACCACTGAGGCCGGCCCCGTTATTTTTACTTCTGCCGGTTTTAGCAGCACCGGGTTTTTGTAATTAAACTGTGGTTTAAAATTAACAGAAAGATTCGCTTTTACCGGGATAGTTTTGGTTTTCAAACTGTCGAGCTTAATGCGAATTACATCGGGATTTACCTGTTGAAGTTTTATTTCGTTGCTGATTTGGCTTGAAATACGCCGCAGTAAGGAACTGCTGGGAACCAGGAATTCTCCACCATTGGACTCCAGGTTTCGGGTAATATTACTCAGGTTTAAAATAATGGGTGAGTAGGCAAAGCTTAGTTTGTGGCGCAACAAGGTAAAACCATGAGCATCAACCTTTAAATCGAGTTTTTCGGGTGGTTGGTTGGCTAAAAACTGATGGCTGGGCGGACTAACATACCGCACCGGGTACGAAATGGTTGTGGTATAGTCTTTTTCAAGAGCATTTAAAAACCAAAGTACGGTGGCAATGAGTAAACACACCAAAAAAATAACTACACGTTTGTCGTTTTTAAGTTGTTCTACTTTTAAATAAGTCGATATTTTTTCAATCTTATTGTTCATTTTGGGTAAAGCAGCAAAATTAACGAAAAGTAGCAATTAATAGCGACATCAAAAACGAAGCTTGCAAAAATCCTTTTACAAGCTTCGTTTTTGGTTGTTTCTAATTTTAAAAAACAGGTTTAGCCACTTTAAATTAGTTTTTTGGAACACTGGAAATAACCGGAGTGTAATTTGATTCGTCGATAATTACCGGGTTGCCAACCGAAATATCGCGAGCAGAGAACAGACCCAAAACCCGTTTACCATCGCTTGAGTTAAGGTTGCCCGGTATATTTGCAGGCGGAACACTAAAGGGACCTCCGGCCCATGCCTGGTCGCTCATTCCCCAATAAAACTTGTAAGCTTCTTCTGATATCGATAACTGGTGTACCACCACCGTATCGCCGGTGTGAAGTATTTTATCTTCTTCTTCGTCTTCCCAGTCAAGCATAATCAGCATATCGTAAATGTAATTTCCATCCACCAATTCATCGCTGGCAAAGGCCAGGTCTTCGCCACTATATAATAAATTGCCATTAATGTAAATGTCCCATTTGTAATAATGTCCCAAACCCGGAGTTTCCTGCGAGTTAATGTAAACTCCGAGGTACTCGAAATTTCCTCTGTCGCTTAAATTTACTTTTACAGTATCCAGGTTTTCTACTTGCTGCAAATATTCCTGTGCGGTAATTACTGTTCCATCGCTTGTTGTAACAGTCAGGGTGTAGGTTCGTCCCGGAACACCCGGATAAGTTACGTCTTCGGGAAGTAAATAAATGCCTGATGCACCCTGTTCTTGCAGGATAATAGTATTTGGTGTAGCTGCATCATCGGTAAGCATGACCTGGGCATTGCTGATGGCCGGGTTTTGTGCGGTTTGGTTAACAGGCAGGGTACGCTCAAGTTTTACGTAAACATTGTTTTCAATGTTGGTATTTATATAAGCTTCAACCGAAATCAAGTCGATATCTTCATCGTTTAAGTTCACATCAACCACATCTTCGCAGGAAGCTAAGGCTAAAATCACGAAAATGATGATGATAAGTGCTTTTAATAGTTGTGCTGTTTTCATAGCTTTTAAAATTTAACGTTGTAAGTGATGGATGGGATAGGAGCTCCGATTATCGACAAGCGAACAAATTCCGTTTGGTTGGGATTGCCTTCGTTGGCCTCAGGAGTTATCGAATAGGCATTTCGGCGGCCATAAACATTGTACACCGATACGTTTATTGATTGCTTAAAGCGGCGATTTACATTCTTTTTAAAATCGTAGGTAAATGATAAGTCGAGGCGGTTGTAATCGGGAATGCGGTTACTGTTGCGGGCCGAATATTCGTATACCTGGTTACCCTGAATATTGTATTTTGCTACGGGGTATGAGGTAGGATTCCCGGTGGCGTAAACAAAATTGGCTGCAAAGTTCCAACGGTCGTTTAACTGGTAGCTCGATACCAGGGAGATATCATGTGTGCGGTCGTACGACGATGGATAAGGATTGCCATTGTTTATCCCCTCAATCTCGCGGGTTGTTTCCGACCAGGTGTAACCCAGCCAGCCCGTAAGTTTTCCTTTCGACTTTTTTACCAGCATTTCCAACCCTTTCGATTCGCCCGTTCCGTGCAGCAGCTCGGTTTCAATAGCATCATTCAGGAAAAGCTCGGCGCCTTCAATGTAATCCAATACATTTTGCATGTCTTTGTAGTACACCTCAAGCGATGTTTCCCAGGTGTTTTGCTTAAAGTTTCTGAAATAACCAAGAGATACCTGGTCTACCTTAAGCGGCTTGATGTAGGTGCTTGATGGTAGCCAGATGTCAAGCGGAGTGGGTGATTGTGTGTTGGAAATGAGGTGCAGGTTTTGCACCATGCGGTTGTACGATCCTTTTACCGAACTGTTCCGGTCGAGGGTGTATTTCATGCTTAAACGCGGTTCGAGATGTATAAAGGCATCGCCAATTTTATCCATACTGCCATAGCTGATAGTTTCAATAATTTCATCTTTATCTGGTTTGTCAGGGTTTTGGTAAATATTTACTTCACCTTTTCCAACCTGCTGGAAATGACTTAAACGCAGGCCATACTGCACCGAAAACCGTTCAGATATTTTTTGTTCGTTCGACAGGTAAACGGCACTCTCAATGGCATTGTAGTGCGCCAACTCCATATTCGAAAACATGGATTGATCACCGTTGGTGGCAATTTTTCCGGGACGAAACTGGTGTTTAATGGCGTTGACACCAAACTTCACGGTGTTCTGTGGGTTCGGGAACCAGGTGAAGTCCGCCTTACCGTTGTAATCTTTTATCCGCGACGACCAATCAAAATTGTCTGCATTATCGCCCGGAACCCCCAGGTTATAGTCATAATTTGAAAAAATAGCGGAAATATTCATAAACAGTTTATCGCCGAAAATATGATTCCAGCGTGCGGTTGCCGTAGCATTTCCCCACTGCATGTAC
Organism: uncultured Draconibacterium sp.; assembly: GCF_913063105.1. Taxonomy (GTDB): domain Bacteria; phylum Bacteroidota; class Bacteroidia; order Bacteroidales; family Prolixibacteraceae; genus Draconibacterium. The sequence goes on along the minus strand of NZ_CAJXYQ010000011.1, from coordinate 129,060 downwards.
ATTGATTCGCCCATCTCAAAAACATCCTGGCCCATGTACCCCGACAGAAAAATGCGGTTGTTGTTATTAATCACGAGGTTCGATTTGCCATTTAAATCATAAAAATAAATGGTGTTGTCAACCAGGGCATCTAATCCTACAGCTTTGCCCAGTACATCGTAATAGGTGCGCCGGCCGGCCAATAAAAAGCTCCACTTGTCTTTAATAATAGGCCCTTCAAGTGTTAATCGGCTTGATAGGTTTCCAATACCTCCGTCAAAACCGAATTGTTTGGAGTTGCCGTCTTTTTGCCTGATATCGATAACAGAAGAGGCCTTTCCGCCATATTCGGCAGGAATACCGCTTTTGTACACCTGAATATCTTTTATAGCATTGGAGTTAAAAACTGAAAAGAAACCCATGAGGTGCGAAGCATTGTAAACTGGAGCTTCATCGAGTACCATCAGGTTTTCGTCGGGGCCCCCGCCACGCACATACAACCCTGAACTGGCTTCGCCGCCACTCTGAATTCCGGGTAGTAGTTGAATGGTACGAATAATATCTACCTCGCCCATAAAAGCCGGAAGCTTTTGAATGGTTTTTACCGGTAGCTTTTCCATACCCATTTCAATACGTTCAACATTGGCATTGGCTGCTTCGCCACGTACAATAACTTCTTCCATTAAGGCAGTTTCTTCGCTTAACGAAAGCGAAACATTTTGGCTTTCAGTAGCGCTAATTCTTTGTTTAATGGTTTCGTAACCAATAAAAGAAACCTGCAGGGTGTAGGTTCTGCCGGCCGGAATAGTGAGCGAGTAAAATCCGTAGGGATTAGAGGCGGTGCCCTGTTTAAGTTCTTCAACATAAACCGTTGCACCAATCAAAGCCTCTCCGTTCGAGGCATCTTTTAGGTAACCACTTAAGGTAATGTGTTGTGCTTGTACTGCAACTCCCAAAAAAAGGAGCAGGAGTAACATGTTTGTTTTCATCATTTTTTGGCTTTCGTTTTTAATTGTTTTTTCAGAATGTTCTGGCCAAACATTCTTATTGTTTTCTGACTTGCACAAAAGTAGTGCATCTTATTTTTCTGCTTTTTTAAAAACGACCAACATACGCTATGAATCGACTAAAGGTACTTTTTGGTCTTTTTATTAATATGCAAATAAGGACAGCTGAAAAAGTAGAGGGTTGCAAAAACGATTAAAAAAAGTGATTAATGCTGAATGACCAGCTTTTGGGTGTGTGAAAAGACATCGGAGGTGGCTTTTAAAATATAAGTTCCATTTTGCAGCTTGGATGTTGGAACCAAATCATTTCCATGGCTGGTTTGATGTACCATCTGCAATTGTCCTTTCATATTGAAAATCTGAATGTTAATCTGTTGCTTGTATGTTAGTTTTGGATGGTAAAGTTGGAAAGAATGAAGGACAGGATTTGGGTAAGCGTAGCCTTCCTGAGCGGTAAAATGGCTGGTGAAATCGCGCCAGTCGCGAATACCATTTTGATTTAAGTCGCCAAGAATACAACTGCTTGCAATCGGATTAGTGAGGTCGTTGCCTTTAAAAACGCAATCAAAAGCATCATCCAGCCCATCGTTGTCGGCGTCCGAGAAAAGGAGTTGAATATCCGGCCGGCCGTCTTCGTTAAAGTCAAAAGCTTCAGTAAGGTCGCTGCGGCCGTCGGCATCCGAATCACGGTCAAGCATGTCGGGCACTCCGTTTTCATCGGTGTCAACCGGTCGGTAATAAATGCCTCCCATTTCAGGGTCATAAGCATCATCCCAACCGTTATTGTTGGCATCAATTCCCGATGGCGGAATATAATTGTGTTCGTCCTGCCATTCTATGTTGTCGGTAATCCCGTCGTTGTCGCTGTCAATATCGAAATGGTTGGGAATGCCATCATTATCAGAATCCAGGTGAAAACCTTCGGCACTGTCAGGCAATCCATCGTTATCATTATCCAAATCAACTTTGTCTTCAACCTCGTCTAAATCGCTGTTTTCAATAATTTCGATATAAACATGGGCCAGTGCAATGTATTCAGCCTCGGTAACTTCTTTAATGTAATATTCAAATTGAATTTTACCACTGTAAAGTTTAGGTAATTCGAGGCTGAAATTACCATCGTCATCCATTTGCAGGTAGGCCTCTTTTGGTGATTCGGCAAAGTATATCTGAATTCTGTCGCCGTTAGGATCGTAATCGTTGAGTAAAACATTGCCTGTTAAGGTGAGCCTGTTTTTGGCAATGTGAATAAAAGTGTCGTTTTTTGCCACCGGAGGAGTACTTTGTTCTAAGGCTGTAGTTTTTAAATTTGGAGCTGCGTATACCCCAATAAAAGCTAAAACAAATAGAACAAAAAGTAAGCCCTTCTTCAATATTTTACCCTTAGTTTTCAATGTGTACTTTTATACTATCAAAAATACGGCACATTAAGCCTGGTAACACATATTGATTGCCTAAAATGAATGAAAAAGTTGTTGGTTTTGTGGGGGTTAATGGCGTAAAGGGGTATAAGAATTTGTCTCAAAAAGGGAGTGGAACGACTAGTTTTTGTTTCAGAAAAACTTGTTTGACTGTAAGCTTTTACCTATAATAAAAATGTTTAATATGTTTATAATACAGTCTATTGTTTTGTGGCAGAGGAGCTTCTAATAATTAATTCCGTATCCATCGTTATGGTTTGGTAGGTTTCAGCTTGTTTTTTATTGTTAATCTGGTTGATAATCAATTCTGCTGCTTTTTGTCCCATCTCAAAACCCGGTTGTTTTACGGTGGTAATTGCGGGTGTAACCAGTTCTGAGTAGGGTTCATTACTAAACCCAACAATCGCAATATCTTCAGGTACGCGTATGCCTTTTTCTTTTAAATAAATGATCGAACTTAAAGCGGTTGTGTCGTTGGCACAAAAAATAGCATCGGGTCTTATTTTCTGCACCAACATCTTTTTTATGGCCCTTAATCCGTCTTCGCGCGTAAGGCTGTTATGAAGCACATAATCGTTATTAATTTCCAGCCCGGCGTCGGCTAAAGCCTGGCGATACCCGTCTTCGCGTTTCGAATAAATCTGAAGGGTTAGGGGGCCGGTAATGTGTGCAATGCGGGTTCTTCCTTGCTCAATCAGATGTTGTGTGGCCCGGTAGGCACCTCCAAAATCGTCAACAACTATCTTGTGTGCTGGTATTTCCTCAACAATACGGTCGAAAAATACAATTGGCGTGTGTCGTTCGGCAAAAGGTTTTAAATGATCAAAGGTTTTTGTTTGCATCCCGATAGACAGGATGAGCCCGTCAACCCGATTGGCAAACAAGGTGTGGGCAATGGTACTTTCTTTTTCAAAATTGTCGTTTGACTGCGAAATGGTAACAGCAAAACCTTGTTTATAGGCAATATCCTCAATACCTGAAATAACCGATGAGAAAAAGTGCCGGTTGATTAGTGGAACAATTACGCCGATGGTGTTGGTTCGCTTTGTTCGCAGGTTGGCTGCCATTACGTTGGGGCGATACCCCATCTCGGCTGCCGTTTTTTTAATTTTTGCCCGTGTTGCTTCACTAATTAAAGGGTTATCTTTTAAAGCCCGCGATACGGTAGAGGCTGAAATTTTCAGCTTTTTAGCAATATCGTGTATTGTAGTTTCAGGTTTTTGCACCATTATTGTCTTGTTTGATGGCAAAGTTAAGATTATTTTTTAATCAATGCAATCGATTGCATTTTGCTTTTTTCTCCTTATATTTGTTGAGGTAAAAATCATAAAAAATATAAATTCAAATAATATGGCAACAATTTATGAAAGCAGGTACGCTTATCATCCTGAAGATTTTAAAACGTACGACACCGAAAAAATAAGAAAAGAATTTTTAGTTGAAAACCTAATGGAAGAAGGCAATGTGCGCCTCGTTTATTCTTCTATTGAACGTTACATTGTTGGCGGAGCAGTTCCAACAACCGAAGGCCTTCCGCTGGAAACCATTGATCCGTTGAAAGCAGCGTATTTCTGCGAGCGCCGCGAAGTGGGTATCATTAACGTGGGGGGCACCGGAAGTATTGTTGTTGACGGAACTGAGTATAAAATGAATTACAAAGACGCTCTGTACATTGGTAAAGGAAGTAAGGATGTTGTGTTTAAATCAAATGACGCAACAAAACCGGCGCGTTTTTATTTCAACTCGGCACCGGCACACAAAGAATATCCAACCAAGCAGGTAACCATGGATGATGCCAACGTGCTTCACCTCGGAAGCCTTGAAACATCAAACGAAAGAAACATCAACCAGTTACTGATAAACGGAGTGGTAGAAACATGTCAGTTGCAAATGGGAATGACTGAATTAAAAACAGGTAGCGTTTGGAACACCATGCCTCCGCATCAGCACGATCGCCGGAATGAAGTTTATTTTTATTTTGAAGTACCCGAAAATCAGGCAATTTGTCATTTTATGGGGCAACCACAGGAAACCCGTCATTTGTGGATGAAAAACGAACAGGCAGTAATTTCTCCTGAATGGTCGATCCACTCGGCAGCAGGTACTTCAAACTATATATTTATTTGGGGTATGGCCGGTGAAAACCTCGACTACACCGATATGGATGTAATTCAGCCACAAGAGTTAAGATAAATTGGCCGGGCGCGAAACGGTGTAATAGGTTTGCGTTTTCAAACAAAGCAATCAATCAACAATAAATTATAAAAATGATACAAGAACTATTTAGTTTAAACGGAAAAGTAGCCCTTATTACCGGTGGAACACATGGTATTGGAATGGCCATTGGAAAAACCCTGGGACAGGCAGGTGCTAAAATTTGCATCAACGATATTTCAGACGAAAAACTGGAAGAAAGTAAGGCCGAATATGCCAAAGCCGGCATTGATGTATTTACGCTAAACTTTGATGTAACCAATGAAGATGCTGTAGATAAAGGTATCTCTCAAATTGAAAAAGAAGTGGGCGATATAGATATTCTGGTAAACAATGCCGGAATCATCAAACGTATTCCGATTTTGGAAATGCCGGTAGCCGATTACAAACAGGTAATCGATATCGACCTGGTGGCACCACTGATTGTTGCCAAACGTGTAGCTCCAAAAATGATTGAAAAACGTTCAGGAAAAATCATCAACATGTGTTCGATGATGAGCGTATACGGACGTAACTCGGTATCGGCCTATGCTTCGGCAAAAGGTGGATTGAAACTGTTAACGGCCAACATGTGTTGCGAATGGGCTAAATACAATGTTCAGATTAACGGAATTGGCCCGGGGTACATTGCTACAGCGCAAACTGCTCCGATTCGCGAAGGCGGCCATCCGTTTAACGATTTGGTAATGACCCGTACACCGGCAAACCGCTGGGGAGAGCCTGAAGATATTGGTAACGCTGCATTGTTCCTGGCATCAAACGCTGCCAATTTTGTTAACGGACAGGTGTTGTACGTTGATGGTGGTATTTTAGCCAACTTTGGTTACGTAAAAGGCGAAAACGATATTTAATTATCATATTAATTACAAAGAGTGTGTCTGAAAAGCATCCTAGAGTATAGGGGTTTTTCTGATACACTCTTTTTTTTGAAACCTCAAAAAAAAATGGCAGGAATCGGCAGCTTTGCTAATCCTGTTTTTTCCCGATAAAATTGAAAAACTATAAAATCTTGCAAAAATGAAACAACTCTTCTTTTTTGTGTTGCTTGCAACAGCTTTAATCGCTTGTAAACAAGAACCTGTATTGGTGCTGAACAATAATCTTGATGTGGAACGACAAGATGAAATTGTTGTACTATCGCGGTCGGAGGTAGACGCAAAAATAAAATTGGAAGCTAATGAATTACCTGTTTTTCATAAAAACGGAGAAGCAGTGCCTGCCCAAACCGATGACCTGGATGGCGATGGTTTGTGGGACGAAGTAGTATTGCTCATTAATTTTCAGCCGGCAGAAACTGTAGAATTACAAATTGGCGCCGTTAGCAAAGAAAATTATCCGCTAAGCGAGAAAAGAACCAATTTGCGTTTGGGAATTAAACAAGACGACGGATCGTTTAAAGAAGTGGATAACTACAAAGCTATTCCGCATACCGAGCCGTTTAAAGTAATTGCACAGGGAGAAGGGGTTACCTGGGAAAATGAGAAAATTGCTTTTCGTGTATATTTCGATTGCCGTAATGTAAAAGACCTTTTCGGGAAACGCAAGCCGGTTATGGTAGCCGACGATGTGCACACACCCGGTTTTGGCAACTACCACGAACTGGCCGACTGGGGCATGGATGTGCTGCATTGTGGAAGCTCGCTGGGCTCGGGTGGCATTGCCATCCTGAAAAATGATTCGTTGATACGCCTGGGGTCAACCGCCGAATTTGAATACCAGAAAATTGTAGAAGGACCGCTTCGTTCGATATTCGAATTGCGCTACTCGGGCTGGGATGTTGATGGGGAAGATATGCAAGCCACCGAGCGCATTACCATATATCCCGGGAAATACTGGTTTGAATCTGATGTTACCATTAACGGTTGCTCGGAAGACAACCAGGTGGTTACCGGTATTGTTACCTCGCAGCTAACAAACGAACCTTTTCAGTTTGAAGCAGGCGATTTTACCTGCATCGGTACGCATGATGTACAGTCGTTAAACAACGATGAATTGGGAATGGCCGTTCTTGTTCCGGGCAAGGAAACCGGAAAAATTGGCCGTACTACCGATATTAATTTCTTTAAAAAAGGTTTTGTAACTGTTCAGGAAAAAGGCTTTAGCAACATCATTTCCGAAACCTATTTTATTGGTCAGCACTGCCAGGATGCTGTGCCGGCAAAACATTATTTCTTCTCGGTTTGGGGCCTCGATAAAGAGCAGTGGAAAACTGAAGAGGGATTCAGGAAATACATTTCAGAAGAAGCAGTGAAGCTTTCAACTCCGATTGAGATATTGTAAAAAAATTGCAGCTACTCACAAAATGGGTAGCTGCAATTTTTTTATTCAGGTATTTCGGCTGTTTTAAATAAACAGCACCTGTATCCATCCTTGTATGATTTCCCCGGTCTCGGGGTCGAGCTGTGAACCATACATGCTGTGTGGGATTGAATACACGATTAGCATTACAATTGACGCTACTATGGTATACACAGGGCGCGCTTTTTTTCGGTTCATGGCATATGCCAAAATCCAGAATATAAAGGCAAGAAGTGTTTTGTTATCGGTTAAATCCCAGGCAAAAGGTATACCTGCCCATGCTTCTCCAAAAGCATATAACTGAACTACCGGGCCCAAAATCATTCCACCAATAAAAAGGGCAATAAGCGTAATAGTGGTATAAAACTTAAAACCTTTGTTTTTAAATACCGCCATTATGCCTGCCAGGTTGCCCAGTAACATGGCAAAAAACATAAAGAAAATGTGCGGTGCCAGTACCGACGAAGGAACAGCACCTTTAAAGCGTATCACAACCGGTTCCTCTTGTAAATAGGTAGTGGTACCATTTGTATCGGTAATTTCAAAATAGTACTGAATTTTTCCGGCTGCCGGTTGCTCCGGAATAGGGGCGTACCAGCCTTCTTCTTCTGTTATTTTGAATAGAGTGTTCATAAGATACGAATCAACCGGTTTTACCTGATAAGTAAAATCAACAGGGAGGTAGGGATCGTTGGTGAGGTAGCGTTTGTAAAAAAGTTTGGCGGCAATGGTGGTGTCTTTTATGGCTAAATGAATATTGGTGCCACTTCCTATTTCAATGCTTCGTACCAATTCCACATCGTGGGATGTTTGGTTGGTTTCAATGGTCATTTTTTTATCGTAGGTTGGTCCGGTTTTGCGCTGGTATATTATTGCTGCCAGTGTTAACAAAATTGCAAAAAGCCAATAAAATACTTTTTTCATTTTAGCCTGTTTTAAATTTATTACAAGTATAAAAAGGATTTTTCAATTAATTGTTCAGCAAAAACAGTCTAAAGCACCTCTGCTACCTCATAAATTTTCTGTGGCTTAGTGCGGCATTAATTTGTTGCACGTAAAAACTTGACCTATCTTTAATGCCGTTCGAAAGAATAGAATTTTTGTGGTAATTTTCGGGTATTCAAAAATGTACCTGCTTGGTAATACTAAAGAATGGCACTTAACTATATTTTCATATTTTTCTTTGTAGCAGCATTTGTAATTGCCCTGGCACGCCTCGTATTTTTAGGCGATACCCAGGTTTTTTCTGAAATGGTGCAGGCCACTTTTGATATGGCTAAAACCGGATTTGAAATATCGCTTGGTTTAACCGGGGTGCTAACCCTGTGGATGGGAATTATGAAAATAGGGGAGAAAGGCGGCATTGTCCATGTGTTTTCAAAGCTGATTGGTCCGTTTTTTAATAAACTTTTTCCGGAACTGGGGAAAGAGCATCCGGCCCATGGCTCTATTCTGATGAATATTGCAGCGAATATGCTTAACCTTGATAATGCCGCCACGCCAATGGGACTGCAGGCCATGAAAGAAATGCAGGCTACCAATCCCAATAAAAATACTGCATCGAATGCACAAATTATGTTCCTGGTATTAAATACCTCGGGACTTACGCTTTTACCCATTAGTATAATGGTTTACCGGGCTCAACTGGGAGCCGTTAACCCTTCTGATATTTTTATCCCAATTTTGCTGGCTACTTATTTCTCAACCATTGCCGGCTTAATTGCCGTTGCTTTTTACCAAAAAATTAATTTGCTGGATAAAACTATTCTTGCCTATCTGGGCGGTTTAACCGCAATTATTACCGGAGTAATCTGGTATTTCTCTACACTGGAAAAAGACCAGATTACCGAGGTGTCGGGTATTGTAAGCAATTTTATTCTGTTTACCGTAATTGTGGCCTTTATACTGATGGCCGTTTGGCGCAAGGTAAACGTGTACGAAGCGTTTATTGAGGGCGCGAAGGATGGTTTTAAAACGGCTGTGAAAATTATTCCGTACCTGGTGGCTATTTTGGTGGCCATCGGCGTTTTTCGGGCTTCAGGTGCTATGGATTGGGTGGTTGCCGGGGTAACCTGGGGCTTTAATCAATTGGGAATAAATGCCGATTTTACTCCGGCATTGCCCACCGCTTTAATGAAACCCTTAAGTGGTAGTGGGGCACGAGGCATGATGGTTGATGCAATGACCACCTATGGTGCCGACTCGTTTGTGGGGCGCGTGGCCAGTACCGTACAGGGAGCTACCGATACAACATTTTATATCCTCGCTGTTTATTTCGGAGCGGTGGGAATAAAAAATACCCGCTATGCTGTTGTGTGCGGCCTGATTGCTGATTTTGTTGGAATTATTGCTTCTATTTTGCTGGCCTACCTGTTTTTTTATTAACCGTTATTTACCACTTCTCAAACTTTATCAGTCCTTTCCCTGAAGATGTAACGGCTGGAGCCAATCTATGAAAGGTAATTGGTGCTGTTGAAAGACAAGTTGTTGGTGTGTTGCGTGCTGAATCGGTATTTTAGCATAATGTGATTTGAAAGCTCCAATTAAGCCATGAATTCACTCGTTCGATATTGGTTATTGATTCGCTTTGCAGAAAAAGAAATCCTTTCCGCACTTCTAAAAGTGTATTCCGCACCAGTCGAAATTTATTCCGCGTTGCTTTGAGCGTGTTTCGCAATAATAAGTTTGGCAGGCGAACTAATCCATCGAGTCGTACACTATAACCTTGTTCCACAAATGCTGGTTCTGCTCCACAAATTTCAGATGGATAGGATCAACCTGGTAAGCATCCTGATCGGCCTGGTTATCAAACATGGCCATATACGACACCGAGTACGAATGGTCTACAACATCGCGATCTTCAGTTGAGGCCGGAAATCCAATATGGCTAAGCTTTATGGTTTTTACCTTAATCAGTTGGTTTAAACCTTCAAGCAGCTGTTGTTTGTGTTGCTCATTTTCGGGTTCTTTCAACCAGAAAAATACATGGTGTACCAGTGCACCCTGAAGTTTTACTTCGCCTGCGTCCGCTTTTTTTGTTAGCGGAAATAAACTTGCTAATGTAATTCCTGTGGCAATTTTACGGATAAACGATCTTCGGTTTTTCATATTAGAGCTTATTAACAGTTTGTTTTAAAAGTACAAGTTTACTCAAAAGTGATTCCAGTAAATCCAGTTTTAACATGTTGGCACCGTCTGATTTTGCAAGGCCAGGATTCGGGTGTGTTTCTATAAAAATGCCATCAGCACCAACTGCAATTCCTGCGCGGGCAATGGTTTCAATCAATTGAGGTTGTCCGCCGGTTACGCCACTGGCCTGGTTCGGCTGCTGAAGCGAGTGTGTTATATCGAGCACAACAGGTACGTCAAGTGCTTTCATTTCAGGAATACCACGGTAGTCAACTACCAAATCGTGGTAGCCAAATGTGGTTCCGCGCTCGGTTAAAAATACCAGGTTGTTACCACTTTCTTTCACCTTTGTAACGGCAAACTGCATGGCCGCAGCCGATAAAAACTGGCCTTTTTTAATGTTTACTGCTTTTCCGGTTTTTGCTGCAGCTACCAGAATATCGGTTTGGCGGCATAAAAAGGCGGGTATCTGCAGCACATCAACATACTGGGCGGCCATTTTTGCTTCCTCGGCGGTGTGTATATCGGTTACAACGGGTATATCAAAGGTTTCCTTTACTTTTCGGAGTATTTTCAAGGCTTTCTCGTCGCCAATTCCGGTAAACGAATCAAGTCGCGATCGGTTTGCTTTACGATACGAACCTTTAAAAATGTACGGTATTTTTAATTTCTCGGTAAGGGTAACAACATGTTCTGCAATTTCCATGGCCATTTGCTCTCCTTCAATGGCACAGGGGCCGGCCATTAAAAAGAAGTTGCCACTGTTGGTATTTTTTAATTTATCAATTTGTGGAATCATGCAATTACTTTTTGCGCTAAAAGTAATAAGAATGTTTGGCTTATGCTTGCGGGAAGTGTATAAAACACAAATGGGAACTATTTTGTTACAAATAGCTCCCATTCACTTTCAAGTAACCGAAGTTACTTTTGGTGCCAGGCTACGGTTATTGCGACTGGCTTTCACATTTTCTTTCGAATTTGTTTTGGCCCCCGACTTTCCGGTTTTGCTTTCTACGGCTCAACCTTTCAGCCGTTCTTTCGGTATTCGCGCTTACCTTCCTGAACGAAGTGTCTTCCGGTGTATTCAGCTCTATCCCTAAGGATATCCCCTTTCCAATCATCAATTCCGGGTTTCCCCTTTCTTGTTGTGCAGTTTCGCAGCAGAAACCTTGGTTTCGTTACTTCCTGCCCGATGACCCAATCTTGAAAGAACTTCTGGATTTTCTTCCAGATGATTGCCTGAATTTTGATATTCCAGAGTATCGCATTCAAACTTCGGCTTTTTCATTGTGCCGCCCCGAAGGGTGGGATGAAATGGTTCCGGTTCCGACTAAGAAACTTTTTCCGTTTCCACAATTTCCAAGCAGCCTTTTATCGCTCACCTGATATTTCAAAGATACAGCGAAAATGGAAAAAAGCAAGTGATTATCAGGTGTTTGTATTCACTATGAATTAACCGTGGTTATTAACAATTGTTAATAAGATAGTTTTCTCTTTTATAAAGGTGAGGTGTTTACGACAAGCGGTTTTTAAAGTCGTTATACCCAAATTCACGTATAATTTTTAACTCATCGTTTTGGGTCCAAATGGCAATTGCCGGGTGGTTTACCCCGTTAAACATAGTGGTTTTCACCATGGTGTAATGAATCATATCGAGGAAAACGATTTGTTCGCCAATTTGCAGCTCGTGGCCAAAGTCGTAGGCTTCCATAAAATCGCCTGCCAGGCAGCTTCCTCCGCCTAATCGATACAAGTGTTTGCTTTCCGGTGTTGGGTCGCCAGCGCCAATAATTTTAGGACGGTAAGGCATTTCAAGCGTGTCGGGCATGTGGGCGGTAAACGACACGTCAAGAATAGCGGTTTTTATTCCGCTGTGAGTAACAATATCCTGGACGGTTGACACCAAAACTCCTGTTTCCCAGGCTATGGCACTTCCCGGCTCCAGAATTACTTTTACATCGTATTTTTTTCTGAAACGGGTAAGCAACTCAACAAGATGTTGGTGGTTGTATCCTTTGCGGGTCATTAAATGGCCGCCACCCATGTTTACCCATTTTACCTGGTGCAGGTATTTTCCATACTTCTCTTCCAGGTTTTTCAATACATTCTCAAGGCTGTATGAATCAGATTCGCACAGTACATGAAAATGAATGCCTTCAATTCCGGCAGGTAGCTCTTCCGGCATTTCTTTGCTGCCAACCCCCAAACGCGATCCGGGTGCACTCGGGTTGTACAAATCAGTACCAACATCTGAAAACTCAGGGTTTACACGAATGCCACACGAAATCGCATGCTCCGAATTCCGGGTTTGCCCGTAGTATTTTTGAAACTGGTTGAACGAGTTAAAAACAATGTGGCTGCTGTAACCCATCAATTCCTCAAATTCGTGTTCAAAATAAACCGGCGAATACAGGTGTGCACGTGTTTGCATTTCTTCGAAACACAACCGGGCCTCGTTTAGCGAACTGGCTGTTGCACCTTTTAAATACTCGCGAACAATCGGAAAAGCGCTCCACATGGCAAAGCCTTTAAAAGCCAGAATAATCTCGATGCCTGCTTCTTGCTGAACATGGTTTATCAACTCCAGGTTGTTACGAAGCAGTTTTTCGTCGAGCACAAAGGCCGGAGACGGTATTTCTTTGTAATTCATTTTAAAAAGGACATGGCGCAAAGAGCAGCGACACTATTGCATGCTCTTTGCGTCTGACTTGTTATACTTCCAAATCACCATTAATTTCTTCATTCCAGGGCAGTCCGTGTTCGCCAATTTTTTCCATAAACGGATCAGGGTCGAACTCCTCGACATTAAATACGCCCTTGCCCTGCCATTTGCCGGTAAGTACCATCATGGCACCGAGCATTGCAGGTACGCCTGTTGTGTACGAAACGCCCTGTGTGCCGGTTTCTTCAAAGGCTTTTTGGTGGCTACAGTTGTTCCAAACATAATAGGTTTTTTCCTGACCATCTTTTATTCCTTTTATCCTGCATCCGATAGATGTTTCACCGGTGTAGTTGTCTCCCAAATCTCCCGGATTTGGCAGCACTTCTTTCAGAAATTCCAGAGGAATTATATCAACTCCCTTATAGTTAACGGGGTCAATTCTGCTCATGCCAATGTTTTGTATCACGCGCAAATGTGTCAGGTATTCATCGCCAAAGGTCATCCAGAAACGCGCGCGCTTCAGGCTCGGGAAATTTTTTGTAAGCGATTCCAGCTCTTCGTGGTACAGTACATACGAGTTTCTTGCTCCGATATTAGGATAGTTCAGTGCCTGTTTTATTTCAAAAGGTTTGGTTTCTACCCACTGGCCATTTTCCCAGTAACGACCGTTTTGTGTAATCTCGCGAATGTTAATTTCCGGATTAAAATTGGTAGCAAAAGCTTTTCCATGGTCACCGCCATTACAGTCTACAATGTCAAGGAAGTGCATCTCATCAAAATGATGTTTGGCCGCATGTGCGGTATAAATGCTGGTAACTCCCGGGTCGAAACCACAGCCAAGAACGGCCATAATGCCTTTTTCTTTAAAGCGGTCGTGGTAAGCCCACTGCCAGCTGTATTCAAATTTGGCTTCATCTTTAGGCTCGTAGTTGGCGGTGTCGAGGTAATTTACACCGGTTTCCAAACAAGCATCCATTATGGGAAGATCCTGGTAAGGAAGTGCAACATTAATAACAAGTTCAGGTTTGAATTCGTTAATTAACGCAACGGTTTCGGCAACGTTATCCGCATCAAGGCGGGCGGTTTTAATCCGGCCTTTGCCTACTTCCCGGGCAATAACATCGCATTTTGCCTTTGTACGGCTGGCCAATAGAATTTCTGAAAAAACATCAGGATTATCGGCGCATTTGCTGGCAACTACACGCCCAACACCACCGGCTCCAATAATTAAAACTTTACTCATTTTTCTTTAGTCAATTAATAAAATTGCATCAAAATTTCACTCGATTATTGTACTTTCGTATAAATATACGCTGTAAAAACGGAAACAAATTAAGCATTTTTTTGATGAATAAACCATACGGAAATGAGGAATTTAATCCTAACGGGGTTGGATTGAAAAATGGAAACTTTATTGGCTTGCCATTTGATGAAAAGAAAGCTGAGGTGATATTGTTTCCCGTACCCTGGGATGTTACTGTTTCGTATGGCGAAGGCACAGCCCTGGCACCTGCAAAAATACTGGAAGCCTCAGCACAACTCGATTTATTTGATTTGGACTTAAAAGATGCCTGGAAGCGTGGTATTTATTTTCAGCCCATTAGCGATGCTGTGTTGCAAATACGCCATGAATTGAGACCCAAAGCTACGGCATATATCGATTTTCTTGAAAATGGGGGACAAGTTCCGGATAACCCGGAAATGCAAAAAATACTGGCCGAAATTAACCAACAGTGCGAGGCCATGAATTTTTTTGTGTACCGCGAAACAAAAAAATTGTTGGAGTCAGGGAAACTGGTCGGGTTGGTTGGTGGCGACCACAGCACTCCGCTGGGTTATTTAAAAGCCCTTTCAGAAAAATACGAACGTTTTGGTGTGTTGCAAATTGATGCACATTTGGATTTAAGAAATGCTTATGAAGGTTTCACCTACTCACACGCCTCAGTATTTTATAACGCCATGCAACTTCCGGAAATAAAAAGACTGGTGCAGCTTGGCATTCGTGATTGTTGCGAGGAAGAGGTGGAATTAAGTAGAAACAATGACAGAATTGAAGTTTATTTCGACCAGCAGCTAAAAGAAAAACAATACAAAGGCGAAAACTGGGATGAACAATGCGAAGAAATAATCAGCGAATTGCCAGGTAATGTGTACATAAGTTTTGATGTTGACGGACTGGATTCGAAATTATGCCCGGCTACAGGAACACCCGTGCCGGGAGGCTTGGAATTTAATCAGGCCATTTATTTATTTAAAAAAGTACTTGAAAGCGGCAGACGAATTATTGGTTTTGATGTGTGCGAAACAGGCAATGCAGAGTGGGATGCCAATGTTGCAGCCCGCTTACTTTATAAACTTTGTTGTTTGGCCGGTTAAACGCAGGAAGCTGAAATACAATTTTTTTGAATGTTACAGCGCTTGAAATATAAAAAAAGAGTATCAAAAGGCGCTTATTTTAGTTTTTATTCCTGCTTACCGGAATTATTCGAAAAAAATATTTTTATTTGCGTTTTGAAGCAAAATGCAATAAACACTTATAATTTTTTATGGTTACGTAGATGAAAAACACTTATTTTGATTTGATTGAGCAAAGCTACTATTTTCCGCAGGAAGGCTTTGATTTAAGAGGAGATACCCTAACTTTTCACGGCATTTCTCTAAAATATCTGATTAAAAAGTATGGAACTCCATTTAGGTTTATATACCTGCCTAAAATTGGAGAACAAATCAAAAAATCGCGTAACCTTTTTAACAAGGCTATAAAAAAGAACAACTACAATGGCAAATACTACTACTGCTATTGTACAAAGTGTAACCACTTTTCTCATGTTATTAACGAAGCTTTAAAGCATAATGTCAACCTCGAAACTTCTTCGTCGTACGATATTGATTTAATTCTCCATCTTTTTAAAGACAAGAAAATTGATAAAAACCGTAAGATTATCCACAACGGTTATAAAACGAAGGAGTATCTGACCAAGATTATCGAACTTCAGCGTATTGGTTTCAAAAATAATATCATTGTACTGGATAGTATAAACGAACTGGAACGCGTGGAGAAACTGGCTAATGGCGAGAAAGTTAAAATTGGTATCCGTATGGCCATAAATGAAGAATCGCAGTCGGCTTATTACACCTCGCGATTGGGAATAAGGCATACCAAAATTCCTGAATTTTTTGAAAAACACGTAAAAGACAGGAAAAATATTGAGCTGAAAATGCTTCACTTTTTTGTTGATTCAGGAATTAAAGACAGCCTTTATTTCTGGGGCGAATTTCAGAAAGCACTAAAACTATATGTTGACCTGAAAAAACAATGCGAAACACTTGATTCGTTTAATTTGGGCGGAGGATTTCCAATACGTAACCACCTGGGTTTCGAGTACGATTACGAGTACATGATTAAGGAAATTGTTTCGAACATTAAAACAGCTTGTGAGGCTGAGAATTTGCCAGATCCTGATATTTATACCGAGTTTGGTAAATACACCGTTGGCGAAAGTGGGGCAATTATTTTTGAGGTACTTGAACAAAAACAACAAAACGACACGGAATGCTGGTACATCGTAAACAATAGTTTGATGAACACCATTCCGGATGCCTGGTCGATTTTTGAGAAGTTTATTTTACTTCCCATTAACAAGTGGAACAACGAATATAAACGTGTAAATATTGGTGGAATAAGCTGCGATCATTCGGATTATTACAACTCTGAAGACTTTAACCAGGAAGTGTTGCTACCATCGTACGCTGATGAGGATAA
The DNA here is from genome assembly GCF_913063105.1 of uncultured Draconibacterium sp. Classification (GTDB taxonomy): domain Bacteria; phylum Bacteroidota; class Bacteroidia; order Bacteroidales; family Prolixibacteraceae; genus Draconibacterium. The sequence continues at coordinate 112,587 of NZ_CAJXYQ010000011.1, read as the reverse complement.
AGAGCCATTGTACCTGGGCTTTTTTCACACAGGTGCCTACCAGGATGCCATTAGCGGCTACGGAGGAATAAAGCATTGCCTCATTCCGGCGCCAAAACATGTTATTATCGATCGCGACGAAAAAGGTAATTTTTTCGATTACGTATACCGCAACGAGCAATCGGCCGACGAGATGTTTAAAATTTTGGGATATACCAAGGACGAGGAGTAAAATCAGCCGGGTCTGTCAACTTTTTTGTGCAAAGGCGTGTTGTGTTTTCAATTCATCTAATACAAAAAAAGTATGTCAGTTGCTAATATAATAAAGAACCGAAGAGCTACACCACCGCGTTTATTCTCGAAAAAAAGTTTGCCAAAAGCTACCATACAGGCCTTGCTCGAAAGTGCCAACTGGGCACCTAATCACAAAAAAACAGAACCCTGGCGATTTAAAGTTTACGAGGGCAAAGCCAAAGCTAAACTAGCTGCCGGGGCTCGAAATATTCTTTTGCATAAGCAACAAGAGGGCTATCCGGTTGCTTTGGAAAAAATTGAAAAATTTGCATCGACACTCGAACGTGTTCCGGTGGTAATTGCGGTTGTTTTACAGCGCGATACTGCTGAAAGGATACCGGAGTGGGAAGAGGTGGCGGCCGTATCGATGGCTGTGCAAAACATGTGGCTAACGGCTACCGAATTAAATTTGGCTGCTTTTTGGGCAACACCGGCATTTACTGAATTGTTTGATGAACTGCTGGAGTTGGGTGAACACCAGAAGAGCCTTGGCTTTTTTTATGCAGGAGAGGTGATGATGGATTACCCATCGCCAGGAAGAGGCGACCTGGATAAAAAAGTGGAATGGAAGCATTAAAGTTGTAACTTCAGCAGCTTAAAATTAAAATCATGCGAACACTTGTTGTTTTTTTTATGATGTTCCTTAGTACCCAGTTAATGGCCCAAAGTGTGCCAGAATTAAACAGTCTGGTTGATAAAGCTATTTTTCCTCATCCGGTGTTTATTGTTCCAAATCCGCCTAAGCCAATTAAAGGTTGGAACATACAGGAGCTACCAATGGGTGGCGAAAAGCAGAATATTCTGAAAGGCAGCCCTGATGGACAAATAATAAAATTCAGGTTTAGAGGAACAGCTGTGGGAATGTTGGCCTACACCAATAAAAATTCAGCAAATATTGAATGCAGCGTTGATGGTCAACCCTGGATGGAAATTGAACTTGCTGCAGAAACAGAGGAACTGCAGTTAAAGGGATTTACTTTAGACAACGGCCTGAAAAACCGTAAGCATACTTTACAAATTCGCATTCCTAAAGCTTCAAAACAGCTAACCGGCCATGTTTTACTTCGGTCGTTCTACGTCAATCAAAAATAAAAAAAGGAGCTTTGTAATTAATTAAAGCTCCTTAAGAATTCACATTCGCATGTCCTAAGCGGATGTTATTTTATATTTTCCAATACGTCAATCAGGTGTTTCCAGAATTTATCGGTGGTGGCAATGTCCAATCGCTCGTCGGGCGAGTGGGCACCCCGAATGGATGGGCCAAACGACACCATGTCGAGATGTGGGTATTTTTCAAGAAATAAACCACACTCCAGCCCTGCATGAATCGAACGCACAATCGGGTCAACATTAAAAAGTTTCTTGTACGACTGCACGGTTGTTTTTAAAACCTCCGAATTGGGATTTGGTGTCCAGCCGGGGTAGCCATCGCCATGTTTTACCTGTGCTCCGGCAAGGGTAAAAACCGATTCCACCATTTCAGCGGCAAAAAATTTCCGCCCTTCAATTTCGCTTCGCTGGCTGGTGGTAATTACAATTTTATTCTCATCGGTAAACTTCACCGAAGCCAAATTTGTTGATGTTTCAACCATGCCTTCCATGCGCGAACTCATTTCTAAAACACCATGAGGGCAGGCATAAATGGCATGAAGCAAATTATCTTTTGTTGCAGCATCAATAAGCAATTCAGGCAAGGTCGTTTCCTCGCAATCTATTTTTAATTTCGGTTCAGCAAACTTAAATTCTTCCTTTAAATTTTCGCTCATTTCATTAAACGAGGCCAGCAATTGACTTTTGTTTTCAGTAGCGATGGTAATTATTGCAAAGGCCTCGCGGGCAATAGCATTTCTAAGATTGCCGCCATTAAAATCGGCCAGGTTAATTCTAAATTTCTGGTTCCAGTTCCACAAAATACGGTTCAGGATTTTATTGGCGTTACCGCGGTTTTTATGTATGTCGTCGCCTGAATGGCCACCCAGTAAGCCGGAAACAGCAACTTTTAGTGCCAATGTGTTTTTTCCCGGTTTTTCAGTTTGGTAGGTAAAAGTAGCCAGGCTGTCAATTCCGCCGGCGCAGCCTATAAAAATTTCCCCTTCATCTTCCGAGTCGAGATTTAAAAGAACAGCGCCCGATAACAAATTTTTATCCAGCTCAAAAGCACCGGTTAAGCCTGTTTCTTCATCAACGGTAATAAGGCATTCTATTGGCCCGTGTTTTAGCTCGCCAGAACTTAGTACAGCCAGCTGGGCTGCAATACCAATGCCGCAGTCGGCGCCTAATGTAGTGCCATTGGCTTTTACCCAGCCATTAACAACCAGTGGTTCAATGGCGTCGTTGTCAAAATCAAATATTTTATCCGAATTTTTCTCGCAAACCATATCCATGTGAGTTTGAAGAATAACCGTTGGCGCATTTTCCATTCCTTTGCTGGCCGGTTTTTTTATAACAACATTTCCAATTTTATCGCATACGACTTCCAGTTCGTGTGCTTTGGCAAAATCGAGTAGGTATTGCCTTATTTTTTCTTCTTTTTTTGACGGACGGGGAACCTGACATATTTCTTCAAAATAGCTGAAAAGGGGTTGCGGTGTTAACTGTTCTAATGTTTTCATTGTTCTTTTAATTAAACTTCAAAAATGATAAAAAGGAAAGAAATAGATATTGACAGATGACAGCTTTATTGTTGCTTTTGAGCAATAATGAGTATCTCCTGATCGGAGCCAAAAACACTCAACAAGCGCCTGCCAATGCGGTTAATAAAAAAACTGAGTGAAAAAAATGAGGTGGTGAGCACCGGATAGTTTTTCTGAACCACTTTAAAACCTGAGGCTTCAAGAACAGATTCGAGGTTGGTGTAATCGAAATACACAAAATGTTCGGCACCTACACCTTTTTTACTGTAAAACCGGTGTTTGCTGCGTTTTTTTTCAGCACGGCGATATTTCGAATTTGGCACCATAATTAAAATTAAGCCATTGGTGTTTAGTAGTTTGTGGCAATCGTGCAACACCTTGAACGGGTTCTGAAAATGCTCTAAAACGTGTTGTTGATATATCAGGTCGAATTTGTAATTACCATCAAGTAACTCTTCAAAGGTTTGGTTGCTGGCATTTAATCCTTTGTTTTTACAATACTCAACAGCAAAGGTGCTTATATCGATGCCCAGGTGCTTAATATTGCGCTGGGCTGCTGCTTCGAGGGTATAGCCAATTGAGCAGCCAATTTCAAGCAAGGAATTAATATTGGGATTATGAATTCTTGCCAGGTCGATAAGCCAGCCCGACTTTTTTACTTTATGGCTTCGCTTATTTTCGTACTTTTTTGAGTCGAAATAATCTTGCTCATAAGGTTTTGTTATTTCAATGGAGTCTTGCGCTCTCCAAATGATTCCGCAGTCGTTGCATTGTTCAAAAATCAGGTTTTTGTCTTTTGAATACACCGTTCGGTCTTTTGCTGAGCAATTAAGGTTTAAGGTACAGTAATGCATTAATTTGTTTTTAGTAAGTGTGTTTTCCCGGGGTCCATTTTTTTGTTCCCAACAGTTTTTCTCCCGACTCGATAGCCCCTTTTTCAATTTCGGTGCCCATTGAGTCGTTCCAGCGGTTCAAATAACCAAAAAGGGCAACAACCCCTGAGATTTCCACAATTTCTCCTTCGTTCCAATGGGCTCTTAGGTTTTCAGCAATTTTATCATCAACACTGTTCGGAATAACCGAGGCGGCGTGAGCAAAATCAAGTGCTGCCCGTTCGGCTGCTGAAAAAGCCGGATGCGATTGGTAATTCCAAATATTCTGAAGTTTTTCCTGCTCGGCCCCATACCGTTCGGCAGCTCGTATGGCATGTGCCTGACAATACCTGCAACCAGCAGCATTGCTGCTAATGTAGGCAATCATTCGTTTTAAGGCACTGCTTACCTTGCCTTGGTTTTCCATTACGGCCTTGTTCATTTCAATAAATGCATAGGCAATACGCGGGCGATGATGCATGGTTTTTACACTGTTCGGACAAAATCCCAATGTCTCCTCGTAAAACAAGATTAACGCTTGCAATTCAGGATCAGAATCTCCGCTTTTTGGAGAAACAAGTGGTTTTTTCATAAATATGTTTTCAATAGTAAGTTTTTTAACAAGTGTTGCCTTTATTTGTTGAGCGTGCCCCGTTGGCTTAACAGAATTGCAAATGGACGGGTGCCCGGAAATTCAGACATTATAATGATTAGAATAACTGTAATAGGAACACTAAGCAACATCCCCGAGATGCCCCAAATTACTCCCCAGATAGCCAGGGTTAAAAAAACTACAAGCGGACTAATATTTAAAGTGTTGCCCATTAAGCGAGGCTCAACAAGGTTCCCCACTACAAGCTGAACAACACCAACGATGGATAGAACCAAAATGCCGGGCGTTAATTCACCAAACTGCAAAATGGCAAAAACCGATGGAAATACTGTTGCAATTAGCGACCCTATGGTTGGAATAAAGTTGAGTACGAAAATAAGGAAGGCCCAGAACAGGGGGGCATCAATACCGATAAACAGCAAGGCAAAATAACTTAAAAAACCTGTTAGTAAGCTGGTCAGGGTTTTTAAGGCGATGTAGTTACCAATAGAGTGGTCTATTTTATCAACCAGTTTCCGTACCTGGTTGTGTTTTTCCTTATCGGGGTACATTGCCCTTAATTTTCGTGGTAAAATAGGCTCCTCCAACAGCAAAAATAAAAGGTAAAGCAGTACGGTAAAAGCATTGCCAAATAAACCGGTAAGTGTGCTAAAAAGCGACGATAAAATATTTCCAAAATTTAATCCTTTAGCAAAATCGCCTGCCATATCCAACACATCAATATCAAATTGCTGATTAATTTGCCGGGCAATTTTATTAATGTTGGCCTCATAAACCGGCAGCGTAGTCGATAGAATTTGTATGTTTTTCGAGATCATAGTTACGGCCAAAACTAAAATGCCAATAAGTACAAGTGTTGAAAACAGTGAAATAATCCATTTGGGTAAACGGCTTACAAATTTTACTCTTAGCAGCAGTTTTTTAATTACCCGGATCAGAAACCAAAACAAAATAGCAAGGATAAAAGGGATTATGATTGACTGTGCATAAATGCACACCACAACTATTGTAATAACGATTAAAAACAGGTAGATTTTTTTGCTGGTTTCCATTGTTTGTAATAATTGACGGCAAAATACAAAAATCTGAGCACCTGAATTCAATAATTAAATTTTATTACATCCTTACTGAACCTTTTGGCCTGAATGAAACTTTATAAAAGAAATTGGGTTTAATAACTAAAATACTTCAAATTATGCCAAAAACTTACGTTGAAAAATCGATTACAATTAATGCCAGTACTGAAAAAGTTAAAACCATAATTTCTGATTTTAACCATTGGAGGCATTGGTCGCCCTGGTTGATACTTGAACCCGATGCTACGGTAAAAGTTACAAAAGACGGTAAAAAACAGGAATGGGACGGAAAGCGTATTGGCTCCGGAGAAATTAGTGTTGCTAACGAAAAAGAGACTGAAATAAACTATGATTTGTTGTTTTTAAAGCCCTGGAAATCGAAAGCAAAAACCGATTTTATTGTTGAAGCATTAACCGAAAATAGCACCAGGCTTACCTGGAGCATGCATAGTACGTTACCCTTTTTTATGTTTTGGATGAAAACCATGATGGAGCGAATGATTGGGATGGATTACGACCGGGGTTTGTTGATGTTAAAAGACTACATTGAAAACGATAAGGTTGCAGCCCACCTGGAGTTTTTAGGCGAATCGGATTATGCCGGTTGTAAGTATATTGGTATAAAAAATACGTGTTCGTTGGATGATGTTGGCGAAGTAATGGAAGCTGACTTTGAAAAACTGGCTGCTTTTGCAAAAGAAAACGGAGAGCTACTAACCGATGAATGGTTTACCATTTATCATAAATTCGACTTTAACAAAAATAAAGTGGTTTATACCGGCGGAATTGGAGTAAAGGAAACACCAGGTGATTTGGAGCAGGATTTTATTTTGGGAACTATTCCGGCAACAAAAATGCAAACCGTAAGACACATTGGACCTTACGAGTTATCGGGTAATGGCTGGAGCGCAATTATGGCCATGGAAAGAGCTAAAGAATTTAAACAAAACAAAAAGGTTTCGCCCATCGAGTTTTATCGTAACGATCCGCGCGAAACCGATCCTAACGATTTAATATCAGATATTTGCATGGCAGTAAAATAGCATGTGATGCCATAAAAAGACTGAAAGAGAAACAACGTTGGTTTTACTCTTTCAGTTTTTTTATGTGATTAAAAATGGCCTGCCACTCTTCATCGTAGCTGCAATGCGGAAAAGGTTTATTGGCCTGCTGGTACCAATAAGCCGCGTTTCCAACATCAGGCTCTTTGCGGTGCAGGTAGGCATGAATCCAGAAAGCTTGTTTATCCTGCATTACCTGGACAATTTCATGAGCTTTGTCCCAATCGCCTGCCTGTTCGGCCTCCAGTGCCGATAAAAGCTGTTGTTTTGTGCTCATACGTTTTCTTCTTCACACCGGATATTACAGGCTTATTTTTTCATTTTCCGGCAAGCCCCATTCTTCGGTCATTGCAATTCCCTCTTCTTTTAATGCCGTCAGCACCGGTTCGTAAACCGTTTTCATTATCGGGCGGAGTACTCCTTTTTCTAAGATTTTACCCTCTATAATCATTTTTGCGGCGATAGCAGCCGGTAAAGCAACCGTGCGCGCTATCGATGTGTCTTCTTCGGTGGCAAAATCCAGCAAACTTGATTTTATTACCTGCTTGCTTCCATCGGCATTTTCAACCACAAAGGCATGGAGCATAATTACCATGTCGCGTGCTCCCTTAGGTAACATCATCTTTTTTAGCATTAAATCGGTGGTCAGGTCAAAGTTTGACCCTTCGTCCATCGATACCAGGTAATCGCTAAACAAGCCCAGCCATTCCATAGCCAAAATTGCGGGGCTGTCGATGGAGAGGCCTAAGCGTTCTGCTGCCTTTTCTTTTATGTTTGCCGGGTAAACTTCAAGTTGCCGGGCCATAATTTTTTTATAGGTTTTACCGGCAAAACTTTGCTTCTGGTAGCTAAGCAAGCCCAGCGATTTTAACGCATCCATTATTTCACACCAATCCGGATAGCGGAAGGTTCCCCGGTACATGGTTTCTACGTGAGGTAAATTATATATGTTAATGTATTGCAGCGAGTCGCGGTTTGGGTATACTTCCATTTCTCCCAGTTCGGGGAAACTGATTTTTAATGGATTTTTAAATAATTTTTCTGAAGGAATTTCAACTACCTTACCATCTTTCTTATACTTTGCACCGTTATTTCCGGCCATAATAACACCTCTTGGCGACCACGAAAATTTGTATCGAAATGGATTGTCGGCCTCCTCAGGAGCAGCTAAAGCTCCACAAAGCGAATAAAATTCTTTAATTTTTCCGCCATCAGTCTGTACTTTATCTATAATCCGCATGGCTGTCATGTGGTCAAAGCCCGGATCAACACCAATCTCATTCAAAATAACAATTCCGGCAGCTGTTGCTTCGGCATTCAGGGCTTCCATTTCTTTTGAAACGTAAGAAGTGGTAAGCATGTTTTTTTTATGCTTAATACAAAGTTTTGCAACGCTTACATGGTGTTTATAGGGCAAGAGGCTTATGGTGAGGTCGTTTGCCTTAATTAGTTTTTCCAGTTCATTCGTGTTGTCAACTGTCCATTGCACCGCTTTTGCATTTGCACGTTTATTAACAAGTTGCTCTGCTTTTGCCAGCGTTCGGCTGGCAATAGTTAAAAATATGTGGTTGTTAATTAAATAATCGGCTAAAGGTTTGGCTACCATTCCGGCGCCAAGTAATAATACTTTCATCTTTTCTGTCTCCTAATTGTTTCATTAAATGAACGAAATTTAGTGGCTTTCGTTCTGATTTTTGTGGTTTATACAAAAAGCCCGTTAAGATGGTGAAATTTTATTGAATAATTCCTGATAGATATCTGTTTTATAAAACATCAAAAATATCATAGTCTGCAAACTATTATTTTCATAAATTGTGCACATGGTACAATCGTATTCATGTCCGGTTTTTTTCTATCAAGGCATGCCTGAGTGCCTCGATGAAGATTTGGTTTCACATTAGCTGCAACCCCAGCAATTATTTTTCAAAACTCTTATCCAATAATCGGCTGGTAAATCCAGTGGTATTACTGTTCTTTCTAATCGGTTTCGGTAAGAGGGATGCGGAATATGTTGCTATGCCAGTAGGTGTGATAACCGATACAGCCGGTTTATATCAACTTGTCGGCTTTATTAACAACGAAAATTTTCATTAAAAAACTTAAAATGAACAGAATAGAAGATGCTTATGATGTTAAAGATCTGACGCGTGTCTATGATTTTGCCCCCGAAACCGTACAAACTATTCTTAATGAGCAACTTTTACCAGCCGGTATTGTAAACCGTTTGCAAAAGTGTTATCCGCAGTATTCGGGCTTTAAGCAAACAGAAACCCCCATGTTTACAGGAAAGACACACTATACAGGCTTAATCGGGTTTCGCGAAATTTTGCATGTACTAAAAAAGAATGGCATTGTGCTCGACAGAGTGAAGGAACGCGAATTCTTTCTCGAGGTATACCGGTTTATGGCAACCAAGCATATTTTAAATACCATCAACTGGAGCAATTACCACAATGACCCAAATTATTACCTGATATTTCCGCAGCCGGGAATGATAAATGCTGAAGACACGAAAAAATACCTGGATGCGGCTGATGATGAACAGCGATTAAAAGTGGTGGAGGCCTACCAGCTCAAAACCAACCCGCACGATGGCAAACAGAAGCTGAACAAACCATTTTTTTATAATGAGCTGGGACAGCTGGAAATATTAGATGGAAGTCAACACAAATACCCGCCAATAAAACTTATTTTGGATGCAGGCACGCAAAACTGCTTTGCTTTTTGTACCTATTGTTTCAGGCATGCACAGGTGCGTGGTGATGAAGATATGTTTGTGCAGCACGATATCGGGCAGGTGCACAAGTACCTTAAAAAACATCCTGAAATATCCGATATTTTAATTACCGGCGGCGATGGCGGATACATTTCGCATAAGCGCCTTAAAGCTTATGTTACGCCGCTAATTGAAGATGAAGAGCTTTTACATATCCGAACCCTGAGAATAGGTTCACGAGCCATATCTTTTCACCCCGAGTTTTTATTGAGCGAGCATTTTACTCCAATTCTCCACTTACTGAAAAAGGTGGTAAACAACGGTATTCAGGTGGTATGGATGGCACACTTGTCGACTCCCCGCGAGTTAACAAACCCCGGAGCATTGGCAGCAGTTCAGCGTTTGAAGAAATATGGCATAAAAATTAAAAGCCAAAGCCCGATAATGAACACCATTAGTTTATATAAAAACGAAAAAGGGGAGGTGGATATTGACCGGTCGGCACAAAACTGGATCGACCTTGGAAATATTATGGCTATTACCGGCATTGGTTTTCATTCCATGTATTGTGCACGTCCTACCGGCGAACATCATCATTTTACAGCTCCCCTTGCCGATATAACAAAAATATTCAGCAAAGTATATCGAAGCCTGGCATCAATAAACCGCCCATCGCGGTATATAACCATGACCTCTTCTGCCGGAAAAACGTCCTTAATGGGAACAGCCGAAATTAACGGCGAGAAAGTTTTTGTGCTAAAGTTTAACGAAGCACGGAACATGGAGTGGATGGATCGCGTATATTTTGCAAAGTACGATGAGCAGGAAAATACCATCGAGAAATTAATGCCATGGAAGGCTGAAAAATATTTCTACGAAGATGAACTGGAAATTATTGAAAGTAAATTGGAAGAGGCACTAAAACTCGAATCGTTAAAGCAACAAAACGATGATTAACAAGCAGGTACAATCGGTAAAAGAAGCCGTTTCGGATATTTTTGATGGCGCCATTGTAATGATTAGCGGCTTTGGCGAAGCCGGCAGCCCGGTTGAGCTTATCCATGCCCTGGTTGATCAGGGGGCAAAGGATTTAACTGTGGTAAGCAATAATGCCGGAAGTGGGCATGTGGGATTGGCTGCTTTAATCGAAAACCGCCAGGTACGAAAAATCATTTGTTCTTTTCCACGAACAGCTATTTCTGTTGTTTTTCCGGAGCTGTACCGCGCCGGCAAAATAGAGCTGGAGCTGGTGCCGCAAGGTACACTGGCCGAGCGCATAAGGGCCGCCGGAGCAGGGATACCCGCTTTTTTTACGTCAACAACCGTAAATACTCCCTTGGCTGAAGGTAAAGAAATACGCAGGTTTAATGGCCGCAGTTATGTTTTGGAAGAGGCAATAAAAGCCGATTTTGCTTTGGTGAAATGTGCTGCTGCCGATAAATATGGTAACCTGGTGTACAATAAAACGGCCCGCAATTTTGGACCGGTAATGTGCATGGCTGCAAACACCACCATTGTGCAGGCACGAAAGCTGGTAGATCCCGGAGCAATTGATCCGGAACACGTGGTAACTCCCGGAATATTTGTGCACCGTGTGGTTGAAATTATTCATCCGGTTGACGAATCAAAACTGGTAGCAGAAAACAAAAAATATCATGGAATCAAACAATAAAACTATAGGGTGGAGTACAGCCCAAATGGCACAAAAAGTAGCCATGGATATTCATGATGGCGCCTACGTAAACCTTGGTATCGGGATTCCCGAGTTGGTAGCAGGTTATATTCCTGAAGGCCGGGAGGTAATCTATCATACCGAAAATGGCTTGCTGGGAATGGGCAAAGTAGCTCCTCCGGGTGCCGAAGACCCGGAGCTGGTAAATGCCGGTAAGAAATACGTCACGGCAGTTCCGGGTGCAGCTTATTTTCATCATGCCGACAGCTTTGCCATGATTCGCGGCGGACACATCGATATTTGTGTTTTAGGAGCCTACCAGGTTTCTGAAGAAGGCAACCTGGCCAATTGGTCAACCGGTAATCCTGATGATATTCCGGCGGTGGGTGGCGCTATGGATTTGGTGGCAGGGGTAAAAACAATTTTTGTAATTACAAAACACACCACAAAAACCGGGCTCTCAAAAATTGTAAAACAATGCACTTATCCGCTAACCGGAAAAAATGTGGTAAGCAGAATCTACACCGACCTGGCTATTCTTGATGTGGTGAATAAAAAGCTTCAGGTACGTGAGCTGGCACCAAACGTTAGTTTTAAATATTTGCAGCAACATACCGATGCAAAATTAATAGAGTCATCAAAACAGTAAACCATAAAACGATGGCAAAAAAAGAACAAAGCGAAGAGATTTATAACCGGGCTCAGCAGGTAATTAGTGGAGGCGTTAGCCGAAACACTGTTTTCAGAAAACCTTATCCAAACTATGCTAATACCGCTTCCGGATGCTTTATTACCGATATTGACGGAACGGTTCGAACCGATTTTGCAAACAATATGGCCGCCTTAATTCATGGGCATTCTTTTCAGCCTATTGTCGAGGCTGTTATCAATCAATTACGTAAGGGCACTGCTTATACCTTGGCTTCCGAAATTGAAGTAGCTTTTGCTACTCACCTTACCCAACGCGTAGAGAGTTTTGAGCGTATACGATTTACCAATTCAGGTACGGAAGCGGTAATGGCAATGATTAAAGCCTCAAGGGCTTTCACCGGTCGACCCAAAATCGCTAAGGCCGAGGGGGCTTACCATGGTACTTACGATTTTGCTGAAGTTAGTCAAATGGCCAACCCTTCAAACTGGGGAAAAGAAGACCAGCCAAGCAGCGTGCCATTAGCACACGGTACACCGCCATGCGTTTCAAAAGATGTAATCATCTACCCGTATAATAATATCGAGCGTACCTTAAGTATTTTAGACAAACATGCTGCTGATATTGCCTGTGTAATTGTCGATCCGGTTCCACACCGGGTTGGTCTGATGCCCGGAAATGAAAGTTTTATTGAAGCCCTTTACAGTTGGACTCGTAAAAACGAAGCTTTACTGGTTTTTGACGAGGTGGTAACCTTTAGGGTAAATTACGGTGGAGCACAACAAAATTATACGGTTAAACCAGACCTGACTTCACTGGGAAAAATTATCGGTGGAGGTTTTCCCGTTGGCGCAGTTGCCGGCAGAGCAGATGTAATGCGGGTTTTCGATCCACACGAAAAGAACCTCTTATTGCCTTACTCCGGCACATTTTCGGCAAACCCAATTACCATGACAGCCGGTTTTGTGGCCATGGAACATTTTAACCAGAAGGCCGTGGAAACTATTAATGCCTTAAGTTCAAAGGCCGTTCAGCAAATCCGCGAAGCCATAAAACTAGCTGATGTGCCGGTGTCGCTTACCGGTGCAGGCTCAATGTTCCGTATGCATTTGCGCCCCAATGCTCCGCTTACCTATCGCGAAGCATATCTCAGTCCCCCTGCCAAAAAAATAATTAACGATTTGCTCGACTTCATGTATTACAAGGAAAATACATTAATGATTAATACCTTCTCGTGCATGCTGTCAACAGTAATTACTCAGGCTGAAATAGATAAGCTTACAGATGGTTTGTACCGCGCCTTTAAAAAATATAAAGCACCAATTGTAAAATTAAACGAAACAGAATAATGAATGAAGCTTTTATTTGCGATGCTATTCGCACACCGGTAGGAAAATATGGAGGAGCCTTATCAGCAATACGAACCGATGATTTGGCAGCCATGCCCATAAAAAAGTTGCTGGAACGAAATACTGTTATTGATCCCGTAGCCATTGATGATGTAATTTTGGGCTGCGCCAACCAGGCCGGCGAAGATAACCGAAATGTGGCACGTATGGCTTTGCTGTTGGCCGGCTTGCCCGAAAGTGTACCGGGGCTTACGGTTAACCGCCTGTGTTCGTCGGGAATGGAAGCCATTGGCATAGCAGCAAGGGCCATCAAAACTGGTGAGGCCGATCTTATTATTGCCGGCGGTGTAGAAAGTATGTCGCGGGCGCCAATGGTTGTTGCTAAGTCAACACAGGCTTTTTCGCGAAATGCCGAAATGTACGACTCTACCATTGGCTGGCGTTTTGTGAATCCAGAATTTAAAGCGCGGTTTGGTACCGATCCGCTGATTTGCACTGCCGAAAATCTGGCAAAAGAATACAACATAAGTCGCGAAGATCAGGATAAATTTGCGCATCACAGCCAGCTAAAAACTGCCGAAGCGCAGAAAAACGGATCTCTGGGTAAAGAGATAATGCCCTTGGCTATTCCACAGCAAAAAGGCGAAGCTATGCTTGTTGACAAAGACGAGCACCCCCGTTTATCGTCGCTCGAAAAACTGGCCTCCTTAAAACCTGTTTATGGTGCTGGAACAACAGTTACTGCCGGAAATGCGTCGGGAATAAACGATGGGGCGGCAGCTGTAATTGTAGCATCACAAGCTGCTGTGAAAAGATACCACCTAACCCCACGGGCAAAAATTTTGGGTATGCAGGCTGCCGGGGTGCCCCCTCGAATTATGGGAATTGGTCCCGTGCCTGCAACTGATAAGTTGTTAAAACGTTTGGGGCTGAAATTCAAACAGATAGATATTATCGAACTGAATGAAGCCTTTGCCGCTCAATCATTGGCCTGTATCCGTGAATTTGGCATAGCCGACAACGATCCCCGGTTAAATCCGCTTGGAGGTGCAATCGCACTGGGGCATCCTTTGGGAATGTCAGGAGCCCGATTGGTAACAACCGCCTGGCATCAATTGCACGAATCAGGTCGCCAATATGCCCTGTGCACTATGTGTGTGGGAGTTGGGCAGGGGCTGTCGATGGTGTTGCAAAAAGTGTAGTTGAGACAAAAGTATATGAAGATTATGAAGGGCCAAGCCCGCTTCTTAAGTAATAAAATGTAAATAAATTTAAATAGAAAATCATGAAAATTGACATTTCAAAAGAATTAAAAGTTTTAGGAATTAACGACTTAAACAATGGTGCATGCACCGGTACCGTTTGGAAGAAAACCACCGGAGCTGTCATCGAATCATATTCCTCATCGGATGGGGCATTAATTGCCAAAATAAACCAGGCAACGGCAGCCGACTATCGCGATGTGGTTGAAACTGCCCAAAAAGCTTTTAAAACCTGGCGTATGGTGCCCGCACCTAAACGTGGCGAAATTGTGCGACAAATTGGTTTGGAGCTGCGAAAATACAAAGAACCACTAGCCAAACTGGTATCCTACGAAATGGGTAAAATTTATCAGGAAGGTTTAGGAGAAGTACAGGAAATGATTGATATCTGCGATTTTGCCGTGGGGCAGTCGCGGCAGCTTTACGGATTTACCATGCATTCAGAGCGCGAAAAACACCGCATGTACGATCAGTATCATCCACTGGGAATTGTTGGCGTGGTTTCGGCATTTAACTTTCCGGTGGCAGTATGGGCCTGGAATGCTATGATTGCGATGGTTGCAGGCGATGTGGTAATTTGGAAACCATCTTCAAAAGTGTTGCTGTGTGCCATAGCTGTGCATAACATAGTTGCAAAGGTTTTAAAAGCCAATAACATTCCTGAAGGGGTGCTTAATCTGGTTGCCGCAGGTTCGCGCGAGTTGGGCGACGAGTTCTTCAGCGACAAAAATATTCCGTTGGTATCGTTCACCGGATCAACAAAAATTGGTAAAAAAGTAGGCGCTTTAGTGGGCGAACGTTTAGGTAGAGCCATATTGGAACTTGGCGGTAATAACGCCATAATTGTTACCCCTGATGCCAACCTTGAAATGGCGCTGCGGGCCGTGGTTTTTGGCGCTGTAGGTACCTGCGGACAGCGTTGTACATCTACCCGCCGTATTATTGTGCACGATTCAGTTTACGAAGACTTTAAAAAACGATTGATTGCCGTTTACGACAAGCTGCCCATTGGTCATGCCCTGGATGAAAATACGCTGGTTGGCCCTTTGGTTGATAATTGGGCAGTTGATACTTACCTGTCAGCAGTTGAAAAAGTGAAAGCTGAAGGTGGTACTGTTTTAATTGGCGGCGAGAAACTTTCAGGAAAAGGTTACGAATCGGGATGTTACGTTACACCTTGTATTGCAGAAGTAGAAAATCATTACAAAATTGTTCAGGACGAAACTTTTGCTCCACTATTGTACATGATTCGTTATACCGATTTGGATGAAGCCATTCGTTTGCATAACGATGTGCCGCAGGGCCTTTCGTCGGCCATCTTTTCTACCCACATGCTTGAAACCGAAAAATTTCTGTCGCACGAAGGTTCTGATTGTGGCATAGCCAATGTAAATATCGGAACATCGGGTGCTGAAATTGGTGGTGCATTTGGTGGCGAAAAAGAAACTGGCGGTGGCCGCGAATCGGGCTCTGATGCCTGGAAAGCCTACATGCGTCGCCAAACAAATACAATAAATTACAGTACAGAACTTCCGTTGGCTCAGGGAATTGAGTTTAATGTTTAAGAGAAGTAGGCAATAGGCAATCTTCAGTATGCAAATTTACTTTAACAGGTGAACCTCATGCTGTCTGTCAGCTGGCGGATTCAGCATCTGTTAAAAAATTCCAGATCCGTCAGCTGACGGGCGGAATGACGGATTACCAAATGTTTAATAAGAACTGTTGATTGAAAAAGCTTCTATACTCAAATCTAAATATCTCATAGTATAAAAATATGAAGAACATATTAATATTTGGAGCCGGAAGATCGAGTGTATTTTTGCTCGCTTACCTGGCCGAACACGCAATAAAATACCACTGGAATATTAAAGTGGTTGATGCAGCCGAGAGTGAACTGGTAAAATCTTTTCATCTGCCTTTCTCCATTTTGAATGTAAAAGATGAATTTGCCCGCGACCAGGAGGTTCGGGCGGCCGATCTGGTTATTTCAATGCTTCCGGCACGTTTTCATAAACTGGTGGTTCAGTCGTGTCTTAAATTTTCAAAAAGTTTACTCACCGCTTCCTACGAAAGTAAGGAAATGAAACTGGCAGAGGAGGAAGTGAAAAGTAAAGGTCTGTTTTTTTTGAACGAGTGTGGGCTGGATCCCGGGTTAGACCATATGTCGGCTATGCGCATGATTAACCAGATTAAAGCTGATGGCCACCAGCTGGAAGCATTCGAGTCGTTTACAGGCGGGCTTGTTGCCCCCGAATCGGATGATAACCCGTGGCACTATAAGTTTAGCTGGAATCCGCGAAACGTGGTATTGGCCGGGCAGGGTGGTCCCGCTAAATTTATCCAGAACGGAAAAGTAAAGTATATCCCTTACAACCGGCTTTTTAGAAGGACAGAGTTAATAAAGATCGACAAATTTGGTTGGTTTGAAGGGTATGCTAACCGCGACTCGATGAGTTATATTGAAAAGTACGGATTGGAAGGTGTGCCAACTGTTTACAGGGGTACCTTGCGTCGACCGGGATTTTGTAAAGCATGGAACATATTTGTACAGTTGGGGGCTACCAGCGACGATTATTTTATCGACAATGTTGAAGACATGACCTATCGCGAGTTTATTAACTCATTTTTATATTATCATGCTGCTGATACCATCGATTTGAAGCTGTATCACTCGTTGCAAATTCCAATGGATTCAGAGATTATCCCGAAACTGGAATGGCTGGGTATTTTTGAAAAACGAAAAATAGGGCTGAAAAAGGCAACTCCCGCGCAAGTGATGGAAAAATTACTGACCGAGAAATGGCAATTAATGCCACACGACAAGGATATGATTGTAATGTGGCACAAGTTTGAATATCTTGATAAAGAAAATCAAAAAAAGCGTGAGAAGAACAGTTCGCTGGTGGTAACTGGCGAATCGGGAGAAAAAACCGCCATGGCAAAAACAGTAGGATTACCGCTGGCTGTTGCTGCAAAACTTTATTTAACCGGACAATTACCCCTGGTGGGTATGTATATTCCAACCAATAAAGAAATTTATGAGCCAATTTTGGATGAGTTGGAGCAATATGGAATTAAATTTTCGGAAACAGAAAAAGAAAGCGGCGTAGAAATACAAAACTAAACTATTCAATATATGGCTTGTGCACTGAGGTGCACAAGGCTGTTTTCTCTTAATTTATCGGATGACTTCATGTTTCGGCAGGGTCATCCGATTACTGTTTCAAAGGATATTAGAATTGTATTTTATGTTACCTTTGAAATTCACAAAATACGATCAACATGAAAACCGCATTGCCTTTGGCTTTTATTTTGTTTCTGTTTTTTATTTCCTGTAAAAACGAATCAGGCAACTGGACCCATTTTCGTGGCACTAACATGAATGGCCATGCCAGTGTGGAAACAGCTCCTTTAGAATGGAGCAATACTGAAAATATTGTTTGGAAGGTTCCGGTAAAAGGGCATGGATGGTCGTCACCGGTGGTGTATGGCAAACAGGTATGGCTCACTTCAGCCGATAAAGAAGGTCATGAATTTTATGTCGTCTGTTTTGACCTGGAAACCGGCAAATTACTGAATGAACAGGCAATATTTACAGCAGACGATCCACAGCGTATTCATGGAACCAACTCGTATGCAACGCCAACACCTTGCATCGAAAGTGGGCGGGTTTATGTGCATTACGGAAGTTTCGGAACGGCTTGTATTGATACAAAAACTTTCGAAGTGATTTGGAAACGCGAAGACATGCCGTGCCAGCATATGCAGGGGCCTGCTTCTTCGTTAATTCTTTATAACAACAAACTGATTGTTCACCTGGAGGGAACAGAAGATCCTTATGTGGCGGCCCTTGATAAAAACACCGGCGAAACGATTTGGAAAAGTGTTCGGCCAAAGGAAATTTACGACCTGTTAGAGCCGGTTTACCGGAAGTCGTACCAAACACCAATTGTAATAAATGTAAATGGTAATGAATTGCTAATAAGTAACGCTGCCAATCAGTGTTATGCCCACGATGTAAATACAGGCGAGGTAGTTTGGACCATTACCTATGGCGATGATTCAACCGTAAGCCAACCACTTTATTACAACGGATTGGTGTATGTAAATTCAGGTTGGTTGTTCGAAGACGGCAAACCATTTTGGACACGCCAGTATGCCGTTAACCCAACCGGCAAGGGCGATGTAACACAAACACATGTAAAGTGGACTTACGAAGATGAAGTTCCGCAAATTCCAACACCGGTAATTGTTGATGGGCTGATGTATATGGTTCACGATCGCGGAATGGTAACTTGCCTTGATGCTATGACCGGTGAAGTAATCTGGAAGGAAAAATTAAGAGGTAATTTTAATGCTTCGCCCATTTATGCCGGTGGAAATATCTATTTTATTAACGTAAAAGGATTTTGTACGATCATTAAACCGGGCGACTCATTTCAGAAAGTGGCAGAAAACGATATCAGCGAGACGGTAAAAGCTGTTCCTGCTTTTGTGGGTGATAAAATGCTGCTGCGAACAGATAAATTTTTGTATGCGATAAAATAAGAATCAACGGCTTCTTAGGCAATCTACCCCTCGTTTATAACGAGGGGTGTTGGGAATTACCTCTAAACATTTCGTTTTATTCCTTGGCAATCAACACATTTTATGTTCTTAATGTGCTGTTCACGTTTTCAACATTAAATTTAAATGCATTTCACGCGTGCTTTACTTCGGGTAGTTAAAACTTTCGTACATTTGCGCGCCGATTTCGGGGAATGGATTGTTTCTGTAAAATGTTGATGCAGAAAACAATTCGTGAATTCCGATGTTAGCTAAATGGATTAGAAAATAGTAAAATGGCAGAAATCAGAAACATTGCAATTATTGCACACGTCGACCACGGCAAAACTACCTTGGTTGATCGTATACTTCACCAGGTAAAACTGTTCCGCGATAACCAGGAAGTGAAGGAGTTATTACTCGATAATAACGACCTGGAACGCGAACGTGGAATCACCATTCTATCGAAAAACGTTTCGGTTAGATATAAAGACACCAAAATTAACATTATTGATACACCGGGGCACAGCGACTTTGGTGGCGAGGTAGAGCGTGTTTTAAATATGGCCGATGGCGTTTTGCTTATTGTTGATGCCTTTGAAGGCCCTATGCCACAAACCCGGTTTGTGCTGCAAAAAGCGATTGAACTGGGATTGAAACCAATGGTGGTGGTGAATAAAGTAGACAAAGAAAACTGTACACCCGATATTGCCCAGGAAAAAGTTTTTGATTTAATGTTTAGCCTTGATGCTACCGAAGAGCAGTTGGATTTTCCAACCGTTTACGGATCGGCAAAGGCCGGATGGATGGGCCCCGACTGGCAAACACCAACCGAAGATGTGGTTTATCTGCTCGATCAGATTTTGGAACACATTCCGCCGGCAACACACAAAGAAGGAACCTTGCAAATGCGTATTACCTCGCTGGATTACTCATCGTATACCGGGCGAATTGCTGTAGGAAAAGTTTCGCGGGGCGAGTTAATTCCCGGATCGCCGGTAACGCTCGTAAAACGCGATGGAAGAAAAATAAAAGCTGTAGCCAAAGAGTGCTATTTGTTTGAAGGATTGGGAAAAGAAAAAACAAAAGACCCTGTGCCGTCGGGCGAAATTTGTGCCGTACTGGGGCTGGAAGGTTTTGATATTGGCGATACCATTGCCGACGCTGAAGAACCGGAAGGATTAACACCAATTCAGGTTGACGAGCCTACCATGAGCATGTTGTTTGTGGCTAATAACTCGCCATTTTTTGGAAGAGACGGTAAATTTGTAACCTCGCGACAGGTACGCGACAGGCTGTTTAAAGAAACGGAAAAAAACCTGGCACTTCGGGTGGAAGAAACCAATTCAGCCGACTCGTTTTTGGTGTACGGCCGCGGAATTCTTCACTTGTCAATTTTGGTAGAAACCATGCGCCGCGAAGGTTACGAAATTCAGCTGGGACAACCACAGGTAATTATAAAAGAAATTGACGGCAAGAAATGCGAACCCATTGAGGCACTTACCGTTCAGGTGCCCGACGAATTCTCGGGTAAAGTAATTGAACTGGTTACCGCTCGAAAAGGTGAAATTGCCAATATTGAGGTGAAAGACGAGCGTGCTCACCTGGAATTTTTTGTTCCGGCACGTGGTTTAATTGGTTTGCGTAACCAAATGCTTACTGCCACCGAGGGCGAAGCCATTATGGCTCACCGCTTAAAAGGTTACGAACCCTGGAAAGGAGAGCTTGGTGTAAAACGTAACGGTGCATTAATTTCGCTCGAAACCGGAACAGCCATTACCTATTCGCTGGATAAAATGCAGGACCGCGGAAAATTCTTTGTTGATCCCGGAGAAGAAGTGTACGCCGGTCAGGTTATCGGAGAATATACACGCCAGGACGATTTAACCATTAATATTATCCGTACCAAGAAACTTACAAATATGCGCGCATCTGGTTCGGATGATAAGGCAGGAATTGCACCGGCCATAAAATTTTCACTGGAAGAGGCCATGGAGTATATCCGCAACGATGAATACATTGAAATAACGCCTAACCATATGCGTATTCGTAAAATCTATTTGGATGAACACGAACGTAAACGCCAGGCAAAAGCTATTACAGAATAAAAGTTTAATACATAGAACATAATAGAAAAAAAGAGGATGTTAAAAGATCCTCTTTTTTTGTTGCCTACCTTTTTTAACCTGTTTTTATTAAATAAAACAATCATATGTTTTAAATCTTTTTGTGCCCCCATGTAGTTGTTAATGAGATGTAAACAACTTGTAAATATTCTTTACTATTTAGATAGTTAATAAATTGAATGTGGGCTTTGCTAATATGGTGTTTTGGTTCTATTTTTAGAATCAAAACTAAACTTTAAAGTCATGATTAAGAAATGTTTACTTGTAGCTTTTACACTGTTGTTTACTACAACAATTCTGTTTGCCCAAAAGCCAACGGTTTGGCGGGGCGAAAATAATGGTATTTATCCCGATACCGGCTTATTAAAAGAATGGCCGGCCAATGGCCCCGAAATACTTTGGACTTTTGAAGGACTTGGAGAAGGGCATTCCTCGCCGGTTTTTGCCAACAACCAAATATATCTTTCCACTTTGCAGGGAGAGGATGGATTTATAGTTGTTTTTAACCAGGATGGAACGGTGGCCTGGAAAGTAAATTATGGCAAAGATTTTAAAGACAGCTATCCGGGTTCGCGTTCATCGGTGGTTGTTGCCGGCGATTTAATGTATATGTACACCGGCTACGGCGAACTAATATGCATGGATGCCAAAAATGGCGATAAAAAATGGACCAAAAATGCCTTTGAAGATTTCGATGGTGAAAATATCCGCTGGGGAGTTACCGAAACCGTGGTAGTGGATGGCGATGTGGTTTATGTAACACCGGGAGGAGCAAAAAATAATGTGGTTGCACTCAATAGGTTTACCGGCGAATTAATCTGGAGCTCGCCAGGTAAAGGCGAAACTTCAGCTTATTGCACTCCCTTACTGCTCGAATTACCTGCACGAAAATTACTGGTAACACACACTGCCGACCACATAATTGCACTTGATGCCAAAACCGGAGAAATGTTGTGGGATTTTCCGCATACCAACCGCTGGAAAGTGCATCCGAACACTCCGCTATTTTACAATGGCGACTTGTTTTGTTTTAGTGGCTACGGCAAAGGTGGAGTAAAACTCGACCTTAGCGACGATGGAAGCAGTGTTAGCAAACAGTGGGAAAAAGTGGAACTCGATAGCCGTATGGGCGGAATGGTAGTGCTGGATGGCTATATGTATGGCTCGGGCGATAAAGCACGCGAGTGGCGTTGCGTAAACTGGGAAACCGGTGAGGAGGCATACGTGTCGGATGCCATTGGGAAAGGGGTAACTATTTTTGCCGATGGTATGTTGTATTGCTACAGCGACCGAGGAGAACTGGCATTGGTGGAAGCAACTCCCGAGGCTTTTAAGGTAGTAAGCCAAACCAAGGTTGAACTCGGAACAGCGCAACACTGGGCACATCCGGTCATTAATAAGGGGCGTCTTTTTGTGCGCCATGGCGATGTTTTAATAGCCTATAAAATTCAGTAGTATTTTTCTACAAGATATTGAAAAGAGGTGTTTAAATGCTTAAACATCTCTTTTTGCGTTCTGTTTATCTCAGGCATTTAGCTATGTATAAATTCATGTGTAGATTTAAAGCAGAAATGGAAGCAAATGGCAGCAAACAAAAAACCTATATTTTTTAAGTATCGTTTTGGGTGGCATGTGCTTTTTTGGCTGGTGGTTTTTATGGGGTATTGGCTCACATATGGTGGATACCTCGAGCATTATTACGAAGAATTTGTTATTGGACTTACCTTGTTGCCGGCAAGAATTATTGGTACCTACACCCTGGTATACTGGATTTTGCCTTTCGCAATCGAGAAAAAAAAGTTCGTAACCTTTGGCATACTTACTCTTATTCACGCGCCGCTTTTCGGGTTTCTAATCTATATCTCCTATTACTTCCCAAATTTATTTCCTGAATTTTTTGATTATTCCGATCTGCCACTTTTTTATGTTCCCAAAATATTAAGCAAAATCATCTCAAACTACGGTATTCCGGTGTTGGCAACCACTATAATTGTTTTTAAAAAGTGGTACACTGACGAACAAAAAAATAAGAAGTTAGCCGAAGAAAAACTGGAAGCCGAACTTAACTTTTTAAAGTCGCAGGTACATCCGCATTTTCTTTTTAATACCTTAAATAACCTGTACGCTTTAACGCTTATTAAGTCGGAAAAAACACCCGATATTGTTTTAAAATTATCAGGTCTGCTTGATTATATGATTTACAAAAGCAACGACGATTTTGTGCCTCTAATAAAGGAGATAGAGGTTATTGAAAGTTATGTTGAACTGGAAAGTATGCGTTACAATAATCGGCTCGACCTGGCATTTAATATCGATGGAGACCTTAATCGCAACCGCATTGCACCACTGATATTATTGCCGTTTATTGAAAATGCCTTTAAACATGGTGCCAGCAAAGATCGTACGAATCCGAAGGTGGATATTAGTATTAAAATTGATGAAAAATGCATGAAACTTAGGGTGCTGAATTCGGTGCATGCTATTGCTGAAAAGGAAGAAAAGGAGAGCGAAGGAATTGGCTTAAAAAATGTAAAACGCAGACTGGATTTGATTTATCCGAATACGTATAATCTTGAAATTGAAGAGCGCAGCGATGAATACGAAGTTAATCTTTTAATATGCGGAATAAATGAATAAAATAAAATGCATTATTGTTGATGATGAACCTTTGGCCATTGAGGTGTTGAAGTCGCACATCAGTAAGGTCGATTCACTGGAGCTGGTTGGTAGTTGTGCGGATGCCATTGAAGCTTTTGATTTTTTAACTAAGAACGAAGTTGACCTGATGTTTTTAGACATTCATATGCCCGAAATGAAAGGTACGGATTTGGTAAAAACACTGCAAAAACCACCGGCCGTTGTGTTTACCACTGCGCACCGCGAATATGCCATTGAGAGTTACGATTTAAATGTGCTCGATTACCTGCTAAAACCCATATCGTTTGAGCGTTTTTTGCAGTCTGTTGAAAAATATAAAAGCCAGAATTTAGTAAGCAACGAAGTTCGTGTTATACAAAATACAGGTAGTGGAACAACCATTTATTTGCGCGAAAAAAATGTAATTCATAAAATTCCTGTTTCAGAAATTGAGTATGTCGAGAGTTTTGGCGACTACCTGAAAGTACACACCCCCGAGCGCGAAATAAACAGCAGGTACACCATGGCAGCCATCGAAAAGGCCTTGCCCGAAAAAAGTTTTATCAGAATTCATCGTTCATTTCTGGTAGCCATTAACCGGATTACAAGTTTTAGTCCGGTAATGGTTGTTGTTGGCACAAAACAATTTCCCATAGGAGTAAGCTATCGCGAAAAAACATTACAAAGCCTGGATTACAATTCATTTTTAAATAAATAAAACCATGCGAAAAATTAAACTAATTTTTTTATTACTGGCCATAAGTTTCTCGCTTACCGCACAGGTTACTCAGTGGCGCGGCCCCAATCGGGATGGCCATTTCACCGATTCCACACTGTTGAAAGAATGGCCACAGGATGGCCCTGCCTTGTTGCTTGAAGTTGAGGGAATTGGGAAAGGGTATTCTTCAGCCATTGCAGATGGAGAGATGATTTACACTACTGGAATGATTGACACGCTCGATTATCTGACAGCCATTAATCCGGATGGATCGTTTAAGTACCAGGTGGCTTATGGACGTTCCTGGAGCAAGTCGTTCCCGGATACGCGCAGTACACCTGTTATTGAAAACGACAGAATATACGTGCAAAGCGGAATGGGAACCGTAAGCTGTATTGATAAAGAATCGGGCGAAAAAATATGGGTCGTAAATGTGGATCAGGATTTTGAATCGGAATACCACATTTGGGGCAATTCAGAAACTCCCCTGGTAGTAGACGACCTGGTAATTGCCTCGCCGGGAGGTAAAAAGGCCAGTGTTGTTGCACTGAATAAAATGACTGGTGAAACCGTGTGGCAGGTAAAACCTTTTGAGGGGACACGCGGCTACGCATCGGCCTGTGTTTACCATTGGAACCAACATCGTTTTATTTTGGCAACTATTGGAACGCACCTGCTGGCCTTACAACCCGAATCCGGAGAACTGTTATGGACCTACCGGTGGCACGACCCCGAAAAATGGCCACAACCCGGACTAATCTGGACCAATACGCCAACCTTTAAGGATAATCGTATTTTTCTGTCGATGGGGTACGATTACCCTGCTGTAATGCTGGAAATGGATTCGTTGGCGACTAGCGTTACGGAAGTGTTTCGCGACCAGACTTTTGATAATCACCACCATGGAGTAATTTTGCACGACGGTTTTTTGTACGGTTCAAACTGGCAAAACAATAAAAAAGGGAAATGGCTGTGTATGAACTGGAAATCGGGCGAAATAATGTATGTGGAAGCATGGGACACCAAAGGCTCGATGGTGATGGCCGATGGTTTGCTGTATTGTTACAACGAACGCGGAAGTGTGGGGCTGGTAAAACCCGATCCCGATGGTTTTGAACCGATAAGCGAATTTAAAATCACAAAAGGCGCAGGGCCGCATTGGGCACATCCGTTTATTGGCGAACATAAATTGCTGATTCGACATGGCGATGCCCTGATGGTATACAATATTGCGGAATAGTGGCAATGCTTACTACGGGTATTTAAAAAGGCTCTAATTAAGCACGATAGGGGTGTTAATGCATTGTTAACACCCGGTATTCTTGTAAAAAAAGGTTATTTTTAAGCCTTTGCGTCTTGACAAAAATGAAATTGTAAAGTACCAAAAATTGTAACAAAAAGTCGGATGAAGCCAACCTTAACCTTAATAGCAATTTTCGTTGCATTTAATCTGTGTGCACAAGATTTAATTGAGTTTCGCGGAATCGGGCGTTCAGGGCATTACCCTGAAACAAGTTTGCTCAAACAATGGCCCGAAAACGGCCCCGAATTATTGCTGAAAATTGAAGGAGTAGGTAAGGGCTATTCAACCCCCATTGTGGTAAACCAAACAATTTATGTTACCGGCATAAAAACCGATACCACCGACATGTTGTCGGCCTTCAGTTTAAAGGGAGAGTTATTGTGGGATACTCCCTATGGTCGTTCGTGGACCCGTTCGTACACCGACAGCCGAAGTACACCAACCTATTCCGATGGAAAACTCTACGTGTCAAGCGGAACAGGACAGTTAAGTTGCATTGATGCGCAAACCGGAAAACTCATCTGGAAAGTTGATGCGGTTGAAAAATATGGTGGAGAGATTCACCGGCATGGCGATGCCGAAGCCCCGCTTGTTGTGCACAATATGGTGGCTTATATGGTAGGTGGTGAAAAAAATACCATGGTTGCCTTTAATAAAAACAACGGAGAAGAAATATGGCAGAGCAAAAGCCTGGGGGGCGCAAAATCCTACGCTTCACCCTCGCTAATTCAGCATAATAACCGGCCAATAATTCTGGCCCAAACCACCGATAATTTAATTGGAATTGATGCCAAAAATGGCACAACACTCTGGAACTATAATCTTATTCAATATCACACTAGCCGTCAGGGAGTTGGAGGTAATACCAATCCGCCTTTGTATCACAACGGCGAAATATTTGTAACCAGCGGATACGATCATCCGGGCCTCATGTTCTCTCTTTCGGAAGATGGAAACACTATTCGTTTAAAGTGGCAGAATGATACCCTTGATAATCATCATGGTGGTGTTGTTTTGCTAAACGGAAATATTTATGGAGCCAACTGGCAACACAACTCGCGCGGCAAATGGGTGAGCCTGAACTGGGAGACTGGAAAAGTTAACTGGGAGAGCGAATATGAGAACAAAGGATCTATTATTACTGCAGATAATATGTTGTACCTGTACGAAGAAAAAAGAGGTAACGTTGCCCTGGTTGAACCATCAACCGAAGAATTAAAAATAAAAGGAAGTTTTGTAATCAACGATGGAGCCGGACCGCACTGGGCTCATCCGGCCATTTACGATGGGAAACTTTTTATCCGTCACGGCGATGTGCTTTTAATATACAATATCAGGGAGTAATCATTTTTTTACTTACTATTTTTATATGATTTAATGACAAAAAGAACCATAAATATCATACTTATTTTAACCGGAACTATTGGTTTTGTTACGGTTTTTTGGTGGCTTAACGCCGATCCAACAAAAGATTTTATTGTAAACCTTGAAGGAGCCGATAACCGTGGCGAGGGCAATGCCTTTGTGCAGGAAGTTGCTATTGGTGAACATTTTGAGTCCTTTTCAGAAGACTTTACTCCGTTAACAGAAACCTGGACCAATTTCAGGGGAGCCGATTTCGATAATATTTCAAAATCGCCTGTAAAACTGGTGGATGGCTTTGGCATCGAAGGCCCCGATATTAAATGGTCGATGGAACTGGGCGAAGGACACTCGGGAGCGGCAATCTGGAAAGGCCTGGCTTACATTCTTGATTACGATGAAGAGGAACGTGCTGATTTTTTGCGCTGCATTTCTTTAACCGATGGTACAGAACTTTGGAAACGCGGTTACGATGTAGCCATAAAACGCAATCACGGAATGTCGAGAACAATACCGGCAGTAACCGAAGATTACATTGTTACCATTGGCCCCAAATGCCATGTTATGTGTCTCGACCGGGAAACCGGAGAAATGCGATGGGGGCTCGATGTGGTGAAAGAATATCAGAATGAAATACCCTTTTGGTACACCGGCCAGTGTCCGTTAATCGACAATGGTGTGGCAATAATTGCAACAGGAGGTAGCAAAATGATGGTGGCTGTTGACTGCGAAACCGGTGAAAAACTTTGGGAGACTCCAAATCCTAAGGGATGGAAAATGTCGCATTCGTCGGTTATGCCTTTTACCTTTGGCGGAAGAAAAATGTATGTGTACAGCCCGGTTGGAGGCATGCTGGCAGTAGCTGCCGACGGACCTGATGCCGGCCAGATTTTATGGGAAACATCAGCATGGAATCACTCGGTGGTAGCACCCTCGCCGGTGTGTTTGCCCGATGGTAAGATTTTTATGACCGCCGGTTATGGTGCCGGAAGCATGCTGCTTCAGCTTAGCGAAAATAATGGAGCATTTACCATTGAAACTCTTGATGAATACGCGCCAAAGGATGGATTGGCCTGCGAACAGCAAACCCCGGTTTTGTGGAACGACCATTTGTTTGGTATTATGCCAAAAGACGGTGGAGCCAACCGTAACCAGCTGGTATGCGTGCATCCAAATAATCCCAAAGAGATAGTATGGTCAAGCGGAAAGGAAAGCCGTTTTGGTTTGGGACCTTACTTTATTGCCGATAATAAAATGTTTATTCTGAGCGACGATGGAACTTTAACAATTGCCAGACCAAGCGTGGAGAAATATATCCAATTGGAGCAGGTGAAAATTATAGAAAATGGCCACGATGCCTGGGCACCATTTGCTCTGGCCGATGGTTATTTGTTGTTGCGCGACTCGAAAACAATGGTTTGTATTGATTTGAATGTAAAATAGTATTCAGCAAAAAAAAAACAGGTGTGAAAAACAAAGGAATCGTATTTTTTCTGATTGTGTTGGCAGTGGTAATTGTTGCCGTTATGGTTGGCGACTGGTATTCAAAACGACCCGATAACATGGAAGCCAATAAGTTTGAATACAGCCTTGAGCAGTTCCGGAATGTACCAGAAGAGCTTATTCATTATAAAGAAACACGCAACTTTAAACTAGGGTTTGAAAATGCTAAAGCGCTTGAAATTGCCAATAACAAAATTTATGCGATTGGCGATCAGGAGCTGAAAATTATAGATTTTAAAGGAACCTTGCTAACCGAGGTTGGTTTTTTAGACGAACCGCACGGATTGGATGCGGCAGGCGATAGTATTTATATTGTTTTTGAGCGCTTTGTCTGGATACTTGATGGTGAAGGGAAAACCCTGCACGAATGGGAGCTCGATGGGGAGGATACCTATTTAACTTCTGTTGCCGTTTTTGGCGACGATATTATGGTTGCCGATGCCGGAAACCGACGCATCCTTCGGTTTAACCATCAGGGAGAATTGGTGAATTCTTTTGAGGGGAAAACCGATGACGACTTGGCCCATGGTTTTATCATTCCAAGCCCTTATTTTGATTTGGATATTAATGCTTATGGCGATTTATGGGTGGTGAATCCGGGTATGCACACCCTTGAAAATTATTCGCCTGAAGGGCGTTTGCGCGAGTATTGG
Source organism: uncultured Draconibacterium sp. (assembly GCF_913063105.1). Classification (GTDB taxonomy): domain Bacteria; phylum Bacteroidota; class Bacteroidia; order Bacteroidales; family Prolixibacteraceae; genus Draconibacterium. The sequence continues at coordinate 83,564 of NZ_CAJXYQ010000011.1, read as the reverse complement.
AAAGCCTCGGGAAACCAAACCGAAAATTTTAGCGGCTGTTGTAATCCGGCACATTTTTGTTTTTTACCCGATGGTAGTTTTGTTACCAGCGAAAAAGGCCTGGTGCGTGTGAAAGTTTATAAGCCCTCCGGAGAATTTGCGGGGGTGGTAGCACCTCCTGCCAAATTCGATGAAAAAATTGAAGGACAGGCACCCGATGTGGCTGCCGATGAGGAAGGCCATATTTATGCCTTGGATTTTGATAGAAATGTCTTGCGTGTATTCGAAAAGAAGTAAGATAATTTTTCAGGTTTTTTTACCAGGAATATGAAAAGAAAAGACTTTATAAAAACAACAGGACGACTTTTATTGCTGGGCGGAATTACTGCCTCAGCAGGTTATTTATTGATGAATAAAAAAGTTTCGGCCACTTGTTCGGTTTCACCAGGGTGCGAGAATTGCGGGAAGTTTAAAAAATGCGAATTACCACAGGCAAAGGAGGTGAAAAATGGAAAATAAAAACAAGGCGCAAAGCCGCAGGAAATTTATTACAAACGGTGTACGGGCTTCTTTGCTTTTGTCTTTAGGGGCGCTTAGCGTTTCGGCCTTAAAAAAAGTAAGTGGCGAAGGTTACGTTTGGCAGATCGACCCCTTTAAGTGTACACAATGTGGGCGCTGTGCCACCGAGTGTGTGCTAAACCCATCTGCCGTAAAATGTATTCATGCTTTTGATCTTTGTGGTTATTGCGACCTGTGTGGCGGCTACCTGAAACCCGATGCCAATGCACAAAGTACAGCCGCCGAAAACCAGTTGTGTCCAACGGCTGCTATTGAGCGCAAATTTATTGAAGAGCCCTATTTTGAATACCATATTGATGAAGATTTGTGTATTGGCTGCGGAAAATGTGTGGCCGGATGTACCTCGTTTGGTAACGGCTCGATGCATTTACAGATTATGCACCACATTTGTGTAAATTGTAACGAATGCGCCATTGCCCGGGTATGCCCGTCGGATGCCATTAGCCGTGTTAAAGCCAGCGAAGCCTACAATGTTAAAGGCGATTTTACCAACCATTCTGAAGCCTGATTCTAAAAAAAAATGAAAGATCAACTTAACCAAAATAGTTACGAGCCACGAGCCAGGAGTCGCAAGCAAAGGAGAATCTACGGATTTAAGTTAAAACCAGTGATTTTTACTTTTGTCTTTATACTTTTCACTTTAGCCTTTAATCTTTTGTCTTTTAACTTGTCGGCCCAGCAGCAGCGTTTTCCAAAACCCGAATTTGAAACAGGATACGAGCAACCATCACCGCTTACGCCCGAGCCTCGGGCTTTGGCCATGGAATATTTTGATGTTTTGGTTTTGCTGTTGGTATTGGCAGCAGCCACGTATTTCGCTTTAAAAAGCCGCTCGCGGCAAGGCATTCTGTGGTTATCGGTATTTACACTGGTTTATTTTGGCTTTTACCGCAACGGCTGTATTTGCAGCATTGGTGCCATACAAAATGTTACCTTAACTTTTTTTGATTCGGGTTATGCCATTTCGTTAACTGCACTATTGTTTTTTATATTGCCATTGCTGTTTACCCTTTTTTTTGGAAGAACTTTTTGTGCCGGAGCTTGTCCTCTGGGAGCCATTCAGGATCTTGTAGTTATAAAACCCATAAGTTTGCCCAAATGGTTGAATAAAACGCTGGGCTTGATTCCCTACATTTATTTGGCGCTGGCCGTGCTTTTTGCAGCAACCGGAACCGATTTTATCATCTGCCGTTACGATCCTTTTGTGGGAATATTCCGTATGGATGCCAAATTTCATATGATAATTCTGGGCATCGCATTTTTATTAATGGGGATGTTTGTGGCGCGGCCTTATTGCCGTTTTCTGTGTCCATACGGGGTGTTGCTTAGCTGGATGTCACGCTTTTCAAAATGGCACCTAACCATTACTCCATCAAAATGTATTCAGTGCAAGCTGTGTACCCACTCGTGCCCCTTTGATGCAATCGACTTTCCAACCAACGAAAAAGAAGTGGTAAAATCCGGTTTAGGACCAAAACGTTTTATCACTTATGCTTTGGTAGTTCCTTTGTGGATAGCCCTGGGCGTATTTGTGGGGGCAAAATCACATACTTTTTTATCCAAAGCTAATCAGGATGTTTACCTGGCAGAATTGCTTATTTCGAAACCTGAATTAAAAAATGATCCGGATAACATTGATGTGCAAACCTTTCTGGCTGCAGGAAAATCAATGGAGCAGTTGGTGGCCGATGCAAATTTAATTCGTAAGAAGTTTTATACCGGAAGCATGATTGCCGGTGGTTTTCTTGGTTTGGTAATCGGAATGACTCTGCTAAATACAGTTGTTTTCCGCAAACGACAGGATTACGAACCGCACAAAGGAAATTGTTACAGCTGCGCCAGATGTGTTGATTATTGCCCGGTTGAAAAATAAAAAAGAAACGAAAAATCAGAAGAACGAAAATATGAGTAACCAGGATAAAATAAAACTTTCGCAGAATATAGCTTTAATAGCCGGAGTGTTTTGTACGGCTGTTGCCCTGTTGTTGTTGTTGAATTTTTGGCAGGTTTCAAAAACCGATCCCATTGAAAGCCAGGCGTTAGAAGCCTTGGTGCAACGCCTCAAGCAGGAACCCAACAACGAAGCATTAAAAGAAGAAATTCGGAACTTTGATTTGCTGGCGCGCAAAGCCTATTTCAACAGTCAGTGGCAGGTTAAAACCGGAGCCTGGATGTTACTTTTTGGGGCCGTGGTACTTGCATTTGCCTTAAGGGTTTATTATGCAGCAAAAAGTAAAATTGAGGAGCCAGAGAAAGTATTGGAAAACGAAATAGCCAGCCGTATATTGGCCCAAAAGGGAATAATTTGGGTAGGACTTATTGTTATGGTCCTGGCTCTTGCGGCTTCGTTTGCAACTGTTGATTATTTAGAATCGTATCCGAAAGTTGCAGAAACAGAGGTGGTGGAACCAACGCCCGAAGAAGAGACGGTAGAAGTTATTGAGGTAGCACCTGCCCAGCCAGAAGCTACACCAGAAGAAGTTGCTGAAGTGCTAAACGAAGAAAACGAAGAGCTCACGAAACCAGCACCTGAAAAGGAAACTGTTGTTGAAACTGCAGCACCTGAAGAACAACAAATTAAAGCGGAAGAAAAACCGAAGCCAAAACCCGTAGTTACGGGAGTAACTATTGCCGATTTGAAAAAGAATCATAACTCTTTTCGCGGGCCGTTCGCACAAGGGATAATTGCTCATAAAAACATCCCTACAGAATGGGACGGAGCTGCCGGAACAAATGTGTTGTGGAAAGTTGAAACACCAAAGCATGGATTTAACTCGCCAATAATTTGGGGCGATAAGCTGTTTGTTGCCGGGGCTGATAATGCTACACGAGAGGTGTATTGTTATAACCGTACCAATGGCCAATTGCTTTGGACAGGTATTGCAGATAATATTTCAGGGTCGCCTGCAACACCCCCACGAGTAACAGAAGACACAGGGCTTTCGGCTCCAACTTTAACCACCGATGGAAAAGCTGTTTTTGCCATTTTCGGAACCGGAGATGTAATTGCTTTTGATATGAACGGCAAACGCTTGTGGGCCAAAAATCTTGGCGTTCCCGATAATCACTACGGTCATTCATCATCATTACTAACCTGGAATGGAAAACTGTTTGTTCAATACGATACCAACAAAAGCGGAAAAGTGTTGGCGCTGAGTACCACCACCGGAGAAACAATTTGGGAAACAGCACGTGAAGCAAAAATATCGTGGGCTAGCCCTGTTTTGGCAGAAGTTGATGGAAAATACCAACTGTTATTAACTACCGATCCGATTGTTGGTGGATACGACACCGAAAGCGGAGAGGAACTGTGGACAGTTGAATGTATGATGGGCGAAGTTGGCCCCTCGGTGGGGTATGGCGATGGCATTGTTGTTGCAGCCAACGAGTACGCTAAAATGGTAGCTATTGATATCAGAACGCAGGAAGTTTTGTGGGAAGACGATATGTACCTGCCCGAGGCTGCCAGTCCCCTGGTTTATAATGGCCTGGTTTTTATTGCAACAAGTTATGGCGTTTTTGTGTGCTACGACCTGAAAACCGGAGATGAACTTTGGGAGCACGATTTTGGTTTGCCGGTGTATTCTTCGCCGGTGGTGGCCGAAGGAAATGTTTTTCTGATGGACAACGATGGTGTGATGCGGATTTATGAAGCTGCACGCGAGATGAAACTGCTCGGCGAAAACGAACTGGGAGAGCTATCGGGGCCAACACCGGCTTTTGCTGATGGCCGAATTTACATACGCGGCGAAAAACACTTGTTCGGCATCGGAAAGTAGTTTCAGAACTGTTACCAAAGCAGAATGACAACAGAACAACAAATGACGGAAGAAAAGAATAATATCAATCAGATAATAGCGGATAAAGGCGCTACAAAAAAAAGCCTTATCCCCATCTTGCAAGCCATTCAGAAAGAGCACAACTACCTGCCCGAAGAATTGCTGAAAGACCTGGCGGATAAATCAGAAATCAGCTTAGCTGAAATTGTCGGAGTAGCCAGTTTTTATTCACAATTCAGGCTTCAACCGGTTGGCGAACACATGATAAAAGTGTGTGTGGGTACTGCTTGTCATGTAAAAGGTGCAGGCCAGGTGTACGATGCTTTCCGGCGCGAATTAAAACTGGCTGATGGTGAAGACACCGAAGAGTCGGGTAAATACACCCTGGAACAAGTGGCTTGTTTGGGCTGTTGTACCCTGGCTCCTGTCGTTCAAATTGATGAAACTACCTACGGGCATGTAGCCTCCGATCAGGTTGAGCAAATTATTGCCGATTTTGAAAGTATAAAAGGTACAAAAAGTGCGAAAAAAGCACGTAAAGCCGATGGTTCCGAAATTCAGGGTGAAATACGAATCGGGCTCGGTTCGTGTTGTGTGGCCAGTGGCAGCCAGGAAATTCAGCAAGAGGTGGAAAGTGTGGTGAACGAAAGTGGTTTGCGCGTAAATTTAAAGCATGTAGGCTGCGTAGGCATGTGCCACCAGGTGCCACTGGTAGAGATTGTACCTAACGATGGCGAAGCTACACTTTATGCCAAGGTAAAACCCGAGGATGTTAAAAATATTGTTGAGAACCATTTTGAAGCACCGGGAATGTTTACCCGCTTAAAAAATAAATTGTTGCATACGGTAGAAACCATACAAACCGACCGTAACTGGGAGGGAATTCAGCGCTACGAAATAAGCATGCGCGAAAAACCTGTCGCCTCATTTCTGGGGAAACAAGTGCCAATTGCTACCGAGTATCGCGGCATAATCAATCCCCTTGATGTGGAAGAATACCTGAGTAGGGGAGGTTTCTCGGCATTGGCGAAAATGTTAAAAACCATGTCGCCAGATGAAGTAATTCAGCAGGTAAAAGACAGTGGAATTCGTGGACGCGGGGGAGCCGGCTTTCCAACAGGTGTAAAATGGGAGCTTGTTAAAAAACAAAAAGACGAAACGAAATATATTATTTGTAATGGCGACGAGGGCGATCCCGGTGCATTTATGGACCGAATGTTGCTCGAATCGTACCCCTATCGCGTAATTGAGGGGATGATTATGGCAGCCTATGCCGTTGGTATTCATCAGGGTTATCTCTACATAAGGGCCGAGTACCCGCTGGCTGTAAAACGTATACGCGAGGCCATAAAAATATGCGAGGCCAAAAACTACCTGGGCAAAAATATTCTTGGTAGCGGTTTTAGCCTCAATTTGCAAATTTACGAAGGTGCCGGAGCTTTTGTTTGTGGCGAAGAAAGTGCACTTATTGCCTCCATCGAAGGCAACCGGGGATTTCCACGAATGCGTCCGCCTTATCCGGCTGAAAGCGGATTGTGGGGCAAGCCAACGCTGGTAAACAATACCGAAACCCTCGCCCAGATTTCCTACATTCTTCGGGAAGGAGCCGAAGGCTTTTCAAATATTGGTTCGGGAAAAAGTACCGGTACAAAAGTTTTTGCCTTGGCCGGAAAGGTGGCTCGCGGCGGGTTAATTGAGGTACCCATGGGAATTACCATAAAGCAGGTGATTGAAGAAATTGGTGGCGGCATTGCCAACGGTCGTAAATTTAAGGCGGTACAAATAGGTGGTCCTTCCGGAGGGTGTATTCCGGCAGAACATGCCGATACGCCAATCGATTTTGAATCGCTCGGAGAGATGGGAGCTATGATGGGCTCCGGAGGGCTGGTGGTGCTCGACGATACCGACTGTATGGTGGATATTGCCCGTTATTTTTTGTCGTTTACCCAGGAAGAATCGTGCGGAAAATGTACGTTCTGCAGGGTAGGCACCAAACGCATGCTTGATATTCTGGATCGTATTGTTTCAGGCAAAGGGAAAAACGGAGATATTGAAGAATTGGAACACCTGGCGGCCTGGACGAGCAAAGGCAGTCTGTGTGGACTCGGAAGAACAGCACCAAACCCGGTGCTCAGTACTTTAAGGTATTTCAGAGACGAATACGAAGCGCACATAAACGGTACCTGCCCAACTGGTAAGTGCACCGACCTGATAACCTACTCGGTTAACGACGATTGTATTGGCTGTACCAAATGTGTGCAAAAATGCCCGGTAGATGCGATACCATTTACCCCACACGAAAAACATACTATTGATACCGGGCTTTGTATAAAATGCGATGCGTGCAGAGCGGCATGCCCGGTTGATGCCATTGATGTAAAATGAGTTGCTGGATTGTGAAGAGTTCAAGTATACAGAAACGAGTATCTAGTATCTAAAAAACAAATGATTAAACTAAAAATAAATAACAAAGTAGTTGCGGTTGAAGATGGGACTTCAGTAATGAAAGCAGCGCAGCAAATGGGAATTGATATACCAAACATGTGCTGGAACGACGAGCTGGAGCACTTCACATCCTGCATGCTTTGTATGGTGAAAGACAAAAAGAACGGGAAACTTTATCCGTCGTGTTCGGTAAAGGTAACTGAAGGAATGGAGGTGATTACTGATGATGATGAAATTGCAGAATCACGAAAGACTGCTCTGGAGCTTTTATTGAGCGAGCATGTTGGCGATTGCGAAGCACCTTGCCAGGTGGCTTGTCCTGCCCACATGGATATTCCAAAAATGAACCGTTTCATTGCCGCCGGAAAATTTGATGAGGCTTTGGCTGTGGTAAAAAAAGACATTGCCTTACCCGCTGTTTTGGGACGCATTTGCCCGGCTCCATGCGAAGGTGCCTGTCATCGGAAAACGGTTGATGAGCCTGTTTCTATCTGTCTGCTAAAACAAATAGTTGGCGACAAAGGAAACCCCGCACCTGTTCCCGAGCTTGAACAAACCGGCAAAAAAGTGGCTGTAATTGGCGCCGGCCCTGCAGGTTTGGCTGCCGCCTATTATCTTCAGTTAAAAGGAATACAGGTTACGCTTTTTGATAAAAACGAAAAGGCCGGAGGTTTGCTCCGTACCTCCCTCTCGGCTGAGGTATTGCCACTTGAGGTGTTAGATAGGGAGATTGCAGAGATTATTAAAACAGGTGTAATTTTTAAGGGCGGAACAGCAATAACTCTGAATGTTTTTGAAGAAATGAAAGCGGAATTTGATGCATTGGTAGTTGCTACCGGTGTAATTTCAGGCGAGACGGAGAATTTTGGTTTGCAAGCCGGGCCAAAAGGAATTGTTGCCGATAAAAACAGCTATCAAACCTCCGATGAAAAAGTTTTTGCCATTGGTAATGTATTGCGCTCGTCGCGCCTCGCGGTTCGGTCGGTGGGGCAGGGCAAAGAGGTGGCCTTTGCAGTGCAACAGTTTCTAAAAAAACATGCAGTTAAAGGAGAACCTCGTTTGTTTAATTCGCGTTTTGGGCGCCTGGTAAAAAACGAGCTGGCCGAATATTTAAAAGAGTCGGTTGATGCGAAACGAATTTGGCCCGAAGGAGGTACAGGCTTTTCAAATGAGCAGGCAGTGGCCGAAGCTAAAAGGTGCCTGCATTGCGACTGCCGTGCCATTGATAACTGCAAACTACGCAATTATTCCGAGGCGTATAATGCCGACCAGAAACGTTATAAAACAAGCGAACGCAGAACGATTACAAAACAAATAAACCATGGGGCGGTGGTGTACGAACCGCAAAAATGTATAAAATGTGGCATTTGCGTGCGACTCACCGGTAAATACCGCGAGAAATTTGGTTTTACTTTTATTGGCCGTGGTTTTGATGTGGAAATTGGTGTACCTTTTAACGAAGCCCTGAAAAATGGCTTGACAGAAACAGCGGTAAAAGTAGCCAATGCCTGTCCCACAGGAGCCATTTCGCTTAAAAAAGAATAAATAGATTAGCTGAAGTTAGGATGGAAAAGACAAAATGTAAAAATAGATGCAACAAATTTTTTCTATTTCTGCTGGTGCTTGTAGCGGGGATGGAGGCATTTGCCCAAACTGCTGATTCATGGCCTGTTTTTCGTGGCAATCAAAACCTTACGGGAGTTGCAAATACAAGTATTTCTGAGTCGCCCAATTTGCTTTGGACCTACCAAACCGGCGACAATATAAAAGGTGCTCCGGTTGTTGCCAAGGGGAAAGTGGTGGTTGGCTCAACAGATGGTTGGATGTACTGCCTTGATTTTAATGGGAAGTTACTTTGGAAATACGATACCGGTAACTCCATTGAAGCTCCTGCACTCCTCCTTGAAAAAACGGTTTACATTGGTAACCTTGATGGAGTGATGACAGCCCTTGACCTTAATTCAGGTGAAAAAATATGGGACTACGAGTGTGATAATCAGATAATAGGCTCGGCAAACTTTTGGAAAGTTGGTGAAAAGACCTACCTGGTTTTTGGCAGTTACGATTACTACCTGCATTGCGTTGATGCCCAAACCGGTAAAGGCCTGTGGAAATACGAATCTGATAATTTTATTAACGGTGCTGCCGCTTGTGCAAATGGGGTAGCAATGTTTGGTGGTTGCGATGGTTTTTTGCACCTGGTTGATATTCAAACCGGAAAAATGGTGAAGAAAATTGATGTGGCAACCTATGTGGCCGGCTCCATTGCTGTAGAAAACAACAAAGCCTACCTCGGAGATTACGATGGGCGTTTCTTTCAGGTTGATTTAAAAACCGATAAAACCACCTGGGTATGGGAACACGAAAAAACAAAACTTCAGTTTATTGCCTCACCGGCCCTTTCAGGCGAAAAGGTGCTAACAGCCAATCACAATAAATTTTTGTACTGTTTCGACAAAAATACGGGAAAAAAATTGTGGGAATACAATACCGGAAGACAGGTGGAAGCTTCTCCGGTAATAATAGAAAATAAGGTGTTGGCGGCAAACATGCGCGGCGACCTGGCTTTGGTGAACCTTTCAGACGGAAAGCCTGTTTGGACTTACGAGATAGGGAGTCAGATTATAAGCAATCCGGCAGTGGCAAACGGCAGGTTGTTTGTTGGTGCCTACGACGGAAATGTGTATTGTTTTGGCGAATAGGATAAACACAAATACGGTGAGAAGTCTGTGGCTAAGTGTCATCTCGTTAGTATGGATGAAATGAACAGAAGCCGGACGTTTAAGAAAGCATTGTTGAGCTGAATAGATTTTTGCGATTTAGTGTCTTTGTGGATAAAAGAAACAAGATGAATATTATACAAATTATTCCCGGTTCCGGGGGCAGTTTTTATTGTGGAAATTGCCTGCGCGACAGTAAATACGTTGATGCATTGCGCAAACTTGGGCATCAGGTAATAAAAGTCCCCATGTACCTGCCTTTATTTTCTGATGAGCAGGACATTAATGATATTCCGATTTTTTATGGAGCCATCAGCACCTATTTAAAACAGGTTTACCCCATTTTCAGAAAAGCACCGGCTTGGTTTGATAAGCTGCTGAATTCAAAACCAATGATGAAACTTGCGGCATCGCAGGCCGGTTCTACCCGGGCAAAAGGCCTGGAGGACATGACCATTTCGATGCTGCTGGGTGAAGAAGGTGAGCAAAAACAGGAGCTGGAAAAAATGGTAGACTGGATTGCAGAGCATTGCCAACCCGATGTGATTCATATTTCAAATGCGTTATTATTGGGGCTGGCAAAACGTTTAAAACAAAAGGTGGGTGTGCCGGTGGTGTGTTCGCTGCAAGACGAAGATGTGTGGGTAGATGCTATGCAACCAAGGTTTCAGCAAAAAATATGGGATTTAATGCACCAGCGTGCTCAAGATGTGGATGCCCTGGTAGCGGTAAGCAATTTCTTTGCTGAAACCATGAAAAATCGCATGCGGATATCCGACGACAAAATGCACACTTTTTACCTGGGGGTTGATGTGGAAGATTATCCGTTTATACCGGTAAAGGAAAAACCACGAAATGTTGGTTACATCTCGCGCATGTGTTACAAAGATGGTTTTGATATTGTGGTAGATGCTTTTATTGACTTAAAGAAAAAAACGGGTTTTGATGATGTTAAACTTATTGCAACCGGTGGATTAACAGGCGATGATAAAAAGTTTTTGAAAGAACAAAAGCAAAAAATAAAGACGGCCGGTTTGGAGAAGGATTTTGAAATAATTGAAGAATTTGAAGGAGATGCGCGGCATCATTTCTTTAAAAAAGTTGCGTTGGTTTCGGTGCCGGTACGTGTTGGCGAAGCTTTTGGCATGTATCAGCTGGAGGCCATGGCTTCGGGTGTGCCAATCGTTCAGCCGGCGCTGGGGGCTTTCCCCGAAGTGGTTGACGTGTCGGGAGGAGGTGTTGTTTATGAACCCAATTCGCCGGAACAACTTAGTGAGGCCTGGGCAGGGCTTCTAAATAATCCGGAAAAGCTGCAACAATTAAGTGAAACCGGTTATAAGGGAACAAAAGAGAAATTCAATATCCATAATCACGCACAAGAGATTGTGGGATTGTACGAAAGTTTCAACTAAAAAATAGCTGGCGTTTTTGCGCCTTTGCGAGAGATACAAAATGTTGCTACAATTAAAAAACATAAGTAAAGGCTACGGCGAAAAAGGAACCCATAGTTTTCGTCAGGTGCTAAACGAGTTAAACCTTGAAATTGAGAAAGGTGAAAAAATAGCCATAATCGGGCCCAGTGGATCGGGTAAAACAACTTTGCTGAACATGATTGGTGCACTGGATTTGCCCAACTCGGGCGAGGTTGTTTTTAGTGGTCAAAACATTACGGGCTATTCAAAAAAGGAATTAGCGAATTTTCGGAATCAGCACCTGGGCTTTGTTTTTCAGTTGCATCATCTCATGCCACAGCTAACGCTTTGGGAGAATGTATTGCTTCCGCTGTTGGCCCAGGGAAAAATTTCTGCGGACCAAAAAGAATGGGCCGAGTACCTCGTTAAAAAAGTAGGAATTTGGGAGCAGCGCAAACAAAAACCGGCTGAAATGTCGGGGGGCGAATGCCAGCGCACCGCTGTTGTTCGGGCATTAATCAATAAACCCCAGCTTATTCTTGCCGATGAACCCACAGGCGCCCTGGACGAAAATAATGCCATGGCGCTTTCTGAATTGTTAATCCAACTCAGTGTTGAAGAAAATCTTACCCTGATAACGGTTACCCACTCTTCGGAATTGGCGCAGAAAATGGATAAAAAATACTTGTTGAGAAACGGCAAACTGGAAACTGATAAAACAAGAAGCAGCAAGTAGTAGCGAGGGCTGAAAGTATGACGAAACTTCAATACATAATAAAATCTTTTATCCATTATTTTAAAGCCAATTTATTGGTGGCCCTGGGCGTATTAATTAGCACCATGGTTTTAACCGGTTCATTAATTATTGGCGATTCGGTACGTTTTAGTTTAACCCAAGCCACCTTTTATCGTTTAGGCGAAACAACGCATCTTGTTTCAGTGGCTGAGCGCTACTTCAGACAGGAAATGGCTGCTGAAATTGAAGCTGATAATCCAGCAATTAAAGCAACTCCGGTGTTGTTGTTGGAGGGAATGGCTATTGCCGATGGCGGACAATTACGTGCCAACAGGGTTCAGGTGCTTGGCGTGGCAAATGGTTTCGATAAAATTGCAAACAGCAAGGTATTTGCTGAATTACAAAACAACGAAATTGCCATCAGTGAGAACCTCGCTGATCGCCTTGAAAAAGGAGAAGGTGATAATATTTTGGTACGAATAAAAAAAGCCAGTCTTATCCCAATGAATGCTCCGTTTGTTTCGGCTGAAGAAACCAGTGTAGCTTTGCGGGCCACCATCAAAAAGGTTGTTTCAAAAGAAGAGCTTGGGCGTTTTAATCTTAAAAATTCGCAAACCGCACCCTACAATTTTTTTGTTTCCATTGAACGCTTAAACCGGCTAATGGAGTTTGAAGGAAAGGCTAATCACTTGTTGATTTCCACAGCTGAAGAAACGGCAGATGTCGCCCGCGCAGTAAAAAATTGCCTTAGTCCTGTTGATGCCGGTTTGTCGCTTAAATTAATTCAACCTACTAATGAAGTGGAGGTTTCTACCGAGCGGGTTTTTATGGAAGAAAAGGTTTCGCAGACCTTAAAGATGCTGCCTGATGCTGAACTTATTTTAACCTATTTTGTGAATGGGATTGTTCGGCCTTCAAATAGCAGGCAGGATTCAATGTCAATTCCTTATTCGTTTGTTTCCTCGCTTTCTGATTCGCGGCTGGCCGACCATGAAATTATTCTGAATCGCTGGGCAGCAGATGAGTTGCAGGCGCAAGTTGGCGATGCCATCGTTTTGAAATATTTTGAAATAGGCCCGCTGCGGAAACTGCTGAACAGGGAAACGGAATTTGTTCTTAAAGAAATCATTTCGATGGATTCGGAGTTGGCAGATCCCAGTCGTGTTCCTCATTTGCCAGGCTTGTCGGATGCCGGGCACTGTCGCGAATGGGAGGCCGGAGTGCCAATCGATTTGGATGCTATAAGCGAGAAAGACGAAAAATACTGGGACGATTATAAAGGTACACCCAAGGCCTATATTTCAACAGAAAAAGCGGTGGCAATTTGGGCCAACCGTTTTGGAAATTATACTGCTGTCCGGTTTCCTGCCGAAACTTTTAATGAGGAGCAGTATGAGGAATTATTTGCACAACATATTACGCCTGCTAATCTGGGAATGGCCATTGAACCCATTCGCGAACAAGGGGTGCATGCTGCACAAAACGGCACCGATTTTAGCGGCTTGTTTATCGGATTGAGCTTTTTTATTCTGGTGGCATCCATAATTTTAACAGCACTGCTGTTTCACCTTAATCTCGAAACCCGTGCGGCACAGGTAGGTTTATTGGTGGCACTTGGCTTTCAGCAAAAACAAGTTCGTTGGTTTTACCTTTTTGAAGGTTTTGTTGTGGCTGTATTTGGTGCGGTTTTGGGACTGCTGGCTTCGCTCGTTTATACACGTATGGTCTTTCGGGTGCTTAATTCGCTGTGGTTCGACATTGTTCGAACCAATGTTTTGGAGGTAAAAATTATTCCTATAACCCTGGTGCTGGGCTTGCTAATAAGTGTGGTGGTGTCGTTGGCGGTTATTTTTAATACCATTCGCAAGTTTCAGCAAAAAATGGCTGCCGACCTGCAAAAACGAGTTCACATAAAACAAAAAAAGACAACCGGCTTATTGTATAAAATTGTGCTTTATCTTTCGCTGGGAGTTGCTGCCGGAGTTTCAGTTTCGGAGCTGTTGGCAGCTCAGCTGAATCCGTCTATGTTCTTCCTTTCGGGTGGGCTGTTGCTCCTCGGGTTACTGCTGCTGTTCAGGCAAATAGTTTTGAAACAGGGTCTGCAGGAAGAGACTGAGTTCCGTCTCTCTGAATTGGCCCGGATTAATCTTTCGCGTAATATTAATCGCTCGTTAACAGTGGTTGTTTTGTTTGCACTGGGGACTTTTTTGGTGGTTTCAACCGGTTCAAATAAGCTCGATTTGTTTGCCAATGCGAACGAGAAATCGAGTGGAACAGGAGGCTTCCTGTATTTTGCCGAAACTACAATGCCGGTTTTGTTTGATATTAATGCCGGGGAAAAACGTGCCGAAGAAGGAATGTACGAAACCTTTGATGTGGTGCAGTTTCGAAAAGTTGAGGGCGACGATGCCAGTTGTTTAAACCTAAACCGAATTGTGCAACCTGCCGTTTTGGGCGTAGATCCGGAGAACCTGGAAGGGCGATTTGCTTTTGCCGCTACTTTAAATGGAATAAAGGAGGATCCCTGGCGGATGCTGGATATGGATTTTGACGACGGAACCATCCCGGCCATTGCCGATCAGACTGTAATTCAATGGGGACTGGGAATGAAGGTTGGCGATGTGTTGCTTTATCAAAATGAATTGGGCGACACGCTCCGCCTGAAGCTGATTGCCGGAACAACACCGTCCATATTTCAGGGCTTTGTAATCATTTCCAATAAACATTTTCTAAGAAATTACCCTGGCAGTAGCGGTTCCAGTTTGTTTTTGGTGAATGGAGCACCTGAAGATCAGGAAGCAATTGGAGAGGAGTTGCAACTGGTGTTTCGCGATTATGGCTGGGAAATGGAAAGCACAGCCAAACGCCTCGTAGAGTTTTATTCGGTAACCAATACTTATCTCTCGATATTTTTAGCACTGGGCGCTTTGGGCTTGTTGCTCGGAACCATTGGCCTGGCAGTAATTCTTGCCCGTACCATAATCGAGCGCCGCCGCGAAATTGCACTCATGCTGGCCGTTGGTTATACCGCACGGCTTATATTTAAAATACTGGTGAAAGAATACCTCATTTTACTCTTTGTGGGTGTTTTAGTTGGGTTTATTAGCGCTGTTATTGCCACGCTACCTGCCTTCTTATCCACAAATGCCGATGCTTCATTTTCAACCGTTGCCATGGTTGTGGCATTAATTCTTATCAACGGTTTGGGGTGGATTGTTGGCTTGAGTTGGTTTTCGTTGAAGAAAAAGGTGTTGGTTGAGGGATTGAGAGTTGAATAAAGATTAATACATTAACTTCGAAATTGTTTTGTGCATTAATTCTCTTTCGGTTAGCATATTGTTAAGTCCAGCAATTTTGTACTTAAGAATATTATAATATTTTCCGGGGCGGTTGTGTTTTGAGTTCCAGTATGATTCTCCATGGTTTTGTTTTTAGGCATCGAAAGTTTCTGCGCCATTGCATTTCGCTTTACTAAAATTTCATTTGGAAGCGTACTTGTAAAAGTTGCCATCGGTGCATGTTTGTGAAATGTAAAGATGAATCAAAAATGTAAAATTGTGTTTACTTTTCAGATTTGTATATTTGATAGACGAAAAACAAAGCCATGAACAATCATAAACGTTTTATGCAGGCCGCAATAAATTTGGCCCAAAAAGGAATGGAGAGCAACACCGGAGGACCTTTTGGTGCAGTGGTTGTAAAAAACAATGAAATTATTGCCGAAGGTTGCAACCGGGTAACATCATCAAACGACCCAACGGCCCATGCCGAAGTGGTGGCCATTCGCGAAGCCTGTAGGGTGTTAAATACTTTTCAGCTAACAGGATGTACGGTTTATACTTCGTGCGAGCCTTGCCCCATGTGTCTGGGTGCCATTTACTGGGCCCGTCCGGATAAGGTAATTTATGCCGCTACAAAAGAAGATGCTGCCGATGCACAATTCGACGACCATTTTATTTACGAAGAAATGGAACTGCAACCCGTTCAGCGTAAAATAAAATTCGAAAACCTGATGCGCAAAGAAGCGCAGGAGGTTTTTCAAGGCTGGAAAAGCAAGGAAGACAAAACACAGTATTAATACTTTTTGCTAATTGCGGATAGACAAAGCCATACTTGCCAATATTTTTTAATTTTATTGCATGGCAGGCGATAAAGATCATGCGAAAATAAAACGAATAGAGGCACTCGAGAGCGAGGTGTCGAAGTTAAAGCTTGAGCTCGAACACTTGAAATTTCAGGAAGAGCAGGAGCGAACTAAACGTGCTTTTTACCAGCAAATTGCCGATTTTGCATTTGCATGGGAGTTGTGGTTTGAATCCAACGGAGCCATAAAATATTGCTCGCCCTCGTGTTACGACCTAACCGGTTACTCGGCAAATCAAATTATAGCATCGGCCGGGATTAACGAATTGCTGGTTTTTGATGCCGACAAAGAAAAATACACTAACTTTCTGCAAGGGGCACTCAATCAAACTTTACTTCATCAAACCCTCGAATTTAGAGTGCTTACCCGCACCAAGCAATTGCGCTGGTTTATGATGAACGTGCGTGGTGTTTACGACAAAATAGGCAAGTACCTCGGAATTCGGGCTTCGGTGCTCGATATTACCCGCCTGAAACAAGCCATGGGGCATATTCTGGAGCTTGAAAAAACCAAAGCCTTTGATAGCCGAAATAAAAATCGTTTGCAAACAGAACTCGAGCTCAAAGACCGGGAGTTGGTATCTTTTCTCTTGCAATTGTCGCAGAAAAACGAGTTGTTAAGCAAAGCCGCTGCGCTTCTTCAGCAGGAACACAAAAGTGGTGCAAAGAAAGCGCCCGATACGCTTCGGCAACTAAAAGACCTTTTGCAGACCAATTCGGTTCAGGCCGTTGATTGGAGTATGGTGGAGAATCAGGTCGATAAAATTCACCCCGGGTTTCTGGAGCGCTTGCAAAAAAAACATCCCTTAATTTCTGTAAACGACAAAAAGATCTGCTCTTACATTCGTTTGGGTTTGTCGAGTAAAGAAATTGCCGGCCTTTTAAACATTACACCAAAAAGTGTTGAGGTTTCGCGTGTTCGCTTACGAAAAAAGCTCGGAATTAATGTAAAAACACGCCTCGTGTTCTACCTGGAGCAGCTTTGATATTAAGTTTTGTATTTGTGTTTAGATTTGTATGTAGTGGTTTGAGTTGTTTTAATCTATTAAAATACAATTTGTTATAAGATTTGTGTTTTGTTAATGTTGTGTGATGATGTGTATATGTTATGTTTTTGTTTGCTAGCGGTTTTGTTTTTTGCTATACCTTTGAATACAAAATCGTCAGATTATGACTCAAAACGCAGAAAACAATTACAGAAACTTATTGGACGAAGAGATTGGACAGTTGGTGCATCAGGGCTGTTCGTCAACCGATTGGAGCCTGGTTAAGGTGGCACCCGATTTTATACCCGACAGTATTGAAAACAGCAAGTTTACCGGGCGAATTCGTTTAAATGGATTTACCGGCAGCGTAAAACTGGTGGGTGGAATAACCTTTAAAACCGGAATTTACAATGCCTGGTTGCACAATTGCGAGGTGGGTAAAAATGCCCTTATTCACAATGTACGCAGTTATATTGCCAATTATCGCATTGAGGAAAATGTAATTATACATAACATAACAACGCTGGCGGTTGATGGCGAAACCTCGTTTGGTAACGGTGTTAACGTTGAAGCTATTAACGAAGGCGGAGGACGCGAAATTCCTATTTACGATTACCTTTCGGCACATGTGGCCTACATGATGGCTTTGTATCGTCACCGCCCGGCGCTCGTGCGCTCGCTTAAAAGTATGGTTGCCAATTATACCGAATATGTTACCGATACCCTTGGTGTTATTGGAGCCGATTCCAGGATTGTGAACTGCAATACCATTCTGAATGTAAAAACTGGTCCGGCTACCACTATTGATGGTGCTAAAAAACTGCAAAACGGAAGTTTGAACAGTAACTACGAAGCGCCGGTACATATTGGCGAAGGCGTTATAATGGACGACTTTATTGTTAGCTCGGGAACGACAATTGCCGACGCCACGCTGGTTTCAAAATGTTTTGTGGGGCAGGGTTGTGTACTCGATAAGCATTATTCGGCTGAAAACTCTCTGTTTTTTGCCAACTGTCAGGGCTTCCATGGCGAAGCTTGCTCTATTTTTGCAGGGCCTTACACCGTTACCCATCACAAATCTACATTGTTAATTGCCGGAATGTTTTCGTTTTTAAATGCGGGTAGCGGTTCCAATCAGAGTAATCATTTGTATAAGCTTGGTCCTATTCACCAGGGAATAATGGAGCGTGGGGCAAAAACCACCAGCGATTCGTATCTGCTGTGGCCATCGCGCATTGGAGCTTTTTCGCTGGTTATGGGACGACACTACAAACATTGCGATACCACCGATTTTCCTTTCTCGTATTTAATTGAGAGCAAAGATGAAAGTATTTTGGTGCCGGCAATTAATCTAAAAAGTATTGGTACCATTCGCGATACACAAAAGTGGCCCAAGCGCGACAAACGAGCCGATTCAAATCTGCTCGATCTGATTAACTTTAATCTGCTAAGTCCTTATACCATCGATAAAATGATTAAGGGACGTAAGAAATTACTTGCCCTGCGCCAATCATCGGGAAAGAATGCTGCCCACTACAGCTACGAAAAAATGAAAATTGAAAAACGCGCGCTCGACAGGGGGATTCAACTCTACGAAATGGCCATCTGGAAATTTTTGGGCAACTCGGTTATTACCCGTTTAATAGGAGGGAAGTACAATTCGGCCACCGAAATTAGAGCCGGTTTACAGCCTACTACAAAATTTGGCAAGGGCTATTGGGTCGACCTCTGCGGAATGATTTGTCCTTTTGAAGCGCTCGATCAGTTGCTGGCCTCGGTTGAGGATGGTTCTGTGCAATCGCTCGAGGAGTTGAACTCGGCACTGGCAACCCTACACAAAAATTATTACAATTACGAATGGACCTGGGCAGCAGAAGTACTGGAGCAGTTTTACGGCAAAAATATCAACGCGTTTGAGGCAGCCGATGTAATTACCATCGTAAAAAAATGGAAAGAAAGCGTGTTGGGTATCGACCGCTTTTTATACGAAGATGCACGAAAAGAATTCTCGATGAGTAAAATGACCGGTTTTGGTGTTGACGGTGAAAACAAAGCACGCGAACTGGACTTTGCAGAAGTTCGTGGCGAATTTGAAAGTAATGTTACCGTTAAAGAGATTCGGGAGCACATGGAGAAAAAGGAACAGCTCGGCACCCAGATGATTGAACTGATGATGCAGGTTAGGGAGAATAAAAATTCGGTAGAAATTGCAAACTAAAACATTGGGTAGTATGCTTTTGTTGAAAGTAGTTTGCTTCTCGATATAAAAATAAACAGCAGAAAAATATGTGTGGAATTGTTGGATACATTGGCGATAAAGCGGCTTTTCCGATATTAATTAACGGCCTGAAACGATTGGAATACCGGGGCTACGATTCGGCCGGAGTGGCCTTGTTAAATGGTACGCTCGAGTGTTTCCGAAAAAAAGGCAAGGTGGCAGACCTCGAGCAGTTTGTTAGCGAAAAAAACTGCAACGGCACAGTGGGTATTGGTCATACCCGTTGGGCTACACACGGCGAGCCCAGCGATAAAAATGCACATCCGCACACCTCGTTAAACGGCTACTTTTCAATTGTGCATAACGGGATAATCGAAAACTACGCCAAAATAAAAAGCGATTTAGAGGCACATGGCTACACATTTGCCAGCGATACCGACACCGAGGTATTGGCTAATCTTATCGAGTTTTTTTACCGGCAGGACGATACCATGTCGGCCGAGGCAGCTGTTCAGTTGGCGCTTTCTAAAGTGGTAGGAGCCTACGGTATTGCGGTGTTGTGTAAAAACGAAAACAACAAAATTGTGGTGGCGCGCAAAGGCAGCCCCCTGGTGGTTGGCCTGGGTGACGGCGAGTATTTTATTGCCAGCGATGCCTCGCCAATTGTAGAATACACCAGCCAGGTAATTTACCTGAACGACGAAGATATTGCCATTTTGCAAAAAGACGGCTTCACGCTAAAAAACGTTCAAAATAACCCGGTTTCGCTAAAAATAAGCAATCTCAATCTGGAGATAGGGGCAATGGATAAGGGCGACTACGACTATTTTATGCTAAAAGAAATTTACGAGCAGCCAAAAACCATTGAGGAAACATTTAGAGGACGCTTGCAAAACGATTACTCTGAAATTGTGTTGGGTGGTTTAATGCAGGTGTTTCCGAAAATTGAGAAAGCACAGCGTATTGTAATTATTGGCTGCGGTACCTCTTGGCATGCTGCCTTAATTGCCGAGTACCTGTTTGAGGAGTATGCGCGCGTTTCGGTTGAAGTGGAATATGCCTCGGAGTTTCGTTACCGCAAGCCGGTGCTGTCGCCTGATGATGTGGTGATATTAATTAGCCAGAGTGGTGAAACGGCAGATACCCTGGCAGCTCTGCACCTGGCAAAGGCCGAAGGGGCAACAGTGTTGGGAATTTGTAATGTGGTAGGCTCAAGCCTTGCGCGCGAAACCCATGCCGGGGTGTACACCCATGCCGGGGTAGAAATTGGCGTAGCTTCAACCAAAGCTTTTACCGCGCAGGTAACCGTACTTACCATGATTGCGCTAAAACTGGCCAAACGCAAAGCAACCATTAGCGATGCCGACTATAAAATGTTGGTGAAAGAGCTGGCTGCCGTACCAGAAAAAGGCCGTATTATTTTGCAGGAAAATGAAAAAATACGCCAGATAGCCGAAAAATACCACGAAGCCATAAATGCACTTTATCTCGGGCGTGGCTACCTTTTTCCGGTGGCTTTAGAGGGGGCATTAAAATTGAAAGAAATCTCGTACATACACGCCGAAGGGTATGCTGCCGGCGAAATGAAACACGGCCCAATTGCCCTGGTTGATAACAATTTGCCCGTGGTAGTGGTGGCGCCGCAAGACGATTATTACGAGAAAGTGGTAAGCAATATTCAGGAGGTGAAAGCCCGTAAAGGAAATGTTATAGCGGTGGTTACCGAGGGCGATACCGGCCTGAAAGCCCTCGCCAACGATGTAATTGAAATACCCAAATCGCACCCGGCCATGGCACCACTACTGGCCGTTATGCCCCTGCAGTTGCTGGCTTACCACATTGCCCTGCTAAAAGGATGTAATGTCGATCAGCCCCGTAATCTGGCCAAAAGTGTAACGGTTGAATAGGTAAACGTGCCCGGATTTTTGGTGTCGCAACAGGGAATAATAACCCACTTTTTTGCCCGGTTAACGATGGTATTAGCCCGATGGTCGATAAAATTATCAGCATAAAATCATTTGCGTAACTTTACTAACAGATTAATTGACTTTTAATCCTGTTGAGTAGATGAACGACAAAATAGCAATACCAAAGAAGTTCTATTTTATCCTGTTTGCTTCGGTAATTGCTATTTGTCTGTTCTCGTTTACCATTGGTCGCGAGCTTTATGCCGATAAAACGGAAAGCCTTTTTTCTTTTGGCCTCATTCATTTTTCGGGTTACCTATTTTTTTTATTAATGCCGGTTGAGCTGGCTTTTATTTACTATCTGCCCCATTATCCGGCAGAAATATTACTAGGTGTGGCGCTGGCAACAGCAGTGGTGGCACAGTTTATTGACTATTGGATAGGCCGCTTAATTCGTCCACTAAAAATAGTTGAATTTATGGGGCGCGAACGGATTGAAAAAGCAGAACGGAAAATAAAACAATACGGAATGCTTACCATCTTTCTTTTTAACCTGTTTCCGCTTTCGTCGCCGGTAATTGCTTTGGCGGCCGGCATGCTGCGTTATAATTTTCGACGATTTTTTGTGGTAAGCATTTTGGGATTGTTAATAAAGTATCTTGTAATTCTCTGGTGTTTTTCTTAATTCTCGACCCGAATAACCTGATGTTCGATTCCGTTTCAAAGAATGTGTCAAATTATGGGAAATGGTGCCTGAAGGAATTTTGTCGTTGTAAATTTAATTTAACTTTGCGCCAGATTTTTAAAAACTAAAAATTTTAATGAGATGAAAGCATTTGTATTCCCTGGTCAGGGAGCTCAATTCCCCGGAATGGGAAAGGATTTATATGAAAATTCTGCTGAAGCAAAAGCATTATTCGAAAAAGCAAACGATATTTTAGGTTTCAACATTACCGATATTATGTTTGAGGGTGAGGTTGAAGACCTGAAGCAAACTAAAGTTACTCAACCCGCCATTTTCTTACATTCGGTTTTACTGGCAAAAACATTAAAAGATTTTGCTCCTGATATGGTTGCCGGTCACTCGTTGGGCGAGTTTTCGGCACTGGTAGCAAACGGAGTATTAAATTTTGAAGATGGCTTAAAGCTGGTTGCCCAGCGTGCCATGGCTATGCAAAAAGCCTGCGAAGTGGAGCCATCAACAATGGCAGCAATTGTTGGGTTGGAAGATGCTGTGGTGGAAGAAGTTTGTGCTTCAATTGATGATGTTGTGGTACCCGCCAATTACAATTGTCCGGGGCAGTTGGTAATATCTGGTTCGGTTGCCGGAATTGATAAAGCTTGCGAGTTGCTAACTGAAAAAGGAGCTAAACGTGCCATTAAATTGGTAGTTGGCGGTGCTTTTCACTCGCCGTTTATGGAACCTGCCCGCGAAGAGTTGGCAGCTGCTATAGAAGCGACTACATTTAATACACCTGCTTGCCCGGTTTATCAGAATGTTGATGCACAGCCGGTTTCTGATCCTGCTGTAATTAAAGAAAACCTGATTGCCCAGTTAACGGCTCCGGTAAAATGGACAAAAATTATGGAAAACATGATTGCCGATGGAGCTACATCGTTTACCGAAGTTGGCCCGGGTAAAGTTTTACAGGGACTGGTAAAAAAAGTAGATCGTAAAATGGAAACCATAGGTGTTAATAGCTACGAAGGATAAAGCATTATTTACATCCAAATAAAAATCCCGGACTTAACTGGTCCGGGATTTTTTATGGTATCAACTGATTGATTAATTATCCATGTGTTTCTGCAGCATCCGGTATATGGTAGATTTACCGATACCCAGTTTAGATGCCACCAAACGAACATTTTGATTGTATTTGTTTAAAAAGAATTTTACGATTTCGTTGTTGTATTCTTCCAGTGTTTTTTCCTGTGCCAAAAGGTTTTGTACACTTTCATCAACATTCATATTAAGGTGGCTGGGTTTTATTACATCGCGGCTGCACATTACGCAGGCCAGTTCCATAATTGCTTTTAGCTCTCGTATATTACCCGGATAGTGGTAGTTTGATAACATTTGTTTGGCCTCAGCTGATATGGTTTTTTGGTCCATTTCGTTTTCGCGGCAAAATTCATCAACAAAAAACTTAGCCAGCAAAATTTTGTCGTTTCCGCGCTGGCGCAAGGGCGGAATCTCTATTGGCAAACCCAGTAAACGATAATAAAGGTCTTGTCTGAATTTATCGTCGGCAGATAGGGCTGCCAGGTTTTTGTGAGTTGCCGTAATAATTCGTACATCAAGTGGAATAAGATCGTGCCCACCCAGGCGAACCAACTCGCGCTCTTGCAGCACACGTAATAATTTGGCCTGAAGGTTCAGGTTTAAGTCGGCAATTTCATCCAGGAAAAGCGTCCCACCATTGGCAGCTTCAAACTTTCCTATTTTTTGAAAATCGGCACCTGTAAATGCACCTTTTTCGTGCCCAAAAAGTTCGCTCTCAATTAAACCCTCCGGAATAGCTGATACGTTAACGGCAACAAAGGGCTTGGCACTGCGTCGAGAGTTATAGTGAATTCCTTTGGCTACCAGTTCTTTACCAGTACCTGTTTCTCCTGAAATAGATACCGAAATATTCGTTTGTGTGGCTTTGTTCATTAATTCAAAAACATGCTCAATTTCGCGGCTGTTGCCTTTAATCAGGTTTTTGAAATTGTATTTTTCCTTGACGGCTTCTTTTAAGTTGGTATTTTCGGTTTGTAACTGGTCGGTTTTGTATATATTTTTTATGATGTTGCTCAGCTTTTCCCGAGTGTCGGGTGCTTTCATTATATAATCGTACGCGCCATTTTTCATCAGCTCAATTGCTGTAGAAATATTATCCTGCGCCGAGATAACAATTACATGGGTGTTCGGAATTTTATCCTGAATTTTGGCAAGAACCTCTTTCCCGGTCATATCGGGCAAAGTATAGTCGAGCGTTACAACATCGGGTTTTTCTCCCATTGCATTTATAAAGTCGGTACCATTATGGAATACTTTAACTTGCAGCTGGTCGTCTAAGAGTTGTTTTTTGAGTACCCGGGCATAAAGTACATTGTCTTCAACAATAAAAACTTTGTACTGATTTTTTAGTTTGTGGTTGGCCATATTTTCTAATTTAGAAAGCCTAAAAATACTCAAAACGTGGGACAAATCAAAAGATATGTCCACATTGTGGAAAAAATGGTGACTAAATTCCCATTATAGAATTTTAGGATATGAATTTGTTAAAATTTAGGAGTGAAATAATTGTGCCGTTTTGTTGTATTTGTTGGCAAAAGCAAGAAAAAATAAAATATCAGCGTCATACCTAATGTATATTGAATTGTATTGTTAAATTTAAACGAACGAAATGAAACAGCTACTATCATGCATCATTTTAAGTAGCTGATGATGTATGATAGGAGTTGCCGACAAAAACAAATATTTGTAAATAAGTGAAATTATGAATTATTCCGCATTTCATAAACTGTCATATGGATTGTATGTAATTGCCACAGAGCTTAATGGAGAGAAAGTGGGCTACATTGCCAATACGGCATTTCAAATTACTGCCGAACCATCCAAAATTGCAATCAGTTGTCATAAGAACAACCATAGTGCCCAGAAAATAATTGATAGTAAAAAATTCTCCATTTCGGTTCTGAAAAAGGAAGTCGATACATCTCTGATAGGTAAGTTTGGCTTTATGTCGGGGGCCGATATTGATAAATTTCAGGGGGTTGAAACTATTGTAGCAAAAACGGGTGCGCCAATTGTAGTCGATTCATCGGTGGCATGGTTTGATTGTAAAGTGCTTGATTACAGTGATGTGGGTTCGCATTATCTGATTATAGCCGAGGTGGTTGATGGTGATAAATTATCGGATGAAGAGCCGCTTACTTATGCGTATTATCATGCAAAATACAAAATGTTGTCGCCTAAAAACGCACCAACTTATATTGAAAAGGAAAAATTGGGCGATGAGCCTGAGCCGATAGTTTACGAAGAAGTAACCGAAGAAGCCAGTGACCAAACGCCGGGCGATGACGGCATTTTTTCGTGCAATATTTGTGGCTACCAATACGATCCGGAAGAGGGCGACCCGGCATTGGGTATTCCTCCGGGAACACCTTTTGAAGATTTGCCCGACGATTGGAAATGCCCCTTGTGCAATGCCTCAAAAGAGGATTTTACCAAAGTATAGGGGGTGTAGTTCTTAAAGTGTCCGGTGCGAGCCATCACAAAATGGCTTTGTTTTTGAATGTTTGCACTGGCATAGCCATACTTCTTTTTTTACATCAATGGTAAACGCCTGGGGCGCAAATTCAGTTCCCCGGTGCGAACCATCGCAAAAAGGTTGCGTTTTACTTTTTCCGCAGGCGCACCAGTAGTAGGTGCCGGGTTCAAGTGTTAGTGCTTTTGGTGCTTTGTCAGCAATTACAGGCTTCTGCATATTTTGTTAATTTTAGTGTTCAATAAAGATATAACTATGATACGGAATATTTTGTTTGCTAACGTTCTTTTCTTGTTTATTGTTACCATTGGCAATGCCCAGGAAAAACAGATGTTTTATGTTGGTACATTTACTACGGAAGGTGCTGAGGGAATTTACTATTGCAGTTTAAATTCACAATCCGGAGAAATTTCTTTAGAAAATACTTTTAAGGGGGTTGATAATCCTTCTTTTTTACGTCTTAGCCCGCAGAACGATTTTCTGTATGTGGTAACTCGGGCTACACCGCAGGTTGAACCTTCGGGAGGTTTTATTTCGGCCTACCAGGTTGGAGAAAAAGGGGAGCTTCATTTCATAAACAAACAAGTATCGAATGGTGCCGGGCCCTGCCATGTTGATGTTGCGCCTGATGGAAAGTTTGTGGCTATCGCAACCTACGGCGGAGGAACAACATCGGTTTATGCGGTAAATGAAAATGGTGGTGTAGAACCGGCATTAACGGTTGTTAAAAACTCGGGTAATGGGCCGCATCCCAACCAGAAAAGCCCGCACGCACATTCCATAAAATTTTCGCTTAAAGGACCGGGTATTTTTAGTGCCGATTTAGGAACCGACCAACTAAACATCTTTCATTTTGAGAACGGAAGCTTTGGAAGATATGAGCAGGGATTTGTGAAACTACCTGCAGGTGCGGGGCCACGGCATTTTGTTTTTCATCCTGAAGAAGAAGTTATCTATGTGATAAATGAGCTGAATTCAACAATTTCAGCCATAAAAAAAGAAAACGAGAAGTGGTATGTTTTTCAGAACATATCAACCTTGCCCGATGATTTTAAAGGGGAAAGTAATTGTGCAGACATTCATTTATCAAAAGATGGCCAGTATTTATACGGCTCGAACAGGGGGCATAATTCTATTGCTGTTTTTAAGGTTAATGCCAATCAGAAGTTATCCTTTTTAGGAACTGTGCCGGTAGAGGGCAACTGGCCACGAAACTTTGGCATAAGCCCTGATGGAAACTGGATGTTGGTTGCCAACCAGAGAAGCCATAATATTACTGTTTTTCGGATGAACCACGAAACCGGTATGCCTGAGTTTTCAGGTAAACAAATAGATTTACCGGCACCGGTGTGTATTGAATACCAGTAGTTGTTAACTCAATTTAGAGCTGATAAGTTTAATGAACTCCTCGCGTGTAGCTACTTTCTCAAAAGCCCCGGTAAAATCAGATGTTGTGGTAATAGAATGTTGTTTTTGTACACCGCGCATCTGCATGCAAAGGTGTTGTGCCTCAATTACTACGGCTACCCCCAACGGTTTTAAAGTTTCCTGAATGCAGTCTTTAATCTGTGTGGTTAAACGTTCCTGTACTTGCAGCCGACGGGCAAAAACATCAACCACCCGCGCAATTTTGCTTAATCCGGTAATGGTGCCGTTCGGGATGTAGGCTACATGTGCTTTGCCAATAAACGGAAGCATGTGGTGTTCACACATCGAGTAAATCTCAATATCTTTTACAATAACCATTTGGCGGTAATCTTCTTTAAACATGGCTGATTGCAAAATCTCCACCGGATCCATTTGGTAACCCTGCAGCAGGAACTGCATCGCTTTGGCTACTCTTTCAGGCGTTTTGTCCAGACCTTCGCGAGATGGATCTTCGCCAACAATACTTAAAATTTTTTTGTAGTGGCCCGAGAGTTTTTGTGTTGCTTCTTCATTAAAAAGGTCATTCCTTTGGTAGCCATTCGAGTTGTTATTCTTAGGTGAACACATTTTGTTTACAATTTATTAGTTACAAAGATTAACTTTTTTTTATAAAATCAGTATGAAAGAGTAGATGGAATGAAAACCAGGCAGTAAGATGCAGCCTGGCAGAAGAGCGATAAATACAGATAGTACGAAGCTTAGGGAGTGGATTTTGTGATGAAGAGAAATGAAAAAATACAAACATTAATTGTATGGAAATTTTGATTGTAGCAGCCACTACAATGGAAATAAAGTTGATTGTTGATGAGCTGGAGAAGGTTGAAGAATTAAGTCATTTGGTAAAATCATATCGGCTTGGCGGCTTAAGTATCGATATCCTGATAGCTGGAATCGGAACCTCGTTTACCACTTTTCACTTGGTAAATGCTTTACGCGATAAGAAATATGATGCGGTAATAAACATTGGTGTAGCCGGAAGCCTCACCCGTGAGCTTAAAATTGGTGAGGTAGTAAATGTTTACAGCGATGAATATGCCGACCTGGGTATAGAAAAACAGCATGAATTTTTAACCCTTTTTGAATCGGGGTATTTAAATGTTAACGAGTTTCCTTTTGAAAATGGCCAGCTAAAAGCAAGTAACTCAAACGGCTGGATCAAGTTAAAAAAAGTAAAGGGCATTACTACCAATAAAAGTTATGGCCGCGATAGCAGTATTACTGAAATTAAGGAAAAATTTACCGCACACGTTGAGTCGATGGAAGGCGCTGCCGTATTTTACGTGTGTAACTGGCTGGGGGTAAGCTGTTACCAGCTACGATCGGTTTCAAATTATGTCGAACCCCGCGATTCGGAAAAGTGGAATATACCGCTTGCTCTTGAAAATTTGAAAGAAGAAGTAATCGGTATTTTAAGGCTGATACCTGTGCCGGTAAATTAAAAAGCGTTTATAAATTGTGCCTTCTTTTTAAAGAACAGCCCTCGACTATTTTCACTCAACACGGTTTAAATAAAAACTCAATGTAAAAAAGCAACCAAAAACAGGTTTAAACCGTCTGTTCTTACAGATATTTTTGTCTATTAAAAAAAGTTAAATTTATTTTGCGTTGCGTACAATAAAAAACACTGGAGGTAGTTTTAAATACAGATGCCACATTTTTCAGAAAACAGAGTTTTTTGCTGTACCAAACGAAACCGCGTTAAGATGATAGTTGTAACAGGAGCTGCCGGATTTATCGGAAGTTATTTAGTAGGAAAACTCAACAAAGCAGGTTATAACGACCTGGTATTGGTTGACAAATTTGATGACCCCTGGAAAGATTTAAATCTGTTAAAAAAGAAATATCAGAAATTTATTGACCGCGACGATTTTTTTAAATGGTTAATAAAAAATGCCCGGGATGTTGATTTTATCTTTCACCTTGGAGCGCGAACCGATACCGTTGGGCAGGAACCGGAGCTTTATCAGCAACTTAACTTAATTTATTCGCAACGGCTGTGGAATATCTGTTCCGAAATTCAGGTGCCATTGTTGTACGCTTCTTCTGCGGCAACCTACGGAAATGGAGAAGATGGTTTTTCAGATGAACATAAAAAAATACGGGATTTAAGACCGTTAAACCTTTATGGCTGGTCGAAACACGATTTTGATGTTTGGGCTTTAAAACAGTTTCGTACGCCACCATTTTGGGCAGGCATGAAATTTTTTAATGTGTACGGACCAAATGAGTACCATAAAGGAAGGATGGCTTCAGTAGTGTTACATGCCTACAAAACCATAAAAGAAACCGGACACATGCACTTGTTCCGTTCGCACCACAAAGCATACAAAGATGGTGAACAAAGCCGTGATTTTATTTACGTTGAAGACATTGCCGATGTAATGATGTTTTTTATGGAAAATCAGGATAATTCGGGCATTTATAACGTGGGAACCGGAAAAGCCCGCTCTTTTCTTGACCTTACTAAAGCGGTGTTTGATAGCATGAACAAAAATCCGGAAATATCATTTATTGACACACCTGTTGATTTGCGTGGAAGGTACCAGTACTTTACCGAAGCAGAAATGCAAAAGTTACGCGATGTTGGCTATAATAAACCGTTTTTTGAATTGGAAGACGGCGTTAACGAGTATGTAAATAAGTACTTGTTGGAGGAAGCTTGTTTTTAACAATTGGTTTCATTTTTTATCCGAATAGTCTTACTTTTACCACAAACAGCAATTAATGAAAAAGATTTTGCTTCATATTCTTTTTGTTGCAATTGTTTTTGCCGATTTATTGGGCGAGTTCTTACATAATCCACAGATTGATCGTTTTGCCAAACCTTTATTGCTCATTTGGATTGCGGGTTATTTTTTTTTTACATGCAAAAAATATTGACAAGAAGGTGGTAGTATTGGCAGGCATTGCCTTTCTTTTTAGCTGGATTGGCGACCTTTTTATGATGTTTGCCGCAGACTTTTTATACTTTGTTTGTGGTATTGCTTCGTTTTTGATTGCCCAGGTGGTTTATTCCTTTTTGTTTTTGCGAACTATCGATCTTTCAGGGAAAAAACCATTTTTAAAAAAGAAACCCATGTGGTTAATCCCGTACATCGCTTTTGGGCTTATCGTTTATATTGTGCTTTTTCCGCAACTCGAGCTTGCTCTTCGCATTGCCATATTTGTGTATGTGCTTGCAATTTTAGCTATGTCGGCCATGGCTCTCAACCGCTTTGGCAACGGTCATCCCATTAGTTTTAGTCTGGTGTTTGCAGGTTCGTTGTTTTTTGTATTATCCGATTCGCTGATTGCTGTAAATCGTTTTCTCGTATCAATTCCATACGAAGGATTGTTGGTAATGGTGTGCTATATTGCCGCCCAATACCTTATTATGTTGGGATTGTTGAAACAATACGAATAAAATATCCCGACTTTTCAGCCGGAATGAATCTTTTTGATGAAGCTCATCTAGTGGATTTGTTGTTCCATTTTCTTATCCTTCCCTGCAAGCAAGGAAGGACGATCGGTTGTTGGTTTAGAACAAATTCTATGATGTTCTTTAATTGTTTATTTCTTATTGAGGGCAATCGTCTTTCCCTTCCACAGAGGGTAGCGATTTGTATTTATCTCGTTGTATTAGCTATACTAAGTGTATTTCGTTCAGGCGAAAATTTTGCTGTTCGAGCTAATAAATTTGTCGATAAATATAAGCACTGATACTGCAATTGTAATTCCGGCAATACTTAACGGCAATGTTCCCAATTTACTGAAGAATGATTGATAACCTTCCGATAATCCCTGTCCGGCCTCCGGAAGAAGTTGTCCAATCTGGCTGTCGGTCTGCACTCCTGCATTATTTACAAAAAAGATGGCTGCAAGTAATACGATAAAAAGTATAGAAATAATCCAGAATCCTTTACCCAAAACCTTTTCCGATTTAATTTTTTCCAACACACTATTTTCCTCAAAAATTTTGTTCATCACCTGAACTGTAAAACCAGTACCCGGATTTTCCAGTTTCATATTTTGCAGCAATGCTTTTAATTTTATGTCTTCCAGTTCGTTCATAATATAGTGTATAACTCGTCTTTCATTAATTCATTTAAAATAGTATAGAGCTTTTTACGTGCCCTGTAAAGTTTCACTTTTGTATTGCTTTCTGATAGCTTTGTTACTTTGCTAATCTCTTCAATCGACTGTTCCTCGAAATAATACAAAAGTATGAGTGTATATTCATCTTCCGGTAATTTATCCATGGCGGCTTTAATGGCTTGTGCCCTGTTTTCTTCCGGTATTCCATCCAGGTTCATTTCTTCAGCTTCATCGGCAATCTGCACATCATCGGTTGATGTAAAATGCATTTTCCTTTTTCGCACTTCCGAGATACAATTGTTGTACGTAATTCGGTAGAGCCAGGTCGAGAATTTTGCATTTCCTTTAAAGGTGTGCAACGATTTGTATGCCTTTATAAAACTCTCCTGTGCCATTTCCTCGGCGTCTTCACGATTTTTTAGAACTTTCATTGCAATGGAGAAAACGATATCCTGATATCTTTCCACGATATAAGAAAAGTAATTGGTCTGTCCGGCCTTTACTTTTTCTATGTAATAGATATCGTCTTTTTGCTCCATTCGCTCTTTTGACGTAATAATGATTAGCAGGTTACAAGTTACTAAGAAAAAATTTCACGCAGATTACGCTGATATCGCAAATTCAATAATTTTAAAGGGAGAATGATACAAATTACGGATTTCACTTTTGTCTTATTATAGTATTAAAATCCGCGTTTACCTGCGATATCTGCGTGAAATGATTCATCTTCAAGAAAAAAAACAGGAAAAGTTGTAACCGCAGAAACAATGTGGCGTCAAAAGAGCGAAAACAGAAATAAAAACAATTTAAAATTTAATATCATGGAAGGATTATTTGTACCAATCGGTTTTTTTCTGGCAATTTTCGCCATCTTGTATGTTTACTGGACAACACGTACAAAAGAACGCCTGGCCTTAGTAGAAAAAGGGCTCGATGCCGGAATTTTTAAAGGAGAATGTTCACAGTTATCGCTGGTTAAATGGGGAATCTTTTTAATTGCAGTTGGATTAGGAGTAGTTGTAGGTTATGCATTATCAAACGTAATGGATGAGGTTGTTGCCTTTTTTACTGCAATACTGGTTCTTGGAGGACTTGGTTTAATTGTAGCTTACGTAATTACATCTAAATTATTGAAGAATAAAGAATAGTAAAAAAGAGAAGATTATAGAAAAAGCGGATGAGCCTGAGAACTCATCCGCTTTTTTGCTATTCCGAATAAAAGCGAATTACTTTTCGAATCGCTTCCTCGCAAACCGGGCAGAAACCTTCTGCAACGTTGCTTTTCATCCGGCAATCAATATAGGGACTATAAATTCCTTCAGCCATGTAGCCACCTCCTTCGTATACACCAACGGTGTTTTTATATTTATCTTTTCGTGGTGTTGGAACCGGAGTGTCCGTGTCAATCATGTTTTTCCATTTTTTATCAAAATCAACCAAAGTTGTTATGTTGGGTTCCCAGGGTTCAATCTCTAGGTTATAGAAGTCTTCGTACGCTACTGCCGAGTTGTAGTATTCGTCTCCTAAACCGGCAAAACCATGACCAAATTCATGCACAAAAACCTGTTTGCTTAACTCGTTATCGGCAGTACATACCGAAACAAAGTTGTAAAATCCGCCACCGCCATAACGTTCGGTATTTACCAGCACATAAATTTGGTCGTAAGGAATACAGGCCGCCGCATCGTAAACGGTTTTCATGTCGGCAGTAGTCAGGTAGCGCGGCAAATTGAAGGTGTAATAGCTGGTATTAAAATAAGTGTTTTTGTAAATGTGTTCGCCCGGCACATCAGTTCCCGTT
This sequence comes from uncultured Draconibacterium sp., assembly GCF_913063105.1. Taxonomy (GTDB): domain Bacteria; phylum Bacteroidota; class Bacteroidia; order Bacteroidales; family Prolixibacteraceae; genus Draconibacterium. The sequence continues at coordinate 51,101 of NZ_CAJXYQ010000011.1, read as the reverse complement.
TCTGATGAGGGCGTAAAAACAGCTGTGACATTAAAATTTGCTTTCTCCGATTTAAAGGGTTCAACATCAAATAGGTAGTCTGAAACTTTTTCGGCATCGTAGTAAAAATCTTTTATTTCAGCACTGGTGTACCCTTCGGCAAGGATAACAATATCTACTTTTGTTGCCGGATCGCCATTTTGTACAATAGTTTTATTCTCAAAATGGAGCGTGTTTTCTCTTACAATAAAATAATCTTTTGGATTGATAGTTGTCTCGAAAATTGTTTTAAACGTTCCGTCCCACTGGCGGGCATCAATTTCCAACCGAATATCGTTCTTAGGGAAGGGCACATGTGCTGCCTGGTAAAAGGTTTTGTTGCCGGTTTTTGCCTCGGCTGTAGTTTGCCATTCCTGAAACAGGGTACTAAAACCTTTGCTGTAAATCAGTTCGTTGGTTTTCAAATCGAAAACCCGATAGCGATAACTTCCGTAATTAAAGCTATCAATGAGATTGGTTTTTGAGCCGCCCCAATAGGGTTCTTCTTTTATTTGTTGCGGGTAAACAACAACTTCGTCCTTATTTCCACCCAGCAGAAAATCAAAACGCAGGGTATTGTTTTTAAAATGGGTGTTATAATGGTGTTGAGCCAGGCCCATAAATGGCAATAGAAAAAGAATAACAGAAAACTTCAGCTTCATTTTACAACGGTTTATTATTTTTGGCTTAAAATAAGAAATTAAAGGACAATAAAACATGAGATCGGTTTTTAAACTTTTGCTTGAATATTTTCGCGAGTATGGCAGTGGCGAATTTTGGGTAAAGCCAACTGCAGCCGTAATTACCATTATAATTATAATTTTTGTTGCCTGGCTTGCTCATTTTGTCACCAGACAGGTTTTGGTTCGTATCGTGGTTCGTATAGCAAAACGAACTAAAACTACCTGGGACGATATACTGGTTGGAAATAAACTTTTTAATGGGCTGGCTCATTTGGTGCCTGCGTTTATAATTTTATATACCGCAAATTTTTCATTTCCGGTGCTGCACCAGGAACTCAGTGAGCTGGAGCCAGAAGTATTGGCTGAGCTAAGTAAGGATCATTACTTTAAACTGGCCGGTTTTCTCATAAAAATTGCCAAGATTTATTTTACACTTATTATTGTGTTTGTGGCCAACGCGGTGCTGAATTCAGGTATGGAAATATACAACACTACCGAATATTCGCATCATCGCCCTATAAAAGGATACATTCAGCTCATTAAAATTCTGATTTATTTTATGGCTGGTATTATGGTGCTGGCTGTTTTGCTTAACCGAAATCCAACCGTTTTGTTAACTGGTTTGGGAGCCATGGCAGCTGTTTTGCTTCTGGTTTTTAAGGATACTATTCTGGGCTTCGTGGCGTCAATACAACTTTCGGCCAACGACATGGTTAAAATTGGCGATTGGATTGAAATGCCCAGTCATAAGGCGGATGGTACAGTTATCGATATTACCTTAAACACGGTAAAAGTTCAGAACTGGGATAAAACCATCTCAACCATACCTACCTATGCGCTGGTTTCAGAATCATTTTACAATTGGAAAGGAATGGAAGAATCGGGCGGAAGACGCATCAAACGTTCGGTAGCCATTGATACTAATACCATTAAATTTTGCGATGCAGCCATGTTGAGTCGTTTCGAGAAGTTTGATCTTATACGCGACTATGTTCGTGAAAAAGAACAAGAGCTGAAAGAATACAATAAGGGGAAAAATCTGGCAGAAGAGGATTACATCAGTGGCCGGCATCAAACCAACGTGGGCATATTCAGGAAATACCTGGAAGTATATTTACGTCAGCATCCTAAAATAAAACAAGACCTAACATTCTTGGTGCGTCAACTTGCACCGCAGGGTAAAGGTTTGCCTATCGAGATTTATGTGTTTAGCAACGATCAGGCCTGGGCAAATTACGAAGCCATTCAAGCCGATATTTTTGATCATATTTTTGCGGTGATTCCAGAATTTGAACTTCGGGTTTTCCAGGAGCCTACCGGTGCAGATATCGAGAAAATAGGTATTCGCTAGGAAGTTTTTTGCGGTTTTTTGTGTATTTCGCATATAATCTGAAACTTACATATTGTAAGTATTTATATGTTTTTTAGCATCACAGATTAGTAATTGTGAATTTTGTCTACATTTGTGCTATAATTTGAAACTAACTCAGAAAATTTGAAGCATGAAGTCGAATGATTATTTAGAAGAAAGACCAGCAGATATTGATGAGCTGGATGAAAAGATATTAAAGCTTATTACAAAAAACGCCCGAATTCCATTCTTAGAAGTTGCTCGTGAATGTGGTGTGTCAGGTGCTGCCATCCATCAGCGGGTACAACGTTTATTAAATATAGGTGTGGTGCATGGCAGTGAGTTCGTGGTTAGCCCGCAAAAACTTGGTTATAATACCTGTGCTTATATGGGGATTTACCTCGATAAGGCCAAATATCATACTCAGGTGGCAGAGGCATTAAGAAATATACCAGAAGTAGTTGAATGTCATTACACAACGGGTGCTTATGCTATTTTTGTAAAAATACAAACCAAAACCAACAAACACCTTAAACGATTAATTGATGAGCAACTTCAGGATATTGAAGGAATTGCCCGAACCGAGACTTTTATTTCGCTTGAAATGGATTTTAAACGACAAGTTCCTATAAAATAGAAAAAGGCCGGTTTTTACCGGCCTTTTTTATCGCAAATAATTTACTTCTTATTCTTCTGTATATACAAAATTGTATGACTCGTCGTGCTGACTGATATCCAGTCCCACCTTTTCACCGTGAGGAGAAATACGCAATGGAACGATAAGATCGGTAATTTTGTACATCAACATTGAACCACCAAATGTAAACACCCCAACAATAATAAGTGCCAGCAGGTGATAAAGGAAAGTGGTAATTTCGCCGTGAATCAAACCAACTTCGTTGGCAAATACTGCGGTGAAAATCATACCGGTAATACCCCCCATTCCGTGTGCAGGAAATACATCAAGCGTATCGTCTAATTTTGATTTTGTGCGTAAAGTAATAGCGTAGTTACTAACAATAGCTGCAATTACTCCAATAAAAATACTTGATCCTACATTTACAAAACCGGCAGCAGGTGTAATGGCAACCAAACCAACAACTAAACCAATTGCAGCACCAACTGCAGATGGCTTTTTACCTTGAGCTGCATCGTAGAATATCCAGGTTAACATTGCTGCTGCTGATGCCGTATTGGTATTTACCAATGCCGAAGCTGCAATCGAGTCGGCAGCCAGAGCCGATCCGGCATTAAACCCGAACCAACCAAACCATAACATACCTGCACCAAGTAAAATATACGGAATATTCGCTGGTTTAAATTCTTTATTGGCATCTTTTCTTCTGCCCAGGAATATTGCACCGGCGAGTGCTGCAAATCCGGCCGACATATGTACCACTGTACCTCCGGCAAAGTCAAGAACACCCCAGTTACGCAGAAAACCGTTCGGATGCCATGTCCAGTGCGCCAAAGGAGCATAAATGAAAATAATAAATAATACCATAAAAAGCATGTAGGCTCTAAAACGTACTCTTCCTGCAAAAGAACCTGTAATAAGAGCCGGTGTAATAATGGCAAATTTTAGTTGGAACATGGCAAATACTGCAAACGGAAATGTTGGCGCAAAATCGGGGTGAGTTCCACCACCAACGCCCTTAAACATAAAGAATGTAAGCGGATTTCCGAATAAACCAAAGCCTTCGGCTCCAATACTATCTCCAAAGGCGATGCTAAAGCCTACAACAACCCATAAAACACTAACTATTCCCATTGCTATATAACTTTGTAGCATTGTGGAAATAATGTTTCTGGATTGAATCATACCTCCATAAAAGAAAGCCAGACCCGGTGTCATAAGAAGCACCAATCCTGTGGCTGTTAACATCCATGCTGTGTCACCGGCATCAAGATCTGCAATATTAATGTCGCCGACACCAGACGGGATAATTACGCCCAAAAAAGCGACAAATACCAGAAGGGCTAAAATAAACCACCAACTTGTTGAATTTTTCATGTCTATTTAATTTTAAGGTTACTTGCAATTAAGTCTGCCCAGCATATTAAGGCTTCATTTTTATTACAAAAATGAATGCTGCTAAACGTGCTGAATCCTGTTTTAAAATGTCTGTTGTTAGATTTTTATTGCTGTCTGTTTGATAAAAATCTGAGATAAAAGTATTAAATCAATCTTTTAAACGATAATAAAATAGAAAAATGAAAGAATATTAATAGGTAAATTAACAAACTGATAATATTTTGGTGGTTTTGAAAGGTTCTGGCATTTTTGTTTTCATTTTGTTACTATAATGTTTTGCAGTTAATAATACTGTTGAATAATGATAGATTTTTGATATTTTTGTAGAAAAATGTTACAATATGACTTTAAGAAATAATTTGGATGATTGGGATTTAAAAATTCTGGATATTATAACAAAAAATGCACGTATACCATTCAAGGATGTGGCCAAAGAAGTGGGGATTTCGCGTGCTGCCGTTCATCAGCGTGTTAATCGAATGGTTGATCTTGAAGTAATTGTTGGAAGTGGCTATCATATAAATCCCAAAAAAGTTGACTTTAAAACCTGTACTTATATCGGAATCTTTCTTGAAAAAGGGGGCTTGTTCAGTGAGGTTGTAAAGGAGTTGGAGAATATTCCGGAAATTGTTGAATGCCATTACACCACCGGAGCGTATGCCATTTTTATTAAGGTGTACGCAAAAGATAATGAGCACCTTAAGAATATTTTAAGTGGCGATATTCAGAAGATTCACGGGGTGGCAAGTACAGAAACCTTTATTTCGTTAGAAGAATCATTTAAAAGAACAATTCCGGTTCATTCCTGATTTCTTTGTCGTACTGCCTCGTAGATCATTAGTGCAGCTGAAACGGAAACATTTAGAGATTCGATTTTGCCCAGAATCGGAATTTTTAACTGCTCATCTGTAATTTTTAAAATTTGCGGTGAAATACCGGTATCTTCAGCGCCCATTACAATGGCAATTGGTGTTTTCATGTCTGAATCGGAATAAAGTTTTGTTCCTTTTTCGGTGGCAGCAACAAGGTTAATGCCCGAGTCTTTTAAAAAACGCAGCGTGTGATATAAGTTGTTGGTTTTACAAATGGGAATGTTGTGAATAGCCCCGGCGGAGGTTTTAACTGCATCTGCTCCAATTCTGGCCATTCCTTTTTCTGGTATAATAATAGCGTGTACACCGGCACATTCAGCCGAACGGGCAATTGCTCCAAAGTTTCTCACATCGGTAATTTGGTCGAGAACCAGGAGCAAAGGAGTTTCTCCTTTTTCAAATATTCCCGGAACAAGTGTTTCAATATTGTCAAATTCAATTGGCGAAACAAAAGCCAAAACTCCCTGATGGTTTTTTCGGGTTATCCGGTTTATTTTTTCAACAGGCACATATTGGATTGCAATTCCATTTTCTTTTAACAGCTCCTGAAGTTCGAGAATGAGCTCGTTGCGAAGGCCTTTTTTTATAAGAACTTTATCTATTGTTTTACCTTTCTTTATGGCTTCAATTAAGGCTCTTGTGCCAAATAAAAAATCTTCTTTATTTATTGTTCTGTTTTTCATGATATAGGAATTGTTTATTTTCAATAGTGTGTGGCAAATCTACCTTTCAGAGTTTTAAAACCTACCACGTTTTTTTTGTTTTCCAGCTTTCCAGTTCTTCATGGGATTCTTCCCAGTCAGTCATTGTTTGTTCCAATTCTTGTTTTAGTTGTTCGTATTTTTCAAACACTGCATGGTCGTTAATATTTTCAGGAGCAGCCAACAGTTTGTCCATTTCTTCAATGGCAGTTTCAATCTCTGCTATCTTTTCTTCGGTTTGATTTACTTTCTTTTCAAGTCTTGAAATAGTTTTGTTAATTTCTTTTTTTTCTTCGAAAGAAAGTTCTTTTCCCGGCGTTGCGGGCTTGTTGGCCTTTTCAGTTTTTAGTTCTTGTTTTTTACTTTCTAATTCTTTCAGCGATTCCATTTTTTTTCGATACAGAAAATCGAAGATTCCGCCCAGGTGTTGCTTGGCTTTTTTATTTCGGAAGTCATAGATACAATTTACCAGGCCGTCAAGAAAATCGCGATCGTGTGAAACAACCAGGACCGTTCCGGTGAAATTTATCAACGCATTTTTTAAAATTTCTTTCGAGCGCATATCCAGGTGGTTGGTAGGTTCATCCAGAATGAGGAAATTTACCGGTTCAAGCATGAGGCGTATCATGGCAAGGCGCGATTTTTCACCCCCGCTTAGTACTTTTACTTTTTTGTCGATATCTTCGCCCCGGAATAAAAATGCCGCCAGTATATCCCTTATTTTTGTGCGGATATCGCCAACGGCAATTTCGTCTATTGTTTCAAAAATTGTCAGATCTTCATTTAACAGTTGTGCCTGGTTCTGTGCAAAATAGCCAATTTTTACATTGTGCCCCAGTTTCATTATTCCACTGTGTTCGAGTTCGTTCATTATTATCCGGGCCAGGGTTGTTTTTCCCTCACCGTTTCGCCCAACAAAAGCAATTTTTTCTCCACTTTCTATGGTTAAATCAATGCTGTCAAGCACATGCAGCTGTCCATAAGATTTGCTAATGTTTTTAGCTTCAACAACCACACGGCCAGAGCGTGGCGCAGGTGGGAAATTAAGTTTAAGTGCTGTGTTGTCTTCTTCTTCAATTTCAAGCCTGTCAAGTTTCTCCAATTGTTTTACTCTCGATTGTACCTGAACTGCTTTTGATGCTTTGTACCGAAAACGTTCGATAAATTTCTCGGTATCATCAATCATTTTCTGTTGATTGTTATACGCTGCCAACTGAATTTCCTTTTGTTCGGCTTTCCAGCTGACAAACTTCGAGTAATTCATTTTCTGATCCGATATTTTTCCAAGCGAAATTTCTATAGTGCGGTTACAAACTGCATCAAGAAATGTTCTGTCGTGCGATACAAGTATAACAGCACCGCTATATGTTTTTAAGAAATCTTCCAGCCATTGAATGGATTCAATATCGAGGTGGTTGGTAGGCTCATCCAGTAAAAATATATCAGGTTTTTTCAACAGTAGTTTTGCCAGTTCCACACGCATGCGCCAACCTCCGCTAAACTCAGAGGTCATTCGTTTAAAGTCACTTCGCTCAAATCCTAAACCCAACAATGTTTGCTCAAGCTCTGCCTGGTAATTGTCGCCACCCAAAAGCTGAAAACGCTCATTCAGCTCGCTAACCATGTCTAGTTTCTTCAGGTACTCTTCCGAATGATAATCTTCGCTTTCTGCAATTGCTGTATTTAAAGTATTAATTTTTTGCTTAATGCTTAGTAATTCTTCAAATGCCAGGGTTACTTCATCTATTAAATTCCGGGTATCCGAAACTTTCATTTGCTGTGGCAAATAACCAACAGTTACTTCTTTCGGAATAGCAACCTGCCCATTCGAAGGTGTTTCTGTACCATAAATTATCTTTAATAAGGTACTTTTTCCCGCCCCGTTTTTACCAACCAGGCCAATTCGGTCTTTTGGATTGATAAGAAAACTTATTTCTTTGAACAGCTCAAAGCCTCCAAAACTGAGATTTATTTTATCTAGTGATATCATTAATAACAAAAATTGCCCAAAGATAATTATTTCGGACACATCACATTTTTTAAAAATTAGGCAAAAAAAATACCCTCTCGGGTAAAAAAGGAAGGGGAAAGCTCTATGGACGCTTTTTGAAGATGATTGATAATTTACAAACCCCTAAACACAAAACCAATCATAAATACAGAAGTCGCTTTCCCCTTTTAAGTTTTACTTATTGAAAATAAAACCAACCATTAAATCAATAGCAAATATAAGCAAATGATTAAAGCATGAAAGTGCTGGCTAACATAAAATCACTTTTGTGTAGGCAATATGAGTAGCTTTTCCCATAATGGGAAAAAGTATCTATGTATGGGAAATGACTGTGGAAGCAATAATAATGCAATAATTATTAATGCTTTATATTTGCGCAAAAATAGATTTAAGTGGGAAGAAAAAGAAAGAAGCCATTCTACGAGAATGTGAAAATTGAAGATATAGGAGCAGAAGGAAAAGCTATTGCCAAAGTGGGCGATATGGTTGTTTTTACAAAACTAGCAGTTCCGGGTGATGTAGTCGACTTGCAGGTGACCAAAAAACGTAAACGGTACCAGGAAGGAATCGTGAAAGCGTACAAAGTTTACAGCCAGGATCGCGAAAAAGCCTTTTGCGAGCATTTTGGTGTATGCGGCGGATGTAAATGGCAAATATTACCATACCAAAAACAATTGTTTTACAAACAGAAACAAGTAGAGGATCAGTTATCGCGAATAGGTAAAATCGAGCTACCGGAGTTAAGCCCCATTTTAGGGTCGGAAAATGAAAAATTTTATCGAAACAAAATGGAGTTTACCTTTTCAAACAAACGTTGGCTTAGTTTTGATGAAATTGAATCAGAGGATGAAATTAAAGATCCGAATGCCCTGGGTTTTCATGTTCCGGGTTTATTTGATAAGGTTGTAAATATTGAAAAATGTTGGTTGCAGGCCGATCCCTCAAATCAACTCCGGAATTTTATTTACGAGTATGCATTGGAAAAAGAATTGTTGTTTTTTGATATTCGGGAACAAAAAGGATTTCTTCGAACGCTTATTATCCGTACTAGTTCAACAGGTGAAATAATGGTAATTGTAAGCTTTTATTACGAGGATACTGTTGCACGAGAAGCGCTACTTAACACCCTTAAAGAGCGTTTCCCGGAAATTACCTCGCTGATGTATGTAATAAACCAAAAAGGCAACGATACCATCACCGACCAGGAAATAAAAGTATTTGCGGGTCGCGATCATATATTTGAAGAAATGGAGGGGCTAAAATTTAAAATCGGTCCAAAAAGTTTTTACCAGACAAACTCCAGTCAGGCTTATGAATTGTATAAAATAACAAGAGATTTTGCTGAACTTAACGGTACAGAAACCGTGTACGATTTATATACCGGAACGGGTACCATTGCGAACTTTGTTGCCCGTAAAGCCCAAAAAGTGGTGGGTATTGAATATGTGCCAGAAGCTATAGAGGATGCTAAACTGAATGCTGAAATTAATGGAATAAACAATACCTCATTTTTTGCAGGCGACATGAAAGACGTCCTGAATGAAGAGTTTATAAAGCAACATGGACGACCAGAGGTGGTAATTACCGATCCGCCACGAGCAGGAATGCATGCTGATGTGGTGCAAACAATAATAAGCATGCAACCCGAAAAAATTGTATACGTAAGTTGTAATCCGGCAACCCAGGCTCGCGACCTTGCAATGCTTGATTCGTTGTACCAAATTGAGAAAATTCAACCCGTTGATATGTTTCCTCACACCCATCATGTGGAAAATGTAGTAATGCTCAGAAAAAGACTTGATTAATTAAGTAAAATAGCCTAACTTGCTTCAACATTTGCAAGTAATATTGCAGAAAATAAGGGTCGTATTAAGAAGCTGGATGCATTCTTAATATTTGTATTTGTAGTAATGTATAATGATAATTTCAGAGAATCCTAAATTCAAATAATTATGAAAAGAGTATTACTTTTTATTATTGCATTTGTTCCGATGATGGCTTTTGCGCAACAGAAGTGTGTATACTTCGAAAAGAAAGTTAAACTAGAGACTGAAAAGACGGAATTAAATACATCACAAAGTGATTTTGGACCTGCTTTCGTTCAAAACGAACTTTGGTATTCAGCTTTTACCGCTGAAGAAATAGAGAAACTTAACAGTGGTACAGACAAGGAAATTTTTTACAATCTTTATGCAACACCAACCGATTCGAAAGGGAATGTTAAAGATGGAAAGGCTGTGCAGCTCGCAGAAGCCAGCGAAAACTATCACGCCGGACCGGTATCGTATTGCCAAGCTACCGGCGAACTATTTGTTACGTTAAGTAACTTTGAAAATCCTGATGTTCGGAATAAGGTATATCAAAAAGCAGATATCAGACTGAAGATAATTATTGCCAAAGAAGTTAATGGACAGTGGCAAAAAACCGGCGAATTACCGTTTAACAATCCAAAATATTCCGTAGGTCATCCAAGTATTACTGTTTCTGGCGATACTCTGTATTTTGTATCTGATATTCCAGGAAAAGGCTTGGGAGGCACCGATATTTATATGTCGGTTCGTACCAACGGTGTTTGGGGAGAAATGCAAAACCTTGGAGATGCTGTGAATACGGAAAAGAATGAAATGTTCCCTTTTATTTACAAAGGAAAACTGTTAATTTTTGCATCAAACGGAAGAGGATCGGGCGATGATTTAGACATATATAATGTTGGTTTGTTTGGCGAAAACATTACTGGTGTTGCCGAAATTAAGGAGTTAAATTCTGATGGTGACGATTTTGGTTTTGTTATACATCCTGAAGAGGAAGTTGGCTATTTCTGCTCAAACAAAAATGGAGGTTTGGGAAGCGACGATATTTACAAGGTATTAATCGAAAAGCAAGGTAAATACGAGTTGGAATTGGTAGTGATGAACAAGAAAACCATGGAGCCTGTTCGCGATGCCAAAATTACATTCGGAGGAGCTTTGAAAGCCCTGGCAGGTTTGTTATTTAAGCAAGAACTGGAAAAAGACAAGTCGTACACTGTAGCCACCAATATCGATGGTTTTATGAATGATTCAAAAACAATTTCCACTGTTGGAAAACCATTTGGAGTAATTCGTGATACACTTTGGGTTGAAAAAGTAGAAGTGGGGCAGAAATTTGTTATGGAAAACATTTATTACGACTTTGATAAATGGGATATATTACCAGAATCGGAGGTAGAACTGGACAAACTGGTAAAAGTAATGAATGATAATCCAGACTGGAAAGTAGAACTGGGTTCGCACACTGATAGCCGTGGTAGTGATGCCTACAACAAAAAACTTAGCCAGAAGCGTTCCGATTCTGCAGTTGGCTATATCATAAGTAAGGGAATAGGTGCCGACAGAATAACAGCAATGGGGTATGGCGAAACCCAATTGGTAAACAAATGCGATGATGGTGTTCCTTGTTCGAAAGAAGAGCATCGCAAAAACCGTAGAACCGAGTTCAAAATATTGGAAATGAATTGAGGTTAAAAAATTAAGATAGTGCTATTTAAAGCTGTTCCGAGTTTGGAGCAGCTTTTTTTGTATTTATAGGATAAAACTTATTTTGTAGTAAATTCAGTAATGTTTTAAGCAGGTCAGTACGAATTAAAATCAGGAGCTTAGCTTAACCGACGATTCCCGTATTTTAAGACTTCCACTTAATACCACTGTTTCCGGTACAATCAGACCACTGGAATCAAGTTGCTTTAGCAAGAGCTCCGCAGCAACTTCTCCCATTTGCCGGGTAGGTTGAATAACAGAAGAAAGCGGAGGTGAAATCATTGAAGATGTGGGGGTTTGCGTAAAACCAATAATTGCAACATCGCTGGGAATACGAAATCCATGTTTTTTTAAAGCTTTGATGGCTCCCATGGCAGTAGGGTCGTTTACGCAAAAAAAGCCTTGCGGAATTTGTTTTTTAATTATCAGTTTTTCAATCGCTTCAAACCCATTTTTAACCAAAAAGCCGGTTTCAATAATTTTAGAATTATCAACGGGCAGTTTGTATTTCCGATGGGCATCAACAAATCCCTGAATTCTTTTTTTGGAAAGGGTGAGGTGGTTTTTTCCTGCCAGGTGTATAATATTGGTTATCCCTTGCTGTATAAGATGTTCGGTTGCAAAAAGTGCCCATTTATAATCGTCGAATAACACTTTAGAGACATTTAACGATTCGTTGGAGCGGTTAAACAGAACAATGGGGAATCCCTTGTCGATAAGACTTTGAATATAATCGATGTTTTTAGACTCCTGAGATAGGGAAATAATAATGCCATCAGCAAAATTCTCGACCAGTGTTTTTAAATTCTCACGCTCGGTGTCATCATTTTCATTTGACTGCATTATTAATACCTGGTACCCTTTTTTCAGCAAAACATCTTGTATGCCCATTATAACTTCAGGGAAGAAGGGATTTAGAAACTCGGGAACAACAACACCAACATTGTAGGTCCGTTGTTGTGTAAGTTTACGAGCAATTGGATTGGGCTGGTAACCCATTTCCGACGCAGCTTTTAATATGCGTTCCCTGGTGTCGGGATGAATGTCGTACTTGTCGTTAAAAGCCCTTGATACAGTTGAAATGGAACAGTTCAGTGCCCTGGCTACGTCTTTTATGGTGACATGTTTCATCTTTTTTATACTTAATTGATGATTTGAAGCAAAGATAACAAATAACTTAGCCGATTTTCGGAAACGTTTCCGTTAAATTAAAGCGTTTTCGGAAACGTTTCCGAAGATTTATATTTAAATCATTCTTCAAAAATGAAGATCTGTAGATACATTCGTAATGACTAAAGCAATAATAACAATCAGTTTTAAGCTATGCATTTTATTGATTATATCGTAATCGTAATCTTTTCCATCGGCATTCTTGTTGCCGGACTTTCCTTTTCAGGTTCAGGAAAAAGTATGAAAAACTTTTTTGCAGCAGGTGGGGCTGTGCCTTGGTGGATTAGCGGACTTTCGCTTTTTATGAGTTTCTTTTCTGCCGGTACTTTTGTGGTTTGGGGCTCCATTGCCTATACGCATGGCTGGGTTTCGGTTACCATTCAATGGACCATGGCCATTGCCGGTTTTATCATTGGTTTTTTTATTGCTCCAAAATGGCATCGGGCTAGAGTTTTAACAGCAGCCGAGTATATTACCCAGCGTTTAGGATTAAATGTTCAAAAGCTTTATTCTTATTTATTTCTGTTTATTTCACTTTTTACTACCGGCGCTTTTTTGTATCCGGTTGCTAAAATTGTGGAAGTCTCAACCGGTTTTCCACTTCATTGGTGCATTATTGTTTTAGGCTTAATTATTATTCTGTACACCACAGCCGGTGGTTTATGGGCGGTAATTGTTACCGATGTTTTGCAGTTTATCATTCTTACTGCTGCCGTGTTAATAGTTGTGCCGCTTGCGTTCAAAAAGGTTGATGGTATTTCAGGCTTTTTACAAAATACTCCCGAAGACTTTTTCAATATTTTCTCGGGCGAATACACCTTAGGTTTTATGATTGCATTTGGGCTGTACAACCTATTTTTTATTAGCGGAAACTGGGCCTACGTGCAGCGTTACACCAGTGTACCAACACAGCGCGAGGCAAAAAAAGTAGGTTATTTATTCGGAACACTTTATCTGATAAGTCCGGTAATTTGGATGCTTCCGCCAATGATTTTCAGGGTTTTTAATCCCGGACTCGAAGGCTTTGGAGACGAAGGTGCTTACTTAATGATGTGCAAAGAAGTATTGCCTATTGGAATGCTGGGATTAATGTTGGGTGCCATGATTTTTGCAACATCAAGTTCGGTTAATACTACATTAAATATTGCGGCCGGGGTTTTTACCAACGATCTGTATAAAAATATCAATCCAAATACAAGCAATAAACAGTTAATGGTGGTAGCCCGGATGGCAACAGTTGCCTTTGGGATACTCACAATTGTAGTGGCCTTGCTGGTACAAAATATGGGGGGTATAGTTGAAGTTGTTTTAAGCGTGGCGGCCATAACCGGCGCAGCCTTATATCTTCCGCCAATCTGGTCGCTGTTTTCAAAACGGCAGAATGGAAAAAGCATTTTAACAGCTACATTGGTAAGTTTGGCCATTAACGCGGTATTTAAATTTATAACACCTTACGCATTCTCATTTTCGTTAAATCGCTCACAGGAAATGATTTTAGGAGTGGCAGTACCGATTATCGTGCTCACTCTTTTCGAGCTTTGGTTTACCTTAAATAAAAAAGATAACCCTCATTTTGCGAAATATGAGAAACAGAGAGAGGAAAAGGAAATTGAGGCAGAAGAGGCAGTCGTTTCCGATTCGCAAAACACACACGGTCGTAAAGTTATTTCATTTGGAATTTTAGGAACGGGATTATTGGTTTCGGTTATTGGAGTTTTTGCAGATACCGGCAAGTGGTTAGTAATCGCGGCAGGTGTAGCGATTATTTTGACAGGAATATTAATCAAACCCAAAAAATAGGTACAAAACATGATTGTAGAAACAATAAACAATATTGGTAGAACAAATTACAAGAAAAATTTACAAGCTGATATTGTAATTACAGGAGGAGGATTTGCCGGAACGTGTGCAGCCATTACCGCAGCCAGAGCTGGTGCAAAAGTGGTGTTGGTTCAAGACCGTCCGGTGCTGGGAGGAAACGCATCGAGCGAAGTGCGTTTATGGATTTTAGGAGCTACCTCGCACATGGGAAACAACAACCGATGGGCGCGCGAAGGTGGGGTAGTGGATGAAATATTGGTGGAAAACCTATTTCGGAACAAGGATGGCAATGCCATTATTTTTGATACCATTTTGCTGGAGAAAGTTACGGAAGAACAAAATATTACTTTGCTGTTAAATACTTCGGTTTATGAGCTTATAAAAAAAGACGAATCGAACATCGAAAGCCTAAAAGCCTTTTGCAGTCTTACTTCAACAGAATTTATTTTAAAAGCTCCGATGTTTATCGATGCTTCGGGAGATGGAGTCGTTGGATTTTTGGCAGGTGCTCCGTTCAGAATGGGTGCCGAAACAAAAGAGGAATTTGGAGAGCTCTTTGCCCCCGATGAGGCTTACGGTAAAATGCTTGGGCATACTATTTATTTTTACAGCAAAGATGCAGGCAAACCGGTGAAATACGTAGCTCCATCGTATGCATTAAAAGACATAACCAAAATTCCTCGTTTTCAAAATATTCAAAGCAACATGACCGGTTGCAACTTTTGGTGGTTCGAGTATGGCGGACGCTTTGAGGATACCATCGAAAACAGCGAGAAAATAAAGTGGGAACTTTGGAAAGTGGTTTATGGTGTTTGGGATTACATCAAAAACTCGGGCAAATTCCCCGAAGCCGAAAATCTTACGCTAGAGTGGGTAGGAAATATTCCAGGCAAACGCGAAAGTCGTCGTTTCGAGGGAGATTATATGCTGATTCAGCAAGATATTATCGAGCAGCGCGAATTTGATGATGCCATTGCTTTTGGAGGTTGGGCCATCGATTTGCATCCCGGCGATGGGGTTTACAGCAAATTGCCCGGCTGTACTCAATGGCATTCAAAAGGAATTTACCAGGTGCCGTTTAGAACCTTAACCAGCAAATCAATCAATAACCTGCTTTTTGCCGGACGAATCATCAGTGCTTCTCACGTAGCGTTTGGTTCAACCCGTGTTATGGCAACCTGTGGGCATATTGCCCAGGCAGCAGCTTTGGCATCGGTAATGTGCATTGAAAACAAGCTCGAAACCAGCGCGATTCATCAAAAAGAAAATATTTCGGAACTTCAGAATCGGCTAAATTTAATGGGGCAAAGTATTCCTAAAATTCCAATCGATTATAAAAAATTGGGAGTTGAGAAACCTAAAGTTTCAGTGTCGAGTACTTTTTCTCTGAAAACACTTTCATTCGATGGCGATTGGGTTTCGTTGCACGAAGGTTTTGCGCAATTACTTCCTTTAAAAGCAGAAACTAAATACAATTTTAAAATTGAAGTTGAATCAGCTTGCACATCTTCGCTGAAAATTCAACTTCGAAAATCATCGAAAGCCGGAAATTATACCCCCGATGTAATTATCGATAGTTTGGAAATTGCTTTATCAGAAGGCAAACAATTTCTAAGTTTTACGTTCGAAAAAGAACTGGACGCCGATCAATACGCCTTTCTTACCATTTTACCAAACAATGATGCAAAAGTTAAGAGCAGCAAACAATTGCTTACCGGAACAGTTTCCGCTTTTCAGAAAATGAACAAGGCTGTTTCGAACAATGGGGCTCAAGTTCCGCCCGAAGGAATTGGGGTTGAGTCGTTCGAATTCTGGACACCCAAACGCCGCCCCGACGGACAAAACCTTGCTTTTGAAGTGAAGCCTGCCATTGAAATGTTTTCAGCAGAAAACTTAACAAACGGATTTGTACGACCCAACATTCAAAGCAATGCCTGGGCTGCCGACCTAAATGACACTTCTCCGGAAATTATCCTTTCGTGGGATAAACCACAACAAATAAATAAGCTTAAGTTATTCTTCGATACCGATTACGACCA
Organism: uncultured Draconibacterium sp.; assembly: GCF_913063105.1. Classification (GTDB taxonomy): domain Bacteria; phylum Bacteroidota; class Bacteroidia; order Bacteroidales; family Prolixibacteraceae; genus Draconibacterium. The sequence goes on along the minus strand of NZ_CAJXYQ010000011.1, from coordinate 34,885 downwards.
CCCAATGGAAAGTGTGCAAATGGGGCATCCTGAAGATATTATTCCATTTTGCGTGCAGAATTACGCTGTTTACGATAAGCAAGGCAAGCTCCTTTTTGAGAAGAGGGGGAACTACCAAACCATGAATGAAATTGAATTTAAAAACAAAATAATATGCGATGAATTAAGAATAATGCCGGAACATCCTGCGACAAACGTTCCGGCTGCTCTTTTTGAAATTATATGTGTATAAAAACAAAAAATGTAAATTAAATCAAAACTTATGAAAATCAAAAAAATGATAATCCTAATTCTGGGATTATTTGTAAGTTCTGTGTTATGGGCTCAGGAAAAGTCCGTTAATGGTAAAGTTACCGACGAGGCTGGCGAGGCCTTGCCAGGTGTAAATGTTGTTGTTAAAGGAACAACTACCGGAACTATAACCCAAGCAGATGGAACCTTTGCTCTTCAGGTTCCGCAAAATGCTCAAACGCTTCTAATTTCTTTTATTGGTTTTGCCAGTCAGGAAGTCGACATCAGCGCTGCGACAAAAGTTGATGTAACTTTAAAAGCCGATGTAATTGGATTAGAAGAAGTGGTGGCAGTTGGTTATGCCACACAAAAGAAAGTAAACCTAACCGGTTCGGTGGCCAGTGTTGAAGGTGAAACATTGGCAGAAAAACCGGTAATGAACGCTTCCATGGCACTACAAGGTGTTGCCTCGGGGGTTACCGTAACCCAAAATTCGGGTAAACCAGGTGGCGACCAGGGAACCATCCGAATTCGCGGGATTGGAACATTAGGCGATTCAAATCCTTTGGTTTTAGTCGATGGAATTCAGGGCGATTTAAATGCTGTAGATCCCAACGAAATTGAAACAATATCAATTCTAAAAGATGCGGCATCGGCAGCTATTTATGGTTCGCGTGCTGCCAACGGTGTTATTCTTATTACCACCAAGCGTGCAAAAGAAGGAAAACTTAAGGTGAACTATCGAGGATATGCAGGTTGGCAGGAATTTACGGGGCTTCCAAAGTATGCAGATGGTTATACCTACATGGAACTAAACAATGAGGCCATGATAAATGCAGGTAAAACTCCAATTTGGAGTGAAGAATACATGGCTGAATACAAAAATAACAGTGGACTGTATACGGGAACTTATCCCGACGTTAACTTCCAGGATTTATTATTCTCTGAACCTGGCTTACAACAACATCACAACTTAACAGTGGCCGGTGGTAGTGGTAATCTAAGTTCAATGGCTTCTATTTCTTATATGGACCAAGAGGGGCTATTACCAAATTACAATTATAAAAACTATTCGGTTCGATTAAATAATGATTACAAGGTTTCTGAAAAAGTTCAAATAAAACTTGATTTATTTGGTCGTTACTCACCTCGAGATGAACCAAGAGTAGATGAATCATCTGTATTTACGAATGTAAACAGGCTACCTGCTCTAATGGCGGTTTATACAACCGATGGTCGTTATTCTACTAATTTTATGAATTACGGAAATCCAATCTCAGGGTTTTACGATGGTGGAAACAGAGATATTGATAAATATGCCTTTAGTGGGAAGTTCGCTGTAAATGTTCAGCCAATTGAAGGAATGGATGTTATGTTTTCATATGCTCCTGATTTTGGTTATACATACAACCGTGTAGATGGGAAACCAGTAGCTATGTATCATGAAGGAGAGGAAGAAGTGGCTATGTATTCTCCAAGTATGTCGACTTTAACAGAAAGATTTGATCGTTATTGGAGAAACAATCTCAATGCTCTGGTAACCTATACAAAACAAATAGAGCAGCATAATTTTACTGCATTGGCGGGGTACGAACAAATTGACTATAAGAGCAATAACTTTAATGCTTATCGCGAAAATTTCCCTTTTGTCGATTATATGGTATTGGATAATGGTTCTGTAATTAACATGAACAATGGTGGTACCGGTTACGAATGGGCATTACGTTCATATTTTGGAAGATTGAATTACAATTTCAACGAAAAATATTTGGTTGAAGCCAATGTTCGTTATGATGGTTCATCACGTTTTTCGGAAGGAAACAAATATGGTGTTTTCCCATCATTCTCATTTGGTTGGAGAATTTCGGAGGAAAATTTCATGTCAAATGTGGATTGGATGGATAATTTAAAATTCAGAGCTTCATGGGGACAGCTGGGTAACCAAAATATCGGTAACTATCCGTTTGCTTCAGTAGTTAGTTTGGGTAATGATTATATATTTAATGATACCCCTGTTCCTGGTGCGGCATTAACCGATATGGCTAACGAAGACATTACCTGGGAAACCACAACAACCACGAACATTGGTTTAGATTTTGGTATTTTCAATAAAATATCTGGTTCATTTGAATGGTATGTTCGTAATACCGACGATATCTTACTTCAACTTCCTGTTCCAATGACCATTGGTTTAACTGCACCTTACCAGAACGCAGGTAAAGTGAAAAATACGGGCTGGGATTTTAACGTGAGTTACACGAATAATGACCACGAGTTTAAATATTCCGTTGGTTTTGTTTTGTCTGATGTGAAAAACGAGGTGGTTGATTTGAAAGGTTCGGGACCATATATCGGTAATTATACAATCACACAGGAAGGTGAAGCTATCAATTCACTTTTTATGTATGAAACTGATGGTTTATTCCAAACTCAGGCAGAAATTGATAACCATGCAAAACAATTTGGAAGCGTTGCACCTGGTGATATTAAGTATGTTGACCAGATTACTGTTGATACCGATGACGATGGAGTACCTGATGCCACAGACGGCGTTATTAATGCCGACGACCGAGTAGTTGTGGGTAGCAATATTCCTCGCTACAGCTATGGTATCGATTTAAGTGCACAGTACAAAGGATTCGACTTTTCTGTATTTTTTCAAGGTGTTGGCAAACGCGATACTTATCTTGATGGATATATCGGTTGGGCATTTTACAACCTCGGTAACATAGAAGAATGGCAAATGGATCGATGGACTCCGGAAAATACCGATGCAACTTATCCGCGTTTAATCGATGGTTCATCGCATAACAATTTCAGACCTTCAGATTTTTGGGTATATAATTCAGCTTATTTCAGAGCAAAAACTTTACAGTTTGGTTATACTCTTCCTAAAAATCTTACAAGTAAAATTGGTTTAGATAAACTAAGAGTCTATTTCTCCGGTAACAACCTGTTTACGTCTAGTAAACTTCATGATGGTTGGGATCCGGAACAGCCTCAGGGTAATACTTCTGTTTATCCGATTACATCAACCTATGTATTTGGTGTTGACTTAAACTTCTAATCGTTAATTTAAAACTAAGTAAAAATGAAATTATATAAATTATTCATACTGATCATTGTAATGACAGGTTTTATGTCATGCGAAGATTACCTTGAAAAGTATCCTCTGGATGCTCCGTCAAGTGCTACCTTCCCTGGCTCTGAGGACGAGCTGATTATTGCAGTAAACGGTGCATACAATGGCTTGCATTATAACAAATGGAATTGGGGATATTCAACTAATGAACTATTTTTTCGCGATGCCACGGATGAAAGTTTTAATCGTGCCGGAGCAAACGGAATTGGTGCAGAGGTAATGGGTGACGGTACTCCAACAAGTTCATTATATTCTACGGCATGGCAATTCTATTATGGGACAATTCAACGGACCAACTTTATTATTGGAAATATGGAGAGGGCCCGTGAAACAATTGATGCCGCAGTTTGCGACAATGCCGAAGCCGAGGCTAAATTTATCAGAGCCTGGTCATATATGTATCTTACCGAACTGTTTGGTGATGTTCCATTAATAACAAGCACGATAACGCTTGAAGAATCAAAAACTCCAAGAACTCCTAAAAGTCAGATTGTTGATTTATTATTATCTGATTTAGATTATGGTATATCTGTTTTACCGGAAGAATATGGTTCAGAAGACAACGGACGAATAACCAAAGGAGCTGCATTGGCATTAAAAGCACGTATCGCATTGTTTAACGGTATGTATAACGATGCCGCAACCGCTGCAAAAATGGTTATGGATATGGATGATGTTTATGAATTGCACCCGAGCTATACCGATTTATTTCAGAATGAAGGTAGAGATAACAAAGAAGCTATTCTAAAACTTTCATTTCACATTGATGTAATGAAGAACAGAAATTCGGTAATTATGAATTCCCGTAAAGGACAAGGGTGGAGTTTGTCTGTTCCTACTAAATGGTTAGTTGATTCATACTTATGTACAGATGGCTTGCCAATCGATGAATCTCCATTGTATGATCCTGCCAATCCGTATGAAAACCGTGATTCGCGCTTAAAAGGTAGTCTTTATGTACCAGGTACGTGGATAAGGGAATATCGTTTTGAAACACATCCTGATAGTACTACGACCGTGTACAAAGGAGCCAGGGTAAATAACGTGGAAGTTACCAACCCTTATGCAACCTTTACCGGCTACTTGTGGAAGAAAAATAACGATGAAAGGACTTTTGATGAAATGCCGGTATATACCGGGACGGATATGCCTTATTCACTTATTCGATATGCAGAGGTATTTTTAATATATGCCGAAGCCAAAATTGAGTTAAATCAAATTGATCAATCGGTTTATGATGCAATAAACATGGTAAGGAATAGAGCAGACATGCCGGATGTAACACCAGGACTTTCTCAGGATGAACTTAGAAAAGTACTTAGAAATGAGCGTAAAATAGAGTTGGCAGGTGAAGGCTTGAGAACATTTGATATACGCAGATGGAAAATTGCGGAGCATGTAATTCCAGGCAAACTTCCAGGGCGAAAATTCCAGGAAAGATGGTTTAACCCGGGAATTCCAACAATTAACGAATACGGGCATCCGGTTTATGCCGACCAGGATGATGTGTTTAAAGTAATTCAGGTACGTGCTTTCGATGCTTCCAAAAATTACCTTTGGCCCATTCCTCAAAAAGAAATGGATGTAAACGATCAGTTAGTGCAAAATCCCGGTTATTAAGGGATGTGCATAGTTAGATAGTTTGGTTAGATAAGGGCCGGCTTTTAGAGTCGGCCCTTTACTGCAAAAAGATATAACAGCTGATGGAATAACTTTGGCTAAATATCATCGTAAAAAAAATGTAAATTCAAAAAAATAGAAACCAACTAAGAATTAACCAATGAGACCATTTGTATTCATTTTTATTTTCATGGTATTTGTATCAAGTGCTGTTGCCCAGAACAAAAAAGACGTTTACTCACCCTATGTAAACCAGTTGGGGTATAATCTTAAGGAATCAAAACGTTTTGTATGTTACGGCGCAGAAAATAATACGCCGTTCAGGATACTAAACAATACCACCAAAAAGGTGGAATTCGAGGGGGAAGTGCTAAACTTTCAAGGATGGTTTTCAGCTTTTAATCCGATTTCTGAAAACGAAGAATATATCATTGACGTGGAAGGTCACGGGCAATCGGTACCCTTTTTAATTGGCGACCATGTTATGGAACTAAAGTCGAGCCAAATGGCCTATGGCTTTTTTATTGATGCCCGTGGTTTTGAAGATTTGGACAATTACGATATGACCAAGGTTTATGGCGGGGGGCCTACTCGTGACGGTGGTTTTTACGGACTTGAAACCATTTTTGAGATTTTGCAATATGCAAGTAATCCTGCTTTGTTTGACACCTGGACTGAGGAAATGGATAACGAACAGCTTTCTGATTTGATTGAACTTATTTTATGGCATGCCGAATTTGCTTACAAATACCACACCTATAATGGTGATGTTGCCAACCGACATGGCTCGCTTGGCTACCGGGGAGAACCACGTATGAAATATGATTATTGGAACTCATTAGACCAATTGGCAGCAGTTTGTGCGGCTTACCACTCATTTCTAAAACCTTATCTTTCGGAAGAAAAATACCAGAAATACCGTGCGGTTTGTAATGAGAAGTGGGAAGCGTATGACAGGCACAAAGTAGTGCGTTACTGGACTTTCAGTACAAAATGGGTGGACGAGGGATTCCAGGAGTTTAATGAAATGGGAAACGCTTTTGGACAGTCGGTTTTCCGTAATATTTTTATGTATTTCTGTGAAAAGAATGAAGCAAGCGGACAAGCTGAAAAATACCTTGAATGGGCACAGGAAGGAGCAAAAGATATTATAGCCAACTGGGATTTTAATAACTCACGACACATGTGGTGGATACGAAATGCAGAGCACATAACCCCACAGGCTCTTGCTTACTTTTTAATGCTTGCACCTGAACATGCTCCCGAAGGTACAAAAGAGAAATTAGCTGCATGGGCCATTCACATGAAACAAAAAACCAATAACTTTTGGATGTACCGAAAACATTCGGAAACTGAATGGGCTCATGCGCGTACAAAGGAATTGGGAGGTGCTCCGGCATTGGCAGGTTCAATGTTTGCTGTATCGCATTTACTCAACGACCCGGAACTTAGAAAGATTGGATGGGCGCAGGTTGATTTTGTTTTTGGAGTAAATCCTGCCGGAACACATCTTAGTAATAAAAGCGATGAAAGAGTTGAAATTGGAGCCTTTTGGGAAGATGTGGAATACGGTTGGCCTCAATCGCACCCCCATGGCTACGGAAAACTCGGAAAAGTACGCGGAGTGCTTGATGGTTCTCCATTAGATAGTCAGTTTCCCATAATTGAAAAGATGGAAGCTGTAGAAGGAAAAAATGAAGGAAAAGCAATTGGTGAAAACGCTTACGCAACAGAAGGTTGGGGAGTTTCTAATCGAGGATGGCAAGCCAGCCTAACCTTTTCGACTCTTGGAAGCCAACATGTAAAAATATTCGATGAAGCATATAAAAATGAAATCACCACAGCAAAACCCGGGGAATCAATAATAATTGAATTAAAAGCTGCATTAAACCAAAGTGCAAAAGAAAAAGATAAAGGCTGGGTTTTGTTGAATGGTGAAAAAACCGAAGTGTTTGAAAGTAAGCCAAATTCGGGTTTATTTATTGCTAAATATATAGTGCCAGATAACATTGAAAAGTTAAGTGCAAGCTATGGTTATTTAGGTTTTGAAAACGAGGCAGAAATTCAAGTAAAAAAATAATTAACCTTTTATATCAATCGCATGAGTAGGGTATCCGTTTTAATATCGTTATTTTCAATAGTTTGCACCCAAAGTTTTTTTCAAAACGAATTAAACTTTAAAGAATTGCTACCCGATAAATTCGATAAAGCCAACATTAATTCCGAAGGACAAGTGATAACTTTAACACCGGTGGCATCGGTGAGACCTGACGGGAAGGTATTATTGGCCTATAAATACGTTGTTGATATAGGAGACAACAGAGGAGGGCAAGTTATTCATGTTACTTCCTTATCGGATAATCCGCTAGGGCCCTTTGTTGAAACAAAGGTTCCTTTCATAACGCATCCAACAGCAAAGTTTGCAACTGACGACCATATTGAGTGGGCCGGCGACGGGAAATACTGGTGTATAGCAAAAGATTGTCAGGGATATTATTCCGAACATCCAAAAGAAGCAACCTTACTTTTCGAATCGGATGCCGAAGGCTTGGTTTGGAAACCTACTAAAAATCCATTGGTAATGTTGCCCGGAGAAATAAAATGGACCGACGGTACAGTGACTAAAACCCAACGTACAGCAGACATGCCCAAATTATATTACGAAAATGGTAAGCCAAAGGCATTGATTATTGCGGCATTGCCAAAGAACAGTGAAGACTCTTTTTCTCTGGTGATTCCATTAAAGAGTGAATAAATAAAAAAATTAAGAAATGAGAACGTTTTTTATGCTGGTGTTAGTTGCTTTGATATTTAGTTCATGCCAACAACAAGAGAAAATCATTCAGAATTATAAAATTGAGTTCGGGAAAGTAGCCAAGCACTCTCGTTTCGATGGAGCCGACACTGCAAGTTTTTGGGGAGGCTCAGTCATAAAAGGCAATGATGGGTTGTATCACATGCTTTATTCACGCTGGCCAAAACATATTGGATGGGAGTGGGCAAACTATTCGATAATTGCCCATGCTACTTCAAGCTCACCTTTTGGTCCTTATCAACACGTTGACATAGCACTTCCGGAACGTGGTTCAAAATTCTGGGATGGCTCAGCAACCCATAATCCAACAGTTCATAAAATCAAAGGAAAATATTATTTATACTACATGGGCAACTTTGGCGATAAGAAGATTGTAAGTGTGCCTGGTAAAGCAAAAATTAACTGGATGCACCGCAACAACCAACGTATTGGTGTGGCAGTTGCCGAAAACCCTTGTGGCCCATGGAAACGTTTTGATAAACCTGTACTGGATGTTACCCATGGCGATTCAACGGCACACGATGCCTTAGTGACCAATAATCCATCAGTTTGTAAAATGCCAGATGGGAAAATACTTATGGTATATAAAGCAGTAGGTAAAAAGTTTCCTTTGCCTGCAGGAGGGCCTGTTGTTCACATGGTAGCCATTGCAGATAATCCAACCGGGCCTTTTAAAAAATTTCCAGACCCTGTTTTTACTTTCGAAGGAGAACGTTTCCCAGCCGAAGACCCTTACATCTGGTACCAGGATGGAAAATACCGAGCCATTGTAAAACGAATTGAACACATTGACCATAAACGAGTATTCTCTTTGGTACACTACGATTCATTTGATGGTATCCACTGGGAAAGAGGTAAATATTTCCATATTTCGGACCGAATACTTACCTGGGAAGATGGTAGGGTTGTACAATACGACCATTTGGAGCGTCCACAGGTATTAATGGAAGATGGCGAACCAATCGCGCTTATCTGTGCCGCTGATGTATATGACGAGAATAACATTCGTCAATCGTTTAATGTGCAAATACCTTTAATTATTACAAAAGAAGTAGAATAATGGCAAGGTTAATAACACTTATTATTTTATTCGTTGGATTGTTATCATGTCAATCAAATAAAGAGCTTGTCATCGAATTTGGAACAGCTCCGAGTTCGGCGGTTTTTGAATCGGATAGCTTTCATATTTGGGGGGCATCATTGACAAAGGGAAACGATGGGCTTTACCACATGTATTACTCACGATGGCCAAAATCGCATTCCGCTCATTGGACAACGGACTCTGAAATTGCCCATGCTGTATCTGAATCGCCTTATGGTCCCTTTCAGCATAGAGATGTTACGCTGCCTGCCAGGGGTGCTGATTTTTGGGATGGAATGTGTACGCATAACCCTACCATTCATGAATTCAATGGCAGATATTACTTGTATTACATGGGGAATACGGGCGATGAGAAAAAACCATCGACCCCTACTAAACCAACAATAAACTGGGTACATAGAAATAACCAGCGCATTGGCGTTGCCGTTGCTACCAATCCTAACGGGCCATGGGAACGTTTCGATGAACCATTGATTGATGTCAGTCCGGATAGCACAGCACACGATGCATTACTGGTTAGCAACCCTTCGGTTACGCTGCGTCCGGATGGTGGGTATTTAATGGTGTATAAAGCCGCCGGTAAGAAAAGAAAAGGCATTGCCGGAGGCCCGGTGGTACATTGTGTAGCTACTTCCGATAGCCCTACCGGCCCTTTTAAAAAGCACGATTTGCCAGTATTTACTGCAGAGGGGCATGATTTCCCCGCTGAAGATCCTTTTATATTTTATTATGGCGGAAAATACCGTGCCATTGTAAAAGATATGCATGGAGCCTTCATCGAAGCCGGAAAATCATTGGTGTATTTTGAGTCGAAAGATGGATATGATTGGAAACTTGACAGTACGAATCCTTTGGCATCAAAACTTCAAATAAAATGGGAAGACAAAGGTATTAAACAAGTTGACTTTCTGGAACGACCACAGATATACATTGAAGACGGGAAACCAACAGCTATACTTTGTGCTGCACTTACCTATACTGACGACGGAAGGGAAATATTACGAAATGTCCAAATTCCGCTAATCATAAAAGAACTTGATAAAAAGACTAAGGATTAACTGCAATTGCTTTAACAAAAATGAAAAAATAGTAAGAACTTAAATCTAAATGAAAAATATTCAACATGAAACCTTACAACAGCTCTTCTATCAGAACATTACATAAGAAATCATTTCATATTCTGTTGTGTTTCTTCTTTATAATTGAATTTAGCGCTACAGGCCAAAATTTTCCCGAAGGTGTTCCTTCTACGGGAAGAAAAGTTCAATCTCTTAATCAGGATTGGAAATACTTTAAAGGCGATGCAGGTAATCAAGCCTCAGCAAGCCAATTCAACGATAACGAATGGGCGAATGTGAACCTGCCTCATACCTACCAGTTAACTTCTGTTAATTTAGACGACTGTACCGATGACAACACCCAGGAAACCTTCCATCGCGACATATGCTGGTATCGTCGCTCTATTGATGTAAATGCCAAACCCGGCCAAAGAGTTTTCCTCGAATTTGAGGGGGCTCATCAGTTAACAGAAGTTTGGGTAAACGGCAAAAAAGCAGGGGCACATGCCATTAGTGGCTATACCCCGTTTCATTTTGATATTACCGACCTGATAAACATTAATGGTGAAAATAAAGTTTCCATCAAGCTCGACAACAGAAAAACAGACCAAATTCCACCAGACGGTGACCGCTGGGATTATGTGCTTTTTGGTGGATTGTACCGTGATGTATTTTTGGTGGTAACCGACCCCCTTTACGTTACCTTCCCATGGGAGAAAAGAGAAGCTGGTGTTTTTATTACCACGCCAACGGTTAATCTCAGAAATGCGACCGTTTCAGTTCGAACTACAGTTCGCAATGCCGGTGAAAAGAGTAAAAAATGCGAGGTTGTAACACGGGTAATTGACAAAGACAATATAGTTGTTCTTAAACTTCATAAAAAAGCAAGTATCGATCCGGGGCGAGAACATACCTTTATACAAACCGGAGGAATTACCGAAAATATGCGTCTTTGGGAATTTGATGATCCATACTTATATCGGGTGAATACGCAGATTCTGTATGAGGGAAAAGTGGTGGATATGGTAGAAAACCCATTAGGTTTAAGGTGGTTTGAAATGCGACCGGGAGTAGGATTTTGCATGAATGGTAAGCCTGTAGAACTGGTTGGTGCCAATCGTCATCAACAATTCCCTTATGTAGGCGATGCAGTTCCTGATAACTTGCATTGGGCAGATGCCTATAAGTTTAAGGCCAGTGGAATGAATGTGGTTCGCCTGGCACACTACCCGCACGATAATGCATTCTTTGACGCCTGCGATAAACTGGGAATTCTGGTTTGCGAAGAACCGCCTACATGGATTGAGTTTGGTCCTGAAATTTGGATGGACAGATTGGAAGAATCTTTTAGGCGCACAATTCGAAATCACCGAAATCACCCCTCAGCTTGGGGATGGGGAGCCGGTATTAATCACCGTGGACCTGTTCAACGTTTACAATATGCTGCAAAAGAAGAAGACCCAACCCGTATCACCATGAACAATGGTACTCTTTGGACGGGGCCTCAGCATGCAGGAGTAACCGATCTTTATGCAGTAATGGATTATCGCGGGGCGCGTCGTCCGAAAGATCAATTCCTGTTTGCCATGGAACACAGTGGTTCGGAAGATACATGGGGCAACCAAAAAATTGTATCGCGTTACAAAGCCGATCCGGATTTAATCGGGCTTACGCTTTGGAGTGCCCACGATAGTTATTCATTTATAAAAAGAGGTGAGCAATATCCAAACCTGTCGCGCTGGAGTGCTGCGGCCTGGGATATCTTCCGACTACCAAAACCTGTTTATTGGTGGATGAAATCGGAAATGACCACCGAACCTATGGTGCATATTCCGGATCATCGTGCACAAAACGATTCTACTATTATCGTATTTAGTAATTGCGATGAAGTTGAGTTATTGATTGAGGGGAAATCCATTGCCCGGCTTAAACCGTGCCATGCACCTGAAGTTGCTCATCTAAATTCTCCTGCTTTTGTTTTTGACTCCACCTGGGAATCGGGAACAATTACCGCCAAAGGTTATATAAACAACAAAATTGTTGCTGAACACTCACTAAAAAAGCCTGGTGAAGCACACCATATAGAATTGGAATTTGATAAAGATTGTCAACCTTTATATGCCGACGGGTCGAGCATAGCACTTGCATTTGCCCGCATTTGTGATAAAAACGGAACCACCGTAGTAGATTATAACCCGGAGGTAAGTTTCGAAGTATCGGGGTCTGCAAGTATTGTTGGGGGTGAAGATATTGGTTCCAACCCTGTGAAGTGGGAAAATGGAATAGCACCTGTTTTAGTTAGAATGGGTACTGAAGCCGGGGAGATTAATCTTATAGCCAGCGCCAAAGGACTGAAAAATGGAAATGCTGTTATCAGCAGCAAAGCATGGACCAGCAACCATGTTTTACAAAATGCTAAGCCCATCAGAGACGTTCTTAGATTAAGAATAGATTTAGGTAATCCCGAACAGCACGTTCAGGATCAGTTTGTAGCCTGGAGTTGGTCGGATAAAGGTAATGCTAAGCAGTCCTTTATTGTAGAAGATAAAAACAAGATAAATGTGAGCATCGAATCTGTAGGTGATAGCCTAAAATGGACCCACACCTGGGGTGTGCCAGGCGATTTAAGTTTTATGATTGAAGATGGTGTAGAAATAAATGCACCAGGTAAAATAATGCTAACCTTCAACAATCTTCCTGAAGGAGAATACAGTTTGAAAAGCTGGCATCACCGTTTAACGGGTGAAAAAGATGAGGCTCCGGTTCTAAAAATTGAGGTAAGTGATGCAAATAGCGAAGTTCAAATCGTTAAATCAGATTATCAGCCAACATATGGCCGAAAAATACAAATATCCACTGCCGGTGGCGGAAATCGTGGCGATGGAGGGTCGAACAAAGCGGCAAAAGGATTTTCGTTACTTGAGTTTAAAGCAACAAAAGGACAATCTGTAAAAATTGTTTTTAGTTCCGAAGAAAATAAAGGAACCATCGGATTGAATGGATTTGATTTGAAGGCGAAATAAACGCTGTGATAAATAAAAAAAATTGAAAATAAAAAAGAATATGAAGAGCTTAATAGCAGTTTTAATAATCATTACACTTTTCTCCTGCAATTCAGAAAAAGAAACAACTGAATTTAAATTTGAACTGGGGAAAGTTGCCCCGGAATCGATTTTTAGTGGTGGCGATTCACTAACCATTTGGGGAGGTTCGCTGATTAAGGGAGAAGATGGATTATACCATATGTATTATTCTCGCTGGAAAAAAGACCTGGGCTGGGCATGGGTGACTCATTCCGAAATAGCACATGCTGTTTCTGAATCGCCTTTTGGCCCGTTTGTACATAAAGACGTAATACTTCCGGCACGAGGAGCTGAATACTGGGATGGTTTGTGTACCCATAATCCCACAATTCATAAATTCGATGGAAAGTATTATTTGTATTACATGGGTAACACTGGCGATGGGGTAAATCCATGTGTTCCCGGTAAAATTGTGTACAACTGGACACATCGAAACAATCAACGTATTGGGGTAGCTGTGGCCGATAATGCCAATGGCCCATGGAAACGCTTTGATACTCCTTTAATTGACGCAAGTAAGGATACAACTGCCTTGGATGCCATGTTGGCCAATAATCCATCAATTACCAAACGACCAGATGGTGGTTACTTAATGGTTTACAAAGCGGTTGGAAAAAAGACAAAAGAGATTTGGGGTGGACCGGTTGTGCATTGCGTTGCTACATCCGATAGCCCAACGGGCCCTTTCAAGAAATATGATTTTCCGGTATTTACAGCCGAAGGTCATGAGTTCCCGGCAGAGGATCCTTCTATCTGGTACCAGGGCGGAAAATACAGGGCTATTGTAAAGGACATGCACGGTGCATTTACCGATGCCGGACAGGCACTGGTTATGTTTGAATCGGAAGATGGATTTGATTGGAAATTAGCAGCTCAACCTTTGGTTTCTAAGCTACAAATAACCAAAGAGAATGGCGAAGTTCTTCAATTAAAACATTTAGAGCGCCCTCAATTGTTTATGGAAAATGGTAAACCAATTGCCCTGCTTTGTGCTGCTGATACAAGCGATGCCAATGGGGTATTGCATTCATGGAATGTTCAGATTCCTGTTATTAGCGAATAATTAGAAAGATTAAAATTGATGCGGATATGAAAATGATGAAGAGTGTTCAATCTATGGTTTTGATAACATTGTTAATCTCAGTTAGCAGTACTGTTTTCTCACAAAATGATTTGAATTTTAAGGAGCTGCTTCCTGAAAAGTTCGATAAAAAAAATATTATTCAGGAAGAAGATTATAATGTTTGGGGAACCAATATTCTAAAGGGAAAAGATGGAAAATACCATGCCATTTACTCGCGTTGGCCAAAGAGCCGTGGACATCATGGTTGGGTAACCCATTCAGAAATTGCACATGCTGTTTCTAACCATTTAACCGGACCATACAAATTTAAGAATTTGGTGCTGCCAGCCCGGGGAAATGAGTTCTGGGATGGCGATTGTACGCACAATCCGCACGTAATTGAATACGATGGCAAATATTACCTCTACCACATGGGTAACCGTGGAAGTGGCTACTGGTACAATACTCCAAATGACAGGATGCCTTCCATTAAAGACGATAAAGAATGGTGGGTTAACCGCAATAACCAACGCATTGGAGTTGCTGTTGCAGATGATTTAAACGGCCCCTGGAAACGTTTCGATGAACCCTTAATTGATGTTACCGGTGATCGTTGGATGACCTCAACACCAACCGTTTCGAAACGGACCGATGGAAAGTTTTTGATGGCCTACAAATACGTTCAGGCCGACCCAAAACACAAGAATGGAAAAGTTATTCATGTAACGGCTACATCGAGTTCACCTCTCGGGCCTTTTAAAGATACGGGCATCCCATTTATAACTCACCCTACAGCTTCGTTTGCCTGCGACGACCATTTAGAATGGCTTCACAACGGAAACTATTATTGTATCGCTAAAGACTCACGCGGAGTTTGGAGTGATTACCCCGATGGCTCAACTATGCTGTTTGAATCGGACGACATGGGTTTGGAATGGAAACCTGCCAAAAATTTCCTTGCCATTAAAGCCGGCGAAATTAAATGGACCGATGGTACTTCAACTTCTTGCCAACGAACGGCTGATATGCCTAAGTTTTATATGGAAAATGGTGTGCCTAAGGCATTGATTATCGCAGTTCTTCCAAAAGAATGCGAAGATTCGTTTTCGGTGGTTATTCCACTTCAAAAGGATTAAGAAATGATGACTGTTGAAATAATAAAAATGAATTTTATCAATTAAAATAAAATGCAAAAGATTGTAATATTACTTTTTGTTCAACTTTTGGGAGTTTTTACTGCTTGTTCGCAGGAAAAAAAAGATTTAGACCTTGGAGCAATGGTTCAGCCCATTCCCGAGGAATATAAATTTATTGACCCGGATTACCACATTTGGGGAGCCTCAGTGGTGAAAGGTTACGATGGCAAGTACCATATGTATTATTCGCGGTGGAAGTACGAATTGGGGCATTTTGGCTGGGCAACCGACTCGGAAATAGCCTATGCTGTTGCCGAAAAAGCAGAGGGGCCCTACAAGCATGTAAGTGTTGCCTTACCCGCACGTGGTAAGGAGTATTGGGATGGGACAACCACACACAATCCAACCGTATTCAAAAAAGATGGCAAGTATTACCTGTATTATATGGGCACTACATCATCGGTAAAAGCCAAACAGCCAACTTCCATGAAAAATAAAGACTGGTGGATGTACAGGAATGGTCAGCGAATAGGAGTTGCCTGGTCTGATAATCCGGCTGGCCCATGGAACAGGTTGGATAAACCGGTTATTGATGTAAGTGACGACCCAACTGCACCTGATGCTTTAATGACCTCGAACCCCGCCATTAACATTGCTCCCGATGGAAGTATTTTTGCGGTATACAAGGCGGTTGGCAAACAAAAAGGCTGGAAGCCAGTAGATATGGAAAGCACCGATGGATGGCAGGTTTCAAAAGGAGACCGGGTGAGGTATATGGTGGCTTTTGCCGAGAACCCGCTTGGGCCTTTTAAAAAGCATAACGAAACCATTTTTGAATTAAAGGGCTCTGAAGATGAGCACATGATTGCTGAAGACCCGTTTGTGTGGAGCCAGGATGGCTTATATTATGCTTTGGTGACAGACATTCAGGGACGTTTTACCGGAGACACAGGAGCTATTGCTTTAATGGAATCAAACAATGGTTACGATTGGGTACAGGCAAAACATCCGTTAGTTGTTCCGGGTAAAATTTTAAAAACAGACGGTACACGAACGGAATACAAGATAGAACGGCCACAACTATTGGTAGAAGATGGTGTGCCAACATTCATTTTTGGTGCTCTTGGTATTACCGTTAATGGAGTACACCGTGGACATTGTTGTAACCTAAGAATTCAATTAAAATGAAACGAGTTCCGATTGGTCGGGACGAGTTCCATCTTATACCTTTAAAAACAGACAATTTTAATAAGATGAAAAAGATAACTAACATTTGGATAAACACTGTTTTATTTTTCTCACTATTGAGTACTTCATTCTTGCATGCCCAGGACAATGCTGAAGTTGTTATATATCCAAACCAACAAAAAGAACTGAGAAGTGGTGAATTTGTTAAAAACAGGCTTGACAGGTCAAAATATTTTACCACTATGGGCACGTTAACCGGAACCAGATACACAGATTCAAAATGGGAAATGATGAAACCAACAAGATGTTTGGGGCCACATTTAACAGCTATAGACAAAAATTACAAAAAAAAGAACCTTATTGAGAAAAAGGTTAAAGAGGTCACTCTTGATCGCGTCAAATCGTTTGAGGAAGGATTTAGGTCAAATCAGGATTTTAAATGGGCTATTGCAGGCATTTCAAAAACTTATCCATCCTGGATGAGAGAATCCGGAGATGTATACGATGCAGTAAAAAATAACTATTTTGAGTTAGCAGCCTTACAAGTCAATGCATGGCTGGACGAACTGGAATCAAATAATGTACCTTTGCCAACTTGGTTTACAGTACAAAATGAGCCTAAACAAAGCTGGAATATTACTGATATCGGGGAGTTTCACAGGGTTATGGCTAATTCTATACAAAAAAAGCATAAAGAAGTACACGTTTTTGGCCCTTGCTGGGCGTGGACCTTTCCGGGGAAGGATTTGAGCGACTGGCAGAAATTCTATGCTGACTTTATAGCCGCAACTCAAAATGCACTGAGTGGGTACGATTTGCATACATACTCAAAAGGATACTGGGCGTATGATTCTATTAATTACAAAGGGAATCGTAATGACATGACCAAAAAACAAAATCATCCCAGCTTATTTAAAGGAATGTATAACGGGAATGAAACGGTTTATGATTTTGGCACTTTAGAGAGTCAACTGAACATGTTACAGGCGGTGCAGAACACCTTGTACGATGTTGGCCCAAAACCTGTAATCATTTCAGAATACGGAAGGCAATCCATTACACCCCAATTTGGGCCCTGGGAAAATGACTTTAAATTTTTCTTATATATGACTACAGTAATTCGGCAAATGATGCTCTATATGGATGTGCCGGAGGTACAATTAGCAGTACCATTTATCCTAGCGCACAGTGATTATGGGTACGCGCCAAATAGGGGGCAGGCCGTTTATAATTTGCAAAATGATCCCGATAATAAAAACCACACCTCAACCCCGTTTTTACAATTCTATGAATATTTTAAAGATGTAAATGGAGAAAGGCTGTATTTTGAAGAAAAGACTGCTCAGAAAACCTTCAGTAACTATGAGGTCATAAGAGATGGGAAATTCATATATCTGCTGGCGCACTATGGTAAAACCATTGGAGAGTTTACGCTCGATTTGGATGTGACGATTGAGGGCATAGATGCAGATGACATAACAGCCACAGGAATAAAACGCCTTAAATGGGAAGGTGAATATCCGGAGCCACATAATAGTGAGAACGTCAGTGGTAAGCTGATTATTGATTCCAATTACCAATCGCTTGCATCATTGAATGATATTAATATTAGTGGAGAAGAGACCATAATTGTTAGAATTGAATTGAACAGTGATACTGAGCCATCATCAAAAATGGTGGAGGAGGCTTATTATGCAAAAGGATACCTGGCTAAGGTTCAGAAGAATACACCTTATGAAATGAAGTTCAGTTTAAAAGAAGCTTCAGCAAATGCTCTAAAGTGCTTTGTAGATATTGCTTTAGCAGTGGATGAAGGTATGAATGATTCACCCGAATTTACTTTTAATGGGGAAGTTCTGGGTAAAATTCTTGACCACAGACATACCAGGGGAATCACAAAGTACAATGCAGTAGAAAGAGTGGAACTTCCGGTATCTCTTTTGAGACAAGGTGAAAATACGTTAAGTATTAAGTTTGGAGAAGACGTTTCGGATAATGATACCTATGTGGTTTCAGCTAAGCTGGTGGTTCTAACCGAGGAATAATAAGTAAACAGATATTGTAATTACAAAACAAAACAAGATGAATAGATTCGTAATTTTTGCATTAAGTGTAATCGTATTCTTAAGCTCATGTAATAATGAGGATAAGCATATTGATGAGCAACTTTCGTTAAATGGTCATTGGAAGTTTTACGCCATTTATGGCGAAGGTTCCAACTACATGAATATCCGTGAAACCGAAAATGATATCGTAATTGATAACATTGATGAAAATGTACAAGTTAAGGGCAATTGGAGCACGTCTGATTTCGGTGCGGTTAATTCAAAGTTTCACGGTGAAAACTATTTGCAACATTATTTTTCCATAACCGATCTTGAAAATGCAGACAGGAACGATGATTCTAATGTTCGGTTTTATCCTAATTTCGAAAAAACGGGTTACTACGAGGTGTTTACAAAATACCCCTTTGTATCTCACATGACAGCTCAATACAACGTGAAACACGCAAAAGGCATTTCAACCAAATATTTTAATCAGCGGGTGTTTTGTGGCGAATGGAACAGCCTTGGCATTTTTGAATTTAATAGCAACGATGATAATTATGTTGAAGTAACAGCGATAGTAAGTGGTGATGTTGCTGCAGATGCGGTAATGTTTCGCGAAATTCCCAAAGAGAAGTATTTAAATGCAAAAGAAGAACCCCGCCAGGTTTTTCTTAGCGATTTTGATGATTCTGATTGGCACAACTTAAGCGTTCCGGGGCACTGGGGAATGATTAATGAGTACTCGAACTATACCGGAAAAGGTTGGTATCGGAAAACAATTCATCTTCCAAAAAACTGGAAAAAAGATGCAAGCGACAGGTACTATTTAAAATTTGGTGGTGTTTATCATCTCGCAAAAGTTTATCTCAACGGTAAGTTTATTGGAAGAAACAGGGGAGGATTTACGCCTTTCGAATTTGACGTGACGGATGAACTAAATTTCAAGGGGAAAAATGTTATTGCAGTTGAAGCCGATAACAGCGCAATTGTTAGTGCCACCTGGAATTGGGGCGGTATAATCCGGGATGTTACTCTAAGCAAAAACAAAGATGTTAGAATCGATTATCAATATATTCATGCCGACCCCAACC
Organism: uncultured Draconibacterium sp.; assembly: GCF_913063105.1. GTDB lineage: Bacteria > Bacteroidota > Bacteroidia > Bacteroidales > Prolixibacteraceae > Draconibacterium. The sequence continues at coordinate 15,308 of NZ_CAJXYQ010000011.1, read as the reverse complement.
TGGAAACAGGGACAGCCAATATAAAACTAAAGGTGAGGGTTGAAAACAACTCTGACAAAAAAAGAACCATTACAGTTAGTTCTAAATTATTGGATGAAAAGGAAATTGGCGCCTTGGCGGGTTCTGTTGAGATTGAACCTAATTCGCGAAAAGATATTCATCTTGAAACTGTTTTAAATGCTGAAAATGTGGAATTATGGCATTTTGATAATCCTAAGCTGTATCAAGTTCATACTACAATCTCAGAGAAGAATAATAAATTAAATAATAGGAGTGACAATTTTGGAATCCGAAAAGTTGAACTGACAGATTCTAAAATGTTGCTGAATGGCGAGCCTGTTCGTTTAGCCGGTTTTAACCGGGTAAGCGAGAGCCGTTTCTGGGGATCTTCTGAGCCACTGGAGGTACTGGAAGAAGATGTGGATTTAATGAAAGAAGCAGGAGCCAACTTTATGCGGATTATGCACGGCACTCAAAACGAAAAGTTGATTGACTTATGCGATAAAAAAGGAATTATGCTTTTTGAAGAGGTTAATGTTCGGGATTTGGATAACGATGAGTTTCGTGCAAATTATTATCCACTGGCGAAACTTGAAAAAGAAAAAGGAATTCAATTAAAACCGGAAGATGAAGAAATTTTGATGTTTGACGAGCCTTATGTTATGCTGACAGAAAAGCATGGCATGGAAATGACGGATAAAAACTATTTTCTTGCCAAATATTGGTTAAAAGGGATGATTGAACGCGACATTAATCACCCAAGTATTATTGGCTGGAGTGTTGGTAATGAGTTGAATAATCATTTTGAATACGGCGAAGCCGCCATCGATTATGTAAAAACGGAATTAGACCCATATCGTTTGGTAACCTGTGTGAGCAACTCGGGGCAAAAAGAAGAATATACACCGGAAACCGACCCCAATACTTTTGTTGATTTGATTATGCACAATATGTATGGCTGGCAGGGCAAACCACAGGACATACTTAATGCGTTAAGAACGAAGTGGCCCGAAAAACCGGTTTTTATTTCCGAATTTGGTTTCGATCCGTGGCCATCAACAGCTTTAGATGCCGATAAAGAAATATTCTCAGAGTGGACCAATCATTTCAGACATAAAAATGAGTTTGTAATCGGAACATCCATGTGGACCTTTAACGATTACCGAAGCGCTTATGCCGGAACAACAGCCGAAGAAAACCGTGTTTGGGGCGTTATTACTACCTGGCGACAAAAACGCCGTTTATTCAAGCGCATAAAGCAGGAACATGCGCCTGTTCTGGATATTGAAATTTCAAACATCGATTTTGATAAAAATTCGGCTGATATTCGTCTGCCAATTCGTAGCGAAAGTGATTATCCGAGCCACGCCATGCGCAATTATAAACTGGTGTATCAGTTTACAAACAGCCGGGGCGAGACTGTTTTTGAGAACGCAAAAGAATTACCCGATTTAAAACCTGCCGACAAGCAATGGAACGGTACAATCACCTGGGAAAATTTACCTGCCGATGTACTCGACCTAACCATAAGCCTTGTAACGCCAACAAATTATTCGCGCCTCGATAAAACCATATCGTTCAAAAACGCCATTACTCCTAAAATTACAGCACTTATTCCCGGCAAAAGCGCTGTGCGGGTGCTTTTCGGGCATGTGCCCAATGCAAGCGAATACTTTGTGCGTTATTCAGCCGATGGTGAAAAAGAACAAGAGTCGTACAAAACAATTTCAAACTATATTGATGTTACTGGTTTAGAAGAAGGAAAAACATATCGCGTTAAACTATTTGCCCTAAACGATAAAGGGCAAAGCAAGCCCTCTGATATGGCAAAAACAGCCATTGTAAATAAACCTTTACCACCAATTATCTGGGATTCTTTTATCACCGATAACAAACTGGTAATTGGCTATTCAAGCGATTTTGCTGATGGTATTTACACCATAAAATATGGAACTTCAAAAGATCAGTTAGACAAAACTTTTAGCTCTAATGTAAGAGGCATGGTGTCAATTGATTTGAATGGAGAAAAAGAGCTTTATTTTAAAATGAAAAGAACCCTTGGAGGCGAAGAAAGTAATTGGTCACAACTTGTTAAAACAAAATCAAAATGAAAAGAAACTTGCTATTTATAATGGCGGCTGTTTTATTATTAGCAGCATGTGCGGGTAAGCAAAACAAGCAAAAATCAGGTGAACTGCTGGGTGGCAAAAAAGCTGATTTAAAAATTGAATTTGAGAAAGTACCCTCAACAGCAAAATTTATTAACGACACCATCAGCATTTGGGGAGGTTCGCTTATAAAAGGCGAAGATGGTTTATACCACATGTTTTACTCGCGTTGGAAAAAGGAGCTGGGCTGGGTTTGGGAAACACATTCTGAAATAGCCCATGCTGTTGCCGAAAGTCCGTTTGGACCCTTTAAGCATGTAGAGGTTGCTCTACCTATTCGCGGTGCCGAATACTGGGATGGACTATGTACGCACAATCCAACCATTCATAAATTCGATGGGAAATACTACCTCTACTACATGGGCAATACCGGCGATGGGAAAATATACAGCAGGCCGGGAAAGATTCAGTTGAATCCGGTTCACCGGAATAATCAGCGCATTGGCGTAGCTGTTGCCGATACTCCTAACGGTCCGTGGAAACGTTTCGATAAACCGTTGGTTGATGTTAGCCCCGATAGTGCAGCACTGGATGCCTTATTGACCAGCAATCCATCGGTTACGCAGCGGCCTGATGGGGGCTACCTTATGGTTTATAAAGCTGTTGGTAAAAAGAAACCCGGCATCTGGGGTGGCCCGGTAGTACATTGTGTGGCAACCTCCGATAGCCCAACGGGGCCATTCGAAAAATACGATAAGCCTGTATTCCAGGCCGAGGGGCACGATTTTCCGGCCGAAGATCCGTTTATCTGGTACCAGGATGGGAAATACCGTGCCATTGTAAAAGACATGCACGGCGCTTTTACCAATGCTGGCCGGTCATTGGTTTTATTCGACTCAGAAGATGGTTTTGACTGGAATCTGGCGAAAAACCCCTTGGTTTCTACCTTGAAAATTGAATGGGAAAATGGCGAAACACAGTATGTCTCTCATCTTGAGCGCCCGCAATTGTACATCGAAGACGGGAAGCCTTTAGCTTTATTATGTGCTGCTGATACAAAAGATGAAAATGGTGTGTTGCACTCGTTTAATGTGCAAATACCGCTAAAACAAAATAATAAATAGAAAAGTTATGAAAACAGTTGGATTGCTGGCAGTGTTAGTCATTATTTTTTCAGCATGTCATCAAGAGGAAAAAGTAATTGAAAATTATAAAATTGAATTTGGCAAAGTGGCCAAACATTCCGCTTTCGACGGAGGAGATAGCCTGAGCCATTGGGGAGGTTCGGTGGTAAAAGGTGATGATGGCTTGTACCACATGTTGTATTCGCGTTGGCCAAAAAACATTGGATGGGAGTGGGTCAACTATTCCGAAATAGCCCACGCCGTGTCAGACTCGCCATTTGGCCCTTACAAATTTGTTGATGTGGCTTTGCCGGAGCGCGGACCCGAATTCTGGGACGGTTCGGCAACCCATAATCCTACGGTTCATAAATTCAACGGCAAATATTACCTGTACTATATGGGTAATTTTGGCGATAAAAAAATTGTAAGTGTTCCGGGTAAGGCAAAAATTAACTGGATGCACCGTAACAATCAGCGCATTGGAGTGGCAGTGGCCGACACCCCAAAGGGCCCCTGGAAACGATTTGATAAACCGGTTTTGGATGTAACACATGGCGACTCAACGGCGCACGATGCACTGATGACGTCCAATCCATCGGTGTGCCAAATGGCCGATGGTAAAATTCTGATGGTTTACAAAGCTGTTGGTAAAAAATTTCCCCTGCCGCAAGGTGGCCCTGTGGTGCACATGGTGGCTATTGCCGACAGCCCAACCGGCCCATTCAAAAAATATCCTGATCCGGTATTTACTTTCGAAGGGGAACGATTTCCGGCAGAAGATCCGTACATCTGGTACCAGGATGGAAAGTACCGCGCCATTGTAAAACGAATTGAACACATCGAGCACAAACGCATTTTTTCCTTGGTGCACTACGATTCGGTTGATGGCATTAACTGGGAAAAAGCCAAATATTTCAAGATCTCCGATCGTACGCTTACCTGGGAAGATGGCAGAGTTATTCAATACGACCACCTCGAGCGCCCACAGGTTTTAATTGAAAATGGAGAACCAATAGCTTTGATTTGTGCTGCCGATGCGTACGATGAGAATAATGTACGTCAGTCGTTTAATGTGCAAATTCCTTTAATTGTAACTAAAGAAGTGGAGTAATGTTAAAATTCAAAAGCCTTTTTACCGGGTTATTTTTTGCGCTATTATTAACGTCTTGCAGCAAAAACCAACCACAACCAAATATTCTCTGGATTTATTCCGACGATATTGGTTTGGAGTTGGGCTGTTATGGCAACCCCGATGTAAAAACACCTAATATTGATGCACTTGCAGCTCAGGGCGTTCGTTACACAAAAGCTTATACCACTACCTCCGTTTGTTCGTCAAGTCGATCGTCAATTATAACCGGTATGTATCCTACGGCAATTAACAGCCTCGAGCACAGAACCATTAACAAGCTACCTCTTCCGGATCATATTCAACCTGTTACCGAATTTTTTAAAGCAGCAGGTTATTTCTGTTCCAATATGGATAAGTCATTTGAAAAAATGGGTAAAACCGATTTTAATTTTGAAACTGATAATATTTTCGATGCCATAGACTGGAAGGACAGGAATAAAGGTCAACCCTTTTATGCACAGGTTAATATAAAATATCCGCACCGCGATTTTGAACACGACAGCAAACATCCTATTGATTACAAGTCAGTAACAGTTCCTGCTTGTTATCCTGATCACGAATTAATAAGGGCCGATTGGGCCATGTACCTTGAAAGTATTCAGCATTTGGATGAAGTAATAGGTAACATCACCGAGCGCTTAAAAGCGGAAGGCCTGTGGGAAAATACCATCATTTTTTTCTTCGGCGATAATGGCCGTCCGCATTTACGCGATAAGCAATTTCTTTACGAAGGCGGATTAAATGTTCCTTTAATTGTGTACAATCCGTTTACACCTGAAAAAAATAAAGTGAGTCACAAGCTGGTGAGTATGATTGACGTTACGGCAACATCGCTTGATTTGGCGGGAATTCAGGTACCAGAATATATGCATGGACAGGTGTTTTTAGGAGAAAATGCGGTAAAAAGAGAATATGTATATGGTTTTCGTCAGCGATGTGGCGATGCTCCCGATAATATCAGAAGTATAAACAATGGAGAGTTTAAGTTGATTTGGAACCGAATGCCTGAAATTCCCTATATGCAGTTAAGCAGTTACAAACGCTTACAATACCCGGCATTTACTGTATACAAATACCTCCACTCGAAAGGGGAGTTGGGCTACCCATATAATTTGTTTATGGCCAAAAAACGACCCGAATTTGAATTGTATGATTTAAGGTCAGATCCTATGGAATTTAATAACCTGGCCGGTAAAAAGGAATTCAGCGAAATAGAATCGAAACTTAAAATACAGTTGCAATCGGCCTTAAAGGTATATGAGCGAGGGATGATAAGCGAGGATGAGGCAACTATTGCAAAAGCAAAGGAAAGTTCGGCAAAATGGTTTAAAAACGCCATGGCAAATAAAGGTTACACCGGAGAAATAAGCGATGAACAAATGATGGAATATTGGGAAAAAACATTGCTCGAACAATAGCTGAATGGTTAGAATAGAATTGAAAATAAACCAAAGAAAAAGATGAACTATAAACTTGTTTTCATTTACCTGATTATCCTGTTTTTAACGGGAAATAGTTTTGGGCAGACCGATTTTGATTTTGCTGAGATGCTGCCTGAAAAATTTGACAAAGCAAATATTATTGCAGAAGAAGATTATAATGTTTGGGGAACCAATATTTTAAGAGGAAAAGATGGGAAATACCATGCTATTTATTCGCGTTGGTTAAAAAGCCGCGGGCATCATGGTTGGGTTACCCATTCCGAAATTGCTCATGCTGTTTCCGACCATTTAACCGGACCTTATAAGTTTAAAAATTTGGTGCTGCCACCACGGGGTAACGAGTTTTGGGATGGCGATTGTACCCACAATCCGCATGTAATTGAGCACAATGGCAAATACTACCTTTATCACATGGGAAACCGGGGTAGCGGCTATTGGGAGAATACTCCTGATGATCGGATGCCATCGATAAAAGATGACGAAGAATGGTGGGTAAATCGCAATAACCAGCGCATTGGTGTTGCAGTTGCCGACGATTTAAACGGGCCATGGAAACGTTTTGATAAACCACTGATTGATGCCACCGGAGATCGTTGGATGACCTCAACTCCAACCGTTACAAAACGTACGGATGGCAAATTTCTGATGGCCTACAAATACGTAAAAGCCGACCCAAAACATAAAAACGGGAAAGTAATTCATGTTACCGCAATATCGAGCTCTCCCTTAGGGCCTTTTAAAGACACAGACATACCATTTATTACACACCCAACCGCTTCGTTTGCCTGCGACGACCATCTGGAGTGGCTGCATAACGGAAACTTTTATTGTATTGCCAAAGACTCCAGAGGTGTTTGGAGTGATTGCCCCGAGGGATCCACGCTGCTGTTCGAGTCTGACGACATGGGACTACACTGGAAATTAGCCAAAAATCCACTTGCCATTAAAGCCGGCGAAATTAAATGGACAGATGGCACTTCTACCTTTTGCGAACGCACGGCCGATATGCCAAAGTTTTATATGGAAAATGGTGTGCCCAAAGCTTTAATTATTGCCGTGCTTCCTAAAGACAGCGAAATATCATTTTCGCTGGTTATTCCCTTGAAGCAAGCCAAACAAACCACCGAAGCTTTCCCTTACACGGTAAGCCCCGAAAGTACACAACGTCCGTTAAGCGAAGCCATGCAACGCAGTTTTAACAATTATCCCTCGCATGTAAATGCCGAGAATGAGCTATACACACAGTTTAAATACACTCGCTTAAGTGGTTTCGATTACAACGATGGTGATGCTACCATTACCCGCCGCGACCCATCAAAAGTGCTTTATGAAAACGGCAAGTATTACGTTTGGTACACCAAACGCGACACCCCATCGCCACCTGTTGGAACCTTTGCACGCGATACAAAAGGTTTTATTATTGAGGGAAAAGTTCCATGGAATGATACCATCCCTTCCACCGACTGGGATCTAGCTGAAATTTGGTATGCCACCAGCGAAGATGGATTTACCTGGCAAGAACAAGGCGTTGCCGTTCCCCGTCCTCCTAAACCAACTCCCGGATTTCGAGCGGTAGCCACGCCTGATATTCTGAAATACAAAGAAAAATTCTACATTTATTACCAGGCTTTTACCGAGCCCAGTGGTATGCGCGGCGATTACTGCCCTGTGGGTGTAGCTTATTCCGATTCTCCGGACGGGCCATGGACTCATGTTGACAAGGTGGTAATTCCTACCGGTGCAAAAGGCGAATGGGACCAGTTTGCCATTCAGGCACCAACGCCACTGGTGCATAACGATAAAATTTATGTGTATTACAAAGCTGCCTTTAACCGCCCCGGAACAGTGTGGAGTGGGATTGGTTTAGCTCTTGCTGATGATCCCCTTGGACCATTTGAAAAGCATCCGCTAAATCCTGTACAAAATTCAGGACATGAAATTTGTTTTTTCCCCTGGAAAGAAGGGGTAGCATCGATGACGATCAGAGATGGGAGCGAGCATTTCACCATTCAATATGCTAAAGACTGGGTGAATTTTGAAATTATGGCAATTACTGAAATGATGCCTATTGGCCCCAATGCCTATATTCCTGATGCTTTTGCCGATAATAAAAACGGGCGTGGAATAACATGGGGAATTTGCCATTTTAGAAACGTACGCGGACCTAACGGAAAAATGCATTCGGAACTGGCGCGTTTCGATTGCGACCTAAGTCTTGACATACACGACCCCGAAATGAAACACCATAACAACCTTTGGAATCCTGAAGATTATTACCGCTGGGGATTATCCGAAAAACAAAAAGAAAGAATTGCCAGCCAAAACAACCAACAACAGCAATAAATATGAAGCAGCTTGTTCTCAGTGCGCTTGTAATGGCTTTTACAGTAAGTGCGTGTACCAATACAAAAACGAACCATGAACAATCCGGTGTGGTAGGTGAAAATCAAGTTTTTCCGCATAAAATGCCGGAAACAAAACCTGATTTTCCTTTGAGTGCAGCTGCTGAACGCATGTTCGACTATCCGGCACCACGGGTACAGGACAATGAACTGTTTTCTCAGTTTAAGTACACGCGATTGGAAGGTTTCGATTATAACGGAGGAGATGGAACTATTTCTCGGCGCGACCCCTCGCGGCCTATATTTGTGAATGGGAAATACTACATTTGGTATACTAAACGCCAAACAAAAGTACCGCCCATTGGCTGGAACCGGGCAAACGAAGCCACTGAAAAAATTCCTTCAACCGATTGGGATTTATGCGACCTTTGGTATGCCACCAGTCAAGATGGTTTTACATGGAAAGAACAGGGAATTGCTGTTGCCCGCCCCGAAAAACCGGCTTTGGGCTGGCGCTCGGTTGCAACACCTGATATTTTGGTTTGGGAGGGAAAATATTACCTCTACTTTCAGGCCTTTAACGAACCAAGTGGAACTCGTGGCGACTGGTGCCCCATTTCTATGGCTTATGCCGATTCGCCCGATGGCCCCTGGACTCATGTGGGGAAACCGGTTGTACCTTTTGGTAAAAAAGGCGAGTGGGACCAGGATCAAACTCAAGACCCACACCTTATTGTGTTTAAAAATAAAATTTACCTGTATTACAAAGCGGCGTACAACAAATGGCCCGATGTACGCGATAAATATGCAGTCGCTCATGGTCTGGCCATTGCCGATAATCCCTTTGGTCCGTTTGAAAAGCATCCCCTGAATCCGGTATTAAATTCGGGGCACGAAACCTGCTACTTTCCTTTTAAAGAAGGTATTGCCGCCATGGCCATAAAAGACGGAAACGAAGCGCAAACCATGCAGTATGCCGAGGATGGAGTGAATTTTAAAATTGCAGCAACAGTTGAATTAACACCAACTGCCTGCGGTTTTTATACCCCCGATGCTTTTACCGGAACAGATTATGGAAGAGGTGTTACCTGGGGCCTTTGTCATTTTATTAACGCAGGAACCTCTGCAGATAATAAACATTCGATTATTGCCCGCGTTGATTGCGATTTAAGTTTGGATGTAGATGAACCGTGGCTGAAAAGCACCGGGGTGTGGCACCGCCCCGAGGTGTACTTTAAACAAGGCTTAGGAAATCTAAAAAATAAAAGATTAAAGATGCCGAAAAATTAGAGGTGTAATGCCTTGGAATTGGGTGATTGGCAGAAAACAATTCTTGCGTTTTCACGGAATTGATTATTGCAGTAAAATAAAAAAAAGCCATTCGTAATTACAAATGGCTTTCTAATCCGTCGGGATGACAGGATTTGAACCTGCGACCCCTGGTCCCCCAGACCAGTACGCTAACCGGACTGCGCCACATCCCGAATCAGGATTGCAAAAGTAGTGTTACAATTGATTTTTACAAAACTTTTTTAGGGCTTTTGCAACTAATTTTTTATACGTTATAGAAATCAACTATCACAACTTTGTTATTATCGATTGAATTTATGATAATCAATGCACTTTGTTTTGTATTTTTGTCGAACTAAAAATTTACGCAGATGTTTAAACCACTTGATATTAACGAAAACGAAGAAAAGAAAAACCTTGATGCTATGGAGGCAGAACAGGTAAAATGTTTGATTATAGGTTCCGGACCGGCAGGCTATACCGCTGCAATTTACGCAGCACGTGCCAACTTAAATCCGGTAATGTACGAAGGATTGCAACCGGGAGGGCAATTAACCACGACAACGGAAGTAGAAAATTACCCCGGTTATCCGGAAGGAGTTACAGGGCCGGTAATGATGGAAGATCTTAAAAAACAAGCTCAACGCTTTGGTACCGATGTACGCTGGGGAATGGCAACAAAAGTTGATTTCTCGGGCGAAGTGCATAAAGTATGGATAGACGATTCGAAATTGATTGAGGCTGAAACCGTAATTATTGCCACTGGTGCAACTGCTAAATATCTTGGATTGGAAGATGAGAAAAAATATGCAGGAGGTGGAGTTTCGGCTTGTGCAACCTGCGATGGCTTCTTTTATAAAGGAAGAGATGTAGCTGTTGTTGGGGGAGGAGATACCGCAACTGAAGAAGCCATGTATCTTGCCGGACTTTGTAAGAAAGTTTACCTTATCGTGCGTCGCGATGAACTCCGTGCATCAAAAGTAATGGCCGAGCGCACAATGAAAACACCAAACATTGAAATTTTGTGGAAACACCAAACCAAAGGTTTATTTGGCGATAATGGTTTAGTTGAAGGAGCAACACTGGTTAAAAATCTGGGAGAAGAGGGAGAAGAGGAAGTAAAAATTAAAATCGACGGTTTCTTCTTAGGAATAGGCCATCAACCCAATTCAGAAATATTTAAAGATTTTATTGACACCAACGATGTGGGATATATTCAAACAATACCTGGTACCTCGAAAACAAATGTTCCCGGCGTATTTGCTTGTGGCGATGTGCAGGACGATCATTATCGACAAGCAGTAACTGCAGCAGGATCAGGCTGTATGGCTGCTATCGATGCTGAAAGGTACCTTTCTGAAAAAGACGCTTAATTCGTAGCTTTATATAAATTATTAACGGCCGTTTTAGTATTTTAATACTGAAGCGGCCGTTTGTTTTTTTGATCATTCCGGTGACTCTTATCTCAACCTTCCTACACAAATCTGCTTTCTTTTTTAATTGATTCCGTTTGGGGCTTTATGATGAGCTTTTTGGAGTTAAACTTACCACATGCACCGGGTATTTTTGCTGCTGTAAAATTTATAAAAACAAAGTTTAACCATTAAAAAGTAAAGTTATGAAAGTTTTAAGCAGCGTATTATGGGCAGTTGATTTAGCCAATAACCATTCCGAGTCGATTAATAAAATTCGTCTGATATCAGGTAATTTCGGAAACGAAATTATTTTATTACACGTGCTTCCTAAACATATTAAAGGTGGCGCAAGTGCAAAAAAAATTGAAAAATCGGTAAGGTTTGAATTGCAAAATACGATAGTTAGTCAGTTAAACCTGGCTGAAGAGTACAAGGTAAGAATAAGAATAGAGTACGGAAATATTGCCGATCAGATAAACAAAGTTGCTGACGAAGAAAATGTAAATATTGTACTAATAAACAAAGGAAAGACTGAAATTCTGGGAACGAATGGATTGAGTACGTACCGAAAAATTCAAAAACCAATTGCTGTTATTTCCAATATTGAAAGCGCTTCGCAGGCACATATTGTTGTCCCGGTAAACAATTCAAAAGCATCGGCAGTTGCATTAAAATCTGCAATACTGCATGCCCGAAAGTTCGATGCAAAACTGTCGGTTATTTCAGTTTTTGAACCGGTATTATATAGTTCGCCGAGGTTATTACGTCTTGGACTCGATCCTGAAAAAGAGAACAAGCAGCACCACATGAATTTCAAGAGAGAATTGAAAGAATTTTTGCGGCAGTTCGACTTTTCAAATGTGGATGCAGAAGCATATATTTTAAAGGGTAAGGCCGATGAGCAAATAATAAAATTCTGCGATGAGGCAACAATCCTTTATGTTGGAAGTGGTGGAAAATCCGAAATCCAACGTGCATTTCAAGGTTCGGTAAGCGAAAATGTTATACAAAATGTACAATGTAATGTTGTTAGCGTTAAAAACGAAAATGTATTTAAATTACGTATTTCTAAAGGGGGAGAAAATATTGCAAAACATTTTAACAGGGGTAATGAGTTACGCAAACTCGGGTTTAAGCAGGAAGCCATCATTCAGTACAAAGCCGGCTTAAAATTAAACGAATTACATCTTCCATCTATCCAGGCATTGGCCAATGCGTATGATGAGATGGGAGATAAAGAACAAACTAAGCACTATAACGAGCTTTCGCAGTTACTAAAAAACAATTTAACTTATCGAAAGATTGAAGAAGAAGTAAGGCGAAATTTTAAAACTGTAAGTTGATGTTGACAAGCTTTTAAAGCAGCTGTAGCGTAAACTCAAGAGAGTTACATAATAAAAGTGGAAATAAATAATGCGTTGAAATAGTAAAACAATCAACGCATTATTCTTTTATAATCGTCTCCAAATTTTTTACATTTGCTTCTCAGCAATCAACTAAAATTTAATTTAATGAGTATTTCAAGAAGAAATTTTTTGTTCAAATCATCTGCTGGTGTTGTGGCGGCAGCAAGTATCTCTGGAATCGTTTCGGCTTGCGTTACCCAACCTGAAAATAAAAAACAAGCCGTTTTTGCTAAAGATTCAACCATCCTTTTTCAAGGCGATTCAATAACCGATGCCGGAAGAGACAAGCAAAAAGAAGTGGCAAACAGGTCATGGTCCTTTGGTAATGGTTATGCATTGCTTGCGGCATCGCATTTGCTGAATGTATTTCCTGAACAGCAGCTTACCATTTTTAATCGCGGAATTAGTGGGAATAAAGTTTTTCAACTGGCCGACCGCTGGGAGAAAGATTGTTTGCAGTTAAAACCTGATGTTTTAAGTATTTTAATAGGCGTAAACGATTATTGGCACAAACGCAATGGGAATTACGATGGCACCGTTGAAATATATGAAAATGATTACAGGGCCCTTTTAAAACGAACGCAAGAAGCTCTTCCGGGAATAAAACTTATTTTGTGCGAACCTTTTTATGTACTGGAAACCAGAGCTGTTGATAACACATGGATTGAACCCATGAAAAAATACCAGGCAGCTGCCAAAAGAATTTCGGAAGAATTTGAAACCATTTGGGTACCCTTTCAAAAAGTATTTGATGAAGCAGTGAACCATGCACCGGGAACGTATTGGACTCCTGACGGTGTGCATCCATCAATGGCAGGAGCACAGCTTATGGCCGAAGCCTGGTTAAAAGCAGTGGGCGCATAAACGTAAAAAACAAGTTACAGTTTCTATTTTTTACTTGAATGTAATTAAGTTAACATTTTGCATTTCAGGCATATGTGATGTCTGTTTAATATTTGCTGGTAGATACCCGTGGAACTCGCATGATTAATTTATTTATATCCTTTTGTGTTTCTTAGGCCATGCTCCTTTCATACTATTATAATTGTTTGTTTTCAAGGGTATAGTATGGAACTCGCAGTATTTTAATTCTACTCTTGGGTGTAATTAATTTACATGCTCGTTTCATTTTATCTTACTTTTAATGACAGATAAGCTGTAACTTAACTTTTTTATTCTTGCATTTGAATGGGAATAAGTATTCGCTTTTTATAAAGCAATGTAAGAATTACCCCTCGCGAAAACATAAACATAAGCATTCCCAACCATAATGCATGGTTGTTCCAAACCGGATTCAGAAAATAATAGACCGGGGCAAAAATTAAAAAAGTTGAAATTAACAGGCTATTGCGCATCGCACGTGAAGCTGTAGCCCCAATATATATACCATCCCAAATAAAAGAACCAACACTGGCAAACGGAATTAAAATTACCCAATGCAAGAATTGTTGTGCTGTTGAAATTACATCGATTTGAGTGGTAAGTAATTTAAGAATTGAATTGGTTCCTGCCCAATAAACTAAAGTAAATAACAAGGCCAGTACAGCTCCCCAGTAAAGAAGCAGACGGACTACTTTTTTTAAGTTTCCCACTTCTTTTGCTCCAATAAATTTACCGACAAGTGCCTCTCCCGCAAAAGCAAAGCCGTCAATAAAAAAGGAAAAGAACATCAGGAATTGCAGTAGAATAGAGTTTACTGCCAAAATGGTATCGTTAATGCCTGCCGATTTAGATGTGAAAAAAGTAAAAACAATGATGATGCAGAATGTACGAATAAAAATATCAGAATTTACCTTAAAAAAGTTCACCATAAACTTAAGGTCTGTAATACCGGCTCTGGTAACCAAAGCCAGCATTTTACGATATTTTTTAAGAAGTAAAAGTATTGCAGTTATTAAGCCTGCGTATTGCGAAATTGCTGTTCCCATAGCTACTCCGTCTGATTTCATGCCCAGCCCAAATACAAAAAATACGCTTAGCAAAATATTTACAATATTTACCAAAATGGCTATAATCATGGGGTAGCGCGCATTTTGCATTCCTAAAAACCAACCACTAAATACAAAGAGACTCAATGCTGCAGGTGCTGCCCAAATGCGAATTCGGAAATATTCGTTGGCAAGTGTCTCCACCTCGCGGCTACCGCCAATAACTTTAAAGCTTGCCCATGCAATTGGAGCTTGCAACAGCAGAATAAAAATGCTTATTGCCAGTGTAAGTAGCAATGCACGTGCTAAAATGGTAATGGCTTCAGCTGTATTTATTTTACCAAAGGCCTGGGCAGTAAACCCCGATGTGCTCATGCGTAAAAATCCAAAGCCCCAGTATATGATATTAAATATTACACCGCCAAGCGAAATCGCACCAATATAAACCTCTGAACCAAGATGGCCCATCAGGGCGAGGTCTATTAACCCGAGCAGTGGTACAGTGATGTTGCTAATGATATTCGGAATGGCGAGTTTTAAGATGCTCCTATTCATAATTTACAGCTAAAGGCACAAAGTTAATATTATTGAAAAAAGAGCTGAACCCTTTGTTTAAAAGGATTTTTGAACCTTAAATCTCACTTATTAGTTCCGTCTATGAACAATAAAGGATTTCAATGTGTTTTATTATTCAAAAGATTTGGAATAATTCTAAATAGCGCATATTTTTGCTAACAGGAAATTAATATATTTAAATCTTTTAATAATACAAAAATGGCATTTGAATTACCAAAATTAGGATACGATTACAAGGCACTTGAGCCACATATTGATGCAAGAACGATGGAAATCCATCATACCAAGCACCATGCAGGTTACACAACCAACCTTAACGGTGCGGTAGAAGGAACAGATCTTGCGGGAAAATCGATAGAAGAAATTTTAAGTGGTGTGTCTGGTCAATCGGTAGCAGTACGTAACAATGGTGGTGGTTTTTTCAATCACAATTTGTACTGGGAAGTAATTGCACCGGGTGGTGCACCGGCTCCGGAAGGAGTTTTATTAGACGCAGTAAATGATTCATTTGGAAGCATAGAAAATTTTCAGGAAGCCTTCACCAA
>NZ_CAJXYQ010000010.1 GCF_913063105.1 uncultured Draconibacterium sp. | reverse complement strand
ACGAATTGGATGTGACTGAAAAAATAATTTAATTTGAAAAATAGAAATCAATCAGACAGAGTTACATTTACATATCCAGCGCGTGTTATTTAACATTGAGTTATATTATTCAGAGCTTTTACAAAAAAGCCTGGAGGCAAATATTAATCTGTACAAAGCACTTGGCGGAGGCTGGTAACAATAGTTTTTAGCTATCAAAAAAGAGAAACAGGCTGTAAAATAATTTACAGCCTGTTTCTCTTTTACTTCAGGTAATTCTTATAAAAAGCAGTTTTTTGTTCGTCGCCAAACCGGGCATAAATATTAGCCAAATATCCCGCATATTCTTTTCCTGGGTTTAACTTCCATAAAGTATTTAAATAGGGCAAGGCTTTTTTAAAATCAGCTGTTACCAAATCCAGTTCTTTTAGCAGAATACTATAATTCTTTCGGGTTTTATTTTTGTTGTACCTGGCCATTTCTCTTTCGTAACGATTTTGTCCGGCCCAGTAATATTTTTTAGCATTCCACGCTAATGCTTCTATATTTTCAGGATTTATATTCAACAATGCACTGGCTACACTATCGCAAACAGCTGAATTATCCATCTTCTTATTAACCAAAAAATATTGCTCAAGATTACTCGCATCAGCTTTGGCTTCACTATTCAAATTATTCCAGGCAGCAAGTGCTTTTTGAGGTTCGTTTATTTCGTTATAAATTGCCAGTAAACGTGCGTTTGCTACTGTATTTTTGTTGCCAAAATTCTCCACAATATATTCAAGTGCCGAAAGCTCTTTCGATAAATTTCCTTCATTCTGGTATACTCTGGCCAATGTCTCATACATCTCAGCATCAGCATAGTTTTTATATCGGGCCTGATCGAACCAACTTATTGCCTGGCTGGCATTTCCGGTTTTAAAGGCAGTTTTGGCAGCCTGAGCAAAATCAGCACCTGTTACATCCTCAGTTGCAGTAGCATTAAAATAGGCAGTCCATGCTGTTAGTGCCTGCTCGTAATTGCCTGAGGCTTCATAAGTTGCCGCTTCACTTTTTGCCGTTGTAAGCACTTTTGGGGTTCCGCACGATGCCAGAATTACTACCAGCAATGCTCCCCACAAAAAATTTCTTCTAATCATATCATCGTTTATTTCGTTGCCAAAACTAAAGAATTTATTGTAAAGCGTTGGGCTGGATCCTTATTTTGGGGCAATGTTTAACCTGAAAACAATTAAATTTTAGCTAATAACTTGAAATTAATTTTAAACACCAAACGCTGCTAACTATCGGTGTTGAGCATGTCGGCTATCATCTTTCTCATTAATATTTTTATTAATGCTTTGTAAAATCTCGTCTTGCAACACGGGATTGGTTAACAGGTAATCGTGGCCAAGCCCTGCCATATCTTTAAAATTTATAATTTTTTTGATATCCAAAATATTGATTTAGGCAGGCAGCAGCTCCGGAGATTTTGGCCCCTTGTTTCCCATTCGGTTTTTCAGGTGTGCCACACTCGACAATTTTAGCAATATATCTTTTGAATTTACATAAACATCTACCGTATCTGCCATTTTATAGAGTTCATCAAACGCATTTCCATTTTCAAATGCATCACGGGGAGCAACACTTCCAACAAAAGATATGCGATTATAAGTTTTTATCAATGGGATGTTCTGGCGCTTTCGGTTTAAAATGTACTGTCTGAACAACTCATTACCCATTGATGAAAACAGGATTGATACGGTTAAATCTCTCGGACGCGTTTTAAAATATTCGTCATCACTCATAAAATCATCAAGCATGTGCTGAAATATGGCAAAGTCTGAAGCGCCGTTTTTAGAGGATTTTACGGCATTAAAGTACTTGTAGGACTTGTCTTGGGATCCCCATGCAAAAACAGTAATTGAAGCTTTATTAAACAACGAATCGCCATAATTGGTTTTTAAACGACGCATGTAGCTGTTTATTTGTTTGTTGAACGACTTACCGTAGCCTCCAACAATAAAATAGAAATTTTTAATCCCTCTTTCCAATCGCTGATATTCATACAACTGATAAAGGAAGTTATGTTTTACTCTTTCAAGCGGATAATTATCAGAAACATTTACCGCCCTGAAATTTATGTCAATAGAATCGGTTTCAAAATCGTAATTGCAAAAATACAGGGTATTGGTTTTATCTGTTGCACTGTTTTTAAAACTAAAAGTGTTATCCGGATTTACCAAAATTGGTCGGTTAGTAAAAAACGGAACCTTTTGTGGTTCCCATTGCCTGTTGGTATTAAAATAAGTTACCTCGAGCTGAGCCCAAACAACTTGTTGGTTCAGTAAAAAAAACAATACGCCAAAAACAATTTTTATATATAAATGCATAAACAAGGTATTATTATCATCAAGTTACATAATTCCTAAAAAAGCATTGTTTATTTTCTGAAATTATTCTTTCAGAATCTGATTTATTAGCTGGCTTATCAAATCTCCACGAGTTAACACCATCATGTGCGATCCATCTTCAACAAGGTAATCAAAATGAACAAAGCGCGGTGGCAGAGTTTTATCGGCATCGCCATGAATATGCATAATTGATTTGTTATTTGATGTGCGTTTCCAGGTTAAAATCATGGTGGTTGTTCGTTTTAAAAACACGGAGTTCTTGCTTTTCAGCATGCTTTTAAAAGTTTCTTTGTCTTTATTTCTGTCGGGTTCAACTATGGGCTGCAAAATTCTTGTCCCAATTTTTATTACAAAACCCGGAACTAAACGATGAACGGGAATAGCCTTTTGGAACCGGTACCTGCCCGGAAATTCTTTTCTGTTTTTAGCACTTGATATTACAATTACTTTCTCTGGATGCAGAAAGTCTGCCATTTCGGTTGCCAGCATACCCCCAAGTGAAACTCCGATAATGGAATAGTTTTTAGTGGTATCTATTTGTTTTGCCAGTTCGTGGGCGTAGGCAGTCATATCCAACCCCTTTTCAGGAGTACTGTATAAGAGTTTATTGTTTCGTATTCAGGGCCTAATTTAAGGTTCTTAAACAGGCGTGCATCGGCTCCCTGACCGGGTATCAGATACACATGCTTTTTTTGCCTACCAAAACTTAAAACTGAAATTAGGCTTAATAAAACTATGATGAATAATCCTCTTGCCCGGACGTGATAAACCTTTTTGACAGCAACCATTGTATTAGTATAAAACCTCGAAAACTAATGTATATTTAGTTCATTCAATAGCTCGAATAAAATTGTTTTATGAATTGGTTTTGATAAATAGCCGGAACATCCGGCCTCTTTTGCTTTTTTGCTTTCACCTTCAAGGGCGTATGCTGTTTGAGCAATTATTGGTAATCTTTTATTAAACTTTCGTATCTGCCGGCAAGCTTCATAGCCATCTTGAAGCGGCATTTTTACATCTAACAATATACAGTCGAGATCGGGCGTGTTTTTTACCATCTCAACCACTTCAAAACCATCTTTTGCACGTATAATATTACTGGCTGTATCCTTTAACAAAATTGAAAGATGCAGAAAACTGATATCATCGTCCTCTGCAATTAATATTCTTAAGCCCGTTTGACTTTTTAATTCACTTTCATCGGGTTGCTTGTCGTCATTTAAGGCGTTAATAATTCTACCTATTGTTGGCATTCTTAATGTAAAACTTGAGCCCTTTGCTGTTTTCGACTGGAAACTTAATTTGGCCCCCATCAGATCGGCATATGATTTTGCTATTGATAAGCCAAGTCCTGAACCCTCCCGGGCTTTTATATCCTGAATATCTGCTTGTTCAAAACGATTAAAAATTGCTTCCTTCCTGTTTTCAGGCACTCCTATTCCGGTATCAGTAACTGTAAATTCAAAAAGGTTATCGGTTAACGTATACTTAATATTTATGGAGCCTTTATCGGTAAATTTTATGGCATTCTTTATCAGGTTTGTAAAAATGGAATTTAGTTTTGTTTTATCGCATTTGAGCCAAGCAGAACCTGCAGCAATGTTGCTCTGCAGGCTAAATTCCAAACCTTTCTTTTCGGCTTCTGGTTTAAAAAAGCGGTAGAGTAAATCAATATCATCACCAACATGAAATACAGTATTCTCAATCTTCACCTGGCCCGCATCAATTTTTGAAATATCAATAATATCATTTACGGTGTTTAACATTCGCTTTCCACTCTTTTTAATAATCCCCAGATATTCCTGCTTTTGGCTCTCAGTTAGGTTGTTTTGATCTAACAGTTCGGCAAAACCCAATATTCCATTCATTGGGGTACGTATTTCGTGGCTCATATTTGCCAGAAATGCCGATTTTAAGCGATCAGCTTCTTCTGCTTTTTCTTTGGCTTTTATAAGATCTGATTGTGCTTTTTTATAACCAGTCATATCCATTACCATTCCCAGGAAATGGTCAATGTCTCCATCTGCTGTTCTTTTTGCAGTAACGGCCAGGTCTATCCATATAATTTTTTTACTTTTTGAAATACATCGTTTTTCCAGTCGATAACTATCAATCTGGCCTTTTCGAAATTTTTCCAGCAATTCCTGTTCTTTTTTCAAATCATCGGGAAAGGTATACATAGTAATATCCATTTCCAGCATTTCTTCCCTCGAGTATTCAAGCATAGCCAGAAACTCGTTATTGGCTTCAATAATTTTGGTGTTTTTATCGGATAACACCATTCCAATATTGGCATTCTCAAACACCCCTTTAAACTTTGCTTCACTTTCAACCAGTGCTTGTTCTGCCTCTTTTTGGTGTGTAATATCTTTAAAAACACAGTAGGTTTGCTTGAAACTACCATCGGGATTGTAACCGATGCAGCCTTCAAAAGAAACATCAATAAAATATCCTTTTTTATGCCTCAACTTAAATTGAACATCATTTACATAACCTCGTTTTTTAAATGCCGGGAAATTTTTTTGAAAATGCGACACCCACTCCGGATGTATAAATTCAGCATAACACCTTCCAATTACCTCTTCGCGATTGTAACCCAGGGTTGATAACCAGGTGGGGTTAACATCGATAAAACACCCATCTTCGTTAAGCGACTGATAAGACAATGGAGCATTATCATACAGCGAGCGAAATTTATTTTCACTTTCTTTCAACGAATCCTCAGCTCTCTTTTGTTCTGTAATGTCACGGGCAATTCCCATCATTATTTTTTTGTCAGGAATTGGAATGGTATTCCAGGCCAGCCATTTGTAGTCTCCGCTTTTAGTGAGGTAACGGTTTGTAAAACTAATTGCTGCCTCTCCATGCAATATATTTTCGGCTTTATTTAGTGTGGCCTCCCTGTCATCAGGATGAACAAAATCGATAAAAGGTTTGGCGCGCAGTTCTTTTTTTGTCCAACCCAGTGTTTTCTGCCAGGCCGGATTCAAATCGCGTAAATAACCATCAAAGCCAGCAGTGCATATCATATCAACCGATAAGGAAAATATCATTTCACGCTCTTGTTTCAGTTCTTTAATATTGCCAATATCAATAGCGGTACTGGCAATAAACATGGGGTTATCATTGGTGTCAGAAATAACAACCCCATTCATTAACATCGGAAATTCTTTTCCTTCCCGGTCGACATGCCAGACCTCCTCATTTGAAAAAGATCCTTCATTTTTGAGTCTATTGTTTAATTCAATAACCGCAGACAATTTTTTTTCGGAATGAAAAACAGAAAGGTTCTTGCCTATTAATTCTTCGGGAGTGTAACCGTGAATATTTGCAAAATAATCGTTTATATAAACAAGGTTTCCATTTAAATCGGCAATTGCATTGCCATGAATGGCTTTATCAGAGATACTTTTAAATTTTGTAATCTCCTGCTCCCACTCTTTTCGTTCTGTTACATCGCGTGCAGTTGTTATTAAAACCGTTTTGCCATGGTATATTCCTTTGTTGGCAATAACTTCTTTAAAAAATAATTCGCCATTTTTTCGCAGAGCCCAAAAATCGAAATTTCGTTGTTCACCGTCTTCAAAAACGGCGTTTAGTTCTTTTAATATAAACTCAATATCGTTTTTACCCGGTGCCGCAACATCGGCAGGCGTTTTTCCCAAAAATTCTTCTCTGCTGAACCCATACATTCGTTCAGCCCCTTTATTTATTTCAATAAAAGCAAATGTTTTATCCAATATATAAACGGCCTCAGTAAGCGAATCGTATATATTCTTATACGTTGCCGAATACTGTTCCAATTCAGCCACTTGTCTTTCAAGCTGCTCTATTTTTTGGTTCAAAAGGGTATTGTCCATTGATTCAAAGAGTTAGTTACAAAATCACAACTTCATTACTAAAGAATATCAACACAATTTGATGGGAATTGCTTATATTTCCTCTTTGAAGATAAATATTTAATACGACTTGTTCAAGTTTAAATTATTGCTTGCATTTTTTTTGAACAAATTGAATAACACCGGGTTATAACAACAACTCATTTTTCGCAAATGCACGGTTACATTTATGGACAACATTAATACCATATATTTTCAGGGAATAAGGATAGACGAACCCATTGTTACACTAACAGATCTGTTGGTATCGGTTTTGTGCTTTATTTTTGCCTATCGACTTCACCGAAAACAAAGCAACGAAAAGGTATTAGTTTATTTCAAGTTCTATTTCCTTATTATGGGAATAGCCACGGCTCTCGGTGGAATAATCGGGCATGCTTTTATGTACCAGTTTAGTTTTTACTGGAAACTACCTGGATGGATTACCAGCATGTTCTCGATAATGTTTGTTGAACGCGCAGCTATTGAACACACCCGAATATTACTTTCCGGTAAAATCGTAAAAATATTGGGTATCCTAAATATTATTGAGTTTCTCACCTTTCTTTCCCTTACCATTCTTACCCTTAATTTCTTTTATGTTGAATTTCATTCGGGATATGGGCTAATGTTTGTTGTGCTGTCGCTGGAAGGTTTTCTGTTTTTTAAAACCCGCAACAAGGCCAGTAAATATATGCTAATTGGTGTGACCATTGCAGCAATAGCTGCTTTGTTTTTCATGAATAAATGGTCCATTCATCAATGGTTCAACTACCTTTCGGCAAGCCACGTTTTAATGGCCCTGGCGGCATTCTTCTTTTATATTGGAGCCACAAAAATTGAAATGGGAACCAACCACTCAAGCAATCGGAATTAAAAATTCTACTCAAACTGTAACGCAATTTAACTGATGTAGTCTTATTAAAAAACCTTTTTAATGAAACTAGCATCAGTTCTCATTTTTATGCTTTTGTTTTTAGAACTTTCGGCTCAGGATAAACGCATTTATACCACTTCAACAGCACCGGATTTAAATATTACCATTGATGGGGTTTTTGACGAAGAAGACTGGCTGAATGCGATGTGGGACAACGCATTTGTACAACACGAGCCAAATGAAGGAGAAGAGCCGGCCAGACAAACCGAATTTGCCATTATGTATGATGCAGTTAACATTTATGTTGCCATACGGTCTTTTGATGATCCCGACAGCATTTCAATGCGTATGTCGCGGCGCGATGAGCTTGAAG
Organism: uncultured Draconibacterium sp.; assembly: GCF_913063105.1. GTDB lineage: Bacteria > Bacteroidota > Bacteroidia > Bacteroidales > Prolixibacteraceae > Draconibacterium. The sequence continues at coordinate 138,948 of NZ_CAJXYQ010000010.1, read as the reverse complement.
GCGATTTAGTTGGCATCTATTTCGATTCGTATTTTGATAAGCGAACTTCATTCGGATTTATTGTTTCGGCTGCCGGGGTACGAACGGATATGGTAAATACCAGCGATGGAGAAAATGAAGACGACACCTGGGACCCGATTTGGTATGCAAAAACCGCAAAAACCAATAGCGGCTGGAATGCCGAGATGCGGATTCCGCTTACACAATTGCGATTTGAGGAGAGCGAGGAGCAGGTTTGGGGACTAAATGTATTACGCTATATTTTCAGAAAAGACGAGCTTTCATCGTGGCAAGCCATGAAACGGGAAACATCTGGCTTTACGTCCAAATTCGGAACGCTTAAGGGCATAAAAAACATTAAGCCACAAAACTCCTTAAGTTTCACCCCTTACCTGGTTGCCCGAACAGAACGCTTTAAAAAAGAGCCGGAAAATCCGTTTTTGGCAACAGGAAAATCAAATGATTTTGATGTGGGTATGGATGCAAAAATTGGCCTTACCAATTACTTAACACTCGATCTTACCATCAATCCGGATTTTGGACAGGTTGAAGCCGACCCCTCGCAGGTTAATTTAAGCACCTACGAAACTTTTTTTCGCGAAAAACGACCGTTCTTTATCGAAGGCAACAATATTCTTTCGTATACCCTGGCATTTGGCGACGGCGACCAATCATCGAATAACCTGTTTTATTCTCGACGAATTGGAAGAAGACCTCATTATTCGCCCGATTTGGAAGACAATGAATATGCTGAAAATCCTGCCTTTACAAAAATTATAGGTGCAGCTAAAATTACCGGTAAAACAAAAAGCGGTTGGTCGGTAGGCCTTATCGAGAGTGTAACAGCACGCGAAGAAGTGGCGATAAAAACTACGCACACTACCAAAAGCCAGGTGGTTGAGCCACTTACCAATTACTTTGTGGGTAGGGTTCAAAAAGACTTTAACGAGGGCAACACCTATTTAGGTGGAATGCTTACTGCCGTAAACCGTAATATAAACGACGAACAATTGGAGTTTCTTCATAAAAGTGCCTACAGTGGAGGATTGGATTTTGTGCATAAATGGCACAACAAAGACTGGATGATTGACGCTGGTGTATACTTTAGCAAAGTACAGGGGAGCGAAGAAGCCATACTTAATACTCAAACCGCTTATTCGCGCACTTATCAGCGACCCGGTGCTGATTACGTAACACTCGATTCTGCACGTACTTCTCTTGCCGGATCGGGCGGAAAATTAAGTTTTGGAAAAACCGGAGGCCGCTTTAAATTCGCCGGCATTTTAAATTGGAAAACCCCCGGACTTGAAATTAATGATATTGGATTCACCCCTAATGTCGACGAAATTCTTCAAGCCATTTGGCTGGGGTACCGGTGGTACGAGCCTTTCTCTTTTTTTCGGAATATGGGCCTCAATTTTAACCAATGGACCTTGCATGATTTTGGCGGAAACTTAACCGAAGCAGGTATGAATGTAAATGGCCATGCTCAGTTTACAAATTTTTGGCGAGCATTTGGCAGTCTGAATTTTAATGGCGAGGAATATTCAAATTCTGTACTTCGTGGCGGCCCCTCAATGAAACTGCCGGGAGGTCGTGGTTTTTATGCCGGTGTTTTTTCAAATCAGCAAAAAAAATTCACCTACGGTATTGATGGTGGAATAAGAAAAAGCAATGAAAAGGATTATTACGCGCGAAAGAGCGTTGAAATTGAATTGGGATATCGGCCTGTTCAGTCGGTTCAAATTGAAATCAGTCCCGAATATGGAGTAAGTAGTAACCAATTGCAATACATCTCGCAAGAGGATTACGGTTACAGTACCCGTTACATTATGGGTAATATTAAACGCAAAACCTTTAGCACCTCCATTCGGTTAAACTACAATATTACGCCAGATCTATCCATTCAGTTTTGGGGGCAGCCTTTTATTGCAACAGGCGATTATTCGGAATTTAAATACATTACAAACAGCAAGGCAACAACTATTACCAACAGGTATTCTTTTTATACCCCGGAACAGATTTATTTTGATGCAACCGATGGTATTTACCACATAGATGACAATTTAAACGGAGAAACCGATTATAGCTTTGATGATCCTGATTTTAATGTAAAAGAATTCTTATCAAACCTTGTTGTGCGTTGGGAATTCAGTCCCGGCTCAATGATTTACCTGGTGTGGTCGCAAAACCGGGCAGAATATTTAAACATGGGTAGGTTTGATTTTAATAAGGACATAAAAGAACTTTTTGATCAGGAACCGCACAATGTATTCCTGCTAAAATTTTCCTATCGAATAGGAAGATAATAACTATGCGAAAGTTGAAAAAAGGCCGTTTCTAATCTTTTGATCCGAAACGGCCTTACTTTTTATCTGAAGCTTTATTTAATCGATATAAACTTCCTTACCGCTTAGCTCAATCGTTTTACTAATAACATTTGCCCCCTTACCTTCAGGTTGTGTTCCACCTATATAAATGGTAAACTCGCCCGGTTCAATTACACGTTTATCTTCATCGCCAATAATTGAAAACTGCCGGGGTTCTAATACAAATTTCACCGTTTTTGTTTGTCCAGACTCAAGGGTAATGCGCTGAAAGCCTTCCAACTGATATTTCGGACGCGGTGTTGATGCGATAACATCTTTTAAATAAAGCTGAACCACCTCTTCGCCCCTCAAATTACCGGTGTTTGTAACTTTTGCTGTTATTTCAACAGCACTGCCCGCTTTGGCCTTTTTAGCTACTTTTAAGTCTGAATATTCAAACGAAGTATAACTTAATCCGTAGCCAAAGGGGTATAGTGGCTCTCCGGAAAAATATTTATAGGTACGCTCTTCCATATTGTACTCTTCAAATGGGGGCAATTGCTTAACTGATTTGTAATAGGTAACCGGCAAACGACCTGCCGGGTTGTAGTCGCCAAAAAGCACATCGGCAACCGCGCTACCACCCTCCTGCCCCGGATAGCCAGCTGTTATAATAGCATCCAGGTTTTCATCGGCCCAATTTACTGCCAGCGCACTGCCGTTTAGCAATACCAGAATAACCGGTTTTCCTGTTTCTTCAATCGCCGTCATCAATTCGCGTTGCTCCTGTGGCAATTTCAGGTGCGTTCTGTCGCCTCCTTCAAAACCATCTACCTTAATTGGCATCTCTTCTCCTTCAAGTCGTTGCGACAGGCCAAGTACCAGCACAACTGCATCAGCCTGTCGTGCTACATTAATGGCCGCCTCTTTCATGCTGTTATTCGGAACCGTCCATAAAAGCTTCGCATCGCCGTCACCATACCAGTTTTTATACTCATATACAAACTTGTATTTTTTACCGGCTTCCATATAAATTGCTTTTTCATGATGAAATGCATGGTGTTCGCTGTTATGTTCCAATATTTTTTCTCCTTCAAACCAAACCTCAAGCGTAGGCATTCCCCAACAGCCAATATTGTAGTTTCCGCTTACCGGTGGAACAATGTATCCGGTCCAGCGAACACTAAAATCATCGTCGTTTAACTGAGGCGCCGGAGCTTCAGATTCCAAATAAAAATCGATATTCTCATCAATCCTGGAAAAAACCGGATCACCCTCCAGTTTTGAGTTATTAAAATACTCGCCTTTTACTCCCGGCTTTCCATCTTCTGTTTGAAGATATTGTGAAGGAATGGCATGAAGGTTACTTACACCTTTTGCCAACTGACTTCCTTCGGCATATAAAATCTGGGTATTGGGTAATTTATTTTGTAATCCTTTTAATACGGTAACAGGATTTTTGGCAATTCCATTATAGTTACCAACCAACGATTCCCAGTTATCAGCATTTGGGCCAATAACAGCCAGCGTTTTTATATCTTTTGAAAGTGGTAGTGTATTATTTTCATTTTTAAGTAAAACAATACTTTTTTGGGCAGCTTCAAGTGCCAGTTCCGTATTTTCGTTTGAGGTATTTACCGAAAACGGGATTTGGGCATAGGCAACATCTTCTTCCGGATCAAACATTCCAAGTTTAAAGCGTGCCATAAATAAGCGTTTTACGGCTATGTCAATTTCCGCTTCGCTTATCAAGCCTCTTTCTACTGCCTCGGTAAGGTGACGATATGAATTTCCACAGTTTAAATCGGTTCCGGCTTTAACGGCGGCAGCCGATGCTTCTGCTGCATCTTCAGAAAACCCCTGAAAACGATAAAAATCGGAAATTGCCCAACAATCGGAAACAATATAACCATCGAAGCCCCAATCTTTGCGCAAAATATCATAAAGCTCGGTACTGGCACAACATGGGTAGCCACGAAATTGGTTATAAGCACCCATTACCGAATAGGCACCACCATCTTGAATTAACATGCGGAAGGCCGGCAAGTAGGTTTCCCTTAAATCGCGTTCGCTAACCAAAGCGTTAAACTCATGTCGTAAAGGTTCGGGGCCCGAATGTACGGCGTAATGTTTTGCAGTAGCAACCACTTTCAAATATTTCGGGTCGTTACCTTGCAAACCTTTAACAAACTGAGTTCCCAAAACACCTGTTAGATAAGGATCTTCGCCATAGGTTTCGTGTCCACGGCCCCAACGCGGATCGCGAAAAATATTAATATTTGGCGACCAAAAGGTTAATCCCTGGTATATTCCACGTTTCTCGCGCCGAATAAACTCGTGGTGTTTGGCTCGTGCTTCATCAGATATTGCGGTTGCCACACGATAAACTAAATCGGCATCCCATGAGGCGGCAATTGAAATAGACTGTGGAAAAACAGTAGCATAACCGGCTCGTGCTACTCCATGTAGGCACTCATTCCACCAGTTATATTCAGGAACTTGCAGGCGATCAACCGATTTAGAAGTGAACTCCATTTGGTCAATTTTTTCCTGCAAAGTCATTTGCGATACCAACAGGTCTACACGTTCATCAAAAGGAAGGGAGGAATCTAAAAAATCAAGATTTTCGTTTTGACCAAAAGCTAAACCCACATACCCGATTAGTATCAGGCTACAAAGTATTTTTTTCATCTGATTGATATATTAAATAGTATAGTTTTTTTAGGTATGAGAACTTATCCAGCTACGCTACAACTGTTCTGTTCTATTCCGACAAAATTACTAATTCTATTTTCTTACCACACATTTATTGCCATAAATTTTCTTCCGGCAATGTATAAAAGAACCGCCACTTTTAGCTTCTTTACCAGTCATTAGCTACTTTTGTGGTATAAATTCAATATTTTATGAATCAGCATTTTTCTGCCTACAAAAAATTACGCGACAGTATCGATAAAAGAGTTAAAGAATTAGAAAAAGAACACAAATCCCATTTAAAATGCAAGGCCGGTTGCGACCTTTGCTGCATGGATTATAATATTTTTCCGATTGAATTTTATAGTATTCTACATGCCTTGCAAGAGAAAAAACAGTTGCCACAAGTTGCAGCAAAAAACGATGCTTCTGCTTGTATTTTCTTAAATAGTCATTGTTGTGCAATTTACGATGAACGCCCTATTATTTGTCGTACACACGGCTTGCCTTTACTTTTTATGAATGAAGAGAGCCAATGGGAACTTTCGGCATGTGAATTAAACTTTACCGAATTCGACATGGAAGATTTTTCCGAAGAAAATACCTTCTCGCAAGACAAATTCAACAGCAAACTTTTTCTACTGAATAAGAAGTTTATTTCAGCTTATAAGCAAACAAAATACGGCGAGTTTGACTTATTACCTGTGAAAGATTTACTAAAACATTTCTAATTCAATTACTATGAAACATCAATTATTGGTTTTATTGCTGATGGTTGCAGGCACTGCAGTGATGGCGTCAAATAACAAAACAATGGAAGAAAATAACAACAAACTGGCTGTACTCTGGACAAGCGGCGATCCGGATGTAGCAGAGAAAATGGCATTTATGTATACCTACAATGCAAAAAAGCAAGGTTGGTTTGAGGAGGTAGTTTTAATTATTTGGGGCCCCTCGGCTAAACTTGCCGCTGAAAATGAAATGATACAAGAATACATTAAAAAGATGCAGGAAGCAGGTGTAAAAACAGAAGCCTGTTTATACTGTGCAAAAATGTATGATGCGGATAAAAAACTTGCCGAACTTGGCGTTGACGTAAAGGGAATGGGAATTCCGCTGTCTGAATATTTAAAAGGTGGCTGGAGAACATTAAGCCTGTAAAATAAAAAAGCATCCGACTAATGTCGGATGCTTCTCAATATCATTTCTTTCTTCTAATATTCATCTTCATTAAAAAAGAAATCATCTTTACTCGGATAATCCGGCCATATATCCTCGATGCTTTCATACATCTCCCCTTCATCTTCTATCTCCTGCAAATTTTCAATCACTTCAAGGGGTGCTCCTGAACGGATTGCATAATCAATCAATTCATCTTTTGTTGCCGGCCATGGTGCATCTTCCAATTTCGATGCTAATTCCAGAGTCCAATACATGTGTCTACAGTTTTATGTGGTTAAACTCGATTTTTATATTGGCGCGAATATAACAAAAAAACAATACCAAAAAACGTTAGACAAAAAAAAATATCAATACTCCCATGTTGTTTCTTCCACACCTTTATCGAAGCTGAGTTTACGCGCTAAAACAAATAAATAATCAGAAAGCCGGTTCATGTATTTTATTAATTCGGATTGAACCGGCGCTTGTTCAGCAAATTCAAGTATCCGGCGTTCGGCTCTTCGGCATATGGTTCGGGCCACATGACACTGGGCTGCAGACAGTTCGCCTCCCGGAAGTATAAAATTACGCAAATCCGGCAACTGTTCATTAAAAACATCAATGGCTTTTTCAAGCATCTCAATGTCTTCGTTTTTTACAAGCAAACTGGCAGTATATTCTTCCCCTTTTTCATCAGAAGCCAACCTGGAACCAATGTTAAAAAGTTTATGCTGTATCTGATGCAGTTGCTTTTTTATCTCCCCATCAATTTCATACGAACGAATAACTCCAATACAAGCATTTAATTCATCAACTGTTCCATAACTCTCTAAGCGCAAGTCAAATTTCTTTACCCGGCTACCTCCAACCAATCCTGTAGTTCCATCATCACCGGTTTTTGTGTATATTTTAAATTCTCCTGTCATTTTTTATTCTTTAGCTTTTCAACATAAAAAATCCCGCAATGTTTACCATTCGGGATATTGTTTTTATTAAATGTTACAAAGTTAATAAATCGGATTTTCATTAATCACATCCGATTCCACCTCGCCATCTTTTAAACGAATAATCCGGTGGGCATGCATGGCAATATCTTCTTCGTGTGTAACCATCACCAGGGTATTTCCTTTTCGGTGAATCTCGGCAAATAATTTCATTATCTCTTCTGATATCTTTGAATCCAGGTTTCCGGTAGGTTCATCGGCAAGCAGCAATGCAGGTTTATTTACCAATGCCCTTGCAATTGCAACACGTTGGCGTTGCCCTCCCGACAGCTCATTGGGTTTGTGCTCCATCCGGTCTGCAAGGCCAACATCCACCAGAGTTTCTTCGGCCATTTTTTTTCGTTCGGCCTTTCGTTTGCCTGCATAAACCAAGGGGAGCATTACATTCTCAAGAGCCGTATTCCTTGGCAAAAGGTTAAATACCTGGAAAACAAATCCGATTTCTGAATTTCGTATTTCTGCAAGACGGTCATCCGTCAAACTACTCACATCTTTTCCGTTCAACACATAAGTTCCGCTGGTGGGAGTATCTAAACATCCGATAATATTCATCAGTGTTGATTTTCCCGAGCCCGAAGCACCCATAATGGCAACATATTCGCCTTTATAAATATCCAGGGTAACCGAACGAAGTGCCCGAACCTCCTGTGTTCCCACTTTGTAGGTTTTTACAATCTTGTCTACGTGAATAATTTTTTCTTGCATGGCTTAAATTTATTGTATTGGTAGTTGTTTGTTCTGGAACATTACATAACCATTTGTATCGAAAGTAAAGATATGGCTTTCCTGTGGTTCTTGCACAGCAAATAATATTTTTTAAGAATTATTATCATAAGTTACTTTTCGCCAATTAACAAAAACTGTACCCAAGCGAATAACTCCAATGTTTATTTCTAATTTAATTTAACTTTTCGCGCATATTGTAGCGCTTTAAGCGATTATGTATATTTGCCACATGCCAGAATTTCTCGATCAGGAAATAAAATTTTTGCCCGGCGTTGGGCCCAAACGGGCTGATGTTTTATTCAAAGAACTGAAAATAAAAACGTTCGGAGATTTAATTTATTACTATCCGTATAAATACATCGATCGGACTAAATTTTACAAAATATCCGGCATTAGCACCGAAATGTCGTACATACAGGTAAAAGGAGTTTTGCGAGCGCTGGAAACCATTGGCAGCGGAGCTAAACAAAGACTTGTAGGTCGTTTTTCTGACGATACCGGCAGCATGGAGCTAGTTTGGTTTAGAGGAATTAAATGGCAAAAACAAAACCTGATGGCTGGCAAAAAGTACATTGTTTTTGGTAAGCCGGCCTTATTTAGTGGACGAATTAGTATTGTTCACCCCGAAATGGAAACCGAGGAAGAAATACGATTAAAACCGATTGGACTTTTTCAGGGCTATTACAATACTACCGAGAAAATGAAAAAACATTTTCTCACCTCAAAAACACTAAACAAATTCCAGCTAACATTGCTTGGCCTGGCTAAAGGTAAAATTCCGGAAACACTTCCCGAATACCTCACCTCACAACTAAAGTTAATTCCGCTTGAAGAGGCTTTATCCGCTATTCACAAACCGGAAAAACCTGTTGATCTTAAAAAGGCAACTTTCCGGTTAAAATTTGAAGAGTTGTTTTTTATCCAGCTAAAAATTCTGGCATTAAAGCACAACCGAAACAAAAAGTTTAAAGGATTTCATTTTGAAAAAGTTGGCTTTAACTTCAATACTTTTTACGAAAAACACCTGCCGTTTAGCCTTACCAACGCACAAAAAAAAGTAATTAAAGAAATAAGGCGCGATGTTAACGGCACCTCGCAAATGAATCGCTTGCTGCAGGGCGATGTAGGCAGCGGTAAAACTCTGGTTGCGCTAATGACCATGCTGCTGGCTATGGACAACGAGTTTCAGAGTTGCTTAATGGCACCTACCGAAATTCTTGCTCAGCAACATTATCAGTCTATATCAAAAATGCTCGACGGCATGGGGGTAAACGTTGGCTTGCTTACCGGCTCAAGCAAAGTTAAACAACGTCGCGAAATTCATGAAGCCTTGCAATCAGGTGCCATGCAGATAATTATTGGCACTCATGCCTTAATTGAAGACACTGTAAATTTTAAGCGGCTGGGATTGGTTATTGTTGATGAGCAGCACCGTTTTGGAGTAGCACAACGCGCCAAATTGTGGAAAAAGAACGACTTAATTCCGCCACACATTTTGGTAATGACCGCGACTCCTATTCCCCGCACACTGGCCATGACAGTTTATGGCGACCTGGATGTTTCGGTTATTGATGAATTACCACCGGGAAGGAAACCCATACAAACCATGCATTTTTTTGAGAACAGAAGGGGGCAGCTAAATCGTTTTTTAAAACAACAAATAGATAAGGGGACGCAGGTTTACATTGTTTACCCGCTTATCTCGGAGTCGGAAAAAATGGACTTAAAAAACTTGGAAGAAGGTTATCGTCATATTTCCGAAACTTTTCCGGATTATAAAATTAGCATGGTGCACGGAAAAATGAAACCCAACATTAAAGAGAATGCCATGCAGGCTTTTAAGCGCGGAGAAACACAAATAATGGTAGCTACCACAGTAATTGAGGTGGGTGTTGACGTGCCCAATGCAGCGGTTATGGTAATTGAAAGTGCCGAGCGCTTCGGACTTTCGCAGTTACACCAGTTGCGCGGGCGTGTTGGACGCGGAGCCGAACAATCGTATTGTATTCTTATGTCGTCGTATAAAATCAGCACTGAAAGCCGTAAGCGACTGGATACCATGGTGCGCACCAACGATGGATTTGAAATTGCTGAAGTTGACATGAAACTTCGGGGCCCCGGTGATTTAGAGGGGACACAACAAAGTGGGATGGGTTTCGATCTTAAAATTGCCAACCTGGGCAAAGACGGCGAAATATTACAACTGGCACGAAATACAGCCAATGACATACTTGATAATGATCCCTTATTGCAGAAAGAAGAAAACCGCATTTTGCTCAGAAGTCTGTTGGAATCAAAAGATACAGGCTTCGATTGGAGTTCGATAAGTTAAAATATTACTTAACTTTAGGCCAGACATACACCTGCAAATCATTAAAAAATGGAAAAAATACAATTACCCGCATCTGATGTAAAAATAACGCCTATAACCTTTGGAGCCTGGGCAATAGGTGGCTGGTTTTGGGGTGGATCGGAAGAAAAAGAATCGGTAAAAGCAATTGAAGCAGCTGTTGCGAACGGAATGACAAGCATTGACACTGCTCCGGTTTATGGCTTTGGCCAAAGCGAAGAGTTTGTGGCGAAAGCAATAAAAGGAAAACGAGAAAAAGTAGAGTTACTTACAAAGTTCGGTTTGGTGTGGGATCGTAAGTCAAAACATCTGCATTACGAAAAAACTTTCGATAATCAGGGTAATCCGATTAGTTTGTACCGCCTGGCTACCAAAGAAAATGTGATTCGCGAGTGCGAAGACTGTTTACGACGACTGGGTACCGATTATATTGATTTGTTTCAGCAACACTGGCCCGATAATTTTACACCGGTTGATGAAACTATGGAAGCACTGGAAATATTAAAAACACAAGGTAAAATTCGTGCTGCCGGTGTTAGCAATTATTCTATGCAGGAAATGAAAAAAGCCGAAAACTATTTTACCCTTTCGGCAAACCAGGTTCCGTACAGCATGGTAAACCGTACTATAGAAAAGGAGCTTGTTCCCTATTGTTTGGAGAACAACAAAGCAATAATTGCCTACAGCCCCTTGCAGCGGGGAGTTCTTACGGGAAAAATTACCACCAATTATCAGTTCAGTGATGGCGATCACCGGCCAGGCACCCCCTTTTTTAAAGAGCCAAATCTGACTCGAATTAATACATTTCTGGATAAAATCAGACCGTATGCCGAATCCCAAAACGTTACGCTGGCCCAACTGGTTTTAAAATGGACATTGCTGCAACCCGGCATCAGCTGTGTTTTGGCCGGAGCAAGAAACGAAAAACAGGTGCTGGAAAATATGAAAGCAAATGAGGTAGTACTTTCGGAAAGCGACCTGAATCAAATTACCTTACAACTAAATCAATTAAAGCTTGAACCCTGATTTACGTTAGTTCAAAAAACAACTTTTGAAGCATACGAGTAACTTTCCCGGGTTTTCCGTCGGCAATTTTACGGTCTTCAATTTGAATAACCGGACAAATTTCGCTGCCTGTTCCGGCAATAAAAACTTCGTCTATTTCAAAAAGTTCTTCCGGTGTAAATAATCGTTCTTCAAACGGAATATTATTTTTTACACATATTTCAAGAATTACCTTTCGGGTAATACCGGGTAAAATTAAATTCGACAACGGACGCGTTATAACCACTCCATTTTTCACACAAAACACACTTGAATGTGTGGCTTCAGTAACCCAACCATCGCGTACAAGAATACACTCGCCCGCCCCACTTTGGTGTGCCTGGTTAAACAACATTGTATTGGGTAACAACGACACCGATTTTATATCGCAGCGCTGCCAACGAATATCGTCGTTTATTATCACCTTAGTGCCATTCTCCAGTTTTTGGAAAAACGAAGGTAAATCAAAAGCATAGGCGTAAACTGTTGGGGCAATACCATCAGGAAAATAATGTACTCTGTTTGCAGTTCCGCGAGTTACCTGCAGGTAGATACCGGCGTGTTTGTTTTGTTTACTGTTTTGGTTAATTAACCGGGTAAAAATCGTTTCCAGTTCGCTGGTATTCCATTTTATACCAATTTCTTTTAAACTCCGGGTTAAGCGCTCCTGATGATCGAATAAACGAAACGCTTTACCATTGTAGTATTTTGCCACTTCGTAAACACCATCGGCAAACAAGAACCCGCGATCGTTTGGCGATATGCAGGCCTCTTCTTCATTAATAAATGTTCCGTTTAAATAAATAATATTGCTCATATTTGGCAGTAGTTGGTAATAACCAGTTAAAAATAGAAAAAGGGATCCAATTGCTTGAATCCCTTTTCTATTTTATCAAAAAGTTTTTTTTGATCCTAGTAACGATCGCGACGTTGGTAACCACCGCCACCGCGGTTAAAACCACCGCCACCACGATTGTTCTCACGTGGTTTCGATTCGTTTACTTTAATGTTACGGCCACCTACTTCAGCATTGTTTAGCTCTTCGATAGCTTTTGTGGCTTCCGAGTCGTCTTCCATTTCAATAAAACCAAAACCTTTGCTACGGCCAGTGAATTTGTCCATAATGATTTTAGCAGAAGCAACTTCGCCATACTCTTCAAAAATTTCTCTCAAATCTTCTTCGCCTAAGTTAAAAGGCAAATTTCCAATGTAAATGTTCATTTTATACTCTATTTAAAGTTAATTTATTCATCTATCTTACCGATCACCAGAAAGAACCTGTCAAAATGCATTACATCGAGGAGTTACTTAAATACAGTATAAAAGAAGCTAGTATAACGATTGAAATAACGTCGTGAAAAACAAGAGATAGACGAACTGTCCGGTTGTTTTGAATATCAATAAAAAAAGACCATCATTAAATGCTAATTGCCAGACCTTTCTGTTAATTAACTGCCCAAAGGTAATCCTTTATTCGAACTAACAAACTAAAATTAATATATTTCTTTAACATACTATTATTGTGCAATTAAATCTCGAATAACTGCACTGGCAATAAAACAGCCAAATATGGGCGGCATATACGAAACGGTTCCTACAGTTGATTTTTTATTCTGACCTTCTTCCAGACGCACCGCATTCTCATCTATTTCTTCTGAAGAGAAGACAACTTTTACCCCTTTTTTTATTCCCAGGCGCGATAAACGTTTACGCATCATTTTTGCCAATTTGCAGTTGTATGATTTTTTTATGTCGCAAAGTTCAACTTTTGAGGGGTCCATTTTTCCTCCGGCTCCCATCGAGCTAATTACCGGAAGCCCCAACTGCAAGGCATGATAAACCAGGAAAACTTTAGGCGATAGCGTATCGATGGCATCAACCACATAATTAAAGGCCTGGCTTTTTAACAGTTCAATGGTTTTTTCATCGCGAATAAAGTCGTTCACAATACTTAGTTCCAACTCGGGGTTGATATCTTTAAAACGTTTGGCCAGCACTTCGGCTTTTGGCATACCGGTTGTACTTTGCAGAGCCGGTAACTGCCGGTTACGGTTGGTTTCCTCCACCACGTCTCCGTCAACTATGGTCATTTTTCCAATACCAGCCCGGCATAGCTGTTCGGCGGCATAAGCCCCCACTCCGCCTAATCCAACCACCAAAACATTGGCACCTTTAAGTTTTGCCAATCTATCTTGTCCGAGTAACAGCTCGGTTCGTTCCAACCAGTGCATATTTTTTTGCTTTCTGTTTAAGCGGCAAAGAAACAAATTTGTACTTAAAACCGCTCTGACGACAAAGAATTTTCTATTTGATTAAAGTTTTTCCAGATTGATCGTTTCAGGTCTTCCAGGTTTATATTTTTTAATTTAGCCGCACGTTCGTATATGGATGACACCTCAAGGTCGAGCTCATCAGTTTCCAAAAATATTTTATCAAGTGGCAGGTAGTTAAATGAGTCAAGAGCTTTTGAGTTTTCGCGGAACAAGCTCTGACCAAATGAAAACAAGAATCCTTTTGAAACCAGTTGCTTTGTTATTTCCAGGCTACCGTTGTAGGCATGAAGAATCCAGGGCATTACCGGATTCATTTTATGCCGCAATGCAACAACTTCGTTTAAGGCCTTAACACAATGAATAATTAACGGATACTGGTACTCCTCAGCCATTACCGCCTGTGCTTCAAAAACCCTTAATTGCTCAATAAAGTCGCCGCCATTTATTTTATCCAACCCGGCTTCTCCTACAAAAATAACATGGTCAAACTCTAATGCTTCTTCCACCATTTGCAGGGCTTCGTTGTTGGCTTCCTTTGTTCCAATATGCCAGGGATGAAGCCCCACCGAATAGAAATTCCTACCCGAAAAAGCAGCGAAACCATCTCCCGGGAAAATATTCTGTACCGTAACAGTATTGGTTTCTTTCCGGTACGGATGTGTGTGAATATCAATATAGGGAATAGATGACATAAGCTGTAAAGGTGGATAAAATCAATTAGGCAATTTCCAATATTTTGGCAATAACATTAGACGCGCCAACTGCTATTTGCGAAATAGTAGCATCAAGCATATAACAAGGCGTTGTAATAACTTTGTATTTTTCATCTACAACAATTTCGCCATGTGTAGTTGTAATATGCTTGGCCCCCAGGGTTTCAATAGCCTCTGCCGTTCCCTTATCGCTACCAATGGTAAGTTGTACATCGCCTAAAACTTTTGCAATAAGTGCCGGCGAAATACACAAGGCACCAATCGGTTTTCCTGCTGAAACGGTTTCTTTTATAGCTCGTTCCACATCAGCATTAACCTTACAATTGGGTCCGTCAAAGGCAAAAGTGCAAAGGTTTTTGGCCGCGCCAAATCCTCCCGGAAAAACAATCGCATCAAATTCTTCTGCCTTGTATTCCGACAGTGCTTTAATATTTCCGCGGGCAATTCGTGCTGCCTCTACCAATACATTTCTTGTTTCGGGCATTTCCTCGCCGCTTAGGTGATTAATAACATGTGCCTGATTGGTATCGGGTGCAAAACACTGGTAGTTTGCACCTTGCTGTGCAATAGCCAACATTGTTAAAGTTGCTTCATGTATTTCGGCTCCATCATAAACGCCATTTCCAGCTAATACTACTGCTATATTTTTCATTTTTTATCGGTTTTATTAAATTTTAGCTCAAAGTTACGAGTTTAATAGAAATTTGAAAAATAAGCAAGCTTCATAAATCCGTCTTAATCTATTTGTTCAAGATCGTAGGGGGTCTCCTGGTAAACGTAGTAGTTCAGCCAGTTTGAAAACAAAAGGTTGGCGGTTGATTTCCAACGCATAACAGGTTTTTTTGAGGGGTCGTTATTGGGGTAATAATTGGTCGGAATTTCGATGGGAAGATTTTTAGCCTTATCTCGTTTATACTCTTCGTCCAGCGTATGTCGCGAATATTCAGAGTGACCGGTGATAAAAAGCTGTCGCCCGTTTTTAGCCTTTACAATCGATACTCCGGCTTCCTCAGAGCAACTTATAATTTGTAACGCATCAATTTTTTCGATATCTGCTTTACGTACTTCGGTGTGCCGCGAATGAGGAATAAAAAAAGCATCGTCAAAACCTCTGAAAATTGGCAATTTACCATTTGACAAACGGTGTTCGAAAACTCCGAACATTTTCTTGCCAAGCGGATATTTGGGTACTTTGTAGTAATGAAATAGTGCAGCCTGAGCAGCCCAGCAAATAAATAACGATGAAGTTACATGATGCTCGGCCCAATCTAGTATCTCTTTCATTTCATCCCAATACGTTACTTCTTCAAATTCGAGTTGTTCAACCGGCGCACCCGTAATAATCATTCCATCGTATTTTTTATTTCGCAACTCATCAAATGTCCGGTAAAACTCCTTCATGTGCGTTGATGGTGTATTCTTAGGCGTATGTCCCTTAATTTTCAGAAAATCAATTTCAATCTGCAAAGGCGAGTTAGACAATAAACGCAATAAATCGGTTTCTGTACTAATTTTTAGTGGCATCAGGTTTAAAATAATAATTTTTAATGGGCGGATATCCTGATGCGTTGCCCTTGACAAATCCATGACAAATATATTTTCTTCACGAAGAATCTCGATTGCCGGAAGTTTATCGGGAATATTTAATGGCATAATTTTTTATGTTTTGCTATTTTTTTTGGGAACTGTGCTGCATTTAATATTGCTCCCACTTAGTTGCTGCAAAATTAACCAACATATTGAGGTGCTTGTTCAATGTTGGTCATATATTTTTAATTCACCTGCCAGCACATTGCCGGCAGGTGAATAGTATAATTAGGCTTTTTCCAGAGCCTGTGCAAAATCGGCCAAAATATCATCAATATGTTCCAGTCCAACACTAACCCTAAGCTGCGTAGGAAATACTCCGGCTGCCAGCTGTGCCTCTTCCGACAGTTGCTGATGTGTGGTTGCTGCCGGCTGAATAATTAAGGTTTTTGCATCGCCAACATTAGCCAGGTGACTTACCAACTCCAGATTATTAACCACTTTATTCGCGGTTTCTTTATCGCCTTTTACGTTAAACGAAAGCACACCTCCGGCTCCCTTTGGCAAATACTTTTTAGCATTGGCGTACGATGAACTGCTTTCGAGTCCCGGATAATTAACACTTTCTACTTTTGGGTGCTCTTGAAGCCACTTTGCCAAAGCCAAGGTGTTCTCTACATGCCTATCCATTCTTAACGAAAGTGTTTCAAGCCCCTGCAATAATAAAAAGGAGTTAAACGGGCTAATTGCTGCTCCATAATCACGCAAGCCTTCAACACGCGCTTTTATTATAAAGGCAATGTTACCGAATGGTCCGTCGAAATTAAACACATCCCAATATTTTAGGCCATGATACCCTTCCGAAGGTTCGGTAAACCCGGGAAATTTGCCATTGCCCCAGTTGTAGGTTCCGGCATCAACAATAACACCGCCAATACTTGTTCCATGCCCTCCAATCCATTTGGTTGCCGATTCAACTACAATATCGGCACCATGCTCAATCGGACGAAATAAGTAACCGCCACCGGCAAAAGTATTATCAACAATAAACGGTATATCGTATTTTTTGGCAACAGCTGCGATGGCATCAAAATCAGGAATTACAAATCCCGGATTTCCAATGGTCTCAAGATAGATGGCCTTTGTTTTTTCATCGATCAGTTTTTCAAACGATTTGGCGTTCAGGTCTTCTGTAAGGCGCGCCTCAATTCCAAGTCGTTTAAAACTAACTTTAAACTGGTTGTAGGTTCCACCATACAAATACGGCGAAGACACAATGTTATCGCCAATATCAAGAATTGTATTCAGAGCCAGAAATTGAGCGGCATGCCCTGACCCCACTGCCAGTGCTGCTGCACCTCCTTCAAGGGCTGCTACGCGCTGTTCAAAAACATCCGAAGTTGGATTCATTATTCGTGTATAAATGTTGCCAAACTCTTTCAGCGCAAAAAGATTAGCTGCGTGGTCGGCATCGTTAAACACGTACGAGGTTGTTTGGTAAATAGGCACAGCACGTGAGTTGGTTACTGCATCGGGTTGCTGTCCTGCATGTAGTTGCAGGGTTTCAAAATTTAATTTCTGAGTTGTCATTTTTTATAATTTTTTGAGTTAGAAACTTGTTTGTGCCACCATCCTTTTTAACCGGATTGGATGACGATAAATGGTGAAGCTATTTTTTAAGCGCCAAAAAAAGCCTTGTAAATTTCGCGAACACTTTTTTCTTTGTCTGCCTTATGCACCACCAGGTAGCTTACCAAATCGGAGGCTCCAGATCCGCTAAGCATCACATTTATTTTATTATTGGCTACGGCAGCAAATATTTTGGCCGAAACACCATAGGCCTGTTGCATCCCGTGCCCAACAATACCAATAAGTGCCACATCGGTAATTACAGCCATATCAGTAACTGCCGAGAACCCAAGATCGTTAATCAGGTTCATGGCTTTCGTACCATTTTCTTCACTTAAAATAAAATTAATTGAAGTTTGTGAAGTAATAACTGATTTAATGTTTACCCCGGCATTATTGAGCTGCGAAGTTACTTTTGCCAAAATACCCGGTTTTAATCCAACACCCGGACCATCGAGTTTTAGCAACGAAATATCGTCGGTGCAGGCTACACTTTTTACAATTTGCTCTTCTACCCAGGTTTCAGTGTTTATCACTGTGGTCACCTTTCCATCTGCCGAGGCAGCATCTATTACCTGAATTGGAATGTGTTCGTGTTCCAGCGGTTCCACTGTTCGAGGATGAAAAGAGTAGTGCTCGAAATAGGCTAATTCACTGGCTTCGGCATAAGTTAATCGACCAATAATTTCAGGAGAATTTATAATGCCAGGGTTGGCGCGTTGAAAATCGTTATCAAGCCCCCATAGTTTAAGCGCTTTAACTCCCAGTTCTCGTGTAAAGAAAGCTGCAGTATAATCAGCCGCAGTTTTACCGGTTCGCACCACTTTATTAGAATCTGTAATTCCGTAGGTACCGGGAACCAGGTAGACACCTTTTTCTAATTGACTGATTGCATAGGTGTTAAGCGACAAAAACGTAGCATTACCAAAGTCGGAAGAAGCCAGCAAGCCAATTTCTTCAGGAAGTAATATATGGGCCCCCGACCATACTGCGGCTAAAATTTCTACCGATAATTTTTCGGAAAAACTTAAAACCTGGTCTCTTAATGCGGGCGAATAGTCACCAATCAGGCTGATGCCTTTTAGTAAACCACTCAACTGTTTGGCCAATTGGTTAAATGCTGCCGATGCTTCGGCTGCAGTAACCTGCTCGTAAAATCCTCTTAATTCAGCTATTAACTCAACTTCGTCCAATTCCTTAATAAAAACCGAATCGAGTTTTGAATTAATAAGCTGAAGCAATTCAGGGATAGCTGAAACAACAACATAGGTTCTGCTATCATCGTTTTTCAACCAGCTTTGTAAGTTTGCTAATGCTTTTGGGTTACCTATATGGCTTCCTCCAAATCGAATAACCTTATCCGACATAAAATGTAGTTTAAAATTGTTTTGTGAAATAATTAACGCTTGTACAGAATGCCTTCAAACAACGACCGACCATCGATTGAAGGCTAGCGCATAGACATAAACATAGACGACATAAACATTGCACTGCAGCAGCTTGCTGCAGTAAAAGAATTTGTATTTCTTGAATCAATGTTCATTCTTGCCGAATTTGTTTAAGGCAAATATAGATTGATTTTTGAGAATAGCAAGCTTATCTGGAATGATTTTAGATAAAATTCACATTCGTTAAATATTTGTGATCTTCATTTTACAAATCAGAAACATTCAATGCGTTGGTTTGTACTAATTTACTCCTTCCTATTGCTTTAACAGTATGTTTTTTCAGACTTTAAAGTCATTATTTGCTTTTAAAAAACTGTGAGCATCTTACTTTTTTAGACTCCCAAACGCCACACTACTAAATACTTACAAACATCACCTGCAATTTTACAGTAAAAAAAAAGAAATAAAGCTCTCTTTTGTCTTTTATTTTCATATATTGCTTGTGGATTTAGTACTTATCTACTAATCTAAACAAATTGATAAATGATAAGGGTAGGACGTACTTTTTGATTGGTTTTGTGTTTAGGGGTTTGTAAAAATATCAATCATCTTCAAAAAGCGTCCATAAAGTCCTACCCTCATTTTTCAATTATTCATTTACAATTAAAAGTGGTTTTTTTCATTTTATAAAGGCGCATTACCTGAGCCTTTATTTTGTTCCATTAATTTTCAATAGGTTTATGCACACACTTTATAGGCAAAAAAAAGAGAGCTGAATTACCATTCAACTCTCTTTTTGTACCCCGGACGGGATTCGAACCCATGACCTACTGCTTAGAAGGCAGTTGCTCTATCCAGCTGAGCTACCGGGGCAGCCTTATATTTTGCGGTGCAAAAGTATAAATCAAAATTCAAAAAACAAATTTCAGTATCTAAAATAAGCGGCAAAAAACACAATACGCTTAATAAGTTACTGATTTCTCGTTGTTTTTACAGCAGGTTTATACCTGTATCCTTGCACTGTTCAATCATCTCATCGGGCCAGATACTCGATTGAATTTCGCCAATATGAGCTTTACGCAAAAAATACATACACAAACGCGACTGTCCAATACCACCACCAATGGTTAATGGCAATTCGTTGTTTAACAATTTTTGGTGCCACAACATTTCTTTTCGTTCCTCGGCATTTCGTATTTTTAACTGTTCAAGTAAAGCCGCCTTATCCACTCTAATACCCATCGACGATACTTCAAAAGCACGGTCTAAAACATTGTTCCACAAAATAACATCGCCGTTTAAACCTCTACAGCCATTTACTGTTGGCGAATTCCAGTCATCGTAATCGGGGGCACGGCCATCGTGTATTTCGCCATTTGGCATTTCGCCACCAATTCCGATAACGAAAATAGCTCCGCGTTTTTTAGCTTCAATGGTTTCACGCTCGAAAGGGGTAAGCTCGGGATATTTTGCAGCCAACTCTTCGGCATGGATAAAGGTTATCTCTTCAGGCAATTCAGCTTCAATTTCTTTATATGTTTCACACACCAAAAACTCGGTACGTACAATCGCCGAATATATTTTACGCACGATAAACTTCAAAAAATCGAGATTGCGCTGCTCGGCTCCAATTACACGTTCCCAGTCCCACTGGTCTACATACAACGAATGAATATTTGTTAATTCCTCGTCAGGGCGAATAGCGTTCATATCGGTATAAAGCCCAAATCCTTTTTCAATTTTTAAGTCGGCTAAAGCCATGCGCTTCCATTTGGCCAACGATTGTACAATTTCTGCCTTTGTTTCGTTTAAATCTTTCATCGGAAAAGAAACCGGGCGTTCAATCCCATTTAAATCATCGTTAATACCGGTGCCCTGTTTTACAAATAAGGGAGCTGTTACTCTTCGCAAACGCAGTTCGGATGAAAGGTTTTGCTGAAAAAAGTCTTTAATTAATTTAATGGCCTGCTCGGTTTGCTGCACGTCTAAAACCGACTGATAGCCTTCTGGTATTGTAAGTTTCATTACAAATTTTTTTTACGAAAAATATGTGAATGCCTCATTAAATGCACAGGCTCCTCATATTTTCTGCACCAATTATGTGCGGTTAATACTTTTAAGTTGTCTTGTCTGTGAAAGCAAAAATATAATTCTACTTTCAAATTAAAAGCATTTTTGTGTTTTATCTTAATAATTACAAGCGCATAGGTAAATACTCGGCAAATTGAAATGAAACACTATTTTTGCGGCTAACCGGATGACAAACTTCAGCAAAAACATACCGCGGCTCTACCTGGTAAAAATCTCGAAATGGTTTAATATGGTTATGCCCATTATGCTGCTTTTTATAGAAAGCAACAGCATGGGCACCTACGAATTGTTTGTACTAAAAGCCATTTATTCGGTTGCCATTGTTACCATGGAAATACCATCGGGCTGGATGGCAGATGTTTGGGGACGTAAAAAAACGCTCGTTTTGGGTAGCATATTGGGGAGTGCCGGTTTTCTGATTTACAGTTTCTCGTATGGTTTTTGGGCATTTGTTATTGCCGAAATTATCCTTGGAATTGGACATTCTTTTGTTTCGGGAGCCGACTCGGCCATGCTTTACGATAGTTTAAAAGCCGATAACAAAACCAATAAATATGTGCGGGAAGAAGGACGGATTACCTCGGCAGGCAACTTTGCAGAGGCCATAGCCGGAGTTATAGGCGGCCTGCTGGCCGCTATTAGTTTTCGTACACCATTTTACTTTCAGTTTGCGGTGGCGGCTCTTGCCATTCCGGTGGCAATAACTATGGTTGAACCCAAAATACATACAACCGAACATGTACATTCCATAAAAAAGTTAGTTAAAAATATTCGCGACACTTTTATTAGTAACCAAAACCTGCGTGTAGCCATTCTATTATCAGCTGTTACCGGAACGGCCACCTTAACATTTGCCTGGTTTGTACAACCCTTTTTTAAAGCCATTGATTTGCCCGTTGAATTGTTTGGTGTATTCTGGACAGCCCTAAACCTAACGGTGGGTATATCAAGCGTATTTGCCTATAAATTTGAGCTATTTTTAGGAAAAAAGTGGTCAATTCTATTCATTATCATTTTGCTCACTGCTGGTTACATATTGTCAGGAATTAAGGTATCGTACGGGGGCTTTGTTTTTCTGTTTATGTTTTACCTGGTACGTGGAATTGCAACTCCTATTTTAAAAAATTACATTAACGAACACACTGCCAGCGAAGTAAGGGCCACCATGCTTTCGGTTCGCAATTTTGTTATTCGGATTGCTTTTGCCGGAATTGGGCCGTTGCTGGGCTGGATTACCGACAATATAAGTTTAAACAAAGCATTAATTTTTGCGGGTTTAATCTACCTGGTTTCGGCAATTTTGGTTAGTCTGCCCTGGCTAAAACAAAAAGACTAAAGCACAGCAAACACCTGTACTTTTCTTGCAAACTGTTTTAAAATTTATGATGCAATGGCAGAGTGCTGATTACAGCTCCAGCTCTAATCCATCGTAGGCAAGAAAAACATTATCGGGTAATTCAGCCTGTACGGTTTCATACTTTCCAAAAGCGTGGCTAATGTGCGTTAGATACGTTTGATCTGGATTTACCCGATTAACAATTGCCAAAACTTCATCAAGGTTAAAATGCGAAAGGTGCTTTTCCTTTCGCAGGCAATTTATAATCAGTACTCTTGTTCCGGCAATTTTTTGAAGTTCGCTTTCTTCAATAAAATTAGTATCGGTAATGTAGGTTAAATCCCCCACCCGATAACCATACACAGGCAATTTATGGTGCCAGCATCTAATGGGCATAAACTCAATGCCATCAATAGCGAACAAGCGGCCATCTACTGACTTGAGATGCATCTTCGGTATGCCCGGATATTTAAAACTGGCAAACACATAATTAAAAATGCGTTTAATGGCTTTTTGCACCCGCTCCTCAGCATAAATTTCCATCGGATTTTTCTGTATCCAATTGTACGAGCGAATGTCGTCGAGTCCAAAGATATGGTCGACATGTTCGTGGGTTAGCAAAATGGCACGTAAGGACTCCACCTGTTCGCGTAACATTTGTTGCCTAAAATCCGGGCCGGCATCAATAACAAAATTTTGCTGGTTTATGGTAAGCAAAAGCGACGAACGAAGTCGCTTGTCCTTCGGGTCTTCTGAAGCACAAACGTCGCAGTTACAGGCAACCACAGGCACCCCCTGAGAGGTTCCGGTTCCGAGTAGTGTTGCTTTAATTTTTATTGAAGGATTTGCCATTTGCCGCAAAATTAACAAAAGCAATGGTGAAACAACTATTATAACTACTTTTGCAAAAATCATTTTACGAAATGGCAACACTTTATTTGGTTCCGAATGTATTGGCTGAAGGCGACTGGCAGGCTGTTTTACCTGCACAGGTTGGCTCAATTCTAACAAATACAAAATATTTTATTGTTGAAAATATTCGAACAGCACGCCGGTTTATGAAACAGGTTAACCGCGAAATTGATATTGACGCATGTACCTTTTTTGAGATTAATAAAAGAACCAATGCCGCCGATTTACCAAAGTTTTTAAAACCTGTGGTTGATGGAAATGATGTTGCTGTAATTTCGGAAGCAGGTTGCCCCGGTGTTGCCGACCCGGGCGCCGAAATAGTAAAAATGGCACATAAACGGGGCATAAAAGTAGTTCCTATTGTGGGCCCTTCATCTATTTTACTGGCACTAATGGCTTCGGGAATGAATGGACAGAATTTTGCGTTTAAAGGTTATTTACCTGTAAAACCACAAGAACGCATACGTGAATTACAAAACCTGGAAAAAACCATAAAAAATACGCAGCAAACACAAATTTTTATCGAAACGCCTTATCGAAATAACCAGCTGGTTGCCGATGTTTTAAAAGGTTGCTCGCAATCAACCCTGTTGTGCATCGCAGCTAATATTACCGGCGAAAAAGAATTTATTCAAACCAAAACTATTCAGGAATGGAAAAAAGGCGGAGTGCCCGATTTGCATAAACAACCGGTAATTTTTTTGTTGGGATAATCAATTACTTAAGATAAAAAGCTTATCGCTCAATTGCCATTACGGAAGTAGAATACCCATTTCCTTCAACAACTTAAATTCGTGTTCAAAATTAGGGGTAAAAACATCTTCTCCAATGTTTTTCGCCACCTGGTTTTTCGTCCAGAATTTTAACTCATCCACTTCATCCGACTGAATTCCGATACCTTTTGTATTGTACGTGGTAAAAAGATAAATAAGTTCCGACTCCACCTCAGATTCCCATTTGTACACCTTTTGCAATTTGGCTGAAAAATATTTTAAGCCAATTTCTTCAAAAGCTTCCTTTTTCAGGGCCTGTTCGATGGTCTCTCCTGCTGTAATGTGCCCTCCAACTGCTGTATCCCATTTCCCGGGCTGAATGAGTTTGTGTTGCGGACGTTTTTGCAGTAAAATGGCTCCATTCTTATTCAACACATGCAAGTGCACCACCGGATGTAAAAGTTTGCTGCCATCGTGCACATTGCTGCGTGGGGCCTGCCCTGTCACCTTTCCGTTCTCGTCAACCAATGGCACCCATTCCTCATTTTCGAGTGATTGCTGCATTTTTTTCTGCTTCATACGCTGACGAACAAATTCATATAAAAAGTACACACCAAAAATAATGTAAAACAAGCCACCACTAATGAAGGCCCAGGCTTCTTTACTCATATAAAAAGCCGAATAAAAAACCAGAATAGTATGCCCCAAAAAAATAAAAAACAGCACTTTTATGCTGTGGCGCATTTGCTGTATTTGAGCATCATCAAACGTTACATCTTTTATATAACGCTGCCCCATTAATCCAATAACATTTATTTTTGAAAATGCCGATATGGCTAAAATCGCCACCAGAATCAGTTCAATTAATCCGGGTTTTAGCTTAAAAAAGATATCATTTTCGAGTAAAATGGAAACCCCACCAAGCACGAGCAGCAGTAAAGTATCAAAAAGAACAAATTTCTCGAATCGCTTTTCTTTAACAGCAATCCACAACATTTCGGCAATTCCAACACCTATGGCAACTAACAACCCGATTTTAGTCCCCCAAATTTCATCGGCAGCGATAAAAACAAAAAGAGGAATAAAACCGGGAAGTAATTTTTTTAACAGCTGGGCTCTGTTCATAAAAAACTGTAAACAAGACTATTACTCTTCGTCTTCGTTAAATTCAAATGGAATAACCTTGTAAATTTCCACTTCCATTAAAATGGTTTGAAAAGCTCCGATAAGAGTTCCGGAACCTTGCTGACCATAGGCTAACTCAGAATTAATAACCAGGTGCGATCTTGTTCCTTTCTGCATGTATAACAAGGCCTCTTCCAGTCCTGTAATCGACTGTCCTGCCCCCACAATTACTTCATAAGGTTCGTACCTGTGGCCATCTAAATAACCATTTGTTTCGTCAACCAAAATGCTGTCGGGGCCATCAATTAACGACCAGGTTGCATAATACAACTGTACCCGGTCGCCGGTTTTTATCGTGTCTCCTTCGCCGGTTCCGCTCTCGTTAAAATAATAAAGCCCGGATGCTGTTGGCTCGCCATCCGGATGAACTTCGTTAATGTATTCTTCCAGCAGGGCTAATTCTTCCTGCCTCATTTTTTCGTAATCTATTCCATCATCGCAGGCTAAATATCCTACAGCACCCAACAATAACAAAATCCATGACAGTGTTTTCTTCATCTGACCTTTAATTATTTTCTATTACAAACAGTTTGTCTTTCTACTATATCCTGCAAATTTAATCAAGTGGTTTGATTTCCACCATCTCGATGTAAAAAACAAGCGAAGTATTTGGCGGAATTGAATAGTTTCCGTAGTAATCCATTACCCCGTTTGTTCCATAGGCATGTTCCGAAGGCACAATCAGGTAGGCTTTTCCTCCTTCATCAATTACTTTCATGCCATCAGTCCAACCTTCAATAAGGTTGTCACCTTCCAATACAAATTGGAAGGTGTTGCTTCCTGAAGTATCAAAAACATCTCCCGTAAGAAAAAAGCCGGTATATTTTACTACACAGGTATCGCCTGCGTATGCGTAATTACCATTACCTACTGAATCAATTATATAATACACCCCCATGGAGGTCGTATCAATATCAAGCCCTCTGTTTTGCAGGGTATCTAAATACTCGCTCAAAAGAGCTGCTTCTTCAGCTTTTGTCGGCGGCACATAATCTTCGCTTTCGTCAACACATGCCCATAAAGCTAAACCGATAATACTCGCCAATAAAAATCTTGTAATTAATTTCAAATTCATTTTTACCATTTTTAAATTGTTGTCTTCAACAATTGATGCGCATACCGGGGTAAAAGTTGCGCGAACTTTGTTAATGTATCCTCAAAACTCAATTCCGACTCCCCTCCTGCGGCATTAAGATGCCCGCCTCCGTTAAAGTTTTCAGCGGAAAAAGCATTGGCCGGAAAATCACCTTTAGAGCGGAATGAAGCTTTTACAAAGTCGTCTTTTTCAATAAACAACGCACTAAACACTATATTTTTTATAGATAAAGGGTAATTTACAAAGCCCTCGGTATCGCCGGGCTGAAAATTAAAATGTTCCAGTTCCTTTTTACTAATGCTTATCACCGCAGCTCTGTATTCCGGGAACACCTGCATTTTTTCGTTCAAACAGAAACCTAGCAGCTTCATTCGGTCGGCCGAAAAGTTATGAAACACAGCTGATTGAATTTTATCGGTTTCGATATCGTAATTTAAGAGCTCTGCCACCACCCTGAATGTATTTTTTGAAATATTGTGGCTAAAGCCTCCGGTATCGGTTAATATGCCGGTATACAATGCTTCTGCTGCGCTTTGCGAAAAGTACGATTGAAAACCAGCTTTGCATAAAACATCATAAACCAGTTCAGCAGTTGAGCTATACGAAGTTTCCGAAATCCTAAAATCGCAAAATTCTTTGGGGTACGGATGATGATCGATCATCACTTTTTTATTCGGGAACTCCAGAATTTTCTTTTCCAATATTCCTGCCCGACTGGCATCATTAAAATCAACGCAAATCATTACATCTGCCACTTTCAACCAGTTTTTAGCTGTTTTCTTATCCTCGTTATACATCAGCACGGGCACTTCAGCCGAAAACCATTTTAAAAAATCAGGATAACTATTTGGCGACAAAACCTTTACTTCGTGCCCGTAGTTTTTAAGTACCTGTCCCAGGCCCAGAGCCGAGCCTATGGCATCACCGTCAGGATTTTCGTGTGGCACAATTGCAATCTTTAAAGCCTTTGCTTTAAGCAATGTACTTATTGACGTAATAATCTCTATTTCAGTATTTTTCAAAATATCAAAAAATTAGAATTGGCAAAGATAAAAAATCTAGCTTCGCCCGAAAACGTATGTAACCCAATTTTTGTTAATATTGTAGAAGACAAGTATTTTATTAAAAAAGTGAGCAAAAGCGATTTGCTGTTGTTGTAAGAATTGGAATACGAACATTTAAAAATTAAAAGATGGCTGGAAACGTAACTTTTACCATGATTAAACCCGGTGCGGTTAAAAAAAATTATGTTGGCGCAATTCTGAAAATGATAAATGAAGCCGGTTTTGTAATTCGGGCGATGAAGCTTACACGCATGTCGGGCACGCAGGCAGCTTCGTTTTACGAAGTTCACCAGGGAAAACCTTTTTACGATGAACTGGTAAAATTTATGAGCTCGGGGCCTATTGTTGCCGCCATTCTTGAAAAAGAAAATGCAATTGCTGATTACCGCGAACTGATTGGTGCCACTAATCCCGATAATGCGGCTGAAGGAACCGTACGCAAAATGTTTGCCTGCAGTGTTACTCAAAATGCGGTTCATGGTGCCGACAGTGATGAAAATGCAAAGCGCGAGGCCGATTTTTTCTTTTCGACTTTCGAACGTTTTTACGACTAATTACTCTATGCTGATAATTGCTGTTGTGCCATGCGATTGTCCCGGCGCCAGTACAATTTTGTCGTTGATATTATTTACCGTTTCAAGGCAAACAAATGTTTCGTAGGCATTATTTGGCATATCACTCATCTGTTTGCAGGTTGCTGCCCATGGGTTCCAAACGGTTGAACACTTACTGCCTTCTTTTCCAATACGTATGTTTCTATTAAAATAAGGGTCGGTAATTACACAATCAGCAGTTGTATTAAAATAATGCCTGGTAATAGCTTCCGAAATTCCCAATAATTTTTCGCCCTGTGTGTAACGTTTACCATCCAGCTGGTTTTCGTAGGATGTATTTTCCAGCCCCTCGATGCTGATGTTTTCAACACCTGAAAGGTTAAAATAGCTGTGCAAGGCAGCAGTGTACGAAAA
This sequence comes from uncultured Draconibacterium sp., assembly GCF_913063105.1. Taxonomy (GTDB): domain Bacteria; phylum Bacteroidota; class Bacteroidia; order Bacteroidales; family Prolixibacteraceae; genus Draconibacterium. The sequence goes on along the minus strand of NZ_CAJXYQ010000010.1, from coordinate 110,765 downwards.
TTCATGAGTGGAAGTATTGCTAACTTCAAGCGTTACCGACAATGATTTGCCAATTATAAATATCATTTTAGCCGCAAATTCGTGTGGCCAGAATTTTTGGGTTTGAGCCGAATTGTTTAGCTGTAAAGCAACAGAAGTTTCTCCTTTTTCAAGAGTTTTTACTTCCAGCACCTGCCACATCGATGTACGTGCAAATCCGTGTTGCGGAAAATCTGCATTTTCGGCGTGCGGACCAAACCATGGAAAACAAACGGGAATTCCGCCGCGTATGGCTTTACCCACTTCAAAAACACTGTAAGGGCTCATCCATAAAACATCAGTGGTACCTGCCGGTCTGAAACCAGTTATCTGTGCACCATATAAACAAATATCCGCTTCAGCGTATTTATTGGTTACGGTAATAAATGGAAGGTCGCCCTCCAACTCCATAAAACACACTTCTCCTTCTACTCCAAAATTTTCATTTAAATCGTCTATATTCATTGCTTACCTGTTATTTAAAAACAATTCGGGTTATAATTTCTTCGCCGGCATTGGAATTAATGCGCCTGCAAATTTCTTCTCGCATCAGAAACAACTCATTTTTAACTACACTCGATGTAATTTCAACATATAAAACCTGGTTCCTGATGTAAATATTGCGGGTATAGCGTGCAATGGTTTTTCCGAGCAAGTTTTCCCATCCCTGCACGATATCAACCTCTTTAAGCTTTCGTTCCATGCGGTTTTGCTCGATAAACTCTTTTAACACTTCGCTTAACGACTGCGTATTGCTTCTTCTCATTTTGCCAATTCTACTTTTCCTGATTCAACATTAAATATCCGATAATCGGCATCCATTTTTTTTATAATGGTATCCAAATGCTCGCGATTGGTGTCGGTAATAAAAATCTGACCGAACTGTTCGCCTGCTACAGCAGTAACTATTTGCTCTACCCGGTGGTGATCCAGCTTGTCGAAAATATCATCCAGTAATAAAATCGGTTTTTGCCCCGAAATTTCCTTTATAAAATCGAACTGGGCCAGTTTTAGCGCCACAAGATAAGTTTTCTTTTGCCCCTGCGACCCGAGCTTTTTTATAAGATACTCACCAATTTTTAACTGTAAATCATCTTTATGAATTCCTACGGTGGTATGCTGTACAATCCGGTCTTTTGGCAAAGCCGCCTTTAGCATCGTTTTAAAATCAGCATCGTAAAGGTCCGACTGATGGACTAGTTCTACGACCTCATTACCTTGCGAAATATAATTATAGTAGCGCTGAAAAACCGGGATTAACTTCTCCACAAATTTTTTCCGTTCATCATGAATACGGCATCCGTATTCGATCAATTGATCATCCCAAATACCCAGCAAATCTTCGTCGAAATACCGCTCAGCTACAAATTGCTTTAACAAATTATTGCGTTGAACCAATGCCCTGTTGTATTTTAAAAGATCATCAAGATAGGCCTGGTTGTATTGCGAAATAACCCCATCCATAAATTTTCGACGTTCGTCGCTTCCCCCTAAAATCAGGTTCACATCCGATGGTGTAATCATTACCAGGGGTAACAAGCCAATATGTTCCTGTAATTTCTTATAAACCTTGGTATTTCGTTTAAACTGTTTTTTCTGTCCTTTTTGCAAACCACAATTTATAATCTCCTTCGAACTTTTCCGCGCATAACTTCCGTTTAGCATAAAAAAGCTCTCTTCGTGATTAATATTTAACTGGTCGGTTGCATTAAAAAAACTTTTGCAAAACGACAGGTAATAGATTGCATCGAGCATATTTGTTTTGCCAGCCCCGTTTTTTCCGATAAAACAGTTCAGTTTAGGAGAAAAAACAGCTTTTACTTCCAGGATATTTTTAAAATTTACAATTAAAATCTCTTCAATATACATTAGCAATGTATTTACATTCGTTGCCACAAAACTAAATAAAATGCCTGCACATTTCCGAAATGTTGACAAAAAGCAGTTAATAACAGGTTTATGTTGATTATTCTGCAAAATAATAGTGGCATTGCAGAAGCAGTTTTGAAAAAAAAGCTATTTTTGCGGCACAATTTTGAAAAAGACAGAAATGGCAAAGAAGAATGTAGAACAGGCCGATAATTTACAAGAACTTGAAAGCGCGTTAACAAAAACGGAACAGTTTATCGAAGACAACTCAAAAATCATCAGTTACGCAATTGGTGGTGTAATTGTAGTTGTTGCCTTGTACCTTGGTTTTAATAAGTTTTATTTACAACCAAAAGAGGACGAGGCTATCTCGCAAATGTTTATGGCCGAGAATTATTTTGCAAAGGACTCATTTAACCTGGCCATTAATGGCGATGGAAATTACCTTGGGTTTTTGGATATTATTGATGATTACGGAATAACAAAATCAGCTAATCGTGCAAAATACTACACCGGTATTTCTTACCTGTACATGGGAGACTATGAAGCAGCACTTGATTATTTGAACGATTTTAAAACTGATGATTTGTTGCTTGCACCGGTAGCCGAAGGAGCTAAAGGAGACGCTTTTCTTGAATTGGGTGAAAGCGACAAAGCATTAAAACAATACAAAAAGGCATATGCAGTAACCGACAATGAACTTACCACTCCGGTTTATATGATGAAAGCGGCAAACCTGCTGGAGTCGATGGATGAGTTGGAAAATGCACTGGCTTTGTATGAGGAGATTAAGGAAAAATATCCGACTTCTACAGAAGGAACAAATGCCGATCGGTACATCGCACGCATTAAAACAAAATTGAATTAACAAAACAATTCAAATGATAGTTACACCCCTCTTCTGAGGGGTTTTTTGTTTGTAGAAATACATATTGCGCCCGGCGCAATTTTAAACAATTAAATTATGGCAACAAAAGACTTATCAGCATACGATATAAACTCGGTACCAACGGCAGAAAATATGCGTTTTGGCATTGTTGTGGCAGAATGGAATTGGGAAATAACTTCGGCATTGGCCAATGGAGCTGTCGATACCTTAAAAAAACATGGTGCTACCGATGATAATATTTCAGTAAAATATGTTCCTGGCACTTTTGAGCTGCCTTTGGGCGGACAGTTTTTTGCAGAAATGGATAACGTTGATGCGGTTATTTTGCTGGGCTGTGTTATTCAGGGCGATACCCGCCACTTCGACTACATTTGCGAAGGTGTTACCCAGGGTACAAAAGATTTAAATCTGAAGTATAACAAACCGTTTATTTTTGGCGTACTAACCACCAACAACGAGCAGCAAGCACTTGATCGCGCCGGCGGTAAACTTGGCAATAAAGGAGACGAAGCAGCTGTAACAGCCATAAAAATGGTAGCCTTGCAGCAATCCTTTAAGTAAACCGCCTTACTACATCCTCCAAACCTTTTACCCAATTATTAGCAGTTGTACCCCCAACACGAGCTATATTGAACATTATCTCAATTTTTTAACATTGAGATAATGTTTAACAGTTTGTATATTTTTTCAAATATATCCTTACAAAAACTGAAACCCAGACATTAAAAACTCCGTACTGCACTGTAAACTAAGAATTAACAGAATCAGTATTTTGATTGCAACAGCCTTTTTTCATAAGCGCAGTATCGCCACCATTCCGCAGCTTAACAAGCTAATAGATTAAAAGTATGACTGATAAATTATTTATATATCTATTTATATAGATATTTATATTTAATAACATATATTTGCAGTGAAAAAGAATCAAAAACGATTAATAATATGTCAACACAAAAATTCAATTACGTATTTTTATTGCTGCTAATCACACCGGCAATTTTAATGGCCCAACCAAGACCATTGAGTTTAAGTGAAGCTTTAACCCTGGCTGACGAAAACAACCTAAATGTAAAAAGTGCAGAAGCCCGCATTGAGGCAGCACGTGCCCAATACCGCATGACCAATTCAGTGTTCCTCCCTGGACTTGAAGCCAGTCATACCGGTGTTTCTACAAACGATCCTTTATCTGCCTTTGGTTTTAAACTGAAGCAGGAAATTGTGCAAGAATCAGATTTTAATCCTGATTTGCTAAATGATCCGGGAACGATGGAGAATTTCCAAACCAAATTGGAACTGCAACAACCGCTGCTTAATCTCGATGGAATTTATGCCAGAAAGGCTGCAAAAAATCAGTTGGATGCTCTATCATTTCAAAGTAACCGTGTTAAATTAAACATTCGGTACGAGGTAAAAAACGCGTATTTCATGCTGGAGCTGGCAGAGTCGTCGGTTAAGGTATTGGAAAAATCTGTAGCAGTTGCCAACGAAGCACTGCGCCTAACAAAAGACAATGCCGAGCAGGGATTTGCCAAAGAGGCAGATGTACTTGAAGCATCCGTTAGGCTTGAAGAACGTAAAAATCAACTACTGGAAGCAAAAAACCAGCAACAAACGGCTAACGATTTTCTTGCTCATTTATTAGGGCTTGAGTTTAGCGAGCAGATTGAAACAACCGACTCGCTGATTCAACCGCCAATGCAGGTTATTATCGACCAAAATACGGTAAATCTTGAAAGCCGTTCCGATATGATGGCCTATCAAAAACAAATAGAGGCCGGCGAAAACATGGTAAAATCAAATAAAATGAAGTTTATTCCACGTTTAAATGCATTTGGTGCTGTGGAATGGAATGATGACAATCTATTTGGAACCTCTGCCAATAATTATATGGTTGGAGCATCATTAAGCTGGAGTTTGTTTAACGGTTATAAAAATACCGGAGCCATACAGCATGCAAGTGCTCAGCTGGATGAAGCCAGGTACAACTACGAAGATTACCTTTCGAAAAGCCAGGTTGAAATAAACCGGGCTACGCGCAAAATGACCTTAAATTACAATCGAATTCAATCGAGTAAACTGGCCAAGGAACAAGCCAATGAATCATTAAGAATCAGAACCAATCGTTTTAAACAAGGTTTGGAAAAAACAGCCGACTTACTGATGGCAGAAGCCTTAACCTCGCAAAAAGAACTTGAATACATTCAATCAATATATAATTATAAACAGGCCATTTTTCAAATGGAACTGCTAATTGAACAAGATATTAACGAATAAACGCCATACAAAATGAAAGCACAATTAAAAAAATCAAAATTTATTATTGCTGTTGCATTACTATCAATAATTGCAATTTCATGTGGTAAAAAAGAAAAAGATAATTCAACCACAAAACAAGAAAAAATTACAGTTCAAACCACACTGGCAAAATTGGCCGATTACCCTGTTATGCATAGTTTCTCAGGCAAACTTGAAGCCGATAAACAAAGTAACCTAAGTACCCGAATTATGGGACAGATAAGCCGTATTTATGTAAAACCCGGGCAAAAGGTTAGTAACGGCGACTTATTGGTTCAAATCAGAAACCAGGATATTTTAGCAAAAAAAGCACAGGTGGAAGCCAATAAAGTGGAAGCAACAACAGCTTTTGAAAGCGCAGAAAAAGACCTGAAACGATTTGAAGCCCTTTATGCAGCCGAAAGTGCATCGGATAAAGAAATGGATGACATACGCACCCACTACAACATGGCCAAAGCCCGTTTGGCAGCCATTGAGCAAATGGAAAAAGAAGTGGAAGAAACCATGCGTTATGCTCTAATTCGCGCACCATACAGCGGTGTTATCACCAGTAAATTTGTACAGGAAGGCGATATGGCTAACCCGGGAATGCCACTGTTAAGCATGGAAAGTCCGTCGCAGTGGAAAGTAATTGCACGTATACCCGAAGCCGATATTGCAAAAGTAAAGTTAAACGATGCGGTTAAAGTTAAATTTACTGCAGTTGAAGCCGAGCTGGATGGAAAAATAGTAGAGATAAACCCGTCAACCACCAATACCGGCAACCAATACCAGGCTAAAGTTTTGGTAACAATACCTGAAAATTGTTCAGCTAAACTTTACAGCGGCATGTATGCCGAGGTACTGTTTAAGCACGGCACACAGAAACGAATTCTTGTGGATAAAAATGCCTTGGTACACCGCGGACAGTTAGTTGGTATTTATGCCGTAAGCCAAAGTGGTAATGCCCTGTTGCGCTGGGTAAAAACCGGAAAAACATTTGGAAACAAGATTGAAATAATTTCCGGATTAAGTGATGGTGAAGAATATATTGAATCAACTGAAAGCAAGCTTTTTGACGGAGCTTTAGTTGCTAACAATTAAGAATACAACTATGAAGACAGGATTTGCTGGCGGAATAGCCAAACAATTTATAAATTCGAAATTAACGCCGCTGTTAATGATTGCTTTTATGGCAATCGGTATTTACAGCTCGTACCTGACTCCACGCGAAGAAGAACCGCAAATTGATGTACCAATTGCTGACATTTTCTTTCGCTACCCCGGAGCAAGCCCAAAAGAAATTGAATCGCGCGTAATGCAACCGCTTGAAAAAGTTGTTGCCAACATTCCCGGGGTTGAATATGTTTATTCTACCTCAATGCCGGGCCAGGCAATGCTTATCGTTCAGTTTTATGTGGGAGAAGACATTGAACGCTCGTTGGTAAAAATGTATAACGAGATTATGAAACACATGGACCAGATGCCACACGGAACAAGTTTACCGCTGGTAAAAACACGGTCAATTGACGATGTTCCTGTGTTGGGCCTTACCTTCTGGAGCGAGAACTACGACGATTACCAGTTAAAACGGATTGCACAGGAAGTAAACAACGAAATAGAGCAGGTTACTGACGTATCTGAAACAAAAGTTATTGGTGGTAGATCGCGCCAAATACGAGTGGTATTAAACAACGGCGCAATGGCCCGGTACAATGTTGATGCCCTAAGTATTGCTCAAAAAATTCAAACTGCCAATCAGCAACTTAACACTGGTTCTTTTAATAAAAACGATGTTGAATACCTGGTTGAAGCCGGCGAATTTCTAAAAACTTCGGATGACGTTTCAAACCTGGTTGTTGGCATACATGGCGGAAGCCCGGTTTACCTGAAACAGGTTGCCAGCATTCTTGATGGTCCTGAAGAACCTATTCAGTATGTTAATTTTGGCTTTGGAACCATGGACGAACGAAATACTGATTTTGCAGGCGAATATCCGGCCGTTACTATATCGGTTGCCAAACGCAGAGGGGCCGATGCCATGAAAGTATCGGATGAAATTCTTGAAAAAATCAAACATCTTGAAAAAGATTTAATTCCGGCTGATGTACATGTTGATGTAACGCGTAATTACGGCGAAACAGCTTCACACAAAGTATCGGAGTTATTAATGCACCTTGCCGGAGCAATAATTGCTGTAACCTTTGTGGTAATGCTTGCCATGGGTTGGCGCGGTGGACTGGTGGTATTTTTATCGGTACCCATTACTTTCGCCTTAACCATGTTCAGCTATTATTTTCTTGATTATACCTTAAACAGGATTACACTTTTTGCATTGGTATTTGTTACCGGTATTGTGGTAGACGACTCGATTATTATTGCCGAAAATATGCACCGGCATTTTAAAATGAAAAAGCTGCCATTTATTCAGGCGGCTATGCGCTCAATCGACGAAGTTGGGAACCCAACTATTTTGGCAACCTTTACAGTAATTGCTGCCGTTTTGCCAATGGTATTCGTATCGGGGTTAATGGGACCTTACATGAGCCCAATGCCAATTGGAGCCTCAATTGCCATGATATTCTCGTTACTGGTAGCGCTTACCATTACACCGTACCTGGCATTCCGTTTACTAAAAGTGGTTGAAAAAGACGATAAAGTAAAAAAGGCATTTAAACTTGAAAATTCGCCGATTTACAAAATATATTTCAAAACCATGAAGCCCATGCTGGAATCACCTTGGAAACGCTGGACTTTCATCGGAACAATTACTGTTTTTCTATTGGCATCAATGACCCTGGTTTATTTTAAAATGGTAGCCGTAAAAATGCTTCCTTTTGATAATAAAAACGAGTTTCAGGTAGTAATAGATATGCCCGAAGGAACAACGCTGGAACGTACGGCCGCAATTACAAAAGAACTTGCAGCCTACATCGCACAACAGGAAGAGGTATTAAATTACCAAACTTATGTTGGAACAGCTTCACCTATGAATTTTAATGGTTTAGTACGTCATTACGATTTACGCAGCGGGTCGAATGTAGCCGATATACAGGTAAACCTTACTGATAAAACGGAGCGAAAAGTACAAAGTCATGACATTGCCAAAGCCATGCGCCCAGGTATTCAGGAACTTGCCAAAAAATTTAATGCCAACGCCAAGGTGGTAGAAGTTCCACCCGGACCTCCGGTACTTTCAACTTTGGTTGCCGAAATTTACGGACCGGATTACGACCAGCAAATTGAAGTGGGTCGCCAGGTGAAAAAACTATTTTCGGAAACGGCTGATGTGGTGGATATCGACTGGCAGGTAGAAGACGACCAGGTAGAGTATAAATTTAACGTACTTAAAGAGAAAGCTGCACTGATGGGTGTTTCAACACAACAGGTTGTAAACAGCGTGGCAATGGCTCTTGGTGGACAAGAAGTTGCACAGCTGTATGCTGAAAAAGAACACGAGCAGGTGGGCATTGCGCTTCGTTTTTCGGAAGACGAACGCTCCAGTATTGAAGACCTGAAAAAGGTAAATATTATGAGCATGACCGGTCAGACAGTTGCCCTGGGTGATGTGGTTGAAATTAAAGAAGAAATTCAGGACAAGAGTATTTACCGAAAAAACCAAAAGCGTGTGGTATATGTAACGGCTGATGTTGCCGGGAAACTGGAGAGTCCGGTTTACGGTATTTTGGAAATGAGTGAAAACCTGAATCAAATAAAACTTCCTGAAGGCTATGTGTTAAATGAAGAATTTACAGAACAGCCATTTGTTCAAGACAATTACAGCCTTAAATGGGATGGTGAATGGCAAATTACTTATGAAGTTTTCCGCGACCTGGGAGCAGCTTTCGCCGTAGTTCTGTTAGTTATTTACATGCTTATAATCGGTTGGTTCCAGAATTTTACCGTGCCTTTTGTAATGATGGTGGCCATTCCATTATCGCTGGTAGGTATTTTGCTAGGCCACTGGATGATGGGAGCATTCTTTACTGCAACTTCAATGATTGGTTTAATTGCCCTCGCCGGAATTATGGTTCGAAACTCCATATTGCTTATCGACTTTATAAATCTCAGGCTAAAAGATGGAATACCATTAAAAGATGCAGTAATTGAGGCCGGTGCGGTACGTACCACTCCTATTCTGCTTACTGCCGGTACTGTGGTTATTGGAGCTGTGGTTATTCTGTTTGACCCGATATTCCAGGGCCTTGCCATTTCTCTTATGGGCGGAACCATTGCATCTACATTTTTAACACTAATTATTGTTCCGCTGATTTATTATATGACAGAGAAGAAAAAGTACCCGGAGAAAAAACAAGAAAACCTTTCACCGGAGTTACAGGAAAATGATAAAACTAATAAGGAGGAAAACTAATGAAATTCATTATTATTCAAAGTGCAGAAGCATACCACCACGAGCTGGAAAAGATCTTTCGCGATATTAAAATAACTTCCTACAGCGAATTACCCGTTGATGGTTTTATGGAAAGTGCTGACGGAAATTCAGATATCTCTAACTGGTTCGGATCCTCGAAAAATCCGTACCGATACTTTATTTCTTTTACGTTTTTAGCTGCTGATAAAGCCGACGAACTACTAGAACGTATAAGAACTTTTAATGAAGAGGTTGAAGGAGTTAGTCCGATTAGCGCCTACATTTCAGCCGTTGAAAAATTTGTATAAATAATTATTTGATTTAAAAGCATAAAACACGATTAAGATGAAAGAAAGAATAATACGTGCAGTAGCAGGAATATTAGTTTTAACAAGTATTCTTTTAGCCATATTTGTTAATATTTACTGGCTTGGTTTGGCAGGATTTGTTGGATTGAATTTGCTTCAATCCTCGTTAACAAAGTTCTGTCCGCTGGATTTTTTCCTTGAAAAAGCAGGAGTAGAATAAGCTTTTTTGCACTGCAAAAGGAGTTTTGGTAAAAGGTTGTCGGAAATCGGCAACCTTTTCCTGTTTATTATACTTGGTATATGTCGGCTTTTTAACTTAACTTTAATCGTGTTTCAATACAATAAAAATTAAAGGAAATGACAGACAACAAAAATAAAAAAGTGGCTGAGAGCGTATGGAAGTTAATTATGGCACGCGGAGTTACGCTGCTTGTAGTTGGATTAATACTGCTGATTTTCCCTAAGGCAACGTTAGCCACTCTAATTTTTATTCTCGGCGTTTATTGGCTTATTGACGGAATAGTTACCTTATTTAATACCTGGCAACAACGTAACATAAGGAAAAATTGGTGGTGGGGACTAATTACCGGTAGTTTAGGTATTATTGCCGGATTTATTGTGATACTAAAGCCCTTTTCAAGCGCTGTTTACACCACCTCGTTTCTAATGTGGTTTCTTGGTGTGGTAGCTTTAATCAATGGTATTTCAGGCGTTATTACCGGAATAAAAGTACGCAACTTAAACACTGGCGAACGGTCTATGTTATGGGGCGGTATTTTCTCAATCATCCTTGGTATTATTCTAATATCATCGCCATACACCTCGGCGCTGGCAATTGTGAAAATTATTGGTGCATTTGCAATATTTGCCGGAGTTATCACCTTGCTAATTGCTAATCGTGTTAAAAAGAAAACAGAAGAATCAGAGCTATAGTTGCTAACATACTCCTCAACTATTCAGAAAGTTGCAGAACAATAAAGAGTTATGTTTTGCAACTTTTTTATTTTGAATCAAATTCAAAATCCATTCCCACTTAATGCACTTTTGTTCATTTTAATTTAGCAATTACAAATATTTTATCTTATCTTTGTAAAGAACATAAGTTAAATAAAAGAAAACAAACAATTTTGTAGAATGAAAACAATAATTACTTCTTCAGGAGATAATGTAGATGCTAAATTTGATTTGCGTTTTGGACGAGCAGGTTGGTTCTGTGTATACGATAAAGAAACACATACCGCCAATTTTATTGAAAACAGCTTTAAAAACTCAAATGGTGGAGCAGGCACAAAATCGTCAGAAATGGCTGCAGAACTAGGTGCCACACAAATTATTTCAGGTCATTTTGGCCCCAAAGCAAAAGATATGCTTGAAAAATTTAACATCCGGATGATCGAGTTAAATGAAGAAGAATTAAATGTAAAAGATGTGATTTTTAAAATTGAAAACAATTAACGAGATGCCAGGACTAGATCAAACCGGACCAATGGGCCAAGGAGCTCAAACCGGAAGAAAACAAGGAAGGTGCAACTCTGCTGAAAATGCAGAACAGGTAATGAATTTTGGTCGCCGAGGAGGAAGAGGTTTCAGGTTCCGCAATCAAAGCAGCGACGAAACAGTTATAACAAACAGTGGGCGAGGTAACAGAAGAGGCCGGGGTATGGGTTTCGGTCGAATGAAAAAATAATCAGGTTATTTCACGATATGAAGAAAAAAATTGCGGTTCCTGTTGATGAAAACGGGATATTAGACGGACATTTCGGACATTGCAAATATTTTGCATTGATTGATATTGAAAATGGGAAAATAGTAAAGGAAGAAAACGTTACTCCTCCTCCCCATGAGCCGGGTGTTTTACCAAAATGGCTTGCAGGGAAAGGCGTTACCGACGTTCTTGCCGGAGGAATGGGACACAAAGCTATCCAGATATTTAATTACAACGACGTAAATGTTTTCGTAGGTGCACCAAAATTAAGTGCTTCGGAATTAGCGCTTGGTTTTATCGAGAAATCAATTGAGTTTACAGCCAATTACTGCGATCACTAAAAAACATTTATAAAAAACACAACAATAGTACAATACGCGCAAATGGAAAAGAGCGCTTTCTGAGTTTTTAATTATTTATAGGTACTCGGAGTTAGCTACTAAATCGGTATTCCCCGGAGAAACACTCCGGGGAATTTTTTAAAGCAAATTTTTATGCAAATTGCAATAGCAAGCGGCAAAGGCGGCACAGGAAAAACAACGGTTAGTGTTAACCTGCTTCATTTTTTAACTAAAAAATACAATAAGGTTAAACTTATCGATTGTGACGTAGAAGAACCCAACAGTCTTTTGTTCTTTCCGGGAGCAATACTAAAAACAGACACACCGGTATTTACTGAAGTACCGGAAATAGATGGAGAGAAATGTACTTTCTGTAAAAAATGTGTAGAATGGTGCGAATTTAATGCAATAAGTATTGTGAAAAAACTGCATTTTACCGAAGTTAATTACGACCTGTGTCATTCGTGCGGAGCATGTTTTGAAGCCTGCGAGTTTAATGCCATTAAATCTGTACAGAGGCCACTCGGAAATCTCTCGGAATACACTACCCCGCAGGGCGAATCGGTTGCCGAGGGTCGCCTGGAAATAGGCTCGGCAATGCAAACGGCACTAATAAAACAGTTAAAAAAACAACAAATACAAGAAACAGGAATTACACTTTTGGATGCTCCTCCCGGAACCAGTTGCCCTGTGGTAGAAACAGTTGCAACAGCAGACTATGTAATTTTAGTAACAGAACCAACACCTTTTGGCTTGCACGATTTAAAACTTACAGTAGAGTTGCTCGACGATCTTAAAAAACCTTTTGGCGTTATAGTTAACAAGGCCGGATTAGGCAACAACAAGGTATTTAGCTACCTGAAAAAGAACAATATTTCTTTACTCGGTGAGATTCCCTTTTCAAAAAATTATGCAAAAAGGTATTCAACAGGTAAGCTTTTTGAGTCGATTCCTATTGAGGTAGAAACGACTTATAACTCAATAATTGATCAATTAAAACCGGTTTTGCAGAGTGCATGACATGGGAGCAACAATATAGTTAGATGAAAGAAATTACAATTTTAAGTGGTAAAGGAGGTGCCGGAAAAACAAGTATTACTGCTGCCCTGGCAACTTTATGCAAAAGTGCTGTTTTTTGCGACAATGATGTTGATGCCTCCGACCTGCATTTAATTTTTAAACCAGAAGTTAAGGAATCACACCAATTTGATAGCGGGTCGATAGCGACAATTTTGTCGGACCAATGCACAAATTGTGGATTATGTCTTGATGCTTGCCGCTTTGAGGCAATATTTACAAACGAAAGTGGTATGCCTGAAGTTAATCCCTTTCAGTGTGAAGGGTGCCGTTTATGCGAACGACTTTGTCCGGCAAATGCAATTAAAACCAACAAAAACCTGAATAACAGCTGGTTTATTTCCACAACACGTTTTGGAACCATGGTACATGCAAAAATGGCACCTGGAGAAGAAAACTCGGGAAAACTGGTTACTCAAATCAGAGAAAAATCGAAAGAACTGGCACTGGCACAAAATGCTCAATTTATTATTAACGACGGTCCTCCGGGGATTGGATGTACAGCTATATCTTCAATTACCGGTACCGATGCCGTTTTACTGATAATAGAACCAACAGTTTCGGGATTACACGATGCCAAACGTTTGGTAAAACTCGTACGTTCGTTTAATGTCCCCCTGTTTGCCGCAATAAACAAATTTGATATCAACACCGATTTTACTTCGAAAGTGGAGGCCTATTTAAAAGAAAATGGAATTCCGCTCTCTGGCAAAATTCCATTTTCCGAATTGTTTGTTGAAGCTATGCTAAAAGAACAATCGGTGGTCGAATTTGCACCAGATCATCCTGTTAATGAAGAATTAAGCAAACTTTGGAACTTTATTTCCTGCTCCTAATTCTCAAAACGGGTAAGTTTGCTTGTTCCCATCAGTTTCCCTTTTTTATTGTAGGATTCTGACGCAACCATCCCAACCCCTTCAGCATACCATTCAATTGATTTGGCTTGAATTTTCACCATCATTTTGGTAGAAATCAATTGCGATATTTTAATACAATCGAATACTCCGGCAGGAGTTTCAATTTTTTCTTTTGCTTCAACTTTTCGGTCGCTAATATCAACAGTCATATTCAAGCCAATTCCTCCTGAAGTTGAAATTGCCAGCGATGCATCTTTTAATACTGTGCCGGCAGCAGCCGACATGGAAGGCATTTCCATTTCCGACGCGTCAATCTGGCAATCAGTATTGCCAAACATTTGCATCGATTCACCACTCATAAACCGTTTCATATCAAATTCAAAAACACCGTTTTTACACCAGGCTTCAAAAGTATTCGAAAACGTTTCATTATCTTTCTGGTCATACGACGTCATTTGCACCGTATACTTCAAACCTTCGGCGTTATTTTCTTTACTCTTCAACTCGTAAGCTATTCTTCCTGTTGGTTTTCCTTTCGCATTGTAGTTGGTAATTTCCCATTTTGTTCCCGTTTTATAAGGAATAAAACCTTTACAATCCTGGGCATGTGAATAAAATACTGATAATAAAATGATGCTAATAATTAAAAATCTCATGTTAAAATATTTATTGATTACTTGTTATGCTTAAGAATTCTATTGATTATCTAAAAATAAATAATTAGCAAATGCGAGTCAATATTAGAATGTAATTCAGGCTAAATTATTTTAACTAACTTTACCCAATTATAAACAAATGATTACTATTTTTCATAAAAACAGACCATGCAAGCCGAAAATATGACAATAACTATTTTAACTGAAAATGTGGCCGGAGGTAAATTTTTGGCCGAACACGGATTGTCTTATTTAATTGAAATTGATGAAGAACAAATTTTATTTGACACGGGGCATTCTGACGTTTTTTTACAAAACGCCGGAAAACTAAAAATAGATATCGGCAATGATGTAAATAAAGTGGTACTAAGCCACGGACACTGGGATCATGGCGATGGGTTAATTCACCTGAGCAACAAACAGCTGTTCACGCATCCGGCAAGTTTTTCAAAACGGTTTAGAAAAGCTGACCACACCCCTGTTGGTCTTAAAATATCACGTAAACAGGCTTTGCAGAATTTTGATCTAACAGAGAGTTCTACATCATTAAAGCTAAGCAATAATCTCTATTTCCTGGGCGAAATTCCACGCAAAAATAACTTTGAAAGCTTAACCACTGATTTTATGCTGGCTGATGGTACAGATGACTTTATTGTTGATGATACAGCGCTGGCTGCAATTGTAAACAACCAGTTGGTAGTTATAACCGGTTGCTCGCATTCCGGAATATGTAACATTTGCGAATATGCCAAAATTGTTACCGGAATAAAAGAAATAAGAGCAGTAATTGGAGGTTTTCACCTTAAAAAGCAAGATGTTCAAACCCAAAACACCATTAAATATTTTCAGAAAAATAAAGTTGAAATTGTATTGCCCTCGCACTGCACAGCCCTTCCAGCGCTGGCACAGTTTTATCAAACGTTTACCACTACCCAGGTAAAAACCGGCATGACTATTCGTTTTTAATAGGCCTGCTGAAAGACAATTTCGCTTAAGCCCGCAATTTTATTATCCTCTGGATCGACAAAAATACGAACGCTTAACCTTCTGTCGTTTACTTTAACTACGCGTTCATTGGTCCATTTTTGTTCGCCCGCTGGCAAATCGTAGGTTACAGCTTCAATTCCTTCAAAAACTACTTTTTGCCAGGATGCTTGCTCGCAATCGCCTACCTGCGCACGTATACGGTAAACGCCATTCCTAACATTTATTTCAAAATCATAATAATCAACAGGATTGGTACATGCTGCTTTTGTGTGTTTAAACATAGTTTTGCCGAGCCTTGCATTACCACGCTCTCCTTTCGTGCATGCCATTACTTTGTCGCTTACATTCCATGCCCCCAAAAGCCATCCCATGCCTGCATATTCTTCAAAAGCCAGCAAATTTTTCTGATTTCCATTGCTTACAGGCGAGCGGGCAAACTCAACTTTGCCGCGCGTAAACGTTCGCGAAAAATGAAAGGTATTTTTAAAATATAACTCATAAAGCTGAGGGAAAAAATTTACAGCATTGGCAAAACAATCAGCAAAAGCTGGAATTGTATCGCTTTTCAGCAAACTCAACTGAACAAATCCCCAGGTATCATCCCCCCAACAAGTACCCAGCAATTGACCTTGTCTTACTCGCTGCCCGTCTTTTATTTCCAAATTATTTTTGTACAAATGATGATAAAAATAATACAGCTGTGGGTTTGATTCGCTTTGCAATAAAATGGCTGCCTCCTTGTTCATCCGGTCGGGAATCTTATTTTCAATCCAAACCACCGAGCTATTTTCCATTGCGACAAGCCAATGCTTTTCAACTCCGCGGGCATCGGTTAAAGCCAGGCCAATTCCCTCGTGCGAATAACCCTGTTTTTTTGAATTGGCACACGCTTGGCTTAAGTACGAAAACATATGATTGTCTTCATTCATATTCCAGTTAAAGCCATCGTTATAACTCACCGGAAACGTAAAGGAGTTGAAAGGAAGCATTTTGGCAGATGCATCGGATAAACAGATCAATGCATCTGAAGTTAACAAACTATGAACCTGCGCATTGCAGGCAATATCTTTCACATTTTTATTATCAGCAACAAATATTCTAATTCCCTTAAAAACAACAGGTAAACTGCGCCTGCTCACTTTCAAAACAAGCGTATCATTATTCAACTTAATTGTGTTAAACTGATTATTTGTAGCCAGCAAAACAACATCGGCATTTTTAAATCGAATGGTATCGCCAATACAGGTATTGTAGTAAAATGAATTTCCCCAAACGAAATCAGGCTTTGATTGAGATTGAGCCTCACAAAAAACGGTCAGGCCAATAAAAAAGAGTATGGCAAAAAGCTTTTTCAAAATTGTAATTTAATAAAGTGTTTCTCTTTTATGAACAACACAAAACGCTTTTCCCCTTAATTATCTCCTGAATTTTGCCGAAATAAACTGAAGTCCATCGAAAAGTCCTGTTCGCCAATAGCTCCATTCATGACCTCCGTTGCGCACTCTAAATTCATGCTGAATCCCCAAATCTTTCATTTTTACATGGAGTGCAGCGTTGCCTTTATACAAGAAATCATCATCGCCACAATCAATATACCAGCGCACCGAGTTAAGCTTTAATTTATCCACCGTATCGAGCAAATGTAACGGGCTGTTAGCTTTCCAGTGCTCGCTCACAGCGTTTTCTTTTTTGGCACCGTAAATCGAACCAAAATAATGATCGTATTTATCATTGGCAAGAATCTCTTCATCGGTAAATGTGCCGGCACTCATGGCAACACACGACGAAAATAAATCTGTATGTTTCATCGCCAACAGTAAGGCACCATTACCTCCCATTGATAATCCGGCTATCGCCCTGAATTCTTTCTTCTGACGAATTCGATACTTCTGCTCGACAAAAGGAATAAACTCCTGTATAAACATATCTTCCCAGCGATCCTTTCCATCGGCACTATTTACATACCACGATACTTTACCGTCGGGCATAACAATAATGCAAGGCGGAAAATCACCGGCAACAATTCCGCGGTCGGCTATACTGTTTGCCTCCCCAAACTGAATCCATCCGGTTTCATCGTCAGAATAGCCATGTAAAAGATACAGTACCGGGTAACTCCTGTTCGAGCTTTCATAATCGGGTGGTAAATAAACAGAATACGCTACGGGGTAATCCACAACCTTACTTTCAAATTTTAACGATTCTAAAACTTTGCCACTTTGCGCATATCCAGTAGAAATGCAAAGGCAAAAAATGATAAAAAAGAGCAATTTTTTCATGATTCAGGTTTCTTCTATTTTCTGCAAAATTATTAATTATGGCGTGCATACGAAAAATATATACCGAGAAAGCAACTTTAAACCATAAAATCATGTCTTGTAAAATATAAAAAATTGAATATCGTTCGTATTTTCAAAAAAATTAGCGTTTTGTTTATTTAACAAACTATCGTTTTTTGTAAATTTGATAGCGTTCAGAAAACAACACAACAAATGAAAAAGCCACTTCTTCTAATTCTTTTTACTATAGTTGTGCTGCAAACACAGGCACAATCGGTAGGGCTTGTGCTGAGTGGTGGCGGAGCAAAGGGCATGGCACATATTGGCGTAATTCGTGCATTGGAAGAAAACGATATTCCAATCGATTATATTTCTGGGACTTCAATAGGAGCCATTATTGGCGGACTTTATGCTGCCGGTTATTCTGCCGACGAAATGGAAGAATTATTTAAATCGGATGATTTTTATTTTTGGTCGACCGGGAAAATACAACGCGAATATCGTTATTATTTTAAACGGCAGGAGGAAGACCCTACATGGATTCAGTTACGCGTGGCCAAAAAAGATGAAAAAGTAAAAATTCTACCACCCACCAATATCATTCCGGGCGAACAAATGGATTTTGCTTTTATGGAGCTAACGGCTGCTACCAGTGCTGCCTGTAATTACGATTTTAACCAACTCATGATTCCTTTTTTCTGCATTGCTGCCGATGTTAATAATAGCGAACCGTTGGTGTTGCGTAATGGCGATCTGGGAAATGCAATACGCGCATCGATGACTGTGCCCTTGTATTTTAAACCCATAAAGATTGATGGGAAACTGCTTTTTGACGGGGGTTTGCTAAATAACTTCCCAACCGATTACATGAAGGAAATTTTTAACCCCGATATCATAATTGGCCATAAGGTTGCTGATGACGTGAAAGCTGCCGACTCCGACGATGTTATGCAACAAATATCAAACATGGTTATGCGTCCAACAAATTTTGAAATAGATCCATCTGACGGCATTTTACTGGAAACCAAGTTTGATGATGTGGGCTTACTCGATTTTCATAAAATAGAAAATGTACTTTCGAGGGGAGAAAAAACAGCTCTCGAAGCGCTTGAAGGCATTAAACAAATTGTAAACCGAAGAGTTCCCCAAAAAGAAGTACAGGCAAAACGTAACAATTTTAATAAGAAGAAACCTGAACTATACTTTCAAAACATTCAGGTTGAAGGCGTTACCGACCCCATGCAGCGCCAATTTATTATTCAGAGTATAAAACACCGCAACAATGTGGTGCCCCTCTCTACATTAAAAACCGAATATTTTAAACTGGTTGCCGATGAGCAGTTAAAATCAATTCAACCAATAACGCGTTACAACCAAAACACCGGATATTTTGACCTGCATTTAATTGTTGAACCTGAAAAACGTATGGACTTGAGTATTGGTGGCAATATTTCTACAAAACCCATTAACCAGGGATTTGCGGCAATAAATTACAGGGCCTACAACAGTAGGGCTTACTCCCTGCATTCAAACCTGTATTTCGGACGGTTTTACAGTTCGTTTAAACTGGGCGGACGAATCGACTACCCCACCTCCCTGCCGTTTTATCTTGAATCGTACCTTACATTTAACCGTTGGGACTATTTTTCGTCGAGTACCGAGCTTATTTTTGAAGATGTGCGCGAACCTTATATTATTAAAGACGAATCGAGTTTTAGAGTGGAAACCGGTTTCCCACTTGGTTTACACAGCAAAATGTATGGTGGACTCGCCTACTCTGTAGCCAGTAATCAGTATTATCAAACCGAAGAATCGAACAATAGTAGCGACCCCAACAATTCGAAATTTAATGCTTTTGTGAGCAAAGTTGGTTTTGAAAATAATTCGTTGAATTACAAACAATACGCCACCGAAGGTGCCCACCGTGGAGTTGAAGGCAGCTTTGTAATGGGCGAAGAGCAATACAAAGCAGGCAACAGCACTTCGGCTTATTCCATGTCGCCCGAAAAGCACCGGTACTTCCAGCTTGAAGCTCATGCACTTCGTTACTTCTCCTTAAGTAAAAAGTTGGTTTTGGGTACACACATTCAAAGTTACCTCAGCTCAAAGGATTTGTTTAAAACCTACCGATCTACAAAATTAGCAGCAACAGGGTTTACACCAACGCCACACAGCAAATCGTTGTTTATCGACCAATTTTACTCCAATAAATATGTTGCCGGCGGCCTGAAAGCGATTTACAACTTTACTCCGGAGATGCACTTACGCCTTGAAGCTTACGGTTTCTGCCCTATTTTTGAAGAATTGGAACAACCCGACTATTCCGTAATTGAAAGTGATAATTTTATCGAGAATTACTATTTGCAAGGCATGGCGTCGCTTGTATATCAAACCGGAATAGGGCCTGTAAGCCTATCGGTAAATTACTACGAAAAAAGCAATACCAACATTTATGTTACGCTTAACTTTGGTTATATCCTGTTTAATAAACGTGGCTTATAATTTTAGGGATAAAAGCGAAGAGCAAAACATTTAATCGCGCTTATGGTGTACCATATCAACCGGGAGGTCGAAAGATAACTCAACCACACCGGCAAATTTTTCGTTCATCATCCAGGGACGTTGAGTAATTATTTTTTCCTTACCGGCTTTTTCGGTGGTGTAAGTATTTTCTTGCGGATTAGCAAGCATCTCTTTCAGCCTGCTTTTTGCTGGTTCAGGGTGGCAATCCAACAAATTTGTGCCAATTAGTTTTTCACCGCCATATTTTTCAAATTGTTGCACCGAATACCTGTTCATGTATACGATAATTCCTGCGGTATCACAAACGGTAATTGCACCATTAAATTCATTCATCCAGTTAACATCCGGGGCCTTCAAATTCATTTTTTTCGGTAGCATTTAATCCATTCTATTTCAAAAACTGCCGAACTACCTGCCAGCGGCTGAACCACCATGCTCGATGCATTCAATTCCAAAGGTTTATTAAGTTCGCTATTGGTTAACTGCAGTACTTCAAGTTCATTTATTTTCCAGGTAAAATTAGCTCCCGATTTCTGCAGCGTAAAAATATACTCACCTTTTTTAAGGTTGTTAATTTCCAAGCCTTCGGAGGCAATTTTTGCACTGCCGTTTAGTGTATAAATACCTAAAATATTGTTGGGTCCCATCTCAACAAGATTAACGCGCGGCACATTATTTCCGGCCGAGAGATAAAAAGAACTCGCTACCTGTTTTACCGGATCAAACTTTATTTTTGCCTCTACAATTCCATCTTGCAATGTAAACTTATCACCGGTGCTAATTATTCCCGAAGTATATTCAAATTCGGCGGGCACAAATCCGGCAGGCATTTGCCATACCATTCCTTTTTTATTTTCCTTTTTTACCTGGATTGCAAGCTTTTGTCCGGTTTTAAGGTTAGCACCGTCGGTAAATATGCTCAGGTCGCCGGGCATTGCAAAGTTTTTAACCCCCGATTTTGTAGCTGCCGGTATAGTGGTATACCATTTTTCGTCCTCCGGTTTAGTAGCCGAAAAGGAATCTTCAAAAACAAGATCCCAGTTTTTAAAGAAATCAAAATCGTTTGATTTATTGTATTTAAAGAACTTTACAAATTCGGGTTTCTTTTTGTCGTTTTGATAGTCTTGGTATTTTTTAAAGTCGTCGGTTTTTTCCCAACGTTTTTTGTCTTCCAACCAGGTTTTTTTCTGTTTGTATTCGTCAGATTTAATTAATGTTTCCAACTCGTTGTGGCGCTTCAAATCAAACGATTCTTTAACGTCAAGGTAATTTTTATAAAGCTTTGATTTTTCGTATTTAAGCACAAAAACCACCACTCCGTCTGAAGCCAGCTTTTTATATTCGCTGTACTTTTTATAAGCTTCACTTTTTTCAAATTTCTTTTTGTCTTTTAAATAGGCAACTTTTTGCTTAAAGGCCTCTTCGTTGGTACTTGCTTTTAATTCGTTGTACCTGGCCAGGTTATGACTACCCGATATTTCGTGAAAAAGCTTTAATTTTTTTGATTTTTCGAAACGAAAATATTCTTTTATTTCCGCATCTTTTCGCAGGTTCTTAAATTCTTTTTTCTTTTCACGATCACTTTCTGCTGCGGTTTGTAATTCGGTGAAACGTTTTAATTTTTCCGAATTTTCAAAAGCTTTGTGCTTCTCTAGTTTTGCAGACCCATCCAGTTCGAGGAAGGCTTTTATCGCAGCTGATTTTTCAAGGCGGTTAAACTCTTTCAGATGCTTTTCTTCCGCTGAACCTTTAAAAATCTGACCTTTTATTTCTCGTTTATCTTTTTCAAAGTCTCCCTCTTTTACGTAATCTTCAAGCGCGTAAAAATCAGCTAACTTTTTCGATTCTTTATCCTTTTCATAACGAAGCAGGTCAGATGATCCTGCCACTTTAAAGTAATTTTTTATTCGTGCTGATTTCTGCAGGCGCTGAAATTCCTTTAATTGTTTTTCTTCTTCACTTCCTTTAAAACTTAATCCCTCTGTTTCTTTCTTTTTAGAAGAAAATTCAGCGGAGTTTACGTATTTCTCCAGTTCTAAAAACGATTTCAATTCTTCCGAACTTTCTGTTTTTAAAAATTCGGCATAATCGTCAGCCAATTGTTTTCTTTTTTGCTCAATGGCAGCAACCGATTTTATCTTTCCGGTAAGTTGAAGTGAGAAAATTTTAAATGACATCTGGTTTATTCTTAGATTCGTATTTCTCTCAAAAATAAAAATTTAAAGCGTTATTTAATATCAAAATAGAAGTTTATAAAAAATAGCTTCAATTTTATCCTGCCTGCTTAACATATTGTAGGTTTTTAACAAAAATCAATAGTCAGCATAAAAGCGTTAGGCTTACATGTTTATATGTTTTCCGCTTAGCCATTGGTGTTCCATGTTATTTTAAATAGTTTTGATGGGTGATTAAAAGCAAACTATGATTAAACACTCGGAACTTATATTAAACAATGACGGTAGTATTTTCCACTTGCATTTAAAACCGGAAAACATTGGCAAACAAATTATCCTGGTTGGCGATCCGGCACGGGTAGATACGGTTGCCGGTTTTTTCGATAAAATTATATTTACCACGCAAAACAGAGAATTTAAAACCATTACCGGGTTTTACAAGCAGAAAAAGATTTCAGTGATATCAACCGGTATTGGCACCGATAATATTGATATTGTACTTAACGAATTGGATGCGCTTGTGAATATTGATTTGGAAAGCCGAACAATTAAGGCCCGGGCGGAGCAGCTCGACATCGTACGAATTGGCACTTCCGGAGGCTTACAAACCGATCTTCCGGTAAATTCATTTGTTGTTTCTGAAAAGTCAATAGGTTTTGATGGCTTGCTGAATTACTATGCCAACCGCGAACAGTATTGCGATATGGAATTTGAGGAGGCATTTAAAAAACATACGCAATGGAGTACTGCTTTAGCTGCTCCATACACGGTAAATGCAAGCCAGGCTCTTTTAAACAAGTTTGCAGCAAATGCATTTAAAAAAGGAGTTACCATTTCGGCTCCGGGTTTTTATGCACCACAAGGCCGCGAACTAAGACTACCGCTAGCCTTCCCTAATTTAAATGAACAAATTGAAAATTTTTCGTTCAACAACCTACGTATAACCAACTTTGAGATGGAAAGCTCTGCCATTTACGGCTTAAGTAAAATGCTGGGCCATAATGCACTAACGGTATGTTTAATTATTGCAAACCGGGTAACACTTACGGCCAATGAGAACTACCGCGAAGAAATGAAAAAATTGATTTTGGCAGTACTTGATAATTTAAGCAGTTAAGGAATGGAACCACAACGACTTGAAGCACTGATTAACCTTCTTGATGATCCGGACAGAACCGTTTTTGAGTTAGTAGAACAGGAACTGCTTAAGGAAGATGACGAAATTATTCCGGCGCTCGAGAAAAAATGGGAACAAAGTTTTGATGAGAACAGCCAGAATCGCATTGAAAATATTATTCAGAACCTGCAATTTAAAAGAACTTATGCCGGAGTTAAACACTGGATAACCCTGGCTCCGGAAAAACAGGATTTATGTGAAGGCTTCTGTGCCATCGACAAGTTCCAGTATCCCGATCTTAATCCGCTCAATCTGTCGTTAAAGATTGAAAATCTCAGGAAATCAATATGGTTAGAACTGAATAACTCGCTAACACTGCTGGAAAAAACAACAATACTGAACCATTTTATTTTTAACCTTAACGGCTATTCAATAAACCTGAGTAATCCTCACTCTCCTCAAAATTGTTTTCTAAACCAGCTGCTCGATACCAAAAGGGGTAATCCAATTTCAATGAGTATATTTTATACCATTATTGCAAGAGCCATCGAGCTTCCTGCTTTTCTGGTTGATTTTCCTAAAAATCCGTTGGTGGCCATTGTTGATGCAGAGCTGGCACAGAAAGTTCATGGCTCAACGCGCGACACCGAGGTTTTATTTTACATTAACCCATCGAATAAAGGAGCCATTACCAGCCGGAAAGAAATTGATTACCATTTAAAAAGAAACGATTATAAACCATTCCGCGATTATGCAGAACCACTTCCCGATGTGTTGTTTTTAAGGAGGCTACTGGAATCGATGCTGGAATCGTATGTAGCGGTTGGTTATACCGAAAAGCAAAAAAAGATTGAAAAATTGCTGGCCTTGTTTGAGGTATAAAAAAAAGCTTCAACCAAATGGTTGAAGCTTTTTTTATGATTCTTTAAATTTATTTACTTGGCATAACTTACAGCACGTGTTTCGCGAATTACCGTAATTTTAATCTGTCCCGGATACGTCATTTCATCCTGAATTCTTTTAGAAATATCGTACGAAAGCTGTTCCGTTTCCTGGTCATTCATTTTATCGGCACCAACAATTACACGTAATTCTCTACCTGCCTGAATTGCATAGGTTTTTGTAACTCCCGGATAAGATAGGGCAAGATCTTCAAGGTCTTTTAATCGTTTGATGTACGATTCCACCACCTCGCGGCGTGCACCTGGGCGCGCACCAGAAATAGCATCGCAAACCTGAACAATTGGAGCCATTAAAGACTGCATTTCCACTTCGTCGTGGTGCGCTCCAATAGCATTGCAAATGTCCGGCTTTTCCTTGTATTTCTCAGCCAATTTCATACCCAGTACTGCGTGTGGTAATTCTGGCTCATCATCGGGCACTTTTCCAATATCATGTAATAAGCCGGCACGTTTGGCTTTTTTCGGATTTAAACCCAGCTCTGATGCCATTGTAGCACAAAGGTTGGCTACCTCGCGTGAGTGCTGCAACAGATTTTGACCATAAGACGAGCGGTATTTCATCTTTCCTACCAAACGAATTAATTCGGGGTGCAAACCATGAATACCAAGGTCGATTGCCGTACGTTTTCCGGTTTCAATTACTTCCTCTTCAATTTGTTTTTTCACTTTTTGCACTACCTCTTCAATTCGTGCCGGATGAATTCGTCCATCGGTAACTAACTGGTGTAAGGCAAGGCGTGCAATTTCACGACGTACAGGGTCGAATGCCGACAGCACAATCGCTTCAGGTGTATCATCAACAACAATCTCAACACCTGTAGCTGCCTCTAAAGCACGAATATTTCGTCCTTCCCTACCGATAATACGTCCTTTAATTTCATCACTTTCAATATGAAAAATGGTAACCGCATTCTCAATGGCCGTTTCAGTAGCTACGCGTTGTATAGATTTTACAACAATCTTCTTTGCTTCTTTATTGGCCGTTTGCTTGGCTTCTTCCATTATTTCGTTGATGTAGGCAACAGCTTCGGTTTTAGCCTCCTCTTGCAACGATTCAACCAACTGCGCTTTAGCGTCATCGGCTGACAAACCTGAAATTTGCTCCAGTTTTTCAAGGTGTTGGCGGTGCACTTTATCAAGCTCTTCGCTTTTGTGCTCAACACGCTGAAGTTGTGTGTTTAAATTCTCTCGAATTGCATCCACTTCACGTCGTGTAGTTTCAAATTCCTTGGTTTTACGGTTCAGTTCATCGCGACGCTGATTTAGTGTTGCCTCGCGTTGCTTGTGTCGGTTCTCTTCTTTAGCCAGGTACGAGTTTTTTTCGTTTATGTACTTCTCGTGTTCCGACTTCAGTTGCAGGAATTTTTCTTTAGCCTGCAATATTTTATCCTTTTTTATCACTTCGGCCTCGGCTTTTCCTTCGCCAAGTATCCGTCTTTTTTTCGCCTTCAGGGCTTTATCCCAAATCAGATAAGCCAATGCTCCTCCGACGACAAACCCTGCGACTATTCCTATTATTAAATCCATATTCAAAATATTAGTTACTAAAAAACCCGTAATAAACCAGGTTCTCGCTTGAACCGGCCTAATACGGGCTTTGATTTGTATTTTATTTCGAACTCATTTCTGTTCTTTTTCTTTCAAAAAATCAGAAATATCATCCTTAATATCTTTTATATCATCGATAAATTGAGAGTAATCCCGGCGTTGTTGCTCTTCAGTATAGCGTAAAGCTAACTGAAATGCCGACATTGCCATAATATCCTGATTGTCATTATCCTGAAACATTTTTCTAAAAGTAGAAATTGTTTCTTCAACAATCTTTGCAGCCTTTCTGTATCTCTCTTCTTCATCGCGATTAATGTTTAAGGGGTAAACCCTGCCATCAATCTTAATATGTATTCTAAAGTCTTTATCTTTCAAAACATTACTTATTTAGTAATGCAATACATTTATCAATCTCCCGTATCAAAACATCTATTTTCTGTTTAGCTTCTCCGTTTTCATCATTTGCCGATAAAATTCGATTGGCTACTTTCAGTTGCTCATAGTTACGACCTAATTCTATCTTTTCATGCTCCAATAATTCAAGTTCGTTTTCCAGGCTTTCCACCCGTTTACTCAGCAAAACATTTTTCTGTTCCAACGCTATATATTTTTCGAACAGTTGCTGCGTATTTCGTTTCAAATCATTAATTAGCAAGTGGTCCTCTTCGGTCATTTTAGCTGCATTTCGCGAACAAAGTTAACTTTTTTTCCTGATTGTAAAAGTAATTCAAATCGATTGCATCCATTTTATGCTAACAAGCCATTGTTAATCTTTTACCATGTGCAATTGCTGTGATATTCGGGTATTGATTTAGAATTGCTGCCATACAATTACATAAACCATTATTTGAATCATTATTTGTATAAATTTGACGCCTTCAATAAAACAACAATGAAAATATTTTTCACCTACTTTTTATTTCTGATTTCGGTATTGAGTACAGCGCAACAGCGCTATTATTCCAATCCGCTTAAAATTCCGCTATTGTTAAGTGGCAGTTTTGCAGAATTAAGAACTAACCATTTTCATTCAGGAATCGACATAAAAACGCAAGGTGTAACCGGATTACCCGTTTATGCAGTGGCCGATGGCTATATTTCGCGCATTGTTGTTTCGCCTACCGGATACGGAAAAGCATTGTATCTGAATCATGCTAATGGAACAACAACGGTTTACGGCCATTTAAACAGCTTTACCCCCGCCATTGAAAAGTTTGTAAAAGATAAACAGTATGAAAAGAAATCGTTCAGAGTTGACCTCCAGGTGCCTCCCTATCTTTTCGCGATGAAGCAAGACCAGGAAATTGGGAAAAGCGGAAATAGTGGAAGTTCCGGAGGGCCACACCTGCATTTCGAAATTAGGGATACGCAAACAGAAGAACCTTTGAATCCGTTACAATATGATTTCCCGATTACCGATAATATTGCTCCAAAAATATTTTCCGTAATTTTGGTACCGCTAACAAAACAGTCGCACATTAACGGCTCTAACGCCCCGCAAACCTACCAGGCAGAAGCTTTTAACGGAACTTACCGGCTGAAAAACAATCCGGAAATTACCTTTGGAGGCGAAATTGGGGTTGGAATTGAAACCAATGACTATTTTAATGGCAGTTATAATAAATGCGGCATAAACCTGCTGCGTATGTCGGTTAACGATGTGGAACAATTTACTTTTTCGCTCAACCGGTTTTCGTTTAGCACCTCGCGTTATATTAACAGCCACATTGTTTATAGTGCCTACAAAACCATAAAACGGCGTTACATAAAAACCTGGCTGGACCCCGGAAACAAATTACCAATTTACACCCATAACGGTACCGAAGGCAGACTTGTAGCCAGTGACGCAGAAACAAAGAAGGTAAATATCGAATTGCAGGATACTTATGGCAACAGCTCCAGGCTGGCATTTTCATTGCAGGGAAATGAAATGACATTACAAAATGATTCCACAAGAAAGCCTGTTTTTTACTACCAGCAAACCAACACATTTAGAAATGAAACTGCCCATATTGAAATTCCACGGGATGCGCTTTATGCCGATTTTGAATTTGAATACCGCACAGAACCTTCCTGGAAAGAACTCTATACCGATTACCATTTTTTTCATAACAACACAGTGCCTTTGCATAAAAATGCCATCATTGCTTTGCGCGCCGACAGCCTCCCCCTGCATCTGCAAACAAAAGTACTATTAGCCTATGTAAACCCTTCAACCGGAGAATTTAATTCCGCAGGTGGAAATTACGAAAACGGCTGGGTAAGCACCGAAACACGCAACCTGGGTGTTTATGCGCTTACTGTTGACACTATTCCTCCGGAAATAGAACCTTTAAGTGTTGTGAATAATTCCTTAACCGAATCAAATAGGATACGTTTCAAAATAAAAGATGATCTGGCAGGAATAAAGTCGATTGAAGGCTTCATTGACGAAAAGTGGGCACTTTTTGAATACGATGCTAAAACAGGAATAATTACCCATTATTTTGATGCAGAACGCTTTGTATTAGGTAAAACCCATAATTTTAAACTCAGTGTAAGCGATTACCGAAACAATACTGCCATTTACAAAGCCAGCTTTTGGAAATGATAAAAACGCCATTTAAAAAACATAAAACAATTAAAGCCATTGGCTTGATGTCGGGAACTTCGCTTGATGGCCTGGACATAGCAGCTGTTGAATTTCGGTTTGCAGGCAACCGTTGGATATACCATCTGCTCGAAGCCGAGACCATAGCTTATCCAAAAATCTGGAAAAATCGACTCGAAACCGCCCCACAATTGTCAAAAAACGAACTTACCCTATTAAATACAAAATACGGCTCATACCTGGGCGAACAGATTCAAAAGTTTATTCAAAAAACCAAATTCGCACCGGATTTGATTGCTTCACATGGTCACACAATATTTCACAGGCCCGACTTGGGTTACACCTTGCAAATTGGCAATGGAGCAACTATTGCATCAGCAACAAATACAATAACAGTTGCCGATTTCAGAAGCCTTGATGTGGCCAAAGGCGGACAAGGTGCTCCATTGGTTCCCATTGGCGACCGCCTGCTTTTTGGTGAATACGATTATTGCCTAAACCTGGGCGGGTTTGCCAATATTTCGTTTGAACAGGATGGATTAAGAAGAGCCTTTGATGTTTGTCCGGTAAATATTGTTTTAAACCAGTTTGCGGAAAAACTTGGTAAACCATTCGACAAAAACGGAGATCTGGGAAAACTTGGAAAACTTCATAAAAATGTGCTCGATAAACTAAATGCTCTGCCCTATTATCGGCAATTAGCGCCAAAATCACTGGGCAGAGAATGGATGGAAGAAACATTTTTACCAGTCATACAAGCACAGCAAATAAATGAATACGATATTTTGCGAACAGTTTATGAGCATATTGCCATACAGCTTACCAACAGCGTCAGCGGAACAGGCAAAATGCTTATAACCGGAGGTGGCGCTTTTAATTCGTTTTTAATTGAAAGAATAAAAAATTACACCTCTACTCAACTGGTTCTGCCAGACCCCAACCTCATTAATTTTAAAGAAGCGCTGGTATTTGCATTTATGGGAGTGCTGCGTATGCTTGAAGAAAAGAACTGTTTAGCATCGGCTACAGGCGCTAAATCCGATAGTTGCTGTGGCGAAGTATTTGCGCCCTGATACAATAGTTGGCTTATTACTTATTCCTCTAATTTAAAAAGCAGCCTGCACGAAATGCAAGAACAGACAAAAATCATTCTCTCGTAGATTCTTTCCGTTTAACTTGCCGTCAAACTTAAATCGTTGAACATGAACTCAGATCCTGCAAAAAGAATTTACGACATTCAGCAATTTGGCGAATTTGGTGGTGTAAACCCTTCAATTACCGATTCGTCAACTTACACTTTTTTAGAAGGCGAAACCATGGAAGAAACGTTCCTGGGCCACATGGAAGGTTGCTTTTTGTACTCGCGCCACTGGAACCCGAGTAATAAATACCTTGCTGATGCTTTGGCGGCTATGGAAAAAACAGAATCGGCATGGATAACAGCTTCAGGAATGGCAGCAATTACCTGCTCGCTATTACAGCTTTGCAATTCGGGCGACCATATTGTTACCAGCGTAACCACCTATGGCGGCACTTATGCTTTTCTGAAAAACTGGTTGCCAAAATACAACATTGAAGTTTCGTTTGTAGATATTACCAACCTGGAGCAAGTGAAAAATGCCATGCGCCTCAACACAAAAGTTATTTACACCGAAACCGTTACCAATCCGCTGCTTCAGGTGTCAGATATTCCGGAACTGGCAAAAATTGCGCACAATAATGGAGCTAAATTAATGGTTGACAATACCTTTACTCCCATGATTTTTTCGCCGGCAGAATTGGGAGCCGACTTTGTGGTTTACAGTATGACCAAATTCATTAACGGTAAAAATGATTGTGTAGCCGGTGCAATTTGCGGATCGAACGAATTTATTAACCAGCTTTCGAATGTAAACGACGGAACTGCTATGCTGTTAGGCCCGGTGCTCGACCCCTTGCGTTCTTCCGGCATTCTGAAAAACCTGCATACCTTGCACCTTCGCATGAAACAACACAGCAAAAATGCGCTGTTTGTTGCCGAAGAGTTACAGAAACTGGGACAAAAAGTTAAATACCCCGGACTAAAAGATCATCCCCAGCATAGTCTGCATAACTCGATAATGAACAATGAATTTGGCTATGGCGGCATCCTTTCCATCGATTTGGAAACAGAAAAACGGGCCAACGAAGTAATGTTTAAAATGCAACAGGCAGGTGTTGGCTACCTGGCCGTTTCGCTGGGTTATTTCCGCACACTTTTTAGTTGCTCAGGACATAGCACATCGTCAGAAGTTCCTATTGAAGTACAAAAAGAAATGGGATTATCGGATGGCTTGGTTCGATTTTCTGTTGGATTAGACAATGATATTGAGGAAACTTTTGGGAAGATAAAAGGATGCTTGTAACAATATTTGGATTCCATCTATCGAAAAGATGGAATCCATTTTCAATTTTGTTTTCCACCATTTCAACAAACAAAAATCATAATCCGCAAACCACATTTAATTATCTTTGTTGCTTTCATAAAATAAACTGATTAAAAATGAAGAAAATTTCAATGGTAGGAATGCTCGTAATGGCATTTATTCTGTTAAACCAGCAGGTTTCAAACGGGTGTACCAATTTTTTGGTTTCCAAAGGTGCTTCGGTTGACGGATCAACAATGATAACTTATGCCGCCGATTCGCACACCCTTTACGGCGAATTATATTTTCAACCGGCTGCCGACCATCCCGAAGGAGCGATGCGTAAAATTTACGAATGGGATACAGGCAAATACCTCGGTGAAATACCTCAGCCAGCGCACACTTACAGTGTAATTGGCAACATGAACGAATTTCAGTTGGCTATTGCCGAAACTACCTTTGGTGGCCGCCAGGAACTGGGTAGCCAGGATGGAGCCATTATGGATTACGGCAGTTTAATATACGTAACATTACAAAGAGCAAAAACAGCTCGTGAAGCCATTGAGGTAATGACCGGTCTTGTTGAAGACTATGGTTATTACAGCTCGGGGGAATCGTTTTCAATTGCTGACCCCGAAGAAGTGTGGATACTTGAGATGATTGGCAAAGGAGAAGGCGAAAAAGGTGCCGTTTGGGTGGCTATGCGAATTCCTGATGGTTTTATAAGCGGCCACGCCAACCAAGCGCGAATAACCACTTTCCCGCTAAACGATTCAAAAAATTGCTTGTATTCAAAAGATGTTATTTCATTTGCCCGCGAAAAAGGATGGTACAACGGTACCAATAAAGATTTTAGTTTTTCTGACGTTTATGCACCGGTTGATTTTGGCGGTGCACGTTTTTGCGACGCACGCGTATGGGCTGGTTTTAACAAAGTGAGCCAGGGAATGGAAAGTTACACCGAATATGCAAAAGGGATTATTGAACATGGCGGAGAAAACGACTTCCCGACCAACCGTTTACCTCTTTGGATTAAACCCGACAAGCAACTGAACGTACAGGATGTAATGGGCATGATGCGCGACCACTTTGAAGGCACCGAACTGGATATGACCCAGGATTTGGGGGCAGGCCCTTACGGATTGCCTTATCGTTGGAGAGGTTTAACCTGGGAGGTTGACTCGGTAACCTACTGCAACGAACGTGCTATTTCAACTCAGCAAACCGGTTTTTCGTTTGTAACCCAAAGCCGCAACTGGTTACCGAATCCCATTGGCGGTATTCTTTGGTTTGGGGTTGACGATGCCTACTCTACCTGCTACGCACCAATGTATTGTGGAATTACCGAAATTCCTGAATGTTTTGCCGTAGGTAACGGCGACCTATTAACCTACAGCGAAACATCGGCATTCTGGGCATTTACACAGGTGGCCAATTTTGCCTACCTGCGATACAACGACATGATAAAAGATGTAAAACTGGTACAAAAAGAACTGGAAGACAAGTTTGTAGCTTTTGTGCCTGTAATTGACAAGGCGGCAGAAACCTTATACAACACTGCCAGCGAAGAACAGGCACGAAAATTTATTACGGAATTTTCAGTGAATGAAGCAGAAGATATGACCCAACGCTGGAAAGAACTGGGGCAATACCTGTTAATTAAATATGCCGACGGAAATATTAAACGTGAAAGCAACGGTGAATTTACCCGCACCGAAACAGGAATGCCAGCATCACCTATTTTTGCAGGTTATCCGGAATGGTGGTATAAAGCCATTGTGAACGCAACAGGCGAACATTTTAAAGTTATTGGCAGCAGCCACTAATGCCATGTTGTTTTCTTTTAACACTGAAAACCAATTGTGTAATTGAAAATAAAGCTCAAATAAGTTTGAGGTATTGAAAAAAACACTATTTTTGCAGCCGATTTAATGCAATCTCTGTCCTTAAAAACAAAAGGATACATTGCCAACTTATTAAAAATTAAGAAAATGGACTTAGTTAAATTAGTAGAAAAAGAATTTGAGGTGGAAGTAAACCACCCGGAATTCAAAGCAGGTGATACCATCACCGTTAGCTACAAAATTAAGGAAGGTAACAAAGAAAGAATTCAGAAATTCCGCGGTGTGGTTATTCAGGTTCGTGGAAGAGGAAATACAAAAACTTTTACCATCCGCAAAATGTCAGGTAACATTGGTGTTGAAAGAATTTTCCCAATCAGTTCACCTTTCATTGAAAGTATTGAAATAAACAAACGCGGTAGTGTGCGTCGTAAGCGTATCTTCTACTTACGTGGCTTAACCGGTAAAAAAGCCCGTATCAAAGAAAAAAGATTCTAAATCGAAATTCACGATACTAAAAAGGTCTCCGTTTACGGAGGCCTTTTTTTTTGCCCCCAACAGATAAAAACCACAATTTTTTTACACAGGCTATTCTTCCATCCAGTCCATTTCCCTGTTCATTCAAAAATTTATACCTTCAAATTGTAATCATTTAGTTTAACAGGCGTCAAATAGTGTGTTCCAATGAACATTATATGCACCAAATGACTTTCTCAACATATCAGATGATTCACACAAATATTCAAATAACAGATCTATGAAAATTTTAACGTCATTACTTTTGCTGATGTTTGTTTTTGCCTCTTATGCCAATGCACAAGGTACACAATTGCTACGTCAGCCAACAATTTCTTCAGAAAGTATTGTTTTTGTTTATGCCAACGACCTTTGGAAAGTTGACAGAAATGGCGGCGATGCCATTCGTTTAACAAGCAACGAAGGAGAAGAATCGAATCCTCATTTCTCAAACGATGAAAAATGGATTGCCTTTTCGGCGCAGTACGACGGCAATACCGATGTTTATGTAATTCCTTCCACCGGAGGTTCGCCACAACGGCTTACCTGGCATCCGGGTGCCGATATTGTTCAGGGTTGGACTCCCGAAGGCAAAGTGCTCTTTCGTTCCGGAAGAGAAGCACGCCCAACACAAACCAACAAGTTTTTTACTGTTTCGCCTAAGGACGGTTTGCCTGAAGCGCTTGACATTCCACGTGCAGCTTTTGGCGAATTATCACCCGATGGAAAGCACATCGCCTACATTCCTATTACCTTCTGGGATCCGGAGTGGCGCAACTACCGTGGCGGTCAGGCCATGCCGGTATGGATTGTAAACATGAAAACAAAAGAACTGCTGCGAACTCCCCAGCCCACCGGCGAGCGCCATCTCGATCCGGTGTGGTTCAACAACAAAGTATTTTACTTGTCGGAACGCGACTATGCCAGTAATATCTGGTCTTTCGATCCAAAAACAAAACAAGAAAAACAGCATACGCAACAAGCCCAATTCGATATAAAAAGTCTTGATGCGTGTAAAGATGCAATAGTTTACGAATGTGGTGGCTACCTTCATTTGCTAAATCCTAAAAATGGCGAAGACAAACAGTTGGTTATAAATGTTAAAGGCGATATGAATTTTGCCCGCGAACGTTGGGAAAGTGTTAGTGGAAGAAACCTAACTAATCCAAATATTTCGCCAAACGGAAAAAGAGCTGTTTTTGAATACCGTGGTGAAATTTTCACGGTTCCAAAAGAAAAAGGAACCTGGCGCAACATTACCAACACTTCGGGCATTGCCGACCGTTATCCGGCCTGGTCGCCCGAGGGAGACAAAATTGCCTGGTTTAACGACGCAAGTGGAGAGTACAAACTCGTTGTTGCCGATCAGTTCGGTCAGAATAAAAAAACTTATACGCTGGAGAACCCAACCTTTTACTTCCGCCCCGAATGGTCGCCCGACGGTAAAAGAATTACCTTCACCGATACCGATTATAACATTTGGGTTATTGAACTGGAATCGGAAACAGTTACCAGAGTTGGAACCGATATTTTTGCACACCCTAACCGCGAAATGCAACCGGTTTGGTCGCCCGATAGCAAATGGATTGCGTATGCCCGGCAGTTAAATAGTAGTTTTAAAGCCATTTTTGTTTACAATATCGAAACGCAACAGACTTTCCAGCTAACTGACGGGATGGCTGATGTGCTCACTCCAGCCTGGGATGCCAGCGGAAAATACATGTACATTTTGGCCAGTACAAATTACGGACTTGCAACCGGATGGCTCGACATGAGTTCTTATGATCCGGATGTGACCAGAAGCCTTTATTGCATTGTTTTGTCGAAAGATGATGAGTCGCCAATTTTGCCAAACAGCGACGACGAAGAGGTAAAGGATAAAAATGAAAACGAAGATGAAAATGGCGACAATGACAAAAAGGAGTCGGACAAAGACGACAAAACGGAAGATGTTGTTATCGATATGGATGGAATTTCAGAGCGAATAGTATCATTAAATATGCCCGACAGAAACTACAGAGCTTTAGTTCAGGGTCCGGAAAATACCGTTTTTGTTGCAGAAGTAGTACCGCATAAACGCGGAGTAACTATTCATAAATACGAAACTGAAGAAAATAAGGCAGAAGAATTCTTAGGCGACGTAACGTCTGTTGTAAGTTCTACCGACCGTAAAAATATTCTCTACCAAAAAGGGAGCAACTGGAGTATTGCAGGCACAGGAGGAAAACCTAAAAACGGCGATGGAGGGCTAAAAACCAACATGAAAGTAAAGGTAATTCCTGCAGAAGAATACCAGCAACTTTTTGATGATTCATGGCGTTTTATGCGCGATTTCCTTTATGTTGACAATGTACACGGAGCTCCATGGGATGCCATTTACGACTGGTATTCGCCCTGGGTAAAACATGCCCGCCACAGAACCGATATGAATTATATTATCGATATAATCAGTGGAGAAGTTGCCATTGGTCATTCGTATGTTGCAGGTGGCGATATGCCTGATATCGACCGCATTCCGATAGGCCTTTTAGGTTGCGACCTTGCGGAAGAAAACGGCTATTATAAAATTGTCAAAATTTACAATGGCGAAAGCTGGAATCCTTCCACAAAAGCGCCTCTTGCCGCACCAGGGATGGCCGTTAAAGAGGGCGATTACCTGCTGGCTGTTAACGGAGTGGAATTAAGAGCTCCTACTAACCCATACAGCTTGTTTGAGCAAACCTCGGGTAGGCAAACAACATTAAAAATCGGATCTACAACTTCACTTGAAAATGCAGAAGAAATAACAGTTGAACCAATTTCAAGCGAAAGAAGCTTACGCTCAATCGACTGGATTGAAGGAAACCGCAGAAAGGTTGATGAGCTCTCAGGCGGAAAATTGGCCTATGTCTATCTGCCAAACACCGGAGGAAGTGGATTTTCATCATTCAATCGTTATTACTTCGCTCAGCAGGATAAAAAAGGAGTAATTCTGGACGAACGAAACAACGGAGGCGGTTCAGCTGCCGATTATATGATTGATGTGATGAGCCGTACCCTACTTGGCTATTTTAACAGTAAAGCCAACAATAACCGACCATGGACAACTCCGATGGCCGGAATTTGGGGACCAAAAGTGATGATAATTAACGAACGTGCCGGCTCGGGTGGCGACTTATTGCCTTACATGTTTAAAACAAAAGATCTGGGGCCGCTAATTGGAACACGCACATGGGGAGGACTGGTTGGCACCTGGGACACCCCTCGATTAATTGATGGTGGACGAATTGTGGCTCCCCGTGGTGGCTTTTTCGATGTTAACGGAGAATGGGCTGTTGAAGGGGAAGGTGTTGCCCCTGATATTGAAGTGATTCAGGAACCAAAATTAATTCTACAAGGCCGTGATCCTCAGCTGGAAAAAGCAGTAGAAGTTGCACTTGAAAAACTAAAAGGCAAGGAATTTGAAATGAAACCGGAACCGGCAGCTCCGCAGCGCTGGAAACGTCCGGAAGGTTTTAAAGTAAATTAAGCAAACAAAAAGCCCGCTCTTTATTTTACAAAAGAGCGGGCTTTTTTTATCCCCCCGAGCGTTTTACTTTGTAGCCATCGGCTTTAAGCAACTCCACTACTCGTGTACAAAAGTCGCCCTGAATAAGAATTTCACCATCTTTAACCGTGCCGCCTACTCCACATTTCGACTTCAGCTTTTTACCTAAGTCTTTTAAATCGTTTTCCGCACCTTCAAATCCGGTTACCAATGTTACGGCTTTTCCTTTGCGTTTTTTACGGTCGAGCATTACCCGCAGATTCTGCTGTTTTGCCGGCAATGTTTCCTGCTCTTCTTCTTTTTCCTGATCGTATTGAAAATCGGGATTGGTTGAAAAAACCACCCCTAAACGTTCTTTCCAGTCGTTCGACATATTACCTCCATAAAATAATTAAACATCCTGTAAAATAAGCCACTACCCAAAAAAAGTATGCTGCTTTGGTAAATTTTATATGCTTGTTGGTAGCTTTACTGTCCAATCCGTTTTTGTAATATACTTTCCAACACCAAACCGCATCAACCAGCATAATTAAAAATGCAGCAGCCCCCAGAAATCCGTGTAATGTAAAAGGCGTACCCCGGGCTCCAAATACCATTAAAACAATGGCAGCAATATCGAACAGAATACCCATGGTTAAAAAAATGAGCACAATATTTCCGACAATTTTAAATCGTACTAAGGAAATACTGCCAATTCCATAGGCCAAAAACGACAGGGTTATAATAAAAGCTCCAACAATTGCTAACGGATTCATTTTTAAGCTTATTTAATTAGCAAAGTTAAATTTATCTGGCACAAAACCTTACTCTACTCCAATAAGTGTAATTGCAGTTTTAGTTTTCTTTAAATTCAAGTGTTCCTGTTGTTTTTCTTATATCCAACAAAAGGTTCTTTATAATTCCATTTTTACTAAGCTGAATAATATTGCGTTGGTCAGAATATACCTCTGTTAATAAAGTACAATCCACTTCAAACTTGTCAAAATCGCTTACACCAGATGCTTCCAAATAAATCCAAACCACTTCTTTTTCTACTTCTTTTCCGATAAAATAATAGGGAACATGCGTGTTATGAACGGTAAAATATATTTTATTTTTTAGGTATGAAAATATAAATTCATCTGTGCGTTCATTCTCTTTTGCCTCACCCAGGTAGAGTTTTTTATGTCCCTCTTGTTCTAAAGCCAGGAGCAGGTCATCGGCAAATACTTTCAACGATATTTCCAGCGAACGGTTCTGTTCATTGTAATCAACCTGGCAAATACTCACATAAAACGGATGCGAATACGCTGAAATAGTAGCAAAAAGAATAAAACTCAGAGAAACAAATATTTTATTTAAATTCATGCCCTTCAAAATTATGGGGCAAAAATAAAAATTTTATGAGTTTATTCGAGTTGTACCTCAAGCTGGGTTTTAAACATATCATAGACATTAACGGTTACGACCATATTGTATTTGTTCTGGTACTGTGCGCCGGGTATAGTATTATTCAATTCAAAAAAGTGCTGATACTTATTACCGCATTTACATTGGGGCACTCTGTAACCCTTGCATTATCAACGCTTAATATTTTAACAATTTCACCAGCACTTATCGAGTTTCTTATTCCTGCCACAATTGGAGCCACGGCAATTGCCAATGTTTTGCCGGTTAAAGCCAAAAACAACCGTTTTGTGTACATTCTCACGTTGTTTTTTGGGCTTATTCATGGCATGGGTTTTTCCAATTACCTGAAAGAACTGCTCGGACGTGAGTCAAATATTCTAAGCCCACTACTGGCATTCAACATTGGACTCGAGCTTGGTCAGATTGTAATTCTACTGGTGTATTTTGCACTACTTTTTTTAAGTGTGAACCTATTTCGGGTAAAAGCTGATTTTTGGCGAATTTTTGTTTCAGGAATGGCTTTCGGAATTGCTGTGGTTCTATTAATAAAAACAGCTCCGACACTCTTTTGATTGAACTCATTTTCAAACAAAACAACACAAGTTTTAACAATAAGTAATTTTTATGGTAAAAAGTACAAGAACTATAAACAATTGCTACTTTTGTATCTATCATTTTGATAACAACACCAAGGGTTTAACTGCATAATGAAAAAAATCTGTTTTATTATTGGCTTTTTAATATTTTCTGGCACACTTTTAATTGCTCAGGAAAACACGAATAAAAATAAATTCAGACAACTAAAACAAGAATTGGCAACCCCGAATGTATACCGCACAGCATCGGGGGCTCCCGGCCATGAATACTGGCAACAAAAGGCTGATTATAAAATCGACATTCGGCTTGATGACGAAAACCAACGTATTTTTGGCGAAGAAATAGTTACCTACCACAACCAATCACCCGACGTGCTAAAATACATTTGGCTGCAACTCGATCAGAATATGCGGGCAATGGATTCTGACACGTATAAAACAATGACAGCCGGACTTAGCGAACGTGTTTCATACAGGCAGCTAAAAAGAATGATGCCTGATTTTGATGGTGGTTTTAAACTGGATTATGTGCGCGACATTAATGGAAACGACCTGCCGTCAACAGTTAATAAAACAATGATGCGCATTGATTTGCCGCAGCCGCTGCAGCCCGGAAACACTTTCTCGTTTAAAGTAAAATGGTGGTACAATATTAACAACCGAATGACAGATGGAGGCCGCTCGGGTTACGAATATTTTGAAAATGAGGACAATTACATTTATACGATAGCCCAGTTTTATCCGCGAATGGCCGTATATAATGAAGTTGAAGGCTGGCAACACAAACAGTTTTTAGGTACAGGAGAATTTACACTGCCTTTTGGCGATTACGAAGTAAGTATAACGGTTCCGGCTGATCATATTGTTGGAACAACAGGACTTATTCAAAACACCAGCGAAGTTTTAACCGATGAGCAGCAAAAGCGTTTTAATAAAGCAAAACAAGCTGATGCGCCAGTTTTTATTGTTTCGCAGGAGGAAGCTGAAAAAGCAGAAAAAGCGAAAGCAAAAAAAGAAAAAACATGGGTATTTAAAGCCGAAAACGTGCGCGACTTTGCCTTTGCCAGCTCACGGAAATTTATTTGGGATGCCATGGCAGTACCATTTGACGACCGCACGGTGTTGGCTATGTCGTTTTACCCCAAAGAAGGCAACCCGCTTTGGGAACAATACTCAACCCGGGTGGTAGCTCATACTCTAAAAACATACTCAAAATTTACTTTTGATTATCCATACCCCGTAGCCATTTCGGTACATACCGACAGAATTGGGATGGAATACCCAATGATTTGTTTTAACGGAAGCCGTCCGGAAAGTGATGGAACCTATAGCAAACGCACCAAATATGGAATGATTGGCGTTATTATACATGAAGTTGGCCATAATTTCTTCCCGATGATTGTAAACTCCGACGAGCGCCAATGGACCTGGATGGACGAGGGCTTAAACACATTTGTGCAGTTTTTAACGGAACAGGAATGGGAGCCCAACTACCCTTCCTCTAAAGGATTTGCAAGCACTATAGTTCCTTATATGCGTGGTGACAAGAACTTTATTTCGCCCGTAATGACCAACTCCGAATCGGTGTGGAACCTTGGCAGCAACGCCTATTCAAAACCGTGTGTGGCATTAAATATTTTGCGAGAAACAGTTATGGGCCGCGAATTATTTGATTATGCCTTTAAAGAATATGCCCAACGCTGGATGTTTAAGCACCCAACCCCGGCCGACTTTTTCCGAACAATGGAAGATGCATCGGGAGTTGATCTTGATTGGTTTTGGCGGGGGTGGTTTTACACCACCGATCATTGCGATATTGCCATTGACCGGGTAAAATGGTATCAGGCAAGCACTAAAAATCCCGAGATTGAAAAGCCTTTGCAGGAAAGTACAGAGGAGGTAGCAAACAGTTCCATCACAAAAATCAGAAACAAACAGGCCGCCGGTGAAACTTACCTGTCGCAAAACCCTGTAGCTGAAGACTTTTACACCCACCACAACCCTTACGAGGTTACTGAAAAAGACAAGGAACAGTACAACAAATTTCTAAAAAGTTTAACTACTGAAGAGCGTCAACTATTAGGCGCAAATCTTAATTTCTATCAAATTGATTTCAAAAACATTGGAGGCCTTGTTATGCCTTTGGTAATAAAGTTTGAATTTATTGATGGAACAGAAGAGATTCAACGCATACCGGCAGAAATCTGGCGGAAAAACAACGTAGAAATATCGAAAGTTTTTATGTTTGATAAAGAAGTTAGCCAAATATCGCTCGACCCCTACCTTGAGACTGCCGATACGGATTTAAACAATAACTTCTGGCCGGAGAAAAAACAAGCTACTCGTTTCGAACTGTATAAATCGAGGTATGGAAGAGGCAGGTACTCCGGAGGTTCAAATCCCATGCAGCAAACCAGGGAAGAAAAATAGCCTAACCACGGTTCATATATATTCAAAAGGAAGCAATCTTTTTTAGCATTGCTTCCTTTTCTAATTCTATTATCGATAAACTAGCTTAGAAATTAAATTTTCCCTGCTCTGCCTGTTTACGTGCAGCTTCGTAGCCGCTTACAATATTTTCCATTATGGTAGCAACGGGTAAAATACCGTCCAGCATCGCCGACACCTGGCCTATTTCCAATTCGCCTTCTTGCAAATTGCCCTCGAACATTCCTTTTTTTGCACGACCACGACCCAATAATTCGCGTAAGGCTTCAACCGACATACCAGCTTTTTCGGCAGCATCAACCTGCTCAAAAAAGTTATTCTTTACCAAACGTGTTGGTGCTAACTTTTTCAATGCAAGTTTTGTTCCTCCTTCACCCAATTCTGTTACCAGCTTTTTAAAATCAATGTGTGCTGATGATTCTTCTGAAACGGCAAAAGCAGAACCGATCTGCACGCCATCGGCTCCCAAAAGCATAGCAGCCAGCATTGCCTGCCCCGAGCCAATTCCACCAGCAGCCAGCAAGGGCAAACGTGTAGCTTTTCGAACGGCCGGAATAAGTGTCATGGTTGTAGTTTCTTCGCGGCCATTGTGCCCGCCGGCCTCAAAACCTTCAGCAACTATAGCGTCAACACCTGCGTCTTCGCATTTGGCAGCAAAAAACGAGCTCGACACCACATGCGCTACGGTAATTCCCTTGTCCTTTAACCAACTGGTCCATTTTTTCGGACTTCCGGCCGAAGTAAAAACCACAGGTACCTCATGAGCGGCAATAATGTCCATAATCCGTTCGGTTTCAGGGTACAACAAAGGCACATTTACACCAAACGGTTTTGTGGTAGCCGCCTTCGTCTTCACAATGTGTTCCTCAAGGGTTTCGGGGTGCATTGAGCCTGCCCCCAAAAGGCCTAAACCGCCACTGTTGCTTACGGCCGAGGCTAATTTCCATCCGGAACACCATACCATACCGCCCTGAATTATCGGATATTTTATATCGAATAGTTTACAAATAAGATTCATAGTTATTTATTTAAATTGTGGGCAAAGTTAAAATTTCGGATGGCAAGAAAAGCAAATTGTCGCTTATTAACTGTAAAAAAAGGGGAAACATAAACATGCATTATGTCTATGCATTTTTGTTGTAAATAAAATTAAAGGACAGAGGCTTCTTCCTCCTCAATAATATTTTCTTCCAAAATCTGAACAAGTGTTTCTTTTGAAACCCGACGCCGAATTTCACCACTTTGTGCCACCGATATTGACCCGCGTTCTTCGGAGACAATAATACACAAGGCATCCGAGCTTTCAGTCATCCCCACCGCTGCTCTGTGGCGCAAACCCAGGGCTTTATCAAGCTCTTTTTGTGTTAAGGGTAGGATACAACCAGCTGCTACAAGCCGGTTACCTTTTATGATAATCGCGCCATCGTGTAAGGGCGAATTTTTAAAAAATATAGTTCGTATTAGTGCCGAAGATATTTTTGCATTTATTTTTTCTCCGGTGTTAACCTGATCTGCCAACTCGCTCTTCTTCGAAATGACAATTAAAGCTCCGGTTTTTGTTTTTCCCATGGCCACACAAGCATCAACAATATTATCAATTTGATGGTGGTTAATACTTTTTGTTTTTCCCTGGTTAAACAGTTTATCGAGCATCAGTATTTTATTCAGGTTGTAATTTGTGCCAATAAAAACTAAAAATTTTCGGATTTCGGGGTGAAAAACAATAATTAGCGCCAGTACCCCCACCCCAATAAACTGCCCCATGATGGAGCCGAGCAGCTCCATATTTAAGGCCCGAACAATGAGCCACACCAGGTATAACGAAAAAAGACCAATAACAATATTAAAAGCTACCGTTCCTTTAATTAAACGATAAAGCTGGTACAATAAAAATGCAACCAATAAAATATCGAGAATATCAAGAAACCGTATGGTAATAAATGCCAGCATTATATTATTGTTGCTTTAATTTCACAAAATATTTTCACGGCTTCAACAGCTTCTTTCACATCGTGAACGCGAAGAATATCGGCTCCTCCCATTAAGGCCAGTGTATTTGCAACCGATGTACCATTAAGCGCAGTTTCAGGAGTAACATCAAGTGCTTTCCAAATCATCGATTTGCGGCTTAAGCCTACCATAACCGGCAATTGAAAAACTTTTAACGAATCAAGACGATTCAGTAACTCAAAGTTATGATCAACCGTTTTTCCAAAGCCAAATCCCGGATCGAGTATTACTTCCTTAACGCCTAATTTATTTAGCTTTTTAACTCTTTCTGCAAAATATTGCGATACCTCCTTTATTAAATCCTCGTATTCCGGGTTATCTTGCATGTTTTGGGGTGTACCCTTTATGTGCGACAAAATGTAAGGCATTTGCAATTTACCAACAGTTTCAAACATTTTCGAATCAAGTGTTCCTCCCGAAATATCATTAATAATAATTGGACCAATTTCATCGATAACGCGAACGGCTACCCATGAACGAAAGGTATCAACCGAAATTACAATCTCGGGAAATGCAGTTCGTAAGGCTTTTACCGCCGGCAGCAGCCGTGTTAATTCTTCTTTTGTTGAAACAGGTTTTGAACCGGGTCGAGTTGAAACAGCACCAATATCAATGATACCGGCCCCTTCTGCAATCATTTGCTCAACAGC
Source organism: uncultured Draconibacterium sp. (assembly GCF_913063105.1). Taxonomy (GTDB): domain Bacteria; phylum Bacteroidota; class Bacteroidia; order Bacteroidales; family Prolixibacteraceae; genus Draconibacterium. Next base: position 66,859 of record NZ_CAJXYQ010000010.1, on the reverse strand, counting down.
TTTTAACATGACTGATTCATCCTCCATCTTTCCTCCATCGTAAAACGAATCGGGCGTAATGTTAACTATTCCGGCCACCACCGGTATCGATAAATCTAATTCTTTTTCTCCCAGATGTAACGTATTGTTTCGCTTAAGGAACTTACCCGCTGACTGCGTAATCAACATAAGAACTTGGCTTTTATGTTTAACAAATCATTAACGAACTATTAATTCTCGTTAACTACAAATGTAGAATAAAACAGGCCAAATTTGCCATTTTTTAATACTTTTATCGGTCAAATTTAGCGAACATAACTACGTACAGCGTGTTGGTAAAAACGTATAATAGGCTGTAAAAAGATAAAAGACAGAAAATAATGGACAAAACAAATAAGCAATACGACCAGGTAATTTCCATTTGCCGAAATATTTTTTCACAAAAAATGACAGATTATGGCACGGCCTGGCGAATTTTGCGTCCCACCTCTTTAACCGATCAGATTTATATTAAGGCTCAACGTATTCGCAGTATTGAAGAAAAAGGCGTAACAAAAGTTGGAGAGGGTGTAAAACCTGAATTTATAGGAATTATTAATTACTGCATTATGGGCTTAATTCAACTGGAGCTGGGGCCCTCTGACGAAGAAATACCAAATAGCAAAATTCAGGAATTGTACGACACGTACTTTGAGCAAGCAAAAAAACTGATGATGGACAAAAACCACGATTATGGCGAAGCCTGGCGAAATATGCGCATCAGTTCTTACACCGATCTTATTTTAATGAAAATTCAGCGCACCAAACAAATAGAAGACAATAAAGGCAAAACTTTAATATCAGAAGGTATTGATGCCAACTACATGGACATGATAAACTATGCCGTTTTTGCCATGATAAAAATTGAATTTGAAAACGAAGAATAATTTCCACTATGAATATTGTTAAACAACTCTCCCGTATACTATTCGGTATTATTTTCATATTCTCGGGCTTTGTAAAAGGTATCGATCCCTGGGGCTCGGCCTATAAGTTTACCGATTATTTTAATGCACTGGGAATGGAATGGCTGTTATGGGCTGCCTTTCCGCTTGGGGTTATTCTTGCCTTTGCCGAATTTGCCATTGGCGTAGCCTTTTTATTTAACTGGTGGATGCGTTTATTTTCGTGGTTAGGCTTATTGTTTATGGCTTTTTTTACGCCTCTAACACTTTGGATAGCCATAAAAAATCCGGTAACCGATTGTGGTTGTTTTGGCGATGCACTGGTACTTACGAACTGGGAAACGTTTTACAAAAACATTGTTTTTATTACGCTTGCCATTATTGTAACAGTTAACCGCAACTGGTTTGCCGAAAAGGTAAAAAACAAACTTCCGGCAATGCTTAGCATGGGAGTTTTTATCGTCTATTTTGGTTTTGTTTATTACTCGTACAATCATTTGCCGCTATTCGATTTCAGGCCTTTCAAAATTGGCACAAACATTCCCGAAGCCATGAGCACACCTGAAGATGCACCACAAGAAATTTATGAGAACATTTTTTATTACAAAAACAAAAATACCGGAGATGTTAAAGAGTTTTCGGAAGAAAATTATCCGTGGCAAGATACGTTAAACTGGGAATATCATGATATGGAGTCGATTCTGGTGCAGGAAGGCTATGAACCACCCATACATGACTTTACTTTTGAAACAATAGATGGCGAGGATATAAAAGACTTTTTTATTTACGACGAAAATTATGTTTTTATGTTGGTGGCCCACGACCTGGCCAAATCCAGTACAAAAAATCAGGAAGAAATAAATGCTTTGGCTAATTGGGCACTGGAGCAAGGACTCTCGTTTATTTGTCTCACATCAACACTGCACGACGAGGCCTTACAGTTTGCTGAAAACCATGGCGCACCCTACGAGTTTTTTAACTGTGATGAAATTACACTAAAAACGATTATTCGCTCTAACCCGGGACTGATGCTTATTAAAGACGGAACAATTTTGGGCAAATGGCATTATAACGACATCCCTTCATCTGAAATTATTGGTGAGACATTTGGTTTGTAGTTTACACCTTCATTATTCTGTTTTGAGGTAAGGCTACATCCTTAATTTATCTTGAAGTACATATAAATAAACAAATAGTTAATTGTAATTATCCATTATTTTCATTGCCCCCGATATCAATTATTTCGGTTAAATTTGTGTGCAATTTTTGAATATCTAATAAACTAAAATTCAATAAAATGAGACAAAAGATAGTTGCAGGTAACTGGAAGTGTAACACCAATTTACAAGAAGGTGTTGAATTGGCAAAAGCAGTTGATGCCGTTGTTGCAAGTGAAGGTGCCGATGATGTTGTAGTAGTTTTGGGAACTCCATTTACCCATATAACAAAAGTTGTTGAAACGGTTAATACAGAAAGAATTGGCGTTGCCGCACAAAATTGTGCAGCCGAAGCCAAAGGTGCTTTCACCGGTGAAGTTTCTGCAGCCATGGTAAAATCAACAGGTGCCGAGTATGTAATTTTAGGACACTCAGAGCGTCGTGAATACTATGGAGAAACCAGTGAAATACTTAACAAAAAAGTTGCCCTGGCGCTTGAAAACGGACTAACTCCGATATACTGCTGTGGTGAAGCTTTGGATATTCGTGAAGCAAATACTCACAACGAATATGTTGTTAACCAATTGGAAGAAACAGTATTTCAACTTTCTGCTGACGATTTCAAAAAAATAGTAATTGCCTACGAACCAATCTGGGCAATCGGTACTGGTGTTACTGCTAGTTCGGAGCAAGCTCAGGATATGCATGCGAACATTCGTGCTGCAATTACTGCTAAATTCGGTGAAGAAGTTGCAGAAGGAACTTCAATCCTTTACGGTGGTAGCTGTAAACCAAGCAACGCAAAAGAACTTTTCGCCAACAAAGACGTTGACGGTGGTTTAATTGGTGGTGCATCGCTAAAAGCTGAAGACTTTATTGGAATCATCAACGGATTCTAAAAAAAACAACATAATATATCAACAAAAGCCATTTTCGAATATGTTTCGGAAATGGCTTTTTTGTTAACAAAAATCCACCTCCAGTTTGATTTAAACTGATATTTGCTACTTTTATACCTGATCTAAAAACAGCTAACCGACATCCACATCGGCAACTGCTTTATTTTACAATATTTTAGATACGATTAAGATCAAATTTTATTTTGAATTTATAAATCTTTTGTTCATGAAAAAACTAGCATTCTTTTCAATTTTGTTAACCACCCTGAGTTTATTTAGTTGTAATTCATCAAACAAATCCGAAGAAATTGCTTCGTATACTTATGAAGAAAAAAGTATGGAAATGAGTGATGAGCTAAAAGCTCTTATTCCTGAATGGGTTGAGGAGGGAACAGTTTGCTATGGACTGATGATACAACTAAGTTCTGATAATAAACCCGTACGAGCCCGACCAATTAAAGCCAAAGTGGTGCAAATTAATGAGAACGCTATAAAAATGAAAGCGTTGGAAAGCGTTAAAATGGCAGAAATAAAGAGTTGTTCTAAATTTTTGGTTACCAAAGGCGAAACCTGGGATGAAAAAGAAGGACAGTTATACTTAACACTGGAAGAAGCCATTAATGCCTTAAAAGAAATGAACCTTTACATCATTGGCGATAAAGTTACTGTTGACTAACAACGTAAACAAACGAGATGACGGACAGTCAACTCATAGAACAAATTCGGGGAAATAATGATCTTGCTTTCAGGGCTCTTATCATTAAATATAAAAACCTTGTATACAATACAGTTTTTCGTTTAGTGCAGAACTCAGAGGATGCAGAAGATCTCTTTCAGGATGTTTTTCTCGAAATTTTTAAATCATGCGAGGCCCTTAGGTTTGAAGAAGACCTTACGGTTTGGATTTATAAAATTGCTTACAATAAATCAATCAGTTTTTTACGTCGTAAAAATCCGGCCAAAGCAGGCACTAACCACATTGAAAACGACCATCCCCATCTTCTGCTGATTGATAAAAACCACCCGGAAAAACAACTGGAACAAAAGGAAAACGTAACCATCCTTTACCAACTAATCGACCAACTTCCTGACAACCAGAAAAAAGTATTACTCCTGCACAAATTTGAAGGTCTTTCTCAAAAAGAAATCTGCAAGCAGCTGCATATGTCCGAACATTCGGTAGAATCGCTCATTTACCGTGCACGAAAAAATCTCAAACTTAAGCTTATTACGTATTTTAAACTTAATTCCTGACAAAATGGAAAAGAAACAAAAATCATTAAAGTGGCTCAATATTTTTTTATTGCTCATAAACTTATCGGCATTTACCACCTTTTTGGTTATGAACCAAAGCGGAGAACCTGATGCGGAGGTTAATGATGTATACAAGTCGGATGAATACCTGAAACAAAGACTTAACCTTACTGATGAGCAATTTAAACTGGTAATTGAAATGGATCAGAAAGTATTCAGAAACTACCAGGTTTTAATCGATATTCAGTGCGAAACAAACTTCAATTTGATAAAAGAACTGTCTTCGCCCGAACCTTCAGAAGAAAAAATGAAAGAATTAACCGAAAAATTAGGCACTTATCATACCGCTATAAAACGACAAACGGTTAAGCATTTTCAGAATGTAAAAAGCATATGCGAACCACCCCAGATAGAGCTACTTAACAATTTACTTATAGAAATGATGGAAGCAGGCGACCAGTGTCAGTATTGTAACAAGCAAGACTGCTCAAGAAGAAAAATAATTGAAGAAATTTAATTTTTTTTCATTTGCTGCGCCGGATTCTATTTTAATTTTCGTCTTAATAGATAAGAATAAATTAAAAACCGAAAGTAAAACAGAAAGATTACTGTGAAAACTGAAAGTAACAATCCTGATTTTAATGCAATTTCAGCTAGCGACAAATTGCTTGAGGTACTCGATTTTATGGCTCCGGCACCTGGCGAGTTGGTAGAAAAAGTAATGCAGAAAAAGGACAGGATTACTCATGTTTATGATAGGAGCATCGATTATTCGAAATATTTTCAAATTTCAGTAGTTTTTGTTGCAGCCATTCTTATTGGTGTGCTTATGGGTAAAAATGCCAACAAGGTATTTGCACAAAAAAAGCAGAACACCAATAAAAAAGCACTGATCGAACTTCGCGACATTCACCACCTTTCTGAAACTAATTCGTTTGGTTTATTCTGAATTATTGAATATTACTTAAACTTAGTTTATCTAATATTTTTATTTTTGTTTAATCAACCTGCGCTTACGCGCACATCTATTATGAAACCAAAAACCAAAAGCACCAACTGGCCACGTTTAACAGTCCAGTGGGGCGTATTAGCTTTTATTCTTGTACTGGCATTTTTGCCCGACTTAACAAAAATAAATACCCCCGATTTTGAAGCTTACTGCCCGTTCGGAGGCATGCAGGCATTGGGAAGTTATCTTCTAAGTCAGGCGCTCTCTTGCACAATGACGAGTGCCCAAATTGTAATGGGAGTTCTCCTTTTTATAGGCGTTCTTTTGTTTAGTAAACTTTTCTGTTCATATATTTGCCCTATCGGAACGGTTAGCGAATGGCTTGGAAACCTCGGCGATAAGCTTAAAATAAGGTTTACCATAAAAGGAATTACAGACAAAATTCTACGGTCTTTAAAATATATCCTCTTATACATCACCCTGTATTATACGCTTCAATCAAACGAATTATTCTGTAAGAAATTTGATCCCTACTTTGCACTGGCTTCAGGCTTTAATACTGATGTTGTGGTTCAGTTTGCAATTATTTCTATTGTTTTGGTTGTGGTTGGATCAATTTTTATTCGATTGTTCTGGTGTAAATACCTCTGCCCGCTGGGTGCTATCTCCAATATTTTTAAGTTTTCAGTATTCTTTGTTACTATTTTGCTTGTGTACATAATTATACTAAAGCTTGGCATAGCAATAAGTTACGTATGGCCTCTGGCTATTGCATGCGCCGGAGGTTTTGCGTTGGAACTCCGTTCATTGCAAAGTAAAATTACTCCACTGGCAAAAATTACACGAAGCGAAAGCACGTGTACAAGCTGTCAGTTATGTACTAAAAAATGCCCGCAGGCGATTGATGTGGCAAGCGTAAAAACAGTTAAACATGTTGATTGTAATCTTTGTGGTGACTGTTTATTGGTTTGCCCTGTAAAAAATACCCTGAGTATTAATAAGCAACCTAAATTAAAACGACTTCCGGTTATAGCTACCACCTTACTGGTTGTTACAGGAATCTTACTTGGAAATGTATGGGAAGTTCCAACAATCGACCAGAAATGGGCAGAGACTGAAGTGATAAACGATGCTGCCGTTTTTTCAATGTCGGGCCTGAAAAATATCAAATGCTATGGCAGTTCAGTGGCATTTGCTAACCAAATGAAACGCGTTGAAGGTGTTTATGGAGTTGCCACATATGTAAAACATCGCCGGGTAAAAATTTATTACGACAACAGTATTCTTGATGAAGAAAAATTACAGAAAGAACTATTTACGCCGCAAAGAACCATTTTTAAAACACTCCCGGCAGATGCGCAACAAGTCTTTGTCATTTCATTACAACTGGAAAACTTCTTCGACAGCTACGATTTTAACTACTTAAGTCATATGGTTAGAAAGGAAACAAATGCTGTTGGAATGATTTCTGAATTTGCATGTCCGGTAATTGTAAAAATCTTCTTCCCTGAAGAAATTCTGCAAAAAAATGAATTAATCAACTTAATCGAAAGCAAAACATTCGTTTTTGAAACAACGGCCGGTCCGCAAGAAATTGATTTGGGATACGAAGTAGCTGTTGATCCGGAATTCTTTACTACCGGCATGCCGGAGTACGCAAAAATGATGTTCACCCCGTTCGACCGGACATTTAACTACAGAAACAATTACTCCGATGATGTAGTAAGTACCTATACATTTTCATTGGGTAATAACAACAGAGTACGAAACAGGCTTTCCTACCTTGTCAGTCATCTTTCAAACGATAACGGCATTGTAGAGTTTCAAACAAAACTTGATGAAAGCTTCAAAGAAGTAATTGAGATCTCTTATGTTGACACAATGACAAATATTTACGATATTAATGCTTCAATTATGGCCGATTCGTTAACGATAACCTATTCGAGCGGAAAAACCGGAAAAGTAAAGAACATGTTTGATTTTTCGGAAGAAATCAATAAGCAATAAATAATAATTACAATAAAAACTGTGCGTATGAAAAACTTTACCTTCTCTATTCTTTTAATTTTTGCGGCACTCATTGGTAGTGCCCAAACGGCAACCTTTGACTGGGTTAAAGATACCGTGTCTGCAGGCAATACTTTGCAAGGAATGTCAATTAACACTGTTGATGGTTCCGCTGTCTTAATTGGATACGACAATACCTTTCTGAAATCAGAAGACAATGGAACAAACTGGCATACTAAAACAATGTTTAGCCCAGTATATGATTTTATAGGAATGGCTCAAGCTGAAGATGTTGTTTTTATATCTTCCAGAAGAGAAAAAGTAATTGATCATCCATCCGGAGGATATCCGGACGTTTATGTTTCCGGTGTTTTACTAAAAAGTACCAATATGGGAGCAAGTTGGGAAGCACTTGACATTAACGCTGCTGGCTTTGGCGATGATGTTACCGTAAATCCTAATGCTGACGGTGGTTATGCTAAAGATGTATACGCCATTGGCGCATTAAATAAAGATACAATAATTGGCTATGCCGGTTGGTACGATCAGACATCAGGGAGTAAAGTTTCACGAGGTGCGGTTTTTAGAACAAATAACGGAGGATCTACCTGGTGGAAGCTAACACCGGATTTAGGTTCGAAAATTATTAGTTGTGTTGAAGTAAAAGATTCAATTGCTGCTTTTGGTGGCTATAAGAACATGTTTGTAACCAACCTTATTACTGATTCGGTTACCAACATCTACGATAGCTTGGTAGCGGCTGGTACTGATGATAACATTTTTGTAAACAACATTACATTTACAACCCCTCAAAGTTTTTATGTATCCACTGTTTCTGATGGAATATTTAAAACGGAGGATACAGGAAATACATTTATAAAATTATCGGAAATTACCGGAGTAAATGATTTATTTGTCATTAACGATTCTACATTAATAACTTTGGGAAGTTCTTCAAAATCGAAAATTTCAACCGATAATGGCTTAACCTGGGTTGATTGCTACCCGGGAGCTACCTGTTATAAAATTGGGGGAATAATGGCAGACACACTGTATGGAATGGCCATTGATGTTGCGTATAAATGTGCGGTTAGCGATATAATAGCAAGAAATCCGGTGTGGTCAACAGTTAATGTTTTTGAAGGCGAAAACCGGCTTCAAAAAATGGCAGTATACGGAACTGACAAAGCCGTGATTGCCGGATATGGCACAAACTGTAAATATACTACTGATGGTGGATTGACATGGTCAAAATCAACTTTACCAAATGACTATCTTGAGGATCTGGAATTCGATTTTAACGACATTAGCTCATGCGGCGATGATGCTTTTGCTACCGTTCGACGGTATAAAATAGCAGATATGTCTGACATAGACTCGGTACAAGACCTTTACATGGAAGGTTTACTCATAAAAACCGAAGACAATTGGGAAACATCAATAATCCTTGATGCATCAAAAATAGGTGCAGAAGAAAGCGCAGATCCTACTTTAAATCCACAACTGGATGAATGCTGGGGATTTAATCCTTATACTGTTGAATGTGTGGATGCAACCATTGCATATGTTTGGGGCAACTGGTACGAAGATGTAACCGAAGGTAAAAAGAAAGACAGAAGCCGGGTCTTTAAAACAATTGATGGTGGAGATTCGTGGATAGGAATAACACCGGATTTTGGCAACTCATACGTGAACGACATTGAATTTAAGGGAGATACTGGCTTTATTGTTGGTAACAAGATTTTATGGCGTACAGACGATGCCGCAACTTCATTCATCGATCTATATCCCAATATGGTTGCGGCAAACGATGGAGACAGCAGTATATTCCTTAAAAGAATACACATGATTTCTACACAGGAATTCTATATCCCAACAACCACCGATGGAGTATTTTTCACAACAGATGGAGGCGAAACATTTACCAAATTTGAGGGTGTTGCCGGCACTAATGACATTATAAAACTTGATGCAAATTCGTTCCTATGTATGGGAACTACATCAAAATCGTATTTTACGAACGATGCCGGAGCAACGTGGCAAAATCCATCTGCCGGAACAACAGTTTACAGCATCGGTGGAATTATGGACGATAAGCTGTTCGCACTGGCAAAAGGAGTTCTGTTTAATATTGCACTGGCAAATCTTGAACTCAAAACCGCCATACCAACACTGTACACCAAAGCAGAACTAAATGTTGCTTATACACCAACAAGTATCGATTTAATTTCAACTGATGGTGAAATTGAGCTTTGTTCGATGTATACAATCAGTGGTAAATTAGTTTTACAGGCTGAACCAAACAACAGTGTTTTCAGACTGAATAACAACCAGTTCCAAACAGGAATTTATATCGTAAATTCTGTTGTTGAAGGCAAGCGCTATGTAAACAAAATTGCATTCAGATAAAAATCCATATACTATGTCGTCCTGAATCCGTCATTTGGCGGACAGGCCGGCAATAGTTAATTTGGTTACCACAATTAGACAATACTCCACCTTATGAGCAACAATGCAATAGAGTGTAACAACCTCACCCACTATTATGGTAAAAAACTGGTTTATGAAAACCTCAACATTCATGTTAAAGAGGGAAGTATTCTGGGACTCTTAGGAAAAAACGGGGCAGGAAAAACCACCACAATAAATATTTTGAATGGTTTTCTGCAACCACGTAGTGGTGAATGTTTAATCTATGGAGAAAACACCCAACACCTGACACCCAAAAATAAATCGAGAATCGGGTTCCTCATTGAAGGTCATGTTCAGTATGCATTTATGAACATCCACCAAATTGAGAAATTCTACTCCGGTTTTTACGAGAAGTGGGACAATGAACCCTATTGGGAACTCATGTCGAAATTAAAAGTAACGCCTACACAAAAGATATCGACCATGTCGTGCGGACAACGCTCGCAGGTGGCACTGGGACTAATATTGGCACAGGATCCTGATTTACTGATACTCGACGATTTTTCTATGGGGCTCGATCCGGGATACCGACGTTTATTTATTGATTATTTGCGCGAATATGCAAAATCAAAAAATAAAACCATTTTCACCACATCACACATTATTCAAGACATGGAACGATTGATTGACGATGTGTTGATTATGGATTACAATCGTGTATTAACCCAACGAAATGTGCACGAGTTTATGAGAGAATTCAAGCAAATAGCATTGGAAGTTGAAAATCATTCTATCGATTTGTCTGATGAAGATTTTGTAGCCAATTTCGAAAAGGTAAATAACAAAGTAGAAATTTACACCTACGAATCGGCTTCGTTTGTAAAAAACTTCCTAGAAAAAAACGGCATTGTACATCATAATTTCAGAGAAGTTGAAATGGGCCTGGAAGATGCTTTTATTGGCCTGACCGGAAAATATTAAAAAAGACAGAAGTGGGAGGCCGGAAATCGGAAGTAGCACAACTTCAGATCTTGAGCATCAAACTTCGGACTTATTAAAATAAATATGTGGAAATCAGTGGTTTATAAAGAATGGATTAAAACCCGATGGTTTGTAATTCTATATGCAGTATTGGGATTAAGTTTTATTGCTTATCCCTTTTTAAACGTTCAACGCGATTTTAAATTTAGCGATGCCAACAATTATTGGTACACCATAATGTTTATGGGGGTAAGCTATTTTGGTTCGCTTAAATTTGTGCCTGTACTTGGAGCACTGGCAATCTCAGTTGCACAGTACTTTCCCGAAACGGTTAGTAAACGAATTAAACTAACCTTTCACCTTCCGATAAATGAAAACCGTGTTCTGCTAATGATGATGCTTTACGGCTCAATTTGTCTTGTAACATGTTACATTATTCAGCTGGCTGTTTTTCTGGGATTAAGTTGCATTTATTTCCCATCAGATATTGTTATGCCGGCAATGACATCTGTCACTCCCTGGTTTCTGGCAGGTTTTGCGGCCTATTATCTGGCAGCTTTAATTGTATTAGAGCCCGTATGGAAATACCGAATGGCCTACCTTCTTGTCACCGGAACATTTGTCCCGTTATTTTTTCAATCGGCCTCAACAGGAGCTTATGAGCCCGTAAATTTGGCCTTGGCATTTTTGGTAATAATCATTAGTATTTCGTTGTTGTTTTCAGGATATCGATTTAGAAAAGGAGAAATGTAAAATGGTAAAACTTAGCAGGTATTTTTTAGTAATTATAGCCATCATCGGATTTGGAATTGCACTACCCAAATTGTACTGGGTAGCATTTTCGCACCCCATTCGGGCACCATTTATTCAATACAGTTGTGTCGACCATGATTTTATGCTTCTTCGTTCGCAAGATGGAGTTTCACGAACAAATTCTGAAGGAACCACATTTACACGCGAAGAATACGAAAATAAACTTCCATTAATGTACACCCGCCAGCTGTTAATGAATAACACCATGCCAGATACAATTGATGGGGTTGAAATGGATATGCATGAAATAAGTGCAAACCGATCAACATTCAGAGTACGGCCACGTGAAATTGATGCACCACAGCCTACCCTCTTCCCTCTTTTCGAATCACAATCGGGGCGTGCCAACCTGGAAATGCCAAGCGATTTTTTTAGAATCATATGGCGAATGGAGTTCATCGATGCCGAATCGAATAAAATAGATGAAGAAAAAAGCCGGATGTTTTCGGCAGTGCTCTATAAAAGAGGATTTAAGTTTCCTGCAAAATCAATTAATGGGCTGCCAACCACCAGAAAATCATGTGATGAAGGTTATCTGATTGTGGATTCTGAAGATCAGTTATTTCATTTAAAAATGATAAAAGGAGAGCCCTTTGTCAAAAAGGTTGAAATTCCTGACGGACTTAAATTCAGGTGGATCAGCTGTGTCGATTTTAAAGATAAATTTTACTACGCTTACTTATTTTCGACCGATAACGAGGTGTACGTATTAACCCAATACGATTACATGTTGGTAAAATTGGATGTTGAAAATATTAATCCTGAAGAAAACGAAATACGCATTTACGGAGACCTGTTTAATTATAACATAATAAGTACGGGCGAAGGCGAGATTACATCGCAGGTTCTTAACAAAGACTATAAAAAGGTAGATGAATACAAGGAAAGCTGGCCCGTTCGTGACGAACGTTCTGAGGGGAAAGTTGCCCAGTTTATATTTCCTGCTCAACTTAAAATGAGAGACAGTAATTCTAGCTTTGTACGCTTCTTTTTCGAAGCCAATAAATCATTTAACTGGATTATTTTGAGTCTGCTTTTAATGCTTGTCCAGTTTTTTATTATTCGAAAAAGAAAAGAAAACATAAAAAATCAACTGGTTGATTTTGCTATAATTGCAGCTACCGGTATATTTGGATTTATTGCGGTCAATTTTTTTCCCAATAAGTTTTTCAAGTAATTGAACAAAGGTAAAATCAAACACTATATGGCAAAAATAGTACTTGTATTCTTTGTATTTCTCGCATCAATAAATGTGGCCTATTCTCAATACTCCCTCTCGGGAAAGGTACTTAATGCCGATAAAAAAACACCGATAGAATTTGCTACTATCGTTACCAGCGATAATAACTTTTGGGCAATTACCGATTATAATGGCGATTTTACCATAAAACTTCCGAAAGGCGAATTCTCATTGATAATATCATGTTTGGGATATGAAAAAACCAGCTCTTCAGTTAGCATAAAGAATCAATCTGTTTCAAACCAGGTTTTCTATATTAAAGAAAACAACCTGTCGTTGGATGAAGTGGTGGTTACTGCACAGAAAAAAGACGAACTGGCTACCTCCTACTCCATAGACAGAAATGCTTTAACGCATGCTCAGACAAAGGATATTTCTGATTTAATGTCGCAATTACCGGGTGGGCAGACCAGTTATGAAACGGATGCAACAAGTGAACGGTATGTTGTTTTACGCTCCGACTCCAGATCAGAAATCGATAATCCGTCGTTTGGTACAGCCATTGAAGTAGATGGAGTACGTTTAACGTCCAACTCAAACTTTAGCAGTTTTGCAACTGACGGAATTGATGGGATTGACATTCGGAATATTGCGGTAAATAACATTGAATCGGTTGAAATCGTAACGGGATTACCATCGGTTGAAAATGGCGACCTTTCTGCCGGTCTCATGAAAATTCATACCCGCAAGGGAAAATCGCCATTGGAGGTTGAGGTGATAACCAAACCCAATACAAAAAGTTATTCGGCAACAAAAGGTTTCGATTTGGGAAGAAGACGGGGACTTATTAATACCAGTTTGGAACACACCAAATCGATTAAGGATCGTGTTTCGCCGTATACAACTTATACCCGAAACAATATGTCGTTAACCTACCGCAATACCATTGGGCCAAAAAGCAAGCCTATTGATTTAACATATGGAATTACAGGAAACCTGGGCGGTTATAATTCGGAGAATGATCCGGACAGGTTTGTGGGAACCTATGAAAAACAGAAAGATTATGCTTTACGTTCGAACCTGAATGTAAAGTGGCTTTTAAATCTTCCTTATTTAACAGGGCTCGATTTTTCCGCCTCGGTTAATTATGCCGATAAAAAAAGGGAAGAAAAAGAAAACGAAGACAGTTCTGCATCTACAGTAGCAAACCATTCTACTGAAGAAGGCTATTTTATTGCTACTGATTACGATGAAAATCCGAACGCTGAAACCATTCTTATTCCTGCCGGTTCGTGGTACGAAATAATGTATAACGATGATAAACCGGTTACCTATTCGGCAAAACTGAAAGCAAACTGGGTTCAGAAAAAGGGAGAATTCATTAACAGAATTAAAGTCGGAGGCGAAGTTTCATTTTCAGGCAACTACGGTAAAGGCGAATTTTACGACGATTTGCGTTATGCCCCAACCTGGAGAGAATACCGTTACGATGAACAACCTTTTGTAAATAACTACTCGTTTTATGCTGAAGACAAGGTAATATTCCCGGTGTTTGGAAACCAGATGGATATTCAGGCCGGAATTCGTTCCGACATTACTTCTATTAAAGGAACGGAATATGGAACTGTTCAGGGATGGTCGCCACGTATAAACGCCCAATACGTGTTGTATGAAAACAAAAATTCATTACTGAAATATGCAAAGATCCACGCAGGATGGGGAGATGCTGTAAAACTTCCCTCTGCAAACGTTCTTTATCCTCGACCGGCATATAGCGACCGGCTGGCATTTGCTTCTACCTCTGATGCGGTAGGAACCGCTTTTTACGCCTACTATTCGATGCCTATCTCAACCATTTACAATACCAGTTTAAATTGGCAACGTCGACGCAAACTTGAAGTGGGCACCGATTTCAGAATAGGAAATACACGGATTTCGCTAACGGCTTATCGGGATAAAACATTCGATCCTTATCGTCAGGCAGATCACTATATTCCGGTAGCCCATAAATTAACCGATCAAAGCGACTTGGAAGAGAGCCAAATCCCCAGAGAAGATCAGGTTTACGACATTGATCAGTCAACAGGAATAGTTACCGTTTCGGATGCAACAGGAACACTTGAAAGTGAAGAACTGAACTACACGGTAAAAAACAGGTTTAAAAAGGATTATTATTATGCGAATGGTTCGTCCGTTATTAGGAAAGGGCTGGAATGGATTATCGATTTCGGAAAAATTGAAGCACTAAAAACTTCTGTTAGACTCGACGGAAGTTATTATTCTTACAAGGGAGTTAATGAAACGATACAGGAGGGAATGTCAACCAGTGCTTTGTCGATTGACGGAAGCCCTTATAAATATGTTGGATTTTATGTTGGAAACGACGGGGTGAACAATGGATCGGAAACGAAGAAACTACGTACGAACGTAACAGTTACCACACACATTCCGGCAATTCGGATGATTGTTTCCTGTCGGCTGGAAGGATGTTTGTATGATTATTCCCGTAAACTAAGCGAGTACTCTGACGGAACACGCAGCTACGTGCTGGATGATCCTGATGCTTATCTCCCATCATCATCAGGTGAAAATATTTACGACGGCAATAATTACGTGGCAACCTATCCTTTGTATTACAAGTCCATTAACGATATGGAAACTGAGGTGCTGTTTTTAGAAAAGTTTTTGTGGGCCAAAGAAAACGATCCCGATTTATATAACGATTTATCAAGGTTAGTAAAAAAATCGAGTAAAGACTATTATTTCCAGCCGGAGAAATATAGTCCGTATTTTTCAGCAAACCTGAATGTAACCAAAGAAATTGGAGATCGAATTTCACTCACTTTTAAAGCGACAAACTTTTTTAACAATACCGGAAAAATAACAAACAGCCAGACCGGAAACGAGGAATCACTTTATTATAACAGCTCAGGAAAAATTGCAAAATTTTATTACGGACTGTCGATGCGAATTAAATTATAAATAATTTGAAATAGGATATGAATACAAAAATCAACTTTCGCCTGTTATTGGTTATCGGATTGATAACGTTGGTTTTTCAGTCGTGCCAAAACGACTACGATCATTTATACCAGACACAAATGGTTAGTGTACAATTGCATTATCCTGATAATTTTGAACCGGTCGCAAACGTAATAGTTTCATTAGTGAATTCTACAAATAATATTGCTTATACCGATAGTACCGATGCTGATGGAATTGCAACATTTGAGGTTCCTTTTGGTATTTACGATGCAGCAGTTTCCGAAATGCGTACCCTGTCTGCAACGTCATACATATTCACCGGAAACAAAAGCCTTAGTGTAACTGAATCAGACAAGAATTCAGTGGTAACAAATATTGAATTATCCGTATCTCAAACATCTGCTATTATTATTAAGGAATTGTATAACGGTGGTTGCCAAAAAGACGATGGCTCCGGCTCTTTTAACCGGGGGCAGTATACCATTTTATACAACAACTCTGCAAGTTCTGTTTCGTTAGATAACTTTGGTTTTGGAGCAGCTTTCCCGTACAATTCAAATCAAACAAATTATTTTTTCGAGCAGGGAGAGCTTTCTTTTGTTAAAGAAGGCTGGATTCCTGCGGCGATGGGTATTTGGTATTTCCCTGACGGAATTAGTTTGGCCCCGGGAGAACAAATTGTAGTGGCAATTAACAGCGCAGTTGATAATACAGTAACATATAGTCAATCCATTAATTTTGCCAATTCAGTCTATTATACAGCTTATGATATTAATGTGTATACACATGAGCTGTATTATCCTGCTCCCTCCTCACTTATCCCTACCTCACACTATTTATCAGCAGTAAAATACGGATCAGGATCAGCCTGGACTTTCAGCGTTTCCTCTCCTGCATTTTTTATCTTTAAAACAGAAGGTGAAACCCCGGCCGAATTTGCAAATAATGCCGACAATCTTGGTAACTACAATGGATCATCAACCATGATTTATTCAAAAGTTCCGATGGACTGGGTACTCGATGGAATTGAAGTTTACCGTCAGGGGTACGACAACCAAAAAAGGCTACCATCAGCAATTGATGCCGGTTACGTATACCTAAACAATACTTATGGGTATACTTTATACCGTAACGTTAACAAAGAAGCAACGGAAGCATTACTGGAAAATGCCGAAAGACTTGTTTATAGCTATTCAGGCGGAACAACTGACCTGGTGGATGGAAGTACTGATCCATCGGGTATTGACGCAGAAGCTTCTATTGCAAACGGGGCACGTATTATATACAGCGATACTAACAGCGCAACAAATGATTTCCACCAACGGAGAAAAGCTTCATTGCGCGATTAATTTGTAAGGACTAGGGCACTATGATAAAAATGAAATGTATAACGTGGTTGCTGTTTATTGGAGGCGTATTATTTACTTCCGGATTGTGGGCACAGGAGCAAAATAGCTGGACTGATATAGAGTATATCAGAAACTCAAATCCATGGTTAAGTAGCGAAAATGCTGCTGGTTTAGACAGACTCAGCACAAAAAAGATTTCGTTTATCGAAGCTTTCTACAACAAGAAAAATGGAGATTTTATTAATTTCTACCAATCAGATAACAGCTATTCTTTTGGAGGGATGACCGAATCTTATTATCGATTAAACAAGCTTGTTTTTTATGGAAAAATGAAATATTCCAATTTCTCAGGTAACAATATGGGGGGATCAACCTTATTAGATCCGTATTTCTCATCATTCGATATTGTGGAATTTGCCGATAGTACAGCCGGAAAGAAAAACATGGAAACGTATCATCTTATTGGGGCATTTAGTTTGCCTGTTTATAAAAAATTATTGCTGGGTGTAAAGGCGGATTACAAGACTGCAAGCTACTATAAAATAAAAGATTTAAGACATACAAACGACCTCATGAACATGGAAACGACTGTTGGCCTCTCCTACTTGCTTGGAGAATTTGCCGATATTGGTTCCAATTACTATTTCAGAAAGCGGGTAGAGAATACATTGTATCAGGCTGAAGGAAACACCGATCAACAGTTTAATTCACTAATCAGCTATGGCTCTTTTATGGGCAAACAAGAGAAGTTTGGAATGGATGGCTTCACCGGCGATGATGACAATAATCCATTTGTTGACTATATTCATGGCGTTTCTTTTCAAATTGATATACTTCCTAAAAACAAGCTTCACTTCTTTAATGAAGTGGGATTGAAATGGAGAAGCGGGTATTTCGGTCAAAAATCGTCTGTAAATATTCAATATACCGAACATGAAGCGAATAGCTATCACTACCAGGGAGTGCTGGTTTTAAAAAGACTTCAGAACTTACACCAGTTATCCGTCAATTTCGAACGCGAGGATTTACTTAATTTCGAGAATTCGTATAAAGAATCAACCACCGAAGGAGGAAATACTACCGTTGTTTATTATGGCAAAAACGAAGTTTTGGACCGTGTTTTATCCAAAGCTTCATTCCAATATACGGGTAATATTAATGTTATCGATAATAATCCGGAGTGGGTAATCAACACTGATGTTTCGCTATGGCGAAGAGACCAGGTGGCAACCTTTTATCCGTATTACCGAAAACAGGACGTAAAGCAGGTAACTGCAGGTGCATCGGTTAAACGAAATATCCTCCATAATAGAAATATGTACAGCATATCTTTGGGAGGAAATTATGGTTCGGGTAGCGGAACAGTTAAAGATGATGGAAGTTACGCTTCTGCCTCCGAGAATTATGCGACACTCGATCATTACTTATATCGCGAGTATGAGTACCTGACAACAGGTCGAGCCAGTGGAAATGTTGAATTCCGCTATACAAAAGCATTTCCGGGAAATTACAGAATTTACGCAGAGATGCAGTATAGCTATACCAAAGCTTTTGATTTAACATACGTCGGCGATACATGTGGAAAATTAGCTCTTAGTATAGGATATATTTTCTAATGATGTTCAGGTAGTTAAATTGCAACAAGATTGAATAAAGAACAAGATCGACGATCTTTTAATAATTAGTATAACAGGAATATTTGGCTTTATTGCCGTTAACTTTTTCCCGAATAAATTTTTTGATTAACGGGGAAAGGGACAGTGTAACGGCCATTCAGTTTTGAGTGGCCGTTTTTTTATATTAAGCAAATTATCAATGCTTAGTATTACTAACACCGTCCATTATGGCGGTGAAGCAAGACTTACCGAGTATATGGATTTTGTAATATTTTGTAAATTATTAAAATACAAAATATTACAAAATCCAGCGAGATGCTTACTTTTGCCTTTCACCGCCCTAAAGGACGGTGTTCAATGTTCTTAAAACGTTGAGATACAAGAAAATTAGAAAAAATGGATTACCAAAAAGTTACTATACAAATCACACCGTTTCAAGAGTGGTTGCGCGATATTTTAAATGCTCAACTGGCAGAAATTGGCTTCGATAGTTTTGTGGAAACCGAAGAAGGATTCGAAGCTTTTATTCCGGCAGCCAGTTTCTCAGAAGAAAATTTAAACGCTGTGCTGGCAGATTTCTCCGGGGATTTTTCGTTTAAAGTAAAATCAGAGTTTATTGCTGACCAAAACTGGAACGAAGAGTGGGAAAAGAATTATTTCAAACCCCTGGTAATAGGTGGAGAATGTATGATACGAGCACCCTTTCACACGGAGTATCCCGAAGCCAAATACGAAATTATTATTGAGCCTAACATGGCTTTCGGAACGGGAAACCATGAAACAACAGCTACCATTATCGAGTCGATTCTTCAAAACGATTTGAGTGGAAAGACCATTCTTGATATGGGTTGCGGAACAGGAATTCTCAGCATTCTGGCATCGATGAAAGGAGCGAAACAGATTACTGCAATTGATATTGATAATTGGTCGTACGAAGGAACATTGGAAAATGCCCAACTAAACAACATTGGCAACATTGAAATAAAACTTGGTGATGCAAGTATACTCGGCACCGACACATTCGACCTGATTTTTGCCAATATTCATAAAAACGTTTTACTGAATGATATGGAAGCTTATTATTCGGTGCTAAACATGGGCGGCACCTTAATTCTGAGTGGTTTTTATAAAGAAGACATTCCGGATATTAAAAGAAAAGCCGAAAGCCTAGGCATGGTAGATGCCGGTTTTGTGGAAAAAAACAACTGGGTGGCACACTCGTTTACCAAATAAAAATGAAGGAACTGTTTAATTATTTTGTCAACCATAAAAGTGCTCTTAAGAAAAAGCACCTTCCAAAATCAGTAGCAGTTCAGCTGAAAAGACTAACCAGGCATCAGCGCGACCGGCTAAAACTGCAGTTGACAGAAACAGCTAAAACGCTTGATGAGCTGGATAAAAGCCAGGCAATCGACTGGCTGCAAACCTGCACCCAACTTATTAACGAGCATGCCTTCCATTTTAATCGCGTATTTTTTAGTCCGGGTAACGAAATTAAAAACGAAATTAAATACCTGCTCGAGCATGCCCATACTTCGGTTGACTTGTGCATTTTTACCATTACCGACAACGAACTGGCACAAAAAATTAAAGCTTGCCATAAACGGGGTGTAAAAGTGCGTATAATTACCGACGACGAAAAGACCACCGATAACGGTTCTGAAATTTTAAAACTAGCCAAGGCAGGAATTCCTGTTAAAATCGATCATTCGCATTACCACATGCACAATAAATTTGGAATAATTGATGAGCGCATAGCTATAACCGGCAGTTTCAACTGGACCTATACCGCTACAAAACACAACCAGGAAAACTTACTTGCTACTTCAAAATTTGAAATAGTAAAACAATATAACGATGAGTTTGAACGGCTTTGGGATTCCTTATTCCCGTTCTGAAAATTATAAATCGAGCACCGCCTCCTGACGCGGCATTTCCCAAATCTCCAAATCCCGAATGTTTGCCCCATCAATAACAAAACGCAGGGCTGTACATACTTTATGGAAACCTTTGTAACCAGCAGCACCAGGATTCATGTGCAAAAAATCGAGTTTCTTATCGTAAATCACTTTCAAAATATGCGAATGTCCGCTGATAAAAAGATCAGGCGGATTGGTAAAAATATCGGGTTTTACATAGCGTTCGTAACGCCCGGGGTAACCACCAATATGTGTCATCCAAACATCAACATCTTCGCACCTAAATCGCTGGTGCAAAGGGTGCACTACCCGAACATCCTGCCCATCAATATTACCATAAACCGCTCGTAATGGTTTTATTTCCGCCAGTTTATCGGCCGTTTCAATGTTACCAAAATCGCCGGCATGCCAAATTTCATCAACATTTGCAAAAAAATTAAATACGCGGGGATGAATAAAGCCGTGGGTATCCGACAGCAATCCGATTCGTTTCATTTTATTCGACTTATTCGCGCAAATTAAGTTAAATTTGTTCCTATTAACCAACATTTCAGAAAAAAGAACAATATGATATCGATAGTTGCTAAGTTTAAAGTTAAAGAAGGACAGGAAGAAAAATTTGTTGAATTAGCGAAGGGTTTAATTGCTCCTTCACAGGCAGAGGAAGGTTGCCTGGAATATAACCTCCATAAAGATTTGCAACACGAACTAACCTACACCATGATTGAAAAGTGGAAAGACCAACAGGCCATTGACCTCCACAACAAAACAGTTCATTTTACCAGTACGGTACCTAAAATTGTAAAAATTGCAGATGTTGAAATAGATTTATACCAACCGGTAAACTAACTTAAATGTAATAATATGAAACAGGTAGTAATTGTTAGGCATGGCAAAGCCGTTCCTTACGGCTACGAAGATGATTTTACACGTGATTTGCGCCCACGCGGAAAAAACGATGCAAAACGGGTTAGCCAGGAATTAAAAAAACAGGGTATTCTTCCGGATCAAATTATTTCGAGCCCTGCCAAAAGGGCGATAAAAACGGCAAGGATATTTGCCGAACAACTGGATTTCGATCAGAAAAAAATTATTGAAATACAAGACATTTACGATGGCCTTATCACCAGCGAATTTCTGGAATTAATACAAAAGTTACCATCAAGCGTAAATACCGTATTTTTCTTTGGTCACAATCCGGGATTTTACTACTATGTTTGCAACCTGCTTGAAGCGTTTTACAGTGATATGCCTACCTCATCAACCGTTGGAATAAACTTTGATGCTGACACCTGGGAAGAAGTGGAAGCCCGAAGTGGCAAATTGGCATTTCACCTGGTGCCTCGCATGTTTAAATAGGCCTGGGCACCTCGTACAGCGTTGCTTACAAAACCCAGTCAAGCATTTTTTTTTGAAACAGGTACCAGGTCAATTGATTGAGTGTTGCCTGTGTTATTTGGGTTAACTTTTTTTTTGACCGGTGCTCACCTGTTCGCTTGCAACATTTTACAAGCATTCGTTAATGCTTACAACAATCAGAATTACATTTTTAGTAACTTTGACAGCTGAAAAACATTAAGCTCATGCAATTATTTTATGTTCCGCAAATTTCGGGAGCCGAAGTTATTTTGAACGAAACCGAATCAAAACATGCCATTCGGGTACTTCGCTTAACCATTGGTTCGCAGCTTACGCTGGTAGATGGCAGGGGTGGTTTTTACCAGGCTAAAATAACAGATGCCAGTCCGAAAAAGTGTAAATTGAATGTTACAGAAACGGTATTTGATTTTGGTAAGAAAGATTTCAAACTGCATATTGCAATTGCCCCGACAAAAAACATCGACCGATTCGAATGGTTCCTTGAAAAATGCACAGAATTTGGCATCGACGAGGTTACCCCTATCCTATCAGAACATTCTGAACGAAAAACAATTAAACCGGAGCGTCTGGAAAAGATTCTGATTGCGGCTATGAAGCAATCTGTAAAAGCATACCTGCCCAAATTAAACGAACTTACCAGGTTTGCAGACCTGTTGCAACATGCCGGCTGCACAAATAAATTTATTGCACACTGTAATAAGGGCGAAAAAATACACCTTAAAAAGGCAGTTCACAAAGGCGATTCTGTACTTATACTTATTGGCCCTGAAGGCGATTTTTCGCCGGAAGAAGTAATGGATGCCAAAGCACATGGTTTTCAGGAAATATCCCTTGGCGATGCACGCTTGCGCACCGAAACAGCTGGTATTGCAGCCTGCCATATTGTAAACCTTGTCAACGATTAGAAATACCAGAAGGTACCTTTGACGGTTTATTTTAATAATGCCCCACCAAACATAAAATACTGACTCAGATGGAAAGTAATGAGATTTGAATGGAGGATACTCTCAATTCTGAAAAAACCTTGTTTCACCTTGTACAATAATAGATTTATTGCTCAATATTTTCACCCAGCGACCCGTTTTTACCTGGAATTAATTGGTAAATGAATTGTGGTTGCAAATCAGGTTCCAGTCGATGCGAAACATAAAGAATAGCACTTTGGCTCTCGCTTGCAATTTTATTAATTAAAGCAGAAAGCAAGGCCGCACTCTGGTCGTCAAGCCCTGTTGATGGTTCATCCAGAATTAACAAAGGCGGATGTTTAATCATTGCCCGTGCAATTAGCACCATCCTTCTCTGCACTTGCGTTAGCTCGATAAACGGCCTATTGGCGTAATCTGAAAGGTGGATAAGGTCGAGCCACCGCCGGGCTGCTGTTAATTCACCTTCAGATGGCCGCTGATAAAGGCCAATAGAATCGTGAAAACCGGAAATTACCATCTGCATGGCTGATTGGCGGCGTGTAAATAAATCCATCATTGAAGGTGTAAAATATCCAATTCGCTTTTTTATTTCCCACACACTTTCGCCTGTACCCTTTTTCCGACCAAACAGTTCAATATTCTGTCCGAATGCTTTTGGATTATCGCCATTAATCATGGTTAACAGCGTTGTTTTCCCTGAACCATTTGGCCCCTTTAACTGCCAAAACTCTCCTGCCTGGATTGTCCAGTTTATTTTCGATAATATCGGGCGACTATTATAGTTAACCGACACATCTGTAAATTTGGCAATTACCCGAAATTCCTCAGTTATTTGATGTAAAGGGGCCGGAATAGCAGTACAATAGTGCACCTCCTTATTTTGTTCATATTTTCTGAGATAAGACGCTACCCCGCCTGAAAAAACTACTTCACCCATATGAAGGCGCATGGCATGGTTAATAAAAGGCAAAAGGTCAGCCTTACGTTTAAAAACCTGAATAACCGGCATTTGCCGGCTAATATTAAGTAAGCGTCTTTTTAGTTGATTTACCGAACTTGTATCCAAGGCATCAAAAGGATTATCGAGAACAATAAAATCAGGACTTTTATGCATAAGGTAATCCAGTAAGGCCTTTTTTTGCTCGCCACTTGAAAATGAACGGATACTTCGCCCGCTCTGTCCGCCCAAAACAAAATTATCGTGCCTGAATTCTTCTTCAATAAATTGTGCGAGTGTACTGTTGGAATAAAGCGCCCCCTTTTTTCCCTTTAATTCGGGAAAGTATTCGTTGTTTTCTCCTTTTAACAGTGCTTTTATAAAAGGGGAATTCATCGACAAATCGTTTCCATTTATTGCGGTGTGTTTATGCATATTAAAGTTTTGCTGTAATTCAATTCGCCAAATTTAAAAGATATGCGCAAAAATTTGCTCATCTGCGTAAGTATTCAGAAGCTTACCCGGGATATCGGAAATCAAACTATTTGGATTTATTCTTAATAAGACGTAAATTGTTTAGGTCAACCCCAACTTTGTACACAAAAAGCCAAAAAATCCGGAATCAACTTTTAATAGTAGAAGTAGAATTACGTTCTGAAAAATTTTTAACTAAAATTGAAAACATGAAAAATTACAAGTCGAATCTGCTGTTTTTAGGAACTTTATGTCTCGTTCTTTTTACGATATCGTGCACCAATTCGCAAAAACCTGCTCAGGAAGAAATTGCGTTAACCGGTGATGCGTTGGTAGCCAAAGGTGAATACCTGGTAACTGTAATGGGTTGTAACGATTGTCATTCGCCTAAACAACTTGGGCCACGCGGACCAGAACTTATTCCGGAATTACTTTTATCGGGCTACCCTGCAGAGCGTCCGATTATGAGTTTTGACACCACTCTAACAAACAAGGGTTTTGCTGTTTTTTACCCTGATTTAACGGCAAGTGCAGGGCCCTGGGGAATATCTTTTGCAGCCAATTTAACACCCGATGCAACAGGCATTGGCACCTGGACCGAAGAACAGTTTAACAAAGCTATGAAAGAAGGTAAGTTTAAGGGTTTAGACGGGACACGACGTTTATTACCACCGATGCCCGTTGAAAACTTCACCAACATTAAAGATGAAGATTTAAAAGCCATATTCGCCTATTTGAAAAGCATAAATCCGGTTAAAAATGCTGTACCGGCAGCTATTCCTCCCGGCGAAATGTAAATCGAAAAGACTAAATACAGAGAGGCCGGACTTTACACCGTCCGGCCTTTCTGTATTTAATTAATGTTCTATCCGGATACGCGCATCAACCGCCAGTATTTCGTTTTTGTTGCCAAGCAACGGGTTAATATCAATTTCTTTAATCTCAGTAGCATAGCGCAAAAGCCACGACAAACGGACAATAATATCTACATATTTCTCAATATTTATTCCGTTTTGTTTTCTGAAACCTTTAAGAATTTTATAGGATTTAAGGCTCTGCACCATTGAGCGAGCTTCGCTGTGCGTTAATGGTGCCAGCCCTGAAGCCACATCTTTCATTACTTCCACATAAATCCCCCCCATGCCACAAAGTACAACATGGCCAAACTTTTCCTCGTATGTTGCCCCTAAAAAAAGCTCATTTCCTGAAGCCATTTGGGCAATCAGTACTCCTTCGGTATTTTCAATCTCAAACAAGTGATGGAATTCCTTACGCACCTGGGTAACATTGCGCACATTAAGAATCACCCCGCCTACTTCTGTTTTATGCACCGGCCCAACTACTTTCATTACCACCGGAAACCCAATGCTCATGGCAGCCAAAACGGCTTCTGATTCGGTAGTTGCCACCATCTCTTTTACACGCGGAATTCCGGCCAAATCAAATAATTTATGAATTACTTCCGGGGGTTGATAGCCATTGTGGGTTTCAGCAATTACCCCTTTAACAGCATCGGCACACAGTCCTGATTCATTAATTGCATTATCCAACGGCTTTGGCGTGTTCATTACCTTTGTTAAAGCGCGTCCCAGTAACACTTCATCCGGAAAGTTAACATTACCGTGCGATAAAAAGTGGGCCACATCATCCTTCACATTAATCACACTGGGTAGTATGGGGTAAATAGGCTTCTTACATATTTGCATCTTTCCTGAAAGAACATCATAAACATCTCCGATGGGGAACAAACCTGGGCTGCCATAAATTACGGCCATCCCATCTACTTCAAAATCATTTTCGCAGGCATCGATTATATGTCCAAGCTGCTCGGCTGTACCTGTTGCCAGAAAATCTATCGGATTTTCAACAGATGACCCCGGGAAAAGCTTTTTAAGCAACGAAGCTTTTTCCTGAGAATCTGCAATTTCAGGAATTTTCAATCCACCATCTTCCAGGGCATCGGTAAGCATTACCCCCGGACCTCCGGCATGGGTAATTATGGCCAGCTTCTCGCCCACAAGCTCTTTGCACATAAATACACCGGCAACGGTAGTTAGCTCCTCGCGGCCATAACAGCGCACAATTCCGGCCTTCCGAAACAAGGCTTCAACAGCGGCATCAGAGCTGGTAAGTGCACCGGTATGCGACGATGCTGCCCGACTTCCGGCAGAAGAGCTTCCTGCTTTTATTGCCGCAATTTTGCAACCCTTTTTTATCAAAGAACTGGCATGTAAAAGAAGTTTATCGGGGCTGTTAATATTTTCAATATACAGCAGTTTTACTCGCGCACTTACGCCTTCTTCATACGTTTCATCAAGATAAGCCAAAACATCTTCAACACCCAGTTGCGCGCTGTTACCAACCGAAAAAACATTGGCAAAACGCAATCCTTTTGGAATACCCGATTCCATGATAAAAACAGCTGTTGCCCCTGAACCGGAAATAAAGTCGCAACCTTTAGAAGTAAGTTCGGGGATAGGTGTGGTAAACACGCTGGCATGTGCCGGTGTCATTACTCCAATACAATTCGGACCAATAAGGCAGGCCTGGTGCTTTTCAACTACTTCAACAATTTGTTGCTCCAGTATTTTTCCGGCTTCGTTTGTTTCCCCAAAACCAGCAGAAATAATAATAAATGCTTTGGTGTTGTTGTGCTCCGCCAAATCAGTTACGGTTTGCAAACAGAATTTGGCAGGTATGGCTAAAATAGCCAAATCAACCTCGGGCAGTTCGGCCACATCGGCAAATGATGGAATCCCCTGAACTTTTGATTCGTTTGGATTTATGGCAAACAAATCGCCTTCAAAATGGTGGTCGAGTAAATTTTTTACCACCTTACCACCCGGTTTTGAAATATTATTTGATGCTCCAACAACAACAATACTTTTAGGTTGAAGCAGTTTTTCGTTTATCATAGTTTATACTTTAGCTGCATAAAAGTAGGGATTTAGCTGTTAACCTTAACTGATTTTTTTCAACAACAAAAAAAAGATAAGCGAAATGTATATTTTTGTGTGAAAAACATAAATGGCCGACAACAAAGAACAGAAAATAGTTGTTTTTACCGAACTAACAGAATCAGACAATAACCTGATTTTACATGGGCTGAAACTGGCAGCTATTTTTAAAAAAGAACTTTGTTTACTATACAACTATAGTTTGAAACAGAAACCCAGGCAGAGCAATTTTAAACAACAATTACAAAATTATGTATCCGTGGTAAAAAACGAGGTGCCCGGCCAAAAGGTTTCAACACTTTTGTTGGCAGAAAATGAGCATACCTTACCGGATATTTTAGCAGAAGACTACGAGGCAATACTGGTTGTGCTGAATACATTAAATTTCAGAAAGTATTCAAAATTACTTGCTGAAACATCTGTCCCTTTTCTATTTGTTCATCCCGGCTCTGCAATAACTGCTTACAATCATTTGGTTCAACCAATTGATTTACGCAAAGAAACAAGCGACAGCTCGCTGTGGTGCTCGTATTTTGGACGTTTTAACCAGGCAGAAATTGTTAGCATTGCTGCTAATGACAAAACAAAAGAAGCCCAAAAAAATGTAAATAAGAATGCAGATTTAACCCGCAAACTGTATAAAAAATTCAACATTACACACCAACTTTACAAAGGCAATAAATCAAGTTTACGCAATGCTTTTGAAGCCCTGGAGCTTGCACTGGCATCTGATTGTAATCTATTGGTTATACTTGGTAGTTCAAGCATTACTCCGCTTGACTTACTAATCGGGCTTCCTGAACGAAAAATTCTAAACCGTGCAGGAAAACTGCCGGTAATGGTTATAAATCCGCGAAAAGACAATTATATTTTATGTGATTAAAGCTAGCACAATACTGTTTTAAGTTAAGCCTGGCAGCAGCTAATTTTAAACTTAATTATATTACTTTCGCACTGAAATTCTGGAATACCATGAAGAAAGTACTGGTTTTAATTTTCATTTTAAGTGCCCTGTTTACTCAGGCTCAGGAATTTAAATATACCCTTTTGTTTGAAGGGATTGGCGACAACAGGGAGTTTTCGCGCCCAATTGCTTATCCGCAAACGATTATGGGAAGTCGCGGCGCTTTTGAACTTGGCGTAGATATCGACCAACATCAGCTGCGTGGCGGATTAAGCCATCTGCTTGAATTTGGTAGCGATATTGATGCCCAAAAACCAAAACTTACGCTGTATTACCAGCTTCAGGATGAAAATAAAATGTTTGCTTTTGGGGCCTTTCCGCGCCGTAACAAGTTAAACTTTCCGTTAGCTATGCTTTCTGACACCTTGCTATATTACCGCCCAAATATTGAGGGCCTGTATGGTGAGATAAGTTGGGATTGGGGGCACCAGAAAGGCTTTGTTGACTGGGTTGGCCGACAGACAGAAACGCAGCGCGAACAATTTATGGCCGGTTTTTCTGGTGAAATCTCGCATAAACAACTGTTTTTCCAGAACTATATGCTGATGTTTCACGATGCACATACAAAATTAAACCTCCCCGATCAGCACATTAAAGATTATATTGGCTGGGCCTTTCAGCTTGGTTTTCGCACAAAAGAAAATGCCCGAATTACCGGCGATGTAAAGGCCGGAATTCTAAGTTCCTTATTCAGGGAACGTACGGTTATGCAGGACTATATCAGTGCAACAAGCTTTTTTGCCGAGCTTAACGGACGCTATAAAAATATTGGATTAAAATCAACCCTAAGTTCGGGTGCAAGCCATCGTTTTAAGTTTGGAGATAGTTTTTACCAGGCAAAAGATTACCTGCGCACCGACCTGATTTGGTATTTTATCAACCACGAAAAAATTCAGGGGAAGTTCAACCTATCAATGCATCTGGTTAATTGGAACTACCTGGATCAACAGCAACAGCTTTCTGTTATTTACGTTTTTGGAAAGTAAACAGGGCTATTCTTAAAAAGAAAGAGGGATGTTCGCATTAAACCGATAACATCCCTCTTTTTTATTAATCTTAAAAAAATTATTTCCGAATTTCCATTTCGTCAAGTAAATAGCCGGCTCCGGCAAATTTATCGATAATAAACAGAGCATACCTAATATCGAGCGAAATGTTCCGACAGCGATCGGGATCGAACATTATATCGCTCATGGTACCTTCCCAGCACCGATCAAAATTAACCCCAATTAATTCGCCATTTCCATTCACCACCGGACTACCCGAATTACCACCGGTAGTATGGTTTGAAGCGGTAAAACACACCGGAACATCTCCGTTTACCTGGTAATTACCAAAGTCTTTTTGTTCATATAATTCTTTTAGCCTGTTGGGTACATCATAATCGTAAATATCAGGATTGTCTTTTTCCATAATTCCGCTAAGGGTAGTAAAATGCTTGTATTTCACGCCATCCTTGGGTTCGTAACCTTCAACTTTGCCATACGCAACACGCAAGGTTAAATTGGCATCGGGGTAAAAAGCCTCGTCTTTTTTCATTTCCATAAGCCCTGCCATGTAAACCTTCATATTTTTATTAATCGATTTGCTAATAGCATTTACTTCCGGTAAAATTTCCGTTTCGTACTTAAAATTCAATTTATTGAAAAGCAGCACAATTGGATCTTTGCGTAGTTTAAGCAGCTGCTTGTCGCTGCCATTTTCGAGTAAATCGGCTAGCTTTTGCTGATCTGCCAGTACTGATTTACGATAAACTTTTTGCACCAGTTTCTCTCCCCTATATTTGGCAAGCACTTCAGTCAATTCGGCTGGAAGAAAATTATCATCCAGTCCATTTACGAGCATAGGCAGCAGTGCAGCAAACAGTGCTTCATCGGTTGGCTGATTAAAATCCTTGTAAAATCGAGGTAGTCCTTTAAGCATGGCAGAACGCATGGTTTCAACTTTTTCGGTTTGCTTATTCTCGGCATTATTAATAATTGAATTTAAGGTACGCGCTTGTCGAAACAATTCAACACCTCTGAATACCACCTCCGAATAATAATCGTAGGCTTTTATGTACCGCGCATATTTGTCATAATCCGTTTTAAAGGCCTCAAATACAGTTTTGTATTCCGAATCCCAGCGTCTGTTGCTTTGGGCCCAATTTTTAAACTCATTTTCGTAGTCCAGTTTTCGGTTCACAGCATCAAGTCGTTGTAAGCCTTTTGTCTCACCCTGCCATTTTTTCCAGGCATTACTAATTCCTGCATATTTTGCAGCATACTGGATACGTATTTTTGCATCCGACTCCATGTCGTTACCAATTATTTGCAACTTTTTGTCGCGAAGCATTATTCGGTCTGGGTTGCGTTGGTGCATTGTAATATCAACGGCCTGATGTGGCCAGTACTGCATAGTGCTACCCGGATTGCCAAAAACCATTGTAAAATCGCCAGGTTTAACTCCTTTCATCGATACCGGGAAAAACTTTTTGGGTTTAAAAGGCACATTATCAGGCGAATATTCAGCCGGCTCGTTGTTCTTGTCGGCATAAATACGGAAGATAGAAAAGTCGCCGGTATGACGAGGCCACATCCAGTTGTCGGTATCGCCTCCAAATTTACCGATTGCCGATGGAGGCGCCCCTACCAGACGTACATCCTTGTACACTTTATACACATACAGAAAATATTGATTCCCATAGAAAAGAGGTTTTACCGAAGCTTTAAATTTTCCGTTTTCCTGGGCTCCTTTAATAATGTCATCAATATTTGCGCTAATCTTTTTATCTTTTTCTTCGCCTCCCAACGATTCTGTTTCTGCATAAACTTTTTCCGACACGTCCTGCATGTATTCCAAAAAGCTTACAGTTAACCGCTCGTTAGGCAACTCTTCCTCCTTATTCATGGCCCAAAAACCATTGGTTAAATAGTCGTGCTCTACGGTACTGTGCGATTGAATCTGCCGATATCCACAGTGGTGGTTGGTTATCAGCAAACCTTCATCTGAAATGAGTTCGCCGGTACATCCACCCCCAAAAATCACTACAGCATCTTTCATGCTCGAGTGATTCACATGGTAAATATCATCTGCCGAAAGTTTAAATCCCATCTCCTGCATTTCTGCCAGGTTATATTTTTCCAACAGAATCGGAATCCACATCCCCTCTTTAGCAGAGAGCTTAAAAACACTTACGATCAGGAATAAAATTAGAAAGCTTTTCTTCATCATATTTTTTAATTTGAAACTGTAAAGAGAACAAAATGCAGGTGATAAAACAATGACTAAATGCACTTTGCCTGTTTGAATTTATGGTAATTATATTTTATATTAGTTTAGCTTACAAGTATAGAATTATTTTTATTACTTACATTTGTTTTAATGCATATAAGACGCTGCCTATGTTTGATTTTTTACCATTAAACAGCATCATTCAATTAATTACAGCAATTGCTGCTATTGGCACCATTGGGTTGTTGTGGAAATTCAGACAAACTTTTGAGGTACGGTTCCTAATTTTTCTGGAGTTATTCGTTGCCATTTGGGCAATTAGTTATGCCCTGGAGTTTTCGACATCCGAATTACAAGAGAAATTATTTTTCTCGCAACTTTCCTATCTCGGAATTGCTTTTATTCCGGTATGCTTTTTCTTTTTTACTACCTCCTTTAGCCAGAAATTTCATTTGGTAAGTAAACGCAACATTATTCTTACCCTAATCGTTCCTATCGTTACATTGATTCTGGTATTCTCCAATCCCTTGCATCATTTAATATGGCAAGACTACCGGATTGACAGTTCAACCAACATTCTTCATTACGAACATGGTTTCTGGTTTTGGATTTTTTACGTTTATACCTTTGTTTTAATCGTATACGGAATTTTTAACCTTATTAGCTCCATCTCGCATTTCACCAGCTTTTATCGCAAGCAAATACGCATTTTACTTATTGCTGCATTTATTCCGGTAATAGCCAACCTGATGTATGTTTTTAAACTCAACCCTTTCCCGGGGTTCGACTGGACACCCGTGTCGTTTGTACTTACCGGGTTGGTAATTGCCCTGGGAATATTCAGGTATAAAATTTTCGAACTTATTCCGCTAGCACAAGAAAAATTATTGGATACCATGAACGATGGTGTAATGGTGGTTAATGCCAATGGCATTATTGAAGCAGCTAACCCCGCATTACTCAAAATTTTTCACCTTAATAAAAAGGAAACCATTCATACGCCATTTCAACTTATTTTTCAAAACTATCCGGAAATTCTTAAAATGCCCGATTCTGGCAACGATAAGCATATTGATTTAAAACTAAATGAAGCTAATGAAACCCGGTTTTACCAAATAAAACTCTCCACAATAGTTAACCAGTTGGGACAGCTAAATGGGCATCTTTTTATTTTTAATGATATAACATCGATACGAGCTGCAGAACAAAAGCTAAAACAAAAAAATAAGTTGCTAAAAGCTGAAATTCGAAAAAACGAAAAACTAATTGATGATTTAGATGCGTACGCTCACACTCTTGCCCACGACCTAAAAAACTCACTTGGATTAATTTATACATCAAGCGATATTATTTTGGAAGCCATTGAAGATGAAGACATGAGCCTTGTTGAAGAATACTCGAAGGTGGTGCAGGAATCGGCATTAAAAACAATAAAGGTTACCAACGAACTGCTAAAAATGGCTACGGCAGGGCATGAAGATGTTGAAACCGCTTCAGTAGATATGGAACGAGTGTATAACGCTGCCATAAAACAACTTGCACCAACAATAGAAGAATACCACGCCGAATTAACGATTAAAAACGATTGGATTAATGCTGAAGCTTATGCTCCCTGGCTTGAAGAAGTATGGGTAAATCTGTTGTCGAATGCGATGAAATATGGAGGTGATCCGCCTAAAATTGTAGTTGGTTGCGAAGATGATGGAAATGGGATGGTAAAATTTTGGATTAAGGACAATGGCGATGGTATACCAGGCACGCAACACCATAAGATTTTCAGGAAACACACGCGCTTGCAACCGGATAAAGCTACAGGCTATGGTTTAGGCCTTTCCATTGTAAAACGTATTACTGAAAAATTAGGTGGTGAAGTTGGAGTTGAAAGTTCAGGACAAAAAGGCGCTGGTGCTGTGTTTTATTTTAAACTTCCACTAGCCACACAAGAATAGTTATAGAAGCCGCTCGAGAATCTCCCACATTTCATCATGAAAGACTATCGGGAGTACTGCTTCTCCGGGAGCTTCACCCATTC
Organism: uncultured Draconibacterium sp.; assembly: GCF_913063105.1. Classification (GTDB taxonomy): domain Bacteria; phylum Bacteroidota; class Bacteroidia; order Bacteroidales; family Prolixibacteraceae; genus Draconibacterium. The sequence continues at coordinate 33,532 of NZ_CAJXYQ010000010.1, read as the reverse complement.
GTACAATTACCAATCCTTTGCTTGGAATAATTTCGATAAACTGACCGTTTTTACCCATTGCGGCAATAAGGTCGGTTGGTGCATCCGGGCACAAACTTCTTGATACTGAAGCTGAGAAACCGGGTAGAATTACTTTATTTTTTCCGTTTAACCACCACAAGTAACCATACGATGGGTTTAATTCTTGTGATGATTGAGTCATTTGGGCAAAGTAATTTTCGTCTTTTAAAATTTTGGAATCATACCATGTACCCTTATTTTGAATAAGCAAACCAAACCGTGCCGCTTCGCGTGCTGTACTCCAGAATACGTTATTATATCCACTTTTTATCCAGGTGCCGTTCATTCCAATCTTTCGCCCCAGGTATTCAGCAGTAAATTGGTTATAAGTTGTTGCTGTAGCATTAACTACAACCTCTTCAAGCAAAGAGTATGGAGCATTATGGTAAAACCATTGATTACCGGCATCAGTAGCATATTTTAAACAGTCTGGGATTGTGCAATCCAAATCAGCCAACTGGTAATCCAAACCAGTTGTCATGCTCAATTGGTGATGTACTTTTATCAGGTCTTCTTTATCGGCAGGTAAAGCAGTCCACCCAGGCCCAAGGTATTCGTTTGTTTTTGCATTAATATCAAGAAATCCCTCCTGCCTGGCTATGCCAACCAAGGTTGCCGTTAACGATTTACCTGCCGAGGCCCAATACCATTTTGATTTTTGGTTAAAATCAGCGTTGTTAAGAATTGTTTGGCCCCAGTAGTTTTCAACTACAATGCGTCCGTTTTTTAAAATTAAAAATGCCCGGGTATTATTCGTTTCCAGAAAATCTTCGAGTTCGGTTAATACCTCCATATTCCAGTGCAATTCTGCAGGTGAAATTGTCTCCCATAAAGCAGTATTCGTTGGAGGAAAATACATGTCATTTATCGCTTCATCCTCGTTATGGTTTTCATTGCTACAGCCAATGGCAAAGCACAAAATAACCAAAAGAAACACCGAACGAAAAAGCGAGGGAAGGATTTCAATAATCGATATATTATTAAGCAGGCTTGCTTTTCCATTGCGAAGCAATTTCCACTTTTGAGCTTTTTTCAAAACCAAAGTTTGTTTAAATTATTTTGTTAAAGGTAAAAATAAAACCTGTTCTTACCGACATCGTTATAAAACCAACAAAAACGCAATTAACCATGGCAGGTTAGAAAAAAAGCGGGAAGCTACAACTAACTTCCCGCTTTTCGTCTTCATCCTATTAAAATCTATACTTTTGGCAGTTGCCAATTCGGGTTATAATTCAATCTTATTAAATCATTCGCAACTTGCTCGTTAAAACTTTGGGTGGCATTATTCCAGTTAATTCGTTGCCCAACCCTATAAGCCATATTTCCCATTTCAGAAACAATAGCTGTTTGGGCACCAACCTCAACCGGAGCATTCAGGCTTCCTCCTTTTCTTATGCAGCTTAACATATTATCTATATGTTCATTTAAGCCGTCGCCATAGGCTTTCTGTACTTTAGCTTCAAAGAAAGGACCTTTTAATTCACTGCTATTATCGGGTAAAATTTCGTAACCACTACGCGACAATACCAAAGTGCCTTTTTGGCCTACAAATGCAACCCCATGGCCACGCTGATAGGGTCCAATTCCAGGGTTCAGGCCACATTCCCATATCATAACATGTTTAGGATATTTATAGATTGCCTGTTGTATATCGGGAGTTTCAATGGCACCTTCTTCATGGTAAAAGATTCCGCCACCCGGAGTAATAGATTCGGGCATTCCGGCATCCATAGCAAACATGGCAAAATCGAGCAGGTGTACTCCCCAGTCGGTCATTGCACCTCCTGCATAATCGTACCACCAACGGTGGTTATAATGAAAGCGGTTCCAGTTAAATGCACGTTTTGGCGCAGGCCCCAGCCACATATCATAGTCCACATAATCAGGAGCTTTATCCTCGTCGGGCATTACCGGGTAAGGCTTATCGTAACCTTTATAAATCCATGCTTTTACCAGGTGTACATCTCCAAGTATTCCTGATTTTACTATCTCTGATGCTTCAAACCAATGTTTTGAACTACGCTGCCACATTCCTACCTGGCAATACAATTCAGGGTGTTTTGCCTGCATGGCCACCATGGCATTACACTCTTCAATACTATGTCCCATCGGTTTTTCCACATAAACATGTTTTCCTGCTTCAAGTGCGCTCATCATAATAATGGCATGCCAATGATCGGGTGTTCCAATAATTACAGCATTAACATCTTTATTGTCAAGAACATGCCTGAAATCGTTGTAAGTTAGCGGTCGCTTACCGGTCATCTTTTCAACTTCGGCAGCTTTATTTTCCAAAACGTTGTTATCTACATCGCAAAGAGCTACGCAGGCTACATTGTTTTCTTTGCGCAAAAAGCTTTGCAGGTTGCTAAAGCCCATCGACCGGCAACCAATTAAAGCAACATTTACCTGTTCGGCAGGCGAGGAACAGGCATTTAAAAGGCCTGGTACAACACTAACTGCTGCTGCAGCAATTGTCGATTTTTTTATAAATTCTCTTCTATCAGTACTCATAAATATATGCTAAAGAATGATAAGAACTATGGTTCTATTATTTTGATTATTTTTTTGGTTTTCATTTTTCCGGCATGCACTATAAGTGAGTAGTTCAGCACCAAAGGTTCTGTTGTTGAGAGTGAAACAGGATTAGCCCCTGGCCAGGCAACATTCTGCATGCTATTTTTGGCTCTTAAAATCCATTGCTGTGGAAAATCCGGATTAGTTGCTTCATCTACAATTATTATTCCTGCAGTTGAATTATTCTGCCCCATTGAACCTTTTACCTGTACAAAACCAGGTGATGAAACAGCTGTATTTTGAGGTTCAATTGTGCCTTTTTTTCCAATAAAACCAACATCGTCAGGAAGCGCCAGTCGCACCGAAAATCCCCCATAACCTTTTTCATCTTCAGATCCTCCCAGGCGAAGATTTTCTTCCAAAGCTAATAATTGTATTTCAAAATCAATTTTACGGTATTGACCAACCCGTTTGTGCACGTGTATGCCAACTTTCTCCTTCAAATAAGGTGCTTTTCTTCCATTTATCTTCCATTTATCTGAAAGCCACAATACTTCGCTTCTTATCCAAACCGTTTGGTCGGCTTCTTTTATAAATTCAACTTCGCTAATGTCCTGCTCAAAATCAGACAATTCCCACGGGTCGCCAATTCTTTTATCGTCGATCCACACCTGGTGCCACGACCAGAATACTCCGCGATGGTGAAGATGATCGGCAGGAAAATCTTCTGTTAAAACCTGCCCATCGATGCCCCACAATGGATGCACGTAGTTACAGCGCTCGAATTTACCATTTTTGCTTTTGGGTTGAACCTGATAAAACAGCACATCCGAATTACCATCTACAATGCGTATTCCATCAGTTTCTTTCTTCATTGTAAGCTGACCGCTGGAGACACCAACTGCAACTACAATAAACAGCACCAGCATAAGAAAGTATTTCATTAGTTTTCCTCCCCTTCAATTATTGAAAGCCGTGTTTTCACGTCATCATCAAGGTATTCTACTTCCAAAATTTCGACATTATTTAATTGTTGGGCGATAATATTTTTATCATTTTCGGGTAAAATCAACCAGGTGTTTGCTATAAAAGCACCCATAGTTGCAGCGTCTGCTTTTACGGTAACTGTTTTTTTCCCTTCAACCGGCCTGCCACTTTCCGGGCTAATAATTTTTCGTTCTTTCATTCCTTCGCCGTCGTCACGAACAAATACCGTTCCAGCAGTGAAAATACATTGGTTTGTAGTTTCAAAAACATGTAAAAACTCATTGGGACTTTTCTGATTTCTAACTCCTAATGGCCATTTTTCGCCTACCGGATGTTTTCCGATGGCCAACACTGCGTCTTCTTCAAAACTTACGATTGCATCTTTTACTCCGATTTCAAAAAGCAATGGTTTTATTATATCAAGAGCAAAACCTTTCTCAAAAGCACCAAAATCAAGTTCAAGACCTGCCTCGCGAAAACAAATCTTTTTATTATCGAAATCAAATTCAATCTTATCAAATCCACATTTCTCGCGTACGGTCTTCAATTCGTTGTCTTCCACCTGTTCGTTCTCCGACCATAATTTTTGTAGGGGATTTACGCTTACATCAAAAGCCCCCTGGCTCATATTATAAAAATCGCCGGCAATGGCAAGAACTTCCCAAACATCTTCTGAAACATCAATCCAAACATCTTTTTCTGTTTGATTAATTTGGTGAATATCAGAAACTAAACTATACCGACTGATAGAACTTTCAAGCTGCTCCATCTCGGTTTTAATCTGCTGGAATATTTTTTTTGCTTCGGTGGCTTCCACATTCGGAAGTACCACATCGCAATGGCTGCCAAAAGCCAGAAAAGTATCGCTAAAAACTGTAGGTTCTGCCATATTTGTATTGGTTGTTATTTTTCAACCGGTAAAAATAAAAAACTCTCTGATATTAGCCATCAGAGAGCTTTTAAACCATAGCTTAATATTTTTACAATTTATAAAACTCTTCCCAACCTTTGCGCGGAGGTGCACCAATAAGCAGGTCGTTTGCAAGCTTGTTATTCGTAATCGTTTTTGTTTTTCTATCGAATTTGATATTGGCATTCAAGCGTTGGGCAATGGTACCCAAACAAAACACCTGGCTTAACGGTCCGGAAATCTCAAATGGCGAACGGGTTTTCTCTTCCCCTTTTGCCGCCTTCACAAAATTTTCGAAATGATTCGACGGGCTTTTAGGAACCTCCGGCAGTTTCGATGCCATATCTTTAGCAGCCTCTTCAGGAATAATACTTAAGGTACTGCCATGCGAACCTCCTTTAAATGTAAGGTCTTTTCCATAAATTTCTTTGCCGGGTGGCAGTTTTGCCGGCTGCAATGCTCCGGTGCTTGGTGGCGGAATATTCGGATCTATCTCCAGGTTTCCGTAGCCTTCAGGTACGGCCGGAATATTGTCCAAACCATCGAACCAGTTAATCGTACATGCGGGCATTTTTTTACGTTTCGGGAATTTAAACTCCAGCGTTGATGATTGAGGAAAAAACAGATTGTTGTGTCCTTTCAGCATTACTGCATTTACTTCTTCCGGTAATCCTAATTCCAAAAATTCATGAGCAGTATCAATAATATGTGCTCCCCAATCGCCCAATGCACCCATTCCGTGCTCGTACCAGCAACGCCATTGTCCGTTAATAAAATCCTCGTGGTAACCGTGGTATTTTGCTGTCATCAGCCACGTGTCCCAATCCAGCGTTTCCGGAATATGTGGATTTACCGGAAATTCTTTCATGTTAATGTCCCATCCGTGCCAACGACGTTTGTTGTTCATGTGGGCTGTAATGCGGGTTACATCTTTAATAATTCCGGCTTCAACCCAGGTTTTAAACTGAAAATAATTGGCTTCAGAGTGACCCTGGTTACCCATTTGTGTGGCCACCTTATATTTTTTGGCGGCCTGTATTAATAATTCCGATTCATGAAAAGTACGCGTGAGCGGTTTTTCAACATACACATGTTTGCCTTGCGACATGGCCAGAATGGTAATCGGGAAATGCGAAAAGTCTGGGGTTCCTACGCAAACAGCATCAAATTCTTTAGCTGATTTCTCCATCATTTCTCTGAAATCCTGGTATTGCGAAGCTTTCGGATAGGCTTTCATATTTTCAACGGTATGTTTTGCTCCCATATCCACATCGCAAAGTACCGTGGTATTCACTAAACCGGTTTCGTTAAAAGCTTTCAAAATCTGACCGCCACGATTTCCGATACCGCAAAAAGCCATATTTACCTTATCGCTTGGTGCAACAACCCGCGCCCGGATTACTTCACCAGCGGCATTTCGTATTTCATCTCTGGCAAACAAAACGCTTGAAGGCACAATAGTTAATGCCCCAACAGTAGCTGCCGATTTTTTAATAAACTTTCTTCTTGATGTCATTTTATCAGTTTTAAATAGTAAAGGTTGTGCTATTTAAGGAAAGGAATTTTGGTAAAAATTCCTTTCTTTTTAATCAATTCTATTCTTTTTCTGCTTAGATTTTTGGTTCCCAGTTCGGATCATATTCTCGCCCCCACAACTTCATGGCAGCGCGGTCAAACATCATCCCTGTTTTTCCACAAATATCAAAACCATGACCAATACGGTAGGCAACATTCGCATAATGCACCATTGTCATACTTATAGCCCCTTCCGCAATGTGGGCATTCAGGTTTTCTTTTCCGCGAATACCGTTAAACCAGTTCTGCACGTGTTTGGTTGAGGTATCACCACCTCCACCAAGTGCAGTACCCGCTTCTTGAGTTGCCGATTTGCTGTCTTTTACAATTTTACCGTTTCTATCGTAAAGGATGTATTTACCCCGATCAACAAAAACAGTTCCTTCGCTGCCGTAAATAATTGTGCCGCGACCACCCATACCGTAAGTATTGTGTCCCGAACGGCTACGGCCATCCCATTTTATTACTTTGTTTTCATCAAATTTAAATGTGGCATCCATGGTGTCATACATTTCCCAGCCATCGTTAAAAAAATGGCGTTTATCAGCTTCAACATGTACATTGTTCGGAAAACCTACCTGCAGAGCCCAACGCGCAACGTCCAATTCGTGTGTTGCATTATTTCCGGTTTCACCGGTTCCGTAATTCCAGCCGTACCAGTGCCAGTTGTAATTCCAGGTTTCTTCGGTATACTCGCGATGTACGGCAGGTCCTTGCCAAATCTCCCAATCAAGACCAGTTGGCACCGGAGCTTGTTTTTGCACCGGCACTTCGCCTCGTTTATTAATGTAAAAAGCAACCGCGCGATAAGGTACGCCGATAATTCCATCATGAATATCTTTAATAATTTCGATGGTATGTGCTGAAGAGCGCTGCTGGTTTCCCATTTGAACCACTTTATTATATTTTTCAGCAGCTTTCACAATCATTTCATTCTCGTACATGTTATGGCTGCATGGTTTCTCAACATAAACATGCTTGCCTGCCTGCATCGCCATAACTGCTCCCGGAGTATGCCAGTGGTCGGGTGTTGCATTAATTATACAATCAAGGTCTTTGTCATCCAGTGCTTTTCTGAAATCATTTTCAAGTTTTGGCTTATAGTCGATTCGTTTTGCAATACTGGCTGCTGCTTTTTCGCGCTGGTGTTGCATAACATCGCACAAATATTTCAATTCTACATTGCTTTCTTTTTGGGCAATTGGATCGTAGAACGCGCCAAGACGACGCCCCAGGCCCATAATGGCTACGTTTAGTTTATCGTTTGCGCCAATAATTTTGCTGTAACTTTTTGCCGACATCCCCATTGTTGTTCCGGCTACTGCTACTCCAGCTGTTCCAGCTGATACCTTTTTTAAAAATTCTCTTCTGTTAGTCATGAGTTATCGTTAAAGTTCGCGTATTTTTAAGCTTCTGAAATGCACTGTATCATTATGGTCCTGAAGCAGGATAGGTCCTTTTTCGGCCATTCCGAAACCTTCGAATTTTGCATATTTACTGCGGGCAACCAAAGCTTTAAAAATAGCATCACCCTTTGTATATTCCACTACTTTTCTACCGTTTAGCCAGTGCTGCACCTTACCACAAGGATAAACAACAATACGTCCCCTATTCCATTCGTCTGCACCTTTTGAAAAACGTTTTTCCTTTGTAGAGGGTATCAGGTCGTACAATGATGACATGGTTCGGTTCCCTACAGCTCCTTTTTTTGCATCAGCATGTTTTTCATCATCTAAAATCTGGTACTCCAAACCTAAACCAGGGCCATTATTGCCTATGCCATATTTTATTCCGCTGTTTGCGCCTTCGGTATACATAAATTCAAATTTCATCTCAAAGGGGCCAAATTCTTTTTTGGTAATAATATCGCCTCCCTTTTTGCTCGAATCGGCCTTGCTTGAAAGTACACTTAAAATACCATCTTTTACCTGCCATCCTTGTTCCGGAAATTTTCCTGTTTTTGCACTCCTCCAGCAATCAGTTGATTCACCATCAAATAACAATTTAAATCCTTGCTTTTTCTCTACAATACTTAAATCGTTAGCCACCAGGTTCTCAACATGTATATTGGCATAAAAAGCAGGCTCCAGGTTTTCTGTTTTTATACGCACATTGCGCCATTTAATCTGTTGGCCTTCTTTCTCTTTGTTGTTTCCGATACCGTGAACCTGAAGGGCAATAAAACCTTCAGAAGTCATATCGTCGATTACATGTGCCACCGGAATATCATTTAACCAGGTGCGAATTGAATTACCAATACATTCAATGCGGTATTTATTCCATTCTCCCATCTTCAATGCTTTTCGGGCATCAGGATTTAAATCGAGCGGATAAAGCCATCCACGTCGGGCTTCATCGTATATTCCCGCGCTCCACGCCCTTTCTGAGGGATCAACTTCGCACTGATAACCATGTACACGCCCGTTATTGTATCCAGGCAAGCTTAAACTTCTGAATTGTATACCTGAATTCATATTGGGCTCTACGAGCAATTCTACTTCAAAAACAAAATCGCTGTAATTTTTCTCTGTACATAAAAAGGAATTGGGTGTTCCGGCTACCGTGGTACCAACGATTACACCATCAACAACATCGTATGTTGCTTCACCATTGCGCTGTACCCAACCATCCAGGTTTTCACCATTAAATAAATTTACCCAGTCGTTTTGGGCATTTGTAGTTGTTCCTATTAGAAGGAAACTAATAAGAAATAAAATCGAAATTAAGTTTCTCACTGTTATTGGATTTAAGTTTATATTGGTTTATTCTTGGTTATCGTGTGCGAACACGACACCAGCAAATTTAATTATTTTTTAGAGTTATCAAGGATGTTTTTAGCCAGAAATTGTTTATCAGATTAAAATAATTGATTGAAATAAAAAGAAGCCCCGGCAAAAAATTACCGGGGCTTGCAACTATTGTTTTAGTATTTCTATTCCATTCCAATCAAATCGAAAATAAAGGCGTATTGTAAAGCCGTTTCTTTAATCCATTCGTAGCGACCTGATGCACCTCCATGTCCGTAATCCATATTTATATGGAAAATCAGTGGATTATCATCAGTTTTTAATTCGCGGAGTTTGGCCACCCATTTGGCAGGTTCCCAATATTGCACCTGCGAATCGTGCAAGCCGGTAGTTACCAGCAAGGCCGGATAATCCTTTGCTTCAACCTGGTCGTAAGGCGAATACGCCAGCATGTAGTGGTAGTACTTTTCTACTTTTGGATTTCCCCACTCATCAAACTCGCTGGTGGTTAATGGAATACTTTCGTCGAGCATGGTTGTTACCACATCAACAAAAGGTACTGCTGCAATTACACCTTTATACAATTCGGGGCGAAGATTAATGCAGGTTCCCATCAACAGACCTCCGGCACTTCCTCCTAATGCAAAAAGTTTTTCAGGATTGGTATACCCATCATCAATTAAAAATTGCGCGCAATCATTAAAGTCGGTAAAAGTGTTCATTTTATTCAACAGTTTACCATCTTCGTACCAGGCACGTCCATTTATCTGACTGCCCCTAATGTGAGCAATGGCGTATACAAACCCCCGATCGAGGAGCGGAAGAATTGATAGCCGAAAACGTGGATCCATGGTTGCACCGTATGATCCATATCCGTAAAGCATTGTTGGATTTTCACCATTTTTTTCCATTCCCTTTTTGTACACAATCGACATTGGGATCTGGGTTCCATCGCCGGCCGTAGCATAAATACGTTTGGTTTCGTAGTTATTTTTATCAAAACCACCTAAAACCTCGTCTTGTTTTAACAAGGTGCGCTCCTTGGTTTTCAGGTTGAAATCAAAGATTGATGTCGGGGTGGTCATCGAGGAGTAGCTAAACCTAAAGACTTCGCTATCAAACTCAAGATTAATATCCGAATTTGCTGTATAAACTTCTTCGTCAAAATCAATGTAATACTCTTCCCCTTTCCATGGCATAACACGAAGCTGCGTAATTCCTTCTTTACGTTCCGAAACGATAAGGTAGTCTTTAAAAACATCAAAACCGGTAAAAAAAACATCTTCGCGGTGTGCAATAACTTCGGTCCAGTTTTCCTTTTCCGTTTTTAACACCGGTGTTTTCATCAATCGGAAATTTTGCGCATCTAAATTGGTCCGTATATAAAAATGATCTTCAAAATGGTTGACCGAATATTCTAGTCCCCGTGTTCTGGGCTGTATAATTTTAAATACTTCTTCAGGGTTATTAGCATCAATAAACCGGAATTCGGTGGTAAGCGTACTAAAACTGTAAATCATGATAAATGCTTCTGATTTTGTTTTAAATACGCCGGTGGAAAAAGTTTCATCCTCTTCGTAAAAGATCTCAACATCATCTTCAACCGGTGTTCCCAGTGTATGCTTCATAATTTTTTCAGAACGAAGCGTAACATCATCTTTCAATACATAATAAACCGTTTTATTATCGTTTGCCCAAACAGCATTTCCGGTAGTTAAAGGAATAGCATCTTCCAACAACTCACCGGTTTCGAGGTTTTTAAATTGAATGGTGTATTTTCTTCTACTAACCGTATCTGTTCCGTATGCCAGAATCTTGTTGTCGGGGCTGACCGACATTCCACCAATGGCAAAATACTCGTGTCCTTCTGCTAAAATATTTTCATCCAGAATTATTTCTTCATCCGCATCCAGCGATCCTTTTTTTCGGCAGTTTACGTCGTATTCTTTCTCCGGAAGTTGTTTGTAATAATAGAAATAGCCATTCTTTTTGTATGGTACCGACTCATTTTTTTCTTTAATCTTTGATTTGATTTCATCATACAAGTTTTCCTGCAGTTCTTCGGTGTGTCTCATCACCGCATCTTTATAGGCATTTTCTGCTTCCAGGTGGGCAATCACTTCCGGATTTTCACGCTCATTCATCCAATAATAATTGTCGACTCGTGTATGCCCATGTGTTGTTAACTCTTTTGGTATTTTCTTTGCTACTGGTGGCATAATTTTTTCGTTTGTAGAACAAGCTGCCAAAACAAATAAAATTATGGCAGGCATCAAAACTAAATTTTTCATAGTGCAGTTGTTTATTGTTATGTGTTCCTAATTTAGCGAATTGTTACATAAATTGCGATATTTGCGCCATTAGCTATGCAAAAAGAAATAACCATACTTCTGTACTTTTTGTTTATTATTGGGATAGGTATTTATTCCGCTTTCAGCATAAAAAAACCATCGGATTATTATGTTGCCGGTAAAAACGCAAATTTTTGGCAGGTAGCTGGCAGTTTACTGGCAACCATATTGGGTGGGTCGGCAATTATTGGCACAATTGAATTAAGTCAGAATACAGGTTGGCCGGCACTTTGGTTTTTGTTTTCTGCCGCTATTGGCTTATTTGTTCTTGCTCCGGTATCAAAATATGTACGCCGTTACGGAAAATACACATTACCCGAATTGCTGGGTAATTTTTTTGGTAAAAAAGCTGAACGTTTTGCAACCCTGATTATTCCTTTAGCCTGGCTGGGCATTGTGGCTGCACAGATTATTGCTGCGGCAAAAATCTTGCAAAGTTTAGATTTTATATCTTATGAAATGGCTGCCATAGTTGCCACGATTGTTTTCATTATTTACACCTTGCTTGGCGGACAGTTAAGTATTCTGAAAACCGATAGCCTACAAGCCCTTTTAATTATTTCGGGTCTGGCAGCGCTGGTGCTTTTTTCTTTAAAATCAAGTCAGACCATTAATTATGAGCCACTTCAGATTGGTTCACTTTTTAATGCTTCGTTTTCAATTGTTGATTTACTGGTTTTATTGCTCACCTATTCGGTAACTTTTGTGGTTGGTCCGGATATCTATTCCCGGCTATTCTGTGCAAAAAAAGAAAAAACAGCCACAACAGCCATCGTTGTGGTAGCTTTTTTACTTATTCCAATATCTTTTGCCCTAACCTACCTTGGTGTATATTCGGGTAGCAGCAACGAAGGGATTGTTTCCTTTGCACAACATTTACTTCCGGAATGGGCCTACGGTTTATTTATTGCGGCTTTATTATCTGCCGTAATGTCATCAGCCGATACTACCCTGCTAACGTCATCGATGATTTTAAGTGAACTATTTATTGGCGATCTGGATCATTCCAAATCACTACCACTTACCAGGTGGCTGGTAATTGCAATAGGCCTGGGCAGCCTTATTATCGCATTATTTATCACCTCGGTTATTCAGGCGCTTTTAATGGCGCTGGCTTTTTTTTCGGGAGCCTTTGTTGTTCCTATGCTATTTGGCTTATTAGGGGTAAAGGTGAACAGAAACAACATAATTAAGGCAATGGCAATTGGCGGGGTTACAGCTCTTTTGGGTAAAACAGTTACGCTTATTGACTATTCCTCCATTGGAAACTTAATTATAATATCGGCGTACTTTATTAATTGCACATTTCTATTAATTGGAAAAAATAATAGTCTCAAAACAAAGTCTTAGGTTATCTGAAGTTTTTAATCCCTCATTTTTTTTCATTATTTAAATGATTATAAAAAAAATACCCTCTAAATTTTTATTTTTGAACATTTGAAGCTTAAAACTTTACAAACTATAAAAATGCGTCTGTTAAAAGGCTATCTCATAGGTAACCCAACGCTTGCATTAGATCAAACTTAATATGAAGGACGGAAAAAAATACAAACAGCTGATTGAAAGTCTGGGCAACGAATATTTCTTTTATTCACACAATCTTGCTGGTGAATATCTATATATAAGCCCATCAGTTGAAAAAGTTCTTGGTTATGATGTTGAAGAGGCCAAGAAGGGTTTGGTAAGACATATGACTGAGAGCAAACTGAATAAAGAAACCATTGAGGTTTTAAAGAAAAGTGCAACGGGCGAAAAGCAGAAAACATTTCAGTTTGAGTTGTATGCCAAAAACGGAAAAATTAAGGTTATTGAAATAACAGAATCACCCTTGTACAATGATAATGGTGAACTAATCTCAATTGAAGGGGTTGCGCACGATATAACCAGAAGAAAAGAGCGTGAAAAAACCATACAAAAGCAAAACGAAATGCTGAAACAGCAAACCGAGGCTTTGGAAGCAACTATTGCCGATTTAAAACGCACCCAATCGCAACTGGTACAATCAGAAAAAATGCGTGCTCTCGGAAACCTGATTGCCGGTGTCGCCCACGAAATTAACACCCCAATCGGAGCCATTAACGCATCTGTCGACAACATCTCCCGATCGCTTGATGCTTCGATGGAAAATTTATTCGTTCTCTTCACACGTCTGTCGGAGCAAGAACTGTTGGTTTTTCTCCGGATAATGAAGATGATTGACCAGAAGAAACCTTCGCTTACTTCAAAAGAAAAACGTTTTTACAAAAAACAAATCAAACAAAAGCTGGAGCAAGCCGGACATACAGATATATTTAACCTAACCGATTATTTGCTTTATCTTAATTTGTACGAACAGGTTGATGATGTAATTGCCCTGCTCACTATTAAAAACCCGGGATTTGTATTAAAATCGATAAAAGATATTTACTCCGTACGTAAAAACTCGGAGAACATTAAACTGGCGGTTGACAAGGCTGCAAAAGTAGTGTTTGCCCTAAAACGATTTACCCATAAAGATCAGGGATTGGCAAAAGAAAAAACCAATCTTATCGAGAATATTGAAATGGTATTAACACTACATCATAACCGCATAAAACAGGGCATTGAGGTAGTTCAGGAGTACGATGAAATACCATTTATTAGCTGTTATCCCGACGAGTTGGTGCAGGTGTGGACGAACCTTGTTTCCAATGCCATTCAAGCAATGAATAACCAGGGCACCCTTTCAATTGGAATAAAAAACCTGGGAGAACGAGTTCAGGTAAGCATAGGCGATACAGGTTGTGGTATTCCCAAAGAACATCACGAGAAGATTTTTGAGCCATTCTTTACAACAAAGAAAGCTGGAGAAGGTACCGGTATTGGACTCGACCTGGTTTTAAAAATTATTGAAAAACATCAGGCTAACCTCGATTTTACAAGCGAACCTGAAAAAGGGACAACATTTATTGTTACATTGCCCGTTAATTAAAACCAAATTTTTTTTGTACGAATCGTACATTGAGAAATATAAAAAAACAGAGGAGAAGTATTGCAAAGTAGTTGTATAAAAAAGATGCCCTTACAAAGCCAGCATTTGCCTTTAACGAAATAATTATTAGTACATGAAAAAGAAAGCGATAGTTTGTGTTGACGATGAAAGTATAATTCTGGACAGCCTTGGCGAACAGATAAAAAATATGTTTGGCAACGAATACCTTTATGAATCGGCGGAAAATGCGGCCGAAGGACTGGAGGTTATTGAAGAGCTTGCAGAAGAAGATATTGATGTGCTTGTGATTGTTTCTGACTGGTTAATGCCAGGACAAAAAGGCGACGAATTTCTTATTGATGTTCATAAAAAATTTCCAAAAATAGTAAAGGTTATGTTAACGGGACAGGCCGACGAATCGGCTGTTAACAATGCCATTAACAATGCCGATTTACATGCCTATCTAACCAAGCCCTGGTCGGCACAGGATTTAGAAAAAGTGATAAAAACGGGCTTAGTAAAAATTGAAAAATACGGATCAGATGAATAAGCAAACCATAATTTGCGTTGATGATGAAGAAATAATTCTTGACGCTATTCAGGAACAGCTTCAGGCATCGTTTGGAGAGGAGTATAATATTGAAACATCAGACAGTGGAGAGGATGCATTAGAGTTTTTTAAAGAATTACTTGATGAAGGCCAACAGGTACCTGTTGTTATCTCGGATTACATTATGCCCGGAATGAAAGGAGATGAGTTGCTTAAGGAGATTCATAAACTTTCGCCCGACTCGTTAAAAATATTACTTACGGGACAGGCCAGTATCGAAGGAATTAGTAATGCCATAAATAATGCTCAACTTTATCGTTTTATCTCTAAACCATGGGACAAAAATGATTTGGTTTTAACGGTAAAGGAAGCCGTTAAAAGTTTTTTCCAGGAAGTAAAAATCCGAAAACAAAATAAGGAATTGCTTGAACTGAATGCTTCGTTGGAAGAACAAGTGATTGAGCGAACCGAAGAACTGCGAAAAGCTAATGCTGCAAAAGATAAATTCTTTTCGATAATTGCCCACGACCTAAAAAGTCCGTTCAATGCGTTACTTGGACTATCAGAGGCCATGCTCGAAAACTGGGATATCTTTCCGGATGAAGACAAACTGGATTTTGTAATGGACATCAACAAAGCCTCGAAAAACACCTACACATTATTGCAAAATTTGTTGGAATGGTCGCGCTCGCAAACCGGCAAGGTGGTTGTTGAGCCATCGGAAATTAACCCCAAAAATATTGTTCAAAACAACATCGACGTTTTAAAACAACACGCTGATTCTAAAGAAATAAAAATCGTAAACAAAGTGGATGACTCCGTAAGATGTTATGCCGATGAAAACATGATATCAACAGTGTTCAGAAACTTAATTTCAAACGCCATAAAATTTACAAATATTAATGGCAACATTACCGTTACCAGCAGCATCAACCACCAATTAATAAGCTTTTGTATATCGGATGATGGTATTGGAATGGATGAAAAAACCAAAAACGAACTGTTTAACCTAAGTAGCAAAACCCAACGGTTTGGCACCTCGCATGAAAGCGGAACGGGTTTGGGGTTGCACCTTTGCAAAGAGTTTGTTGAGAAAAACGGTGGTACAATTTCGGTAACAAGCAAAGAAAATGAGGGCAGTACTTTTTGTTTTACACTGCCTTTATCGAATTAAATTTGCTGGGTAAGATCGTCTAAGAACTCGTGATATTCTTTTGCCAAACAGGGCTTTAATTTTTGGTTTACCATTTGGTGGTACTTATTAAGCCATTGTGTCTCTTCAAATGAGAGAAGGTCTGTTTTTATCAATTCCAAGTCGATCGGACACAGCGTTAAGGTTTCAAAACCAAGAAATTTGCCGTATTGAGTTTCTTCCATTTCTTTGCAAACAATCATATTCTCTGTCCGAATTCCGTATTGCCCTTTGCGATAAAACGCGGGTTCGTTCGACAAAACGTGTCCGGGCTCAATCATATTCTCATTGTATTCCTGACGAATGGCCATTGGTCCTTCATGCACATTTAAAAAATGGCCAACCCCATGCCCGGTTCCATGGCCGTAATTCATGCCGTTTTGCCATAAAGGCTGACGTGCCAGAATATCTAAATGACACCCTTTAGTACCGTACGGGAATTTAGCCATCGATAAAGCCACCATTCCTTTTAACACCAGCGTATAATCTATTCGTTGCTGTTCCGATATCCGTCCCAGGGCAACTGTTCTGGTAATATCGGTCGTTCCATCAAAATACTGCCCTCCCGAATCGAACAACAAAATACCATCGGCCTTAACAGGCAAAGCATTGTTGGGGTTAACGCTTAAATGCACAATTGCCCCATGTTCTTTGTACCCTACTATTGGAGGAAAACTCTCCCCCATAAATCCTTCTTGTTTTGCCCGGCATTCTTTTAACTTCTCACCAATAGTAAATTCTGAAACAGCGGATTTACCTACTGTTTGTTTTAACCAGAATAAAAACTCCACCAAAGCAACACCATCTTTTAACATCGCTGTTCTAAAACCTTCAAGTTCCACCGGATTCTTTTTGGCTTTTAGTAACGATACAATAGATGTTCCTTCTACAATTTCATTCTTTAACCTGATATTTGAAAAAGCAGCAAAGTTAGCTGTGTTGGTATCAAGGTATATTTTCTGACCTTTTAGTTCTGATAAAAAGTCATAAAACTTTTCATAATCCAGAATTTCAACACCATCGTTATGCAAACTGTCAAGTGTTTTATCGTTGAGTTTATTTTTATTTACAAACAAATAACTCTTGTTTTTACCCACCAAGGCATAGGCACAAAACACCGGGTTATACAAAATATCAGATCCACGCAGATTATACTGCCAGGCCAGTTCATCAAGCATCGTAATCAGGTGATAGTTGGCACCAGCCTTAGTTGTTGCAGTAATTAACTGCTCTTGTTTTTCTTTTCTTGATAAACCGGTATATTTTAGCTCGAATTCAAAAACCTCATTAGCCGGAAAATCTGGCCTGTTCTGCCATATTTGTTCAAACAGATCACCTGTAGCTACTAAAGCAATATTTCCCTTTTTTAAGACATTTTCAAACTGTCTAAATCCTTCGGTAGATATCGTTTGTGTGTCAACCCCTACCCTGCTTTCTGCCGGTAATTTCTCCAGAATCCATTGTTCCGGCAGTACCGCTTCCGGAACACGAAGTTTCTGCATAACAATACCTGTTCCTTCTAATTGTTCCTCAGCCTGAAGGAAATAGCGGGAATCGGTCCACAAAGCAGCATCTTTTTGCGTAACAACCAACACACCGTACGAGCCGGTAAAACCCGAAATAAACTGACGTGTTTGCCAGCGAATCGGTAAATATTCGCTTGAATGCGGATCAGTTCCTGAAATATACCAGGCATCGATCCCCGATTTTTGCATTACAGCACGCAGCGCCGCCAGTCGTTTCCTTATTTCTGATTTCATTAGTTTGATGTTATTTAGTTTTTGTGCGCTTTAAGTTCTTAAAATAAAGTTGAACAAAATTTTTAATTGATGGTGCCGGAATATCCTTATAATCCAGTTCGTCTTCAGCATAAAACTTATAATCCAGAATATCATCCATGGGCTTTAATCCTTCGGTAAAATAATCGTTTACTACAAAAGCCATATCCAGCGTAAAAACTGAAAAATCGGAAAACACATACTCGTTTGGTGCCGAAGTCAAATATTGAAGCGATTTCACGTCTAATGCCAACTCCTCTTTCAACTCTCGTTTAACTGCCTGCTCTGCTGTTTCCATAGGGTCGATAAAACCACCGGGCAGGTCAAGTTTCCCATAATTTGGCTCAACACCGCGCGTAACCAGCATCAATTTTCCGGCCGTATCGGTTACCAAAGCAGCTACTGCCGCCGACGAGTTTATAAAAAAATGGAAACCACAAGCACCGCATTTTAACGATCTTTCTCCTGATGGTGTAAAATTGGTGCTGCCACATTTTAAACAATGCTTAATTACTTTTAAGGGGTGTGTTGCCTGCATTAATCTATAATTTTTTGTGCTTGTAACCAGGTGCAAAATAACTCGGGCCATTGGGCTGCCGGCAAGCCTGTTTCACGAATTCCAAAACCATGACCACCTTCAGCAAAAATGTGCATTTCTGCAGGTACATTATACTTTTTAAGCTGGGTGTAAAAAGCAATAGAATTTTGCGGCACAACAGCCTTATCGTCGTCGGCCAGTACCAAAAAAGCAGGTGGTGTTTCTGCTCCCACATTTAATTCGTTCGAGTATTTTCGAACTAATTCTTTATCGTGTCCTTTTCCAATAAGGTTTTCACGCGAGCCAATGTGACTATATTTTTCATTCATAGTAATAACCGGGTACAGTAGCAACATAAAATCAGGTCTGCAACTCTGCCGGGCTACCGGATCTGTGCTGGTCTGGTCGCCATAATCAAAAACAGTTCCTGCTGTAGATGCCAGATGCCCTCCGGCCGATGATCCGGCTATTCCAATTTTATCCGAATCAATTCCCCATTCTTCAGCATTGGCCCGTACCATGCGAATTGCCTGTCGGGCATCGCTACCCGGCACCTCGTGGTGTCCATACGGGAGGCGGTATTTCAAGACAATTCCGGCAATCCCCTTCTTTTGCAGAAACCGGGCGATATCGTATCCCTCATGATCCATTGCTTCAATTCTATAACCCCCTCCAGGGCAAATAACAACCGCGGCACCAGTGTTATTTTCAGCTTCAGGCAAAAACACATACATCTGAGCCTCCGAGACATTACGTACCCGCACTCCGTCGTACTTTTCTTCCGGTTCTGTCATCCCGTTATCATTAGGCGCACCGTTTGGCCATACCTTCAGTACTTTATCCTGGGCCATTGTTATTGAAGAAAAGATAGTTGCAAGAATTAAAAAAATAATCAATTTCATAAGTTGGAAGTATTTGTTATTTGCTTTTTGCTCCTACAAAATAATGTTCTTTATCAGAAAATAACACATTAAAAGTGGTTAACGAACCATAAGCCCTGGTAATGTATTGTTGGATATTTACTTTTTCTTCATCGCTTAGCGATTTGCTGCTGTTTATATTTTGCTCGAGAACACGAAGCCTGTCACGCAACATTACGATCTTATGAAAAAAAGTTTCAATCGGAATTTCTTTTGGTTTTAGCTCCTGGTTGGCCGGCTGTAAAAGCATGGTTCCACCACTCCATTTCTCGCCAAGCGGAACAAGCTCATTCAATACCGCGTGTTTATCGAGCACATAGCTTATAACTTTCTCCAATTCTTTTATCGACAAGGATGATTTTGCTCCCGATTCATTGGTTTCCAAAACCGTTAAATCAGTATTTCGTTTTGTTATTTCCATTTTACCGCCTCTTTCAAAAAAAATCTCGTAGGCAGTTAAATTATCTCTGCTAACAATTCCTTCTCCGTAACGCGGATGTTCAACGCGTGTTCCAATAGTCAATTCTTCCATTTTAGTTCAATTTGATCTGTTCAATAAAAAGTTTCAAAAAAAAAAATTCAGGCTTAATTTTATTTAACCGAAGCTGCCACTAACCGAGGTTGCCCTTTTACACGTTTTCGCAACACTTCATAATCGTTGGTGTACGAAATTACCGATACACCTTCGTTCATGTAGCCGCCAAATTGTGTAAGTTTTTCAAAATGATAGTTTCCCTGCATCTGATAGGTGTGCATATAAGGTAAACAATCGGCAAAGTCGGCTCCATAAGAAATTAATGCAGACACAAAATACATGGTTACATCAAAGCCCTGAAAACCAAAATTATCGGGTTCGGTTCCAAAAAACTGTTTATATTTTTTGATAAAACCAATGGTATTTTTATTGCTGTAGTCGGTATAATACGGTGCAATGTACTTCAATTTCAGGTTATGAAAGTGTTCGATTTGTATACTGGAATAATTGGGAAAACGACTGGTTCCTATTAAGGTAATTGAGTAGTCGTCGGCAAGATTATTCACGTTTGAAATAGCAACGCTAAGTTCGCCTTCGTTTGACGAAGGAATAAACACTACATTTTCTTTTTGTTTCGACATAATTCGGCGTAAGCCAAAAGTACCTTCATTTTTAAAATCGTAAATCGTAAAATTTACACCTTCTGTGCTGCTAAGCAGGCCTGAATTAAAGAATTTCTCTTTTAACAACTCTACCAAGTTGCCGTCGGGTGTTCCGCTGTAATCAGAGGTTTTTACAATAATAAAATTGCTGTTGTGATGCTCTTCAGCAACCATTTCGGCTGTTTGTCGCATTAAGTAATCGCGCGAAGGATTAACCTGAAAATAATTTGCATTAGCTTCTGTAAGATGCGTTTGTGAAGCCAGTGGCGAAACAAAAGGTATTCTGTTTTTAGCAGCATAAGCAGCAATCTCGTTTTGTACATTCGGAAAAATTGGTCCAATTATTAAATCCGTAAGTAAGAATTCTTCGCTCTGAAAAAACTGTCGAATAGAATCGGCATTACGTTGCGTATCATACACATTTAGGGTAAGCGTAAAACCTGCATTTTGCAATGAATCGATAGCCAGTAAAGCGCCTTCATAAAACTGTACAAAGTTTTCACTTCCTCCATAAAATTGCTTAAAAAGTTCCTTTCTCTCTTCAAGTTCAATTGTAGTATCAAGAGCTATTTCGGCTTCCTCATTGGTAAAAAGAGCTGTTGTATCAATAACAAGATCTTCGCGATTTAAAGTATCGTTTGCCTCGTAAAAAAAAGGTAAAAACAAGGCAACAGTGTAGTTTCGGTCTTGATTATGGAGCGTAAAATCTGGCCGGCACGATTCAGGAATCTCAACCGGAACCTCAACCGCGTAAATTTCAGCCATTAGCTGCGCCGAATCAATTTCAACATTGGTTGTTGGCTCCAGTTCCAAAAAGTCATCCAGTTTTTTAGGTATCAAAATTGTTTCGCCATAAACCAGGTTTCGCCTATCCAGTACAGGGTTATACTTTATAAGCTCAGGAATTTCAATACTGTATTGTTTGGACAGGCCATAAAGTGTTTCGCCTTTTTGTACCAGATGTTGATCGAATGCGGCAGAATTTACCGGCATTGCATGAGGCTCGTTAACTGCGGGAACGGGTATTTTTATTACAGCACCTGCCGGAAAACCGGTTTTTAAAATCGGGTTAATAGCTTTCAGTTCTTCTTCTGATACATTGTATTTACGTGTGGTTCCCCACATGGTCTCCCCCGATTCAATAATGTGTTCAATATAATTTTTAGAACTGCTTTTATGGATTGGCTGTGGCCCACCACCTTCATCTTCCGGTGCAATTGGCTTAATTTTCAATGTCATTCCTGCTTTTAACTCCTGGGCTTCAGGATTTAGTGCAAGTAACTCATCGGTTGTGGTATTGTATTTTTTGGCAAGCGAGAACAGCGTTTCGCCAGAAACTACCTGATGTGTTGTAAAATTTTTATTCTCCAGTTGATTTTCAATGTTTGATTCGAATGCATTTTCTGATGCTACAGTTGTGTTCCAGTAAGGGATATTTAATTTGGTTCTCTTTTTAAACTTTCTAACTGTAGGATTGTATGCATAGAGTTCTTCCACCGTTATGCCGTACTTTTTTGCAATAAAATATGCAGTTTCTTTTTTTGATTCTATCCTATGGGTTGTAAAGCCATCAGGGTCTCCTTTTTGTATCGTATCAGAAGCATCAATCTGCGTTATTTGTGCATACGGTATTTTCAAAACCTCAGCAATAGATAAACCTGATTTTATTGATGGATTATGTTGTTCGAGTATTGATTGCGAGATACCATATTTTTTGCTTATCGAATAAATAGTTTCTCCGGTTCGCACATGATGCATTAGGTACTTTTCCCCCTGGATTACTACAATCTCATTTTCAACAAAATTTTGCCCATTCACTTGTTCATTAAAAACCATTAGAAAAAATGCACAACAAAGTAGCAAAAGACTTCTCATTAGATCAAGAATTTTAAAATTCGCTCAAATTTAGCAAATCTATTACAACACCTAAATCCTAACGAACACTTTCAGTATTAATTTTACAGTTTTCTCAAACACCAGCTGATGTTTTGTGTTCTCTTGTTAACAAGCGCTTTAAATTCATGCGCAATTCAAGCAATTTTGGTACGATATTCTTACTTTTGTCTTTTCAATAATAAATAAATTTTTCATGCAGGAAAAAATATTAATCCTAGATTTTGGTTCTCAGTACACTCAACTGATTGGCCGTAAGGTTCGTGAGTTAAATGTATATTGCGAAATTCACCCCTACAATCATTACCCGGAAATTGATGACAGTGTAAAAGGCGTTATTCTTTCAGGAAGCCCGTACTCTGTTCGCGATGAAGATGCACCGCGTCCCGACCTGTCGAAAATAAAAGGTAAACTACCGGTATTGGGCGTTTGTTACGGTGCGCAGTATCTTGCTCATTTTTTTGGAGGCGAGGTAGCACCATCAAACACGCGCGAGTATGGAAGAGCCAATCTTGGGTTTATCGACCATGACAGCATTCTGTTTCAAAATATTAGTTTGCACACCCAGGTTTGGATGTCGCACGGCGATACCATTGTTAAACTACCTAAAAACTATAAAGTTATTGCATCAACCGAAGATGTTAACTACGCAGCTTACAAGGTTGACAATGAAAAAACATGGGCTATTCAGTTTCACCCGGAAGTGTACCACACCACAGAGGGGAAACAACTGCTTGAAAACTTTGTAACAACCATTTGCGGATGCGAACAAAACTGGACTCCCGATTCATTTGTTGAAACAACTGTACAAGAACTTAAAGCACAGCTCGGCAATGATAAGGTTGTACTAGGACTGTCGGGTGGTGTTGACTCGTCGGTTGCCGGGGTATTGTTAAACAGGGCCATTGGTAAAAACCTCACCTGCATTTTTGTTGATAATGGTCTGCTTCGGAAAAATGAATTTGAAGATGTGCTCCATTCCTACGAAAATATGGGATTGAATGTAATTGGTGTTGATGCTCGAAAAAAGTTTTGGGATGACCTGGAAGGCATAACCGATCCGGAACAGAAACGTAAAATTATTGGAAGAAACTTTATCGAGGTTTTTGACGAAGAAGCGCACAAAATCAAAGATGTAAAATGGTTGGC
Organism: uncultured Draconibacterium sp.; assembly: GCF_913063105.1. Taxonomy (GTDB): domain Bacteria; phylum Bacteroidota; class Bacteroidia; order Bacteroidales; family Prolixibacteraceae; genus Draconibacterium. Next base: position 10,278 of record NZ_CAJXYQ010000010.1, on the reverse strand, counting down.
GCAAGGAACCATTTACCCTGATGTTATCGAGTCAGTATCGGTTAATGGCCCATCAGCAACAATTAAATCGCATCACAACGTTGGAGGTCTTCCCGAAAAAATGAACCTAAAAGTTGTTGAACCGCTAAAACTGCTTTTTAAAGATGAAGTTAGAAGAGTTGGCGGTGCGCTAAACATAAAAAAAGAACTTTTAGGCCGTCACCCATTCCCGGGGCCCGGTCTGGGAATCCGAATTTTAGGGGATGTAACGCCTGAAAAAGTGAGAATTCTGCAAGAAGCTGACGCCATATTTATAAACGGACTAAAAAACTGGGGGCTATACGACGATGTTTGGCAAGCAGGTGTAATGCTGCTTCCGGTGCAATCGGTTGGCGTAATGGGCGACGAACGCACTTACGAAAATACCGTTGCATTGCGTGCAGTAACTTCTACCGACGGGATGACGGCTGACTGGGTTCACCTTCCCTATGATTTCCTGGCTAAAATGTCGAATGAAATTATAAATAAAGTACGTGGCATAAACAGGGTTGTGTACGACATCAGCTCTAAACCGCCTGCAACAATCGAGTGGGAATAGTTGTTGCAAATTGTAACGATTGTAATTTTGGCAGACTTATTGCTAAAATTCATCGTTGTAAAAGAAAGAAAAAAAATATGACCATTACAAAATTTAAACATCTTAAGAATATTGGAATAAATATATTGTTGGCATTTTTGTTGGTTTTTCCCTTTGCCACCATGGCACAAAAAGAAGTGCAGGAAAACCAGGTAAAATTTGCACGTCTACTTCGTTTGGTAGATGGTTATTATGTGGATTCAGCCGATGTAAATGACCTCACAGAGAAAGCCATTGTTCACCTGTTGCAAGAACTTGACCCACACTCAACATATATTTCAAAAGAGGAAGTTGACAAAATGAATGAGCCATTAAAGGGCAATTTCGAGGGTATCGGTATCTCATTCAATATTTATAAAGATACTTTGCTTGTTACCACAACAATCTCTGGCGGACCATCAGAAAAAGTTGGGTTACGGGCCGGCGACCGAATCATAGAAGTAGATGAAAAAAATATCGCAGGGATTGGTCTTAAAAATTCAGATGTTTTTGAATTACTTCGAGGGGATAAGGGAACTAAAGTCGACCTTAAGATAGCACGAAGGGGAAGCGAAACTCCCTTAGACTTTTCCATTATCAGAGATAAAATTCCAATTTTTAGCCTTGATGCATCATACATGCTTGATGAAACAACAGGTTACATAAAATTGAATAAGTTCTCGGCAACTACAACGGAAGAGTTCTTAACTGCAATGACCGATTTAAATCGGCAAGGAATAAAAAACCTTGTTCTCGATTTACGTGGCAATGGTGGCGGTTACCTTAAATCGGCAATTGAACTTTCCGATCAGTTCCTGCAAAATGAACAGCTGATCGTCTACACCGATGGAACCAACGACCCTAAACGCGAATATAAAGCTACGGCTAAAGGCTCTTTCGAAAGTGGAAATTTAGTTGTATTGGTTAACGAAGGTTCAGCCTCTGCCAGCGAAATTGTATCTGGAGCTGTTCAGGATTGGGACCGGGGAGTAATTATTGGCAGACGTTCGTTTGGCAAAGGATTGGTTCAAAAACCATTCTTCCTCAACGATGGTTCAATGGTACGTCTGACCACTGCACATTACTACACTCCAAGCGGAAGATGTATACAGAAACCTTACGACGAAGGCATCAGCGAATACCGAAAAGACTATTCGAACCGTTTGAGTAACGGGGAGATGTTCAGTGCAGACAGTATCGATTTTGACGATAGCTTAAAACACAAAACACTTGTTAACGGACGAGCTGTATATGGTGGCGGAGGGGTGATGCCCGATATTTTTATTCCTATTGATACTTCGTCGCACTACGCTTATGTAAATAAACTCAGAAGGAAGCAGGTAACCTATAATTTTGTGTTAGATTATGTGGATGAACATCGTGAAGAATTGCATAAAAAATATCCCGATTTTGAGTCGTTCAATCATAAATTTAAGATTTCAGACAGCAACATTGAACAGGTTGTTGCCAAAGGTATTGAAGAAGGCATTGAACGAGACGATGAGAGCCTGGCTTTTCTGCAAAACGATATAAAACGTGAATTAAAAGCATTAATAGCTCGCGACGTATTCTCAAGGAATGACATGTATAAAATTTTATACCAGGAAGATGATGCAATTTTAAAGGCTCTTGAGGTTATTGAAAATCAAGACAAATACACAAACCTACTTGTTACAACTGATTAGCATTTATGACTAATATAATTGTGGAGTGGCTCTTGGATAATAAAATTGAATTACTGGGAGCCATTCTTGGTTTATCCTACATTTATTTTTCAATTAAGCAGCATATTTTAACATGGCCAACCGGCTTGTTAACTTCATTACTATACGTTATTGTTTTTTATAATTCAAAACTTTATGCCGACATGGGCCTGCAAGCCTACTATGTGGTAATTAGTATATACGGATGGTATTTTTGGGTAAAAGGGAAAAAACAAAACGAAAAAAAGGTAGCAGTAAAATCTACACGAAAAATTCTTTGGATAAAACTCCTGGTAGTTTCCATTATTTTATATGCCATTCTATATTATGTTTTATGTAAGTATACCAATTCCGATGTTCCACACATGGATTCGATGACCACCGCCTTAAGTCTTGTAGCCACCTGGATGCTCGCAAGAAAATATTTGGAGCACTGGCTGATATGGATATTTGTTGATGCATTTTCAGTAGGCTTGTACCTATACAAAGGATTGTGGGCAACCGTATTTCTATTTATTGTTTACACCGTAATGGCAGTGCTGGGCTACCTAGAATGGAAAAAAGATTAAAAAAATAAACAAAAGGATCCCAAATTAGCTTTTGAATAAAAGCGTTTACCTAATATTCAAACTGGTTGGTTTTCATTAATACATTAAAAACATCAACAACACACTTGTTTTATACGTTAAAGTATCAAATCTTAGCTGAATGTAATTAGTTTTGTAATTTAAATTGATGTGATGACAAATAATCTTGTTGAACAAAAAATTATAGAAACCATAGCGCGACTGAGCAATCCGGAATCATACAAGCTGGTTTGCCACAAACACATGCAGGGTGAGCCTTTACCTTCAAATAAAAATCTCACACGAGTTATTGAATTGGTTCGCGAGATATTATTTCCCGGGTACTTTGGAAGCACAACCCTTAAAAGTTCTATAACACCGCACTATATGGGCGTTTATGTTGATGAGCTGCTGGAACTGCTTACCGGCGAAATACTGGCTGGCTTGTGTTTCGAATGCACCGATGAATCATCAAATAAAATTGAAAAACATAAAGAGGGAGCCCAGGAAAAGGCCGTTTCTTTTATCGAATTTCTTCCGGAAATCAGGCGCCAACTGGTAACTGATGTTGAAGCTACCTTTTTAAACGATCCGGCAGCAAAAAATTTTGGTGAAGTTATTTTTAGTTATCCGGGAATAAGAGCAATTACAAATTACAGAATTGCGCATAAACTTCTCGAGCTTGATGTACCATTAATCCCCAGGTTTATAACCGAGATGGCTCACAGCGAAACGGGAATTGATATTCACCCACGAGCTCAAATCGGGGAAAGTTTCACAATCGACCATGGAACCGGCGTGGTAATTGGATCGACATGCATTATTGGAAAAAATGTAAAAATATATCAGGGTGTTACACTTGGGGCAAAAAGCTTTCCCTTAGACAAAGATGGTAATCCTATAAAAGGAATTCCGCGCCACCCCATTCTTGAAGATAATGTGGTAATTTATGCCGGTGCCACCATCTTAGGAAGAATTACAATTGGAGAAAATTCAATAATAGGAGGTAACGTTTGGGTTACAAATACGCTTCCAGCCAACTCCAAGGTTGTTCAAAAGCGACCAAAAGACGTTCCGTTTACAGATGGAGCAGGAATTTAACTACAAAAAAATAGTACTTGAAAGAATATAGCCTAATAGCAAAAACTTTTGCTGGTCTCGAAGATGTCCTGGCAAAAGAGGTAAAACGCATTGGTGGAAAAAATGTCCGCAGAGGTAAAAGAGCCGTTTTTTACAATGGCGATTTGGAATTGATTTATAAGTCAAATTATAAATTAAGAACAGCCCTTCGAATTTTAAAAGAAATAGAACATTTTAAATTTCATAATGTAGACCAGTTTTATTTGCGCTGCAAACGCATAAAATGGCAAAACTATTTTAATGTAGATCAGAATTTTGTCATTAATAGTGTAGTTGTAAATTCACGTGATTTCAGAAATTCGATGTTTGCATCGTTAAAAGTAAAAGATGCTATTGCTGATTACTTTAGAGAAAATTTTGGCAAACGTCCTAATGTTGACACTCAAAATCCTGACATTATCATTAATGTTCATATTTTTCAGGATAGCTGCACCTTATCAATTGATAGTTCAGGGGAATCACTACACAAGCGAGGTTACCGTGTAAAACAAGGCGATGCCCCGCTAAACGAAGTCCTTGCTGCAGGCATGATATATATAAGCGGATGGATGGGGAACTCAGATTTTATGGATCCGATGTGTGGATCGGGTACACTACCCATAGAAGCAGCAATGATTGCACAAAATATACCTGCTGCCAAGTTCAGAAAAGATTTTGCTTTCCAGCTTTGGAATGACTTTGATCCGGTATTGTGGGAAAAAGTTGTTGAGCCTGTTGAGAAAAGAGAATTCAGGTATCAGATTTATGCATCAGATTTATCAGGAAGCAACTTATTAAATGCTCAGACCAACGCCCGACGTGCACTGGTATTTAATAAAATTAAGTTTCAATGTAGCGATTTTAGAGATCTAAATCTAAAATTAAACAACGCAACAATTTTAACCAATCCACCATACGGCGAACGATTAAAAGATAATGATCTGGAAGGATTGTATGCAATGATTGGCGAACGCCTGAAACATCAATTTACAGGTAACGATGCCTGGGTATTGAGCTCCTCTATTTCGGGATTAAAACAAGTTGGATTAAAGGCCTCATCTAAATACGACCTTTTTAACGGGGCTTTAAAATGTAAATTGAATAACTATAAACTGTTTGAAGGAAAGCGTAAATAGAAAATAAAAAAGGGTTAAAACCGTCCTTGTTTTAACCCTCTGTACTAACAACTCAATTGGTTCTGTATATAGGCTATTCTTCTTCAAAATCGAAAATATCTTTATCTCTTGATTTTGGAGGTTCAACTCCCCCACGTAATTCGTTTAATTCTGTTTGAGTAAGAACCTCAAAATTTAATTTCTCTATATTATTTTCAGTTATAGCTATCATGTCTAATATTGTTTTCTTATTCTTCTTCAAAATCGAAAATATCTTTATCTCTTGATTTTGGTGGTTTCACGCCACCACGAATGTCATTCAATACATCTTCAGATAATATCTCAAAATCTTTAACGCTTTCTGCAAAAATATCAGCTATAACTTTCATAACTTAAAATCTAAACTAGTAAATACTCGGATTACTCTTCTTCAAAATCGAATATATCTTTATCTCTTGATTTTGGAGGTTCCACTCCACCACGAATATTGTTCATAGCTTCTTCATTTATTACTTCAAAACCACAAACTTCGAAAGTATTTTCTGTTGATTGAAACTGTCCCTTTTTCATCGTATAATAAATTAATTCGTTAAACTTTTAAACACACATTCACTAATATATTCTGATAAGTACAAAAAGGTAACCCCCCTTTTTTGAAAAAAATTGAAAAAAATTCTATTTTGGTCGTATAATTCACAAGATCAAATGAAAATCCTAAAGAGTTTTAAGCTCATTTTATTTCTAATTATCCTACCCAACATGCTATTTAGCCAGGAGCTAAACAAAGACTCTTTGAATTTGACTGCCAACAACTTACGACAAAAAGGAGTACTCTATACGCGAGAAGGCAACCATACAGCAGCCCTGGAGGCATTTCAACAATACCTGGCATATAGAAAAAAAATTTATGGAAATGAAGATTATTACCTTGCTACAGCATATTCTGCTATTGGAATTAGTTATAAAAACCTTGGTGAAAATGAAAAAGCATTAGAATATTATTTGCAGGCTGAGAAAAATATCTTTTTGCGCAATCCTTTAAATTATGGTCTGCTGGGAGGACTCTATATTAACATAGGGAATGTTTATAGAGCAAAACTTGACTACAATAATGCTTTAAAATATATAAATCAAGCACTAAATATATACAAATCCCAAACGCCTATTAACAAGGGAAATCTAGTAGATGCCTATTATGCGATCGCTGAAATATATTACTCAACCGAAAATTTTGAAAAGGTTATATCTATTGCTGAGGAAAGCTATTCGATAGCTGATACAATCAATCAAATATATTTTGACAACATTGTTGCAGGAAGTTATTTTTCTCTTGAAAATAATGAGAACGCAAATAGTTATTACAATCATGCCATTTCTCTATCCAAACAATTTTACGGTTCGAGTTTAGATTTAGCTAATGCCTATTTGGATTATGCAAAGTTTCTATCTCAAACAAATCGTTTTGTTCAGGCATTGGAAAATTTAAATGAAGCATTTCAGATATTTGCGGTTCTTGAGAAAAGTTCAGGTATTGAACTTTCGACTTATTACGAATATGAAGGAGATCTATACAGGAACAGGACAATAAAGACCCAGAGAATTGCAAATTTCAAAAATGAGAAGAAACAAAATCTACTTAAGGCTATTGATTCTTACAAAAAGGGATTAGAAGCATTGGAAGTTAGTCAAACCACACCTGAAACGTCTGAAATAAATTTTGAACAAACAATTTCTTTAATGGACTGCATCGGTTTAATAAAGGCAATTGGTGACGTTTACCTGGAAATTGCAATTCTTGACAGCGAACAAAAAGGCCAGGAGTTTAGCAGTAATTTGACTTATGCCCTAAGCTGTTATAACAATACCGGTAACCTGATTCAAAAAGCAAGAAAGGAGTTATCAAGTGATGAAAGTAAAATTCAGCTGGTTGGGTTACAATATCAAACTATTAGTAAAATTATTGAAACAGCATACCTCGCTTATAATCATTCGGGCAACCCAAACTTTTTAAATATTGCTTTCAACAATTCGGAACAATTGAAAAGTAGTGCCGTTTTTGATAAAATCGCCAATGATTTAGCACAGGAGAACAGTCTGATACCAGATAGCTTATTAGAATTAGAGCGAACGCTAAACAATACAATTTCCAACTATACGGAATTGCAATACAAAGAATCTTCTTCTGACGAACCTGATAGCACCTTGCTTTCAGAATATAAAAACCGCATGTTTAATGCATCCAGGCAAAGAGATGAATTAAATCGGTTTATGGAAGAAAACTACCCGGATTACTACGAGCTAAAATATTCCAATACCTTGCCAGAATTACACCTTATTCAAAAGCAACTTGATAAGAAACATGCCTTAGTAGAATATGTACTTATTGATCCGGTAGAGATGGAAGCTAAATTGAATGATAAAACAGATAGTTTACCTTCACTTTACACCTTTGTTATTACAAATAATGAAGTGCTTTTTAACAAGAGCAAGCTCAACAAATTAGAAACAGATGCCCTTGACGTGACTTTTAAATTTATGTCATCAACCGATTATATGTTCACTCAAAACGAAGATACCAGGAACTTCTGTACTTCATCGAATCGGTTGTATAAATTGCTTATAAAACCATTTGAATTGATGCTTAAGGATAAAAACATTACAATAATTCCCGATGGAAAATTAAATTACATTGCTTTTGACGGTTTATTAAAAACCCTACCCGATACCAGCAGTACAATACGCTTTAATGAACTGGACTATTTTCTGATGCATGCCAACATCAACTATGCCAACTCAGTGAATATTTACTTAAAAAATCAGTCAGATAAACCAAAGTTCAGGAATCATGCATTGGCATTTGCACCTGAATATGCATCTGAAGAGTTTGAGATGACTGGAAAACGTTACCAACTGTCGCCAATACCGGGTGTGATAAAAGAAGTTTCAGCCATTTCAAAATCAGTAAAAACCACTATTTATTCTAAAAGTGAAGCTACCGAGGAAAATTTTCGCAAAGAGTGCGGCAAATATGATATTTTACATTTAGCGATGCACGCCTACATAAATGATTCTCTTCCTGCATACTCCCGCCTGGCGTTTAGTCAGAAAGCCGATTCAGCCAAATTAACAAACGATGGTTGGCTAAACACTGCAGACATTTACAACCTGAATTTGAATGCAGGAATGACTGTATTAAGTGCCTGTAATACAGGAACTGGAAAACTTCAGCATGGAGAAGGGCTTATGAGTTTGGCTCGAGGATTTTTATATGCTGGCTGTCCTTCGATAGTAATGTCGTTATGGGAAGTTGAAGACGAAGCCGGTACTCAAATAATGACCTCTTTTTATAAATATTTGAGGGGTGGAAAACCAAAAGATGAAGCATTGCGTCTTGCAAAAATAAATTACCTCGAGAATTCAAATTCACGGCTTGCGCACCCGCATTATTGGATGAGTTTCAAATGTATAGGAGATAACTCTCCCGTTTATACCAGTTATGATATTTATTTCTTTGTCATTCTGGTGGTTCTCATTATTGCTTTTTCAATTGATCAAGGAGTTAGGATAAAAAAAGCCCGTCGTAACCGACAGGCTTAATGAATGTGTATGTAATTTCGAATTAATCTATTGGACAATCATTTTCGACTATTTAAAAGAATACTTGAGTTTTCTTAGAATCGCTTTGGCATCATTTTCAAAATGGCCTTTACGTTCAATTACAGCCAATAACTCGTTCCTGGCTTCCTGCTTGTTATCCATTTTAAGATAGCACAATGCCTTGTACCATTCTGCTTCTTCAATAAAAAGGTTATTACCGTGCTCAATAACTTGTTCATAAGCATTTACAGCTTTGGTAAATTCATCGAGATTCTGATAACTTAATCCTTTATAAAATTGTGTAACAAACTGTTCATCCGCTGCTATTGTTGCTTCATCAAGCAGATTAACCACCTCCTGGAATTGCTCATTCTGGTAATACAGTTTTGCCTGCTGAATAATGTCAACACTGTTACTCACCGAACGTTCGGAAGCCCATGTTGTTGAAACAAAGTACTTATCATATGTATTTTCAGCGGTATTCGTATTCATTCGCATTGCCCCAAGCAAGCCAACAACAACTAAAACAACTGCTACACTGCTTCGCCAAAAGCGGGTCGATCCAATTTCAACACGAGGCATAAATATAGATTTTACCTCTTTCTTCTCTGATTGAGCCCGTGCGTTACTCAATTTCTGGCGCAGGTTCATTATATCCGTTTCCGAGGCAGCTGAATTAATACTTTCGCGTAGCGCTACCTCCGCCATTAGGTCAGTGTTTTCTTTCAGCTCTGCGTTAAATTCTTCTAACAACAGCTCATCTTCAAGCATTCCGTCGATAAAGTCTTCGATTGTTTGTTCACTAACATTCCACGAAGTTTCTGACTGCATAATATTTTTAAGCTCGTCTCTTAGCTCAATGACGTCTGATTCCGCAAAAGCCGTTTCAACATCTCGATGTAGATTTACCTCCGAATGTAAATATTCGTTTTGCGTAAGTTCTTCTTCAAACTCAGCTAGTATTTCATCACCCATTTCACCATTAAGGTAGTCATCAATATGCTCAACCGAATACTGTGGTTCAACAGATTTAGCCACTTGTTGCAAGGTGTCGCGCAAATTTAAAATGTCTGTTTCTAAAACAGCTTCTTCCAAACCGTCCAAACCGTCCATATCAAAGCCATTTAAATCTTCTTCAATCATGGCATGCTGATCAGAACCGTTTTGCTCTTTGTAGTAATGATGTATGTTTTCGTTGCTACTTCGTTCATGCTGATATACATGAACTTTTGGGAGTGATTCGAAACTTTCGATAAGTTCTTCGGGTGTTAACTCGGCAGTGGCTTCTTCAAACTCGCTAAAATCATTTAACAACTCGAATGAGCCATCAATTTTGCCATTTTGTGTACTCTCTGTTTGAATTTCCTCGAGTTTTCCTTTAAGATCAAGAACATCCATCTCCAACACGGCTGACTGAATATTCTTGTGAAGCTCTACTTCATCTCTTAATTCCTGGTTAAACTCTAATTCATTTTCAAATTCTTCTCTTTCTTGGTTGTTTAATAAATCTAAACAGTAATCTTCAATGCGTCCAAATAATTCTGCTTTAGGTGTCATCTTCAAGTATTTTTTTAAATTCTGTA
>NZ_CAJXYQ010000009.1 GCF_913063105.1 uncultured Draconibacterium sp. | reverse complement strand
TCTACCAAGTTGTGATCGTACGATTTAAGCTTAATCCTGATCTTTTGACTCATAAGAGAAAATTGTTATAAATTATTATAATAAATCAATTCTTCCTTGTACATCTGCTAACACTTTCTCTGCCAGGTTACGCGGAACCTCGGCATAGTGGCTAAACTCCATTGATGAAGTAGCACGTCCTGATGATAGTGTACGTAATACGGTAACATAACCAAACTGCTCTGATAGCGGAACTTTTGCTTCAATTACTTTGGCATTACCTTTTGAATCCATGCTGGCTACCTCGCCCCGACGACGGTTAAGATCGGCGATAATATCACCCATATACTCTTCCGGAGTAACAATCTCAAGCTTCATAATTGGCTCAAGCAGTGCAGGTTTTGCTTTCGATGCAGCAGATTTAAATGCTTGACGTGCACAGATTTCAAATGACAACTGGTCTGAATCCACCGGGTGGAATGAACCATCAAGCAGTGTTACTTTCAGGCTATCAACAGGGAACCCTGCTAACGGACCATTGGCCAATGCATCTTTAAAACCTTTCTCTACCGATGGGATGTATTCACGTGGAATACGACCACCTTTTACCTCGTCGATAAATTCAAGTCCTTCTTTTCCTACTTCTGTAGGCTCAACACGACAAATAATATCGGCGAATTTACCACGTCCACCAGTTTGCTTCTTGAATACTTCACGAAGCTCAACTGACTGAGTAATAGCTTCTTTGTATGCTACCTGAGGAGCTCCCTGGTTACATTCAACTTTGAACTCGCGTTTCAAACGGTCGATCAAAATTTCAAGGTGAAGCTCACCCATACCGCGAATTACTGTCTGACCTGAATCTTCGTCAGTTCTAACAACGAATGTTGGATCTTCTTCAGCCAGTTTTGCTAAACCGTTTCCAAGTTTATCAACATCTTTTTGAGATTTAGGCTCAATAGCAATACCAATTACCGGTTCCGGAAAATCCATGCTTTCCAGCTCAATTGGATTTTTAAGATCGCCAAGTGTATCACCTGTACGAATATCTTTAAAACCTACTGCAGCACAGATATCACCTGCCTCGATAACATCTTTTGGATTTTGCTTGTTAGAGTGCATCTGGTATAAGCGAGAAATACGCTCTTTTTTACCTGTACGTGAGTTGTATACGGTTGAACCCGCCTCAATTTTACCAGAATAAACACGGATAAATGCCAAACGACCTACGAATGGGTCGGTAGCAATTTTAAATGCCAGTGCAGCCAAAGGTTCATCTGCATCAGGCATACGTGTTACTTCTTTATCGATTACCGGGTTTTTACCTTTAACTTCGCCTTTGTCAAGCGGAGAAGGCAAGAACTCACAAACCGCATCCAACAAACGCTGAACACCTTTATTTTTAAATGCTGATCCACACATCATCGGAATGATTACTCCTTCCAAAGTTGCTTTACGGATTACAGCCATCATTTCTTCAGCAGTAATTGAATCAGGATCTTCGAAGTAACGCTCCAAAATTTCATCGTCAACTTCGGCAACCGATTCAACTAATTTTTCTTTCCATTCGTCAGCCTGTTCTTTTAATTCTTCAGGAATTTCGCTAAGAACATATTTAGTTCCCATTGTTGCGTCGTCTTCCCAACGCACTGCTTTCATCTCAACAAGGTCGATAACTCCCTCGAAAGTTTCTTCAGCACCGATAGGAATTTGCATTGGAACAGGATTCGCACCTAATTTTTCTTTAATTTCATTGTATACATTAAAGAAATCGGCACCCTGACGGTCCATTTTATTTACAAATGCAATACGCGGAACACCATATTTTTCAGCCTGACGCCATACCGTTTCCGACTGTGCTTCAACACCTCCTACAGCACAGAAAAGAGCTACAGTACCATCAAGAATACGCAGCGAACGCTCAACCTCTACGGTAAAGTCAACGTGTCCCGGAGTATCAATAATATTGATTTTATACTCCTGCTCTTTGTGTTTCCAGAAGGTGGTAGTTGCAGCAGAAGTAATTGTAATACCTCTTTCCTGCTCTTGTTCCATCCAGTCCATGGTTGCAGCACCATCGTGCACTTCACCAATACGGTGAGTCATACCTGTGTAAAACAAAATTCGTTCTGACACGGTGGTTTTACCGGCGTCGATGTGCGCCATAATACCAATATTCCTGGTATATTTCAGATCTTGTTTAGCCATTTTAAATTACCTATTTTCTATTACCAAATTTTACTAAACTATATTTTGTTCTCTCTAAACTAAAATCTGAAGTGTGCGAATGCACGGTTTGCTTCGGCCATTCTGTGGGTATCTTCTTTCTTCTTATACGCTCCACCCTCTTCGTTAAATGCAGCAATAATTTCAGCAGATAACTTATCGGCCATAGATCTTCCAGAACGTTTTCTGGCAAACAAGATCATATTTTTAATACTGATTGCGGTTTTTCTTTCCGGACGAATTTCCATCGGAACCTGGAAAGTAGCACCACCAACACGGCGGCTTTTAACCTCTACAGCAGGAGTGATATTCTCCAATGCTTTTTTCCACACTTCAAGTGGAGATTGCTCAGCATCTTTCATTCTTTTTTCTACCATATCCATGGTATCGTAAAAAATACTGTATGCGGTAGATTTTTTCCCATCCACCATAAGGTCGTTTACAAAGCGGGTTACCAGCACATCATTAAACTTTGGATCTGGCAACAAATGCCTCTTCTTTGGTTTTGACTTTCTCATTTTAAAACTTTTTAGTGTTATTTAAATCGGTTGCCCTAAGGCGGTCTTCAATTCTCCTCCGGAAGACATTAGAGAGGATCCTTTACTCAACCAAACCACTGAAAATAACGTAGTTAATTACTCTTTTTTACTGCTTATTTTTTCGGTTTTTTAGCACCGTACTTCGAACGACGCTGAAGACGACCTTCAACACCTGCTGTATCGAGTGCTCCACGAATTAAGTGATAACGTACACCCGGAAGGTCTTTTACCCTACCACCACGAACAAGTACAATCGAGTGCTCTTGCAAGTTGTGGCCTTCTCCTGGAATATAAGCATTCACCTCTTTACCATTAGTTAACCTTACCCTTGCAACTTTACGCATTGCTGAGTTAGGTTTCTTAGGCGTAGTGGTATAAACACGTACACATACCCCTCGACGTTGTGGGCATGAATCTAAAGCCGGAGATTTACTTTTCTCCACTTTAGTTTGTCTTCCTTTTCTAACTAACTGTGAAATAGTTGGCATAACTACCTGTTTTTTATATAGTTAATAATCATTTCTCAAAACGGACTGCAAAATTATGCAAAAATCCTTAATTATCAATCGTTTCGAGACGAAAAAGCGCACTTTTCCCCTAAAAACGGCTCGCAAAAGTACGAATTTTAATTAAAGTACAATAAGTTTTGAGTTTTTTTTTGAAATAATTAAGATTGAAAAGGATTGAGATTGAAAAGGTTGGAAGCATGAAGTTGAGAAGTTGGCAAAAGACAATTGCAAAATGTGAAACAGGCTAAACAAGGTTAATATAGTCTATTCGATGGGTGTGGTATTTTTTCGCTACAAAGATTTGAGAAAAGATAAGGTTTTATAGGCATTTAAGTTTAGCGAAGGGAAATAAGTTCATTTTTTTATCAACCTTAGCAGCCTTGTATTGACTTAATCTAAACTTTACTCTTTACCTACCGCACCCTTTCTTTCCAGAGTGCTTTAAGCGGATTAAAGATACGTTGAATCAAACGCAGGTCCTCGGTGATAATTTCGGACTGTCCCATTAACTGGCTTTGCATTTGCAGCTCGTTATCGTAATTGGTAACCAATCCGTTAGGAAAAACGATTTCAACCATATAAAAACTATCTTCGGGCACCAGCGAAACACTTTTTACTTTGCCACGAACCAAACCATATTCCATGTACGGGTAATTGTCGAATTTCACATTAACATCAAGCCCCTCTTTTACTTTTCCCGATCCACGAACAGGCAACTCAACTTTGCCTACAACCTCACCAACATCTTCGGGAACGATGGTTAAAACACGGTCGCCTTCGGTAATATTCTGGTTTTCGGCATAAAACTTATTAAAGGTAACCACCCCATCAATAGGCGATCGTAAAACATAAGTCAGAAACCAGTCACTGGCCTGACTTTTCAGGTTATTAAAAGCCTCAATCAGTGCCGACTCGTATTGAATTTTATAATCGTGATATTCTTTTTCGTTTTCAATAATTTTCTGATCCAGTTCGCTGATATCAATTTGTCGCTCGGCTAAGGTGGAACGAATACCATCGAGTTCCGATTTTTTACTCAACATATCCGATTCAGCTTGCTCTAAAACAGTGGAAGAAACAACCTCTCCGGCCAGCAATTTTTTCTGGCGTTCGTAATTGCGTTGTTTAATCTGGTATTCTTTATCGATGGCAACTTTTTGCTCCCAAAGGCGGTCGTATAAAATCCGTGCATTTTTTAACTGCTCCTTATACGACTCCTCTTTCAACATATAATAATTACGTTGATAGAATTCATTTAACTCCTCGTATCGGGTTAAAAACTGCGAATAATACTCTTGCACTGCCCCCAATTGCAGACTTTTATTAAAGCGCTGCGAAACGGTGAAATGAAGCGTATCAAAATCTGGCTGAACTGCATTTATCATTTTTTCCAACTCAATAACATCGTTATATTCTGCCGGATTTTCGATTAAAGCGATAGTTTGCCCTGCGGCTACATGATCTTTATCCTCAACAAACAACCTATCGATTTTACCTGTTGCCCGGGCAACCAAGGTAGCCGGTGGATTTTCGGTAGTAACCACAATATTCGAGCGCAAAATATCGGGATAGTAAAAAACGAAACTGCCAATGATGATAAACGAAAAAATGGCAACAAAAACCAGAATACCGTAACGAACAATGCGCGATGGTACTCCGCCAAGTATCTCCTGTACTTCGCCGGAACGAATTTCTATTTTATTTTGCTCGTCAGTCATTTGTCATCAGTTTCCCAGTTCCAATTGATTTTTAACCAGTTGATAATATTTCCCTTTTTTTGCAATCAGCTCTTCGTGTGTTCCGCGTTCAACAATTTCGCCGGTGTCGAGCACCACAATCTGATCGGCATTTTTTACCGTGCTTAAACGGTGCGCCACCACAACAACAGTTTTTCCCGCCGAGAATTTATCCATATTTTCCATGATCATCTTCTCGTTGTTGGCATCAAGCGCATTGGTTGCCTCATCGAAAAAAAGGTACTCCGGCGATTTATAAATGGCACGGGCAATCAGAATTCGCTGTTTCTGCCCCTGGCTTAACCCCACGCCTTCCTGCCCTATTTTTGTGTTGTAACTTAAGGGCAATGCTTCGATATAATCCTGAATATTAGCCATTTTTACGGCATTCAATAAACGTTCCTGATCGATAAGTTCGTCGTTTACCACAATATTTTTTGCAATACTGTCTGAAAAGATAAAACCATCCTGCATTACCACGCCACAGTTGTCGCGCCACATTTGTGGGGAATAGTTGGCCAATCGTAATCCTCCAATTTTAATATCGCCGGCAACGGGCGGATAAAAACCAAGCAACAATTTTATTAATGTCGTTTTTCCGCTGCCGCTGGTTCCAACAATGGCTGTTGTTTTCTTTTCCGGTATTTCCAGATCGATATTATTCAGCACCTTTGGCGAACGTGGCCCTTCATATTGAAAAACCAAATCGCTAACAACAATTCCTTTGTTTTCGGGCAGGTTTCTCACATACGATTTTCCGGCTTCGCTTTCATCCTTTTTATCGTGAATTTCGGCCAAACGCTCCAAACTAATTTTAGCATCCTGTGCGGTATGCATAAAACTAATGAGCTGGCGCAAGGGTGTATTCAGCTGCCCAATTATATATTGTATGGCCAGCATCATACCAAGTGTTAATTCGCCATTTACTACCGCTGTGGCAGATATGATTATGATGAGTATATTTTTTGTTTCGTTTATAAATACCGAGCCGGCATCTTGATATTGCTGCAACGAAAGGCTTTTTACACTAACTTTAAACAGCCCGGCCTGAACACGCTCCCACTCCCAGCGCTTTTGCTTTTCGTAGTTGTTCAGCTTAATTTCCTGAATGCCGTTAATAATCTGGATAAGTTTACTCTGATTTTCCGAAAGTTTACTAAAACGTTTAAAATCGAGCTCGCGACGGCGTTTCATAAAAACATAAATCCAGACAAAATACAGCGCCGAGCCAAGTATAAAAATAAAAAATATGGTCCAGCTGTAAATGGCCAGCACAATGGCAAAAACCACCAGGCTAAAAACCGAGAACAATACCCCAATTGATTGCGCTGTTAAAAAACGCTCAATCCGGTCGTGATCTTCAATGCGTTGTAAAATATCGCCAATCATTTTTGAATCGAAAAAGCCTAGCGGCAATTTCATCAATTTGATCAGAAAGTCGGAAATTATGGAAATATTAATGCGCGTACTGATGTGCAACAATATCCATGAGCGAATAAACTCTACCGACATTCGGCTGATAAACAACACGAGTTGAGCAATAAGTACAAGGTAAATAAAACCAATGTCCTGGTTATTGATACCAATATCAACAACACTCTGCGTTAAAAATGGCAAGACCAGTTGAATACAGCTTCCCAAAAAGAAACCAAGAATTAACTGAATTACCAGTTTTTTGTACGGCTTCAGGTAATTAAATACAAATTGAAACCCGGTACGCTTCACCTTATCATCTTCGCTCTGGTAGAAATCGGGCGTAGGTTGTAAAAGCAGGCATATTCCTTTTTCCTCTCCGCCAGAAACTGTCGAAATCCACTTTTCACAAAACTCCTTTTCGGTGTATTCAATCCGCCCAAATGCCGGATCTGCCACGCAAACTTTCCCTTTTTTAAACTGGTGAACCACAACAAAATGATCCTGCCCCCAATGCACAATACACGGCAGCGGTGCTTCGTTTTTTAATTGCTGAAAAGTAATTTTTACGCCCATCGAACGCATTCCAATAGCCTCAGCCGCATCGCTAATTCCAAGCAGCGAGACTCCCTCACGGGTAATATATGAGTTCTCGCGAAGAAATTCGGTGGTAAAATGTTTCCCGTAATATTTAGCCACCATACGCAAGCAGGTAGGGCCGCAATCCATCGCATCAAACTGTTGATAAAACGGGAACTTTGACATAATCAGGTTTTGTTGCGGAAAGATAAAAAAAATTATTATTGGTCGCGCCTGTATTGCAAAATTGATTCCATTTGCGATAGATTAAATTTATTTAACAAAGTAGTTCGGTATGCTTTTTGTTTTAGCCTGAGCCGGTTAAAACTTTTAGGTATATTTGTTAGCAATAAACATAATTTAATACATGATGAGCCTCAAAATTCGAATAGCATTTTTGATTATTTTTTGCCTTCCGATAGTAAGCCGGGCACAACTGCCAAAGTACGACATACAGATTGTTAGCTGCATTGAATCGCTGGTTCCGGGAGGTTTGGGAAGATCGCGAATGATATCGCCGGTGGTAAAGGTAGATTATAGTGATTTTACCTCGCAACAAACAGGCGAAAAGAAAAACAAAAACAAAAGCAAGCGAAAAAACATTCGTATTAAAGATTACGAAGAAACCAAACTGCTAAATTTTTATAACGAAGGAGGAATTCGCTTTCAGAACATTGTTTCGAACGATGCTCTGGTAACATCAAAACTAAACGAAATGCTTGCCAACGGGTGGGAACTGTTTGATGTTAAAACCGATGTAGAAAGCAAAATGGCAAACGCAAGTATAAAAAAAGAGCTTCTTAAAGCCATACTTGATGAGAACAGCGAGAGTCCGAACGATCCAAACGGCCTGTTTCTTACCCGGTATTATTTCAGAAAAGAAATTAAATAATCCCATAAACATCAATTTTTCAAGCTAAAATTCACAAAACAAATAAAAATGAAACACTTACTTATTTTCACACTGCTGGTGCTGTTTTTTGTACCACTGAGCAAAGGCCAGGAGGCGCCGCAATACGAAGTAAAAATAATAACATCAATCGAGTCGATTATTCCAAGCGGGGTGGGTCGCTCCCGATTACTCTCAACCGACCATAAAGTAGACTACAAAGAATTTACCACCCGCCAAACAGCAGAAAACGGAGACCGAAATAAAAGCGACCGTCAGGAAATACGTATTAAGGATTACGACGAAACTAAACTGCTCAACTTTTTTAATGTTGGAGGAATTCGCTTTCAGAACATCGCTTCGAATGATGCCTTACTTACCTCAAAAATAAACGACATGCTGAGCCAGGGCTGGGAACTTGCCTTTGTAAATACCGGAGTTGAAAGCTATGGCGGCTCCGACGACAGTAACGGCATTTTTATTACACGATATATTTTTAAACGTATAAAACAGAACAATCCCATTAATCTTGACAGCCTGATGAATGAGGAATAAACCTCGCATCACTTGTTTTTTTAAATTTTTTCGGGGAACTGGGTCAACCCAATTTCCCGAAAGAATTGCCTTACCAAAGCGCCAATACAAGCAGAAAAATAATTACCGGAACAAAACCAAGCAAAGACAGCGGGCGTGCCTTTTCGAAAAACTTTTCTTTTCCGCTGAAATAATAAAATATGGCAATAGGTAACAAAGCAACCGCAAGCGTAAATCCCAGGTAATTATAGAATTCGTCTTTGTCGGTTAAGAATTTAAATCCGTGATTTCCCTCATCAAAATACCATAAACCGGCATTTATTACAGCAGAAATAAGGATTAAAATGATTGGGAAAATGCGACAGCATAGTTTCTTTTCGGGCATGGTTTTCTATTTTTAAGTACTCACAAATCTATAAAAACCATCATTTATTTCACCAAGGGCTACTCTTTCAGTATGTCGGCAATCGTTTCTGCCCAATAGGTAAGAATAACATCGGCTCCGGCACGTTTAAAGGAAATCATCGATTCCATTACAACCCGTTGCTCATCAATCCAGCCATTTTGTGCGGCTGCTTTCACCATCGAATATTCGCCACTTACGTTGTAAACCACAACCGGTATATTAAAGTTTTCTTTTACACGTGCCACAATGTCAAGGTAGGCCAGCCCTGGTTTTACCATCACCATATCGGCACCTTCGGCAATATCTTGTTCTATTTCGCGTAAGGCCTCGTTGCTGTTTCTAATATCCATTTGATAAGTGCTACGGTTACCAAATGCGGGTGCACTATCAGCAGCATCGCGAAACGGCCCATAAAATCCGGATGCAAATTTTGCCGAGTAGGCCATTATTGGTACTTTGTAAAAACCGGCCTCATCCAGCGCTTCCCGAATAACTTTCACTCTCCCGTCCATCATGTCGCTAGGGGCAATAATGTCGGCTCCGGCTTGCGCCAGCGAAACCGACTGGGCAGCCAAAGTTTTTAAGGTTGAATCATTTTCCACATCGCCATCAACAATGGTTCCGCAGTGCCCGTGCGTAGTGTACTCGCAGTTGCATACATCGGCAATAATCAAAAGCCCTGGCAACTCCTTTTTTAAGGCTACCATGGCTTTTTGAACAATGCTATTTTCGGAACAAGCCAAATGTCCGTGTTCATCTTTTTCCTCGGGTATTCCGAAAAGCAAAACAGATTTTATCCCTTTCATACACAGTAGTTTACATTTTTCAACCAGTGTATTAACCGAGAAACGGTATTGCCCCGGCATCGAGGTAATTTCCTGTTTTACATTTTCTCCGAATGTTACAAAAAGCGGCATTACCAGGTCGTTTAAAGAAACATTAGTTTCGGCTACCAGCTCGCGGATCTGGGCATTGTATCTTAATCTTCGCAGGCGAGTTGTTGGAAATTGTGGTCTATTCATCATTATAAGTTTTTGTCTATTATTTTTTTTGCGATTTCTTCGACCCCGGGCATTAGCTTTGCCACAGGAATTTCTATTTTAACTTTTTCGATATTGCACCAACCGGGTTTATGCGCAATGGCACGAAAGGTAACTTTGCCCGCATCCGTTTCAGCGTGTGCCGCCAGTGGATAACGACAGCCGCCACCAATAAGCTGCATAAATTTTCGTTCGGCAGCTACCTGCTTTTCTACGCCAGGGTCATTTATTTTTTCGAGCAAAGCCAAAACAGTGGTATTTTGCCGGTGAGACTGCACCACCAGCGCGCCTTGTCCGGGTGAAGGAACGGCCTCATCCAGTGAAAAAAAGCTGTTTTGAGGTATGGAATAGCCGAGTCGTTTTAATCCGGCAGCAGCCAAAATTGTTGCATCGTAATTGCCATTCTTCACTTTTTCTACACGTGTATCAACATTTCCTCTTATGTTTTTAAAAACCAGGTCGGGGCGAAGTAACTGCAACTGCATCCTGCGTGCCGGACTGCTTGTGCCAATTACACTTCCCCTTTTCAGCTCGGAAAAGTGGACGTTATTGCGGGAAATCAAAACATCGCGCACATCTTCGCGCTCGGGATAGGCAGCTAACACCAAATCGGGATGCGCATCAGAAGGAACATCTTTGAGGCTGTGCACGGCAATATCTGCCTCGCCAAGCAAAATCTTTTCCTCTAACCCCTTTACAAACACACCGGTATTCCCGAAAGCCTGAAGCGGCGTAGTCTGGTCAATATCGCCGCGAGTGGTAACTTCAAGCACCTCAATGCTTAACTGCGGAAACTCTTTCAGCAGAAGACTTCGAACAATTTCGGTTTGTTTTAAAGCCAGGCGACTCCCCCTGGTTGCTATGGTAATTTTCTGTTTCATGCTACGGGATTTGTATGTTTTCCGATTACAATTACTGTGGGCATTGGTGGGCTATTTTCCTGAAGAAAAACTGCCGTTTCACCCAAGTTGGTGGAAAAAAAACATTCATCTATCTGGCCAATCCTACTCATCAGTTGCACCGGCGTTTGTACACTAATACCGCGTGTCACCAGTGTTTCGGCCAGCTCTACCAGATTATTCAAGCCCATGTAAACCATTACCGGCGAGCCGGTTTGTAACACGGCCACAACAGCTTCAATATCGGAAAAACTACCATTCACACGATGGCCCGTAGAAAACAAGGCCAGTGCATTTTTTCCGCGTTCGGTAACCGGCACTTCAAAACGGGCAGCACCCGCCAGTGCTGCGGTAACGCCCGGAACAACCTCGTAACACAAGCCGGCCTCCTTGCAAAATCGTGCTTCTTCTGATCCGCGGCCAAAAATAAAAGGGTCGCCGGCTTTTAATCGCACCACCCGTTTGCCCTGCCTGGCGGCTTTTAAAAATTGCTGATGAATTTCGTTTTGTCGCGCTGTCTGATCCTGGCCATCTTTGTATAATTTGCCCACATAAACCAGCTCAGTTCCGGGTTTAGCACAATCAAGAATAGCCGCTCCCAACAAAGCATCATACAAAACCAAATCGGCCGAACTTAATCGCTTCATCGCTTTCATGGTCAGCAACTCCGGATCGCCGGGCCCGGCTCCAACAATTGATATCAAATGCGATAAGCCCATTCTTCCACCTCTTTTAAATAATCCATCGGACTGTTGTATACAAACGAATATTGTAATTGCTGAATGAGTTTATTGCTATTTACAATTTTAAAAGGCCCATGTTCTTTTGAAAACACCGGCACCGGCAATTCGCTTATTTTAGCTGCCCTGGCATAAAACTCGTTTCGCCCGGGGTGTTCCGGACAAACAGCATTAAAGACCTCGCCCCAGATATTCTTCTCAAGAATTTGGGTAATTATATTTACACAATCATCGCGATGAATAAGGTTTACAGGAGCATCGAACAAGGGTTCTTTTTTGTTCTGCACAAAACGCGCCGGGTTACGATCGTAACCAATTAACCCGCCAAACCGTAATACGGTGGTTTTAAACTCGGAACAGGATAAAAGCAGTTGCTCGGCGGCTAACAATGCCTTTCCCGATGTTTTCTCCGGCGAACCTTCCTGCCCTTCAACAACTTCTGCGTTTACCGATTCGTAAACAGAAGTAGATGAAACAAAAAGTACTTTTTTCACACCTACTTCTTTAATTTTTGCGATTAGCTGTTCTATTTTTGGGGGGAATGAATCTTCAACACACCTGGTACGCGTGGGAGGAAATGCTACAACCAGAACATCTGTATTAAAAAAGCTGTTATAATCCACCTCAAGCGACCGGGCTTTTACTTTAACATAAAAGGTGCTTATACCCGATAACTCCAGCTTATTGTAACTCTGCGTAGTTGTTGTCGATCCTTTTACTTTCCATCCCTGCCTTAGCAGCGATTTCCCCAGGGCGGTACCTAACCAACCGCAACCTAATATTGAAATTGTCTTTCTCATGAGTAGTCGTTTAAATTATTTGGTAATCGATTAAAAATGTGCCCATCAAACCACTTATCCACTTAGCGAACAACCGGTTTCTTCATTAAACTGTGGCAGCTACTTTTAGCCGCCGCAATGGTTTCCAGCAGTAGTTTTTCGGTATGAGTTGCAGCAATAAACCAGGCTTCGTAACCCGATGGTGGCAGATGCACTCCGTGGTTTAACATCTGCTGAAAAAATCGGGCGAACAAATCCATATCTGCCTCTTGTACATCAGCGAAAGAATGCACCTGCTTATTGGTAAAAAACACACTTAACATCGAACCTACCCGATTGATGCGATGTGGCAAATCAAATGAGTTAAAAACCTGTTGCAAGCCATTTTGCAATATTTCGCTTTTTTGGTTGAGTTGCGCATAAATTCCGTGATTGCTTTTTAATTCAGAAAGAATGGCAATTCCGGCGGTGGTAGCCACCGGGTTACCCGACAAGGTTCCGGCCTGGTACACAGGCCCGGCAGGTGCCAGTAAGTCCATAATTGATTCCGGGCCGGCAATAGCCCCTACCGGAAATCCTCCGCCAATTATTTTTCCGTAAGTCACCAGGTCGGCACGAATGTTAAATACCTCCTGTGCTCCACCGGGCGCCAGTCGAAAACCGGTCATCACCTCATCAAAAATCAGAACTATGCCATTTTTTGTAGCCAACTTGCGAAGTCCACGCAAAAAATTATCATCGGGAGGAATACAGCCCATGTTACCAGCTACCGGCTCAACAATTATAGCCGCGATCGCGCCGGGGTTACAGGCAATAATTTCTTCCACCGTAGGTAGCTGATTGAATTCGGCAATTAAGGTATTCTGTACCGCATTGACCGATACTCCGGGGCTTGAAGGATTCCCAAGGGTAAGTGCACCGCTACCGGCTTTTACCAAAAAAGTATCGGCATGACCGTGGTAACAACCGTTAAATTTTATAATTTTCTGTCGTCCGGTGGCAGCCCTGGCCAGCCTGACAGCAGTCATACAGGCTTCGGTGCCCGAATTCACCAAACGAACCTTTTCAATGCCCGGCACCATCGACACCACCAGTTCTGCCAATTCAATTTCTTTTTCGGTAAGCAGTCCATAACTCGATGAATGCGCCAACTGTTGTTGCACAGCCCTTACAACTCCCGGCCAGGCGTGTCCTAATATCATTGGCCCCCACGATCCCAGGTAATCGATGTATGCATTTCCATCTGCATCAAGCAACAAACTCCCACTGGCGCTTTTTATAAAACGTGGTGTACCTCCTACCCCGGCAAAAGTTCGCACGGGCGAATTCACTCCTCCCGGAATGCTTTGTTGTGCTCGCTTAAATAACTGTTTGCTTTGTGCTGTTTTCATAAATCCAATTGTTTTTTTGCGCTTCGTAAATGGCCATTTTCACCATCTCTTGTTCTGTTTGATTAAAACATGTTTTTACTTGGTTTGAAAATACCGAGCGTGCTTTTTGTGCTGTTGTTTCGCCAATAGCAATAATTTGCGCCTGCGGCTCAAGCCTATTGCCGGCAATCGAAAAACTCTCTATTCCGCTGGGGCTGAAAAACAAATAGAGCTGATACGTTTTATCAATTTTAGGCTTTAAAAGTGTTGTTCTGTACACCACTATTTCTAACGGCCGGATGTATCGAAACCCTTCTGCACGGTCTCCCTTTAAAAAAACAAGGCAATTTTCACGGTATTTTTTTTTCACCAGGTCTTCCAACGATTTGCTGTTCTTTTTTTCTGAAACCAGTATTTTTACCCCAAGCTTTTTAAGTAACGTCTTCTGATTTTCCGAGAGACAGAAGATGGTGTCGGTTTTGGCAAATCCGATCTGTTGGTAATACTGCAACAACCACAAAGCCGCATTTTTACTGCTAATTATCCAGGCGCCCGGTTTCTTTTTCCTGGTCTGAAAGAACCTGTCACCAGGCAAGCAGTAATCAGTTGCGATTAAAGGCTGTGCTTTAAACTCAAGCCCATGTTCCCTCAAAAGTTTTTCTGACTGGGGCTGAATCGTTCTACCAATAAAAACTGCCATTTTAATGCCTGAAAAGTTTTCCCTCTGTAAGCTCTTTTACATATTCTTTGCGAAACACAAAGTCGCTAAAATGCTCGCCGCCATTTCGGTTTGCAGCAAAATCGGCAATAATGGGTTGCAGCTCGTTTAAAATTTGCTCTTCATTAAGCGTTTGCCGGTACAGTGTGTTTAACTTTGTTCCGTTAAAACTGCCGCCAAGGTACAGGTTGTAATAGCCGGGTGATTTCCCAATTAAGCCAATCTCGGCGAGGTAAGGTCTTCCACACCCATTAGGGCAACCGGTCATCCGAATTACAATTTCCTCTTTATCCAGCTGATATTCTGCCAGTATCTTTTCAATTTTGCTTACCAGCGTTGGCAAATACCGTTCGGCCTCGGCAAAGGCCAGCGGACAAGTTGGCAATGCCACACAGGCGATCGAATTTTTTCGCAAGCCGGAAATAGCTTCTGCAGACACACCATGTTCTTTCAGCAATGCATCAACTTGCTTTTTAACGGCTGCACTAACTCCTGAAATTATCAGGTTTTGGTTTCCGGTAAGAATGAAGTCGCCATCGCCAATTTTTGCAATTTCGCGCAAGGCTGTTTTTAGCTTTCGTTCGCCGGTATCGCTTACACGTCCTCCTTCAACAAAATAAGTAAGATGCCACTTTTTGTCGGTGCCTTTTATCCACCCAAACGAATCGCCTGTGGTTTTAAGCTCGTATTGGCGCTGAGGCTGCAAAGCGTATCCCAAACGTTCTGTCAGCTCTTCAACAAAACCATCAACCCCCATTCTGTCAATCGTATATTTTAAACGGGCTTGTTTTCGGTTTTTACGATTGCCGTTATCGCGTTGTACCAGCACAACTTTTTCGGCAACATCAAGCACTTGTTCCGGGGTGCAAAAACCAATTACTGTGCCTGTTCGCGGATAAGTTTCGGGCATGCCAAAAGTGGAGCCCAGCCCACCGCCAACCACTACGTTGTAACCAACAATTTTTTCATTGTTTACAATAGCGATAAACCCAAGATCTTGTGAAAATACATCGCAATCGTTGTGGGGTGGGATAACAATACCAATTTTAAACTTACGGGGCAGGTAACGTTTTCCATAAAGCGGCTCAATTTCTTCTTTGCTGTTGGCCACAAGCTTTTTATCGAGCCAAATTTCGTGGTATGCACCCGTTTTTGGCAAAAGGTGTTCGCTGATATTTTTAGCTACATCTATAATTTCGGCATGCAAAGGCGACTGCGCCGGATTGGCATGGCTCATTACATTTCGGTTTACATCGCCACAGGCAGCTATGGTGTCCATCAAATAACTGTTCATTTCGCTGATGGTTGCTTTCAGGTTCTTTTTTAATACACCATGCAACTGAAAAGTCTGACGCGTTGTAAGCTTCAACGTTTGATTGGCATACTTTTCAGAAAGTTCATCCATAGCCAACCACTGTTTGGGAGTAAATTTTCCGCCGGGCATGCGCAAACGAATTAAAAAAGAAAAGGCCGGTTCCAACTTTTGCCGTTTCCGCTCCTTATCCACATCGCGGTCCCACTGTTGGTAAATTCCATGAAATTTTGACAGTTGTGTATCGCCCTCGGCAATGGCCCCGGTAAGCGGGTCGGCCAGGCTTTTTTCCAGCGTTCCGCGCAGGTAATTACTTTCATACTTCAGCTTTTCAACTTCTGAAAGCTCAAGCCAGTTAATAGCATCGCTCATATTTCATAATTTTTTGGGTTACGGGGTGTATTGTGGTTGAGTAGGCCACGCACCCCTTAAATTTCACCGATGATCAACATCACCGGGAGCAGCGAGAATAAAAAATCTACAATCGAATCCCGCTAATAAACATCGGTTTGAAAACGTTTCTCCCGTTTCAGGTTCTTTACATATTTCTCAGCTTGTTCTTCGGTAACACCACCCTGCCCCTGAATAATTTCAAGCAAGGTTTTATTCACATCTTTGGCCATGTATTTCATATCGCCACACAAATAGAAATGAGCACCATTTTCAAGCCATTCAAACACTTCCTGCTGGTGTTCCATTAGTTTGTGTTGCACATAAATTTTTTCATCCTGATCGCGACTAAAAGCCACATCCATTTTTGTTAGGATTTCATTTTTCAACAGCTTTTGCCATTCGGTTTGGTACAGAAAATCGGAGCTAAACCTACGGTCGCCAAAAAACAACCACGATTCGCCTTTAATACCTAAACTCTCGCGATGCTGCATAAAAGCACGGTACGGAGCAACACCGGTTCCGGCGCCAACCATAATTATTTTTGAACCGTTGGCCGGAAGTTTAAACGATGGATTTTTATCGATGTAAACAGGTACTTGTTCATCTATTTCAATACCATCCGCCAGGTGTGACGAACAGGCTCCTTTTCGTTTTCGGTTTTTCCGCTCGTAGCGCACTACTGATACGGTTACATGCACCTCTTCACCAACACTTTCCATACTCGACGAAATGGAATACAAGCGCGGAGGAATTGGCCGAAGCACCTCTGCCAGTTTGTTGGCGTTCCAGTTAAACGGGAAATCTTCCAGCAAATCGAGCACATCGTGACCATAGAGGTATTCATCAAGTGCTTTATCGTCGGCCAGCAACTTTGCCAGCTCAGCATTTTGGGTTTTCGCCTGGTATTTTGTAAGCAAATCAAAAGTTAACAGCGTTATTTCCAGGTGGTGCAACAGCGCCTCGCGTATACCGATTTCCATTTCCTGAACATCTACTTTTTGCTCGGGATCGAAACCGGTAAAAGCAAGGATGTCTTCCACCAGGTCTTCCGGGTTTTGAGTAAAAACCCCCAGAGAGTCGCCGGGTTCGTATTCCAGCCCCGAGCCTTCGAGCGACAACTCAACATGGTACACTTCTTTGTCTGAATCACTTCCGGTAATTTTCACCTTTTCTAAAACCGTTGCCATGTATGGGTTTGCCTTCGAGAATTCTTCTCCAAAGCCTCCGTTCGACTCTACAAGAGGCGACTCTGTGGCAAGCGGATCGGCAGTTTCTGCTGGTGTAAGGTTCAACAAAAAGTTATTCATCCACATTTCGGCAGGCTGCTCATAATCCACATCGCACTTTACCAACTGTGCCACCCGATAGGCCCCGCGGCTTTTTAAGGCCTCATCAATTTCTTCGCCTGTTTTACAGAAATGCTTGTAGGTTTTATCGCCCAGTGCCAGCACCGAAAAACTTACCCCATCAAGCTCCGGCGCTCTTGTTCCGGTTACATATTTATAAAAATCTTCGGCCATATCCGGCGGATCTCCTTCACCGTGCGTACTTACAATTACCGCTACATTTTCTTCTTCTTTCAGCTTTTTGTAATTGTAATCGTACAAGCTCAATACCTGGGTATTAATACCTTTAAAAGACGCCTTTTCTCCCAATTTTTCGGCTAGCCCCTGCGAATGTCCGGTTTCAGTTCCGTACAAAATTGTAAGGTTAATTGAACTTTGCGGGGCAGCTGCGGCAGCACTTTCAACCATCGGAACTTCCAGCCCTCCGAATGCGGCAAGCCTCCCCTCGAAATAGCCATTTAACCAAAGGGCCTGATCTTTTGTCAATCCTTCCACCAACTGACCTAAAGCACTTAGCTGTGCATCATTTAATGGATTTGTTTTTAAACTCATTTTTGCGTTTTAATTAAGTTGCAACTTATCTTGTATTAAATTTCTTATCCGAATTGATTCGTACACATTTTCTCCGTTCGAACTTACGGCTACCGAAATATTTCCAGTACGGTAGATAGCAGGAGAAACAAACTGACAGCGTTCTGGTTTATCATGAATATTAACTAAAACCTTTGCCGCACGGCAATCTTCCTCAATCTGGCGGTCTACTTCGTCGTTATTTGTGCACGAATAAAGCATTAAATAGTCTTTTATATATTTCTTATCGTAAGGCTTTTCGATGTATTTCACACCACTATTTTTTATTTCGTCGCACACTTCGGTTGCCAAAATCTCAACTTTGGCATTGTGTCGGTGCAAAATCTGCAATTTGTTAAAGGCACTTTGCCCGCCGCCAACTATTAGTATTTTTTGGTTGGCAATATCAATTGCAATGGGTAAAAAGTTTTTGTTTGCCATATTTATTTATATTTCGTATTCAATAGGTGTATGTTTAACCCGGCCAAAATTTATTTTGTTCCAGGCCCTTTCGTGAAAAAAGTACAACAGCATTTTTGTAAAAAGCTCAACCCCACCAATGGTTACTGCAAAATTCAGGTTACCTACCACAATCCACGATATAATTATGGTATCAATAGTTCCGATAGCCCTCCAGGAGATAGTTTTTACAATGCTCCTTCGTTTTCTTTCTGTTGTTTTTCCATTATTTTGTGCCATAAGCCATCTGTTTTTGAAAGCGCTCAAGCTCTCGCTGAATAATCTCTTCAGCCAGCCTTACTTTATTTTTTCTTGCTTTTAAATTGTGCTCCAGGCTTTGCTCGATGGTTTCGATATTAAACAACTGTACATTCGATAATTCGGCAATTGTTGGGTCGATATCACGTGGCACTGCCAAATCAAAAATTGTAATTGGCTGAGTGGCAGCAAACGCATCACTTTTAAGGATATAATGGGGCGCACTTGTTGCCGAAACAAGCACATCAGTATGCTTAAGAATATCGGGTAGCCTGTTAAAACGCAAGGCGGTTGATTGGTACTTTTCGGCCAGCAGGCTTGCCTTTTCAAAAGTGCGGTTTCCTATAAATATGGCTGTGGCACCTTTATTAATTAAAAACTGAATAATTTTCTCGTTAAGCTTATTCACCCCAATTATAGTGATGCGCAAGTTGCTAAAATCGGTATTTTGCTTTATCAGCAAATCAACAACCGCCTGGCTATGCGACATGGCCCCTTCGGAGATTCCGGTTTCGCGTCGGACCCGCTTGCCAACCGCCAGAGCTGTTTGAAACAATTTATGCACCGATTTATCAAGTTTTTGTGTGCAGGCCGCTTTTTGATAGGCCGTTTTTACCTGGTTCACAATGGCTGTTTCGCCAATAATGGCCGAGTCTAATCCGGACACAACCCTAAATAAATGTAATACTACCTCGTTGGCAACTTTACCTTGGCCACGGTAGCATTCCACCCTGTTACAAGTATGTAAAAACACACCCGCTGCATGCTGTATGCCTTCCGCGACAAGAAACCGTTCACGCTGCTCCAACGAACTGTCTTTACCTATTTTTACTAACTCTACCATAAAAAAAAGGCCCCTCTGCACATGCAGAAGAGCCATTGTATTTAAGTTATTTACTTTAAATCATAATCAATTCTTCTGCTCAAAATGTTTGGCACAGCACATGCACATCATACAGGCCATTTTACACATTGTTATTTCAGAAAAATTCATCATCATTTTATTCTCATTCGTTAGTGACTTTTGTCACACAGAGGCAAAGCTAAAGGAAATATTCAGACAAAAAAGACTTTTTATCAGTTTTTTTTATTCAGTCTAAATAAATTAACATTGACTACAGCTAAAATTCAGCTCCTAATATGTGCTCCCTGTTTTTTAATTGATATAATTGTTATGCTATTTTAATGATTTACCAAAGCCTGTTATTTGGAATGATTTCAGACAATAACAATTATTAACAAAACGCCCTTAAACAGCTGGATTCATGCATATTAATCAGCACAACAACACAGGCTTGGATAATATAATTTCCGAAGCTGATTTCCACCTCTTGATTGTTAACAAATTATTACTATTTTTGGTGTCCTCGCTTCAAAAAAGGAAGAAAACGAGAATCAATAAATCAAAAAAACTTACATACTATGAAAGTTTATAAAACTGACGAAGTCCGGAACATTGCTTTAATTGGTAATGCCGGCAGTGGGAAAACCACCCTTGCAGAAGCTATGCTGTTTGAGGGTGGAGTTATAAAACGCAAGGGCGATGTAGGTGCCAAAAATACGGTATCAGACTACAACCCCATTGAACAGGATTACGGCAATTCTGTTTTCTCAACCCTAATGCATACGGAATTTAACGGAAAGAAAATTAATATTATGGACACCCCGGGGATGGACGATCTTTGCGGTGGTGTTGTATCATCATTAAGTGTAACGGCACTTGGCCTGCTTACCATTAATGCAGCAAATGGCGTTGAAGCCGGAACTGAAGCCGGTGCCCGTCATGCCGATAAAGCCGAAACTCCACTGATTTTGGTTTTTAATCAGCTCGACCACGACAATTCAAATTTCGACAATACACTTGACCAGTGTAAAGCATCTTTTGGAAACAAAACCACAATTATTCAGTATCCCGTTGACGCAGGAACCAACTTCTCTACCATCATCGATGTACTGAAAATGAAAATGTACACGTTTAAAGACGACAGTGGCAAACCTGAGATTTCAGACATTCCGGAAGCTGAACTTGAAAGAGCAGAAGAATTGCACAACGAACTGGTTGAAAAAGCAGCTGAAAACGAGGAAGCGCTGATGGAGTTATACTTCGACAAAGGTACGCTTACCGAAGACGAAATGCGTAAGGGTATTAAACTGGGAATGCTCGACAGAACTTTATTCCCGGTATTTTGCACCGGTGCCAAAAAAAGCGTTGGAATTGGTCGGTTGTTAGAATTTATTACCAACATTGCACCAGCACCAAGCGAAAAGAAAATGGCCAAAATAGTTGCCGGAAAAGAGGTAACCATGGATGCATCGCAGGCGCCAAGTCTTTTTGTTTTTAAAACTGCTGTTGAACCGCATGTTGGAGAAATAACTTATTTCAAAGTAATGTCGGGTGTGGTAAAAGAAGGCCTCGACCTGATTAACTCAAAAACGGGAAATAAAGAACGCCTTTCTCAGGTGTTTGTTCCGGATGGTAAAAGCCGCGAAAAAGTTGATGAGCTGCATGCAGGAGACTTGGGCTGTACAGTTAAATTAAAAGAAACAAAATACAACCAAACCCTGGCAGCAAAAGAATTGGGCACCAAGTTTGCTCCAGTCGAATTTCCATCGTCGCGCCACACTGTTGCTGTAAAAGCAGTTAACGATTCGGATGACGAAAAAGTAGGTGAAGTACTTAGTAAAATTAAATACGAAGATCCAACCTATGTTGTTGAATACTCAAGAGAATTAAAACAACTGCTTGTACATGGGCAAGGCGAATACCATTTAAACATTTTAAAATGGTATTTCGATAATGTACATAAAATAGAAGTTGACTATTTAAAACCAAGAATACCTTACCGCGAAACAATTACCAAGCCTGCACAAGCCGACTACCGACATAAAAAGCAATCGGGTGGTTCTGGCCAGTTTGGCGAGGTACACATGATTATTGAGCCTTACAACGAAGGTGCTGAGCCAAAATCGATGTTTAAATTTGGCGACAAGGAACAAAAGCTTTCCGTAAGAGCAAAAGAAGAACATCCACTATCCTGGGGAGGAAAATTAATTTTCTGCAACTGTATTGTTGGTGGTTCTATTGATGCCCGTTTTATGCCTGCCATCCTGAAAGGGATTATGGAAAAAATGGAAGAAGGCCCACTTACCGGTTCGTATGCCCGCGACATTGTTGTGTACGTATACGACGGTAAAATGCACCCGGTTGACTCAAATGAAATTTCGTTTAAATTAGCCGGACGAAATGCCTTTAGCATGGCCTTCAAAAATGCCGGCCCAAAAATTCTGGAACCAATTTTCAACCTCGATGTTTGGGTACCATCAGACCGAATGGGTGATGCCATGAGTGACCTGCAAGGACGAAGAGCCATGATTATGGGAATGGGCTCGGAAAAAGGCATGGAAAAAATCAGCGCAAAAGTACCACAAAAAGAAATGCATAAATACACTACTTCGTTAAGCTCAATTACCGGAGGTAGAGGCGTATTCAGCATGAGTTTTGATGGCTACGAAAAAGTGCCTGCCGATGTACAAGACGAACTGCTTAAAGCTTACGAAGCTGAGCAGGAAGAGGAATAGACCATTTTCTAATCCATTTTACTATAAACTAAAATTGAAGCCCCGGCTGTTTGGCCGGGGTTTTGTTTTTTTACCAGTAGCAGGTTAAAAAGCCAAATACCAGTGCAGCATAGTTTCAACTGCTCCTTAAGCAAAACATAGAATACTAAGATCTGGTAGTACCTTTTTTCAATTCCAGCCTTGTTTTATGCAACTCCATATTAATTTTGGTATAACGGTCAAGTGCATTTTTTTTATGCACCTCGTATTCCTCTTTTAGCTCCAGGTATTCCTTTTTTGTGCGTTTGGTAACAGCAATACTTCTTTTATACAGCAAAAATACAAAGCCGGCAAGTACCAAAACTGCTGCAATAAACAAATACATGCCAACCGAATAGGCGCTTTTATTAATATTTATTCCCATCACTCCAATTGAGTTCTGTAATTTTAAACTTTCATCAAGTTGTTGTTGCAAACTGGTAATTTGCCCGTCTCTTGAACTTAGCTCGCTGTTTAGCTTTTGTATTTGCGATAATTTTTGCTGCAAATTATTATCAAGCCCGGCAATACTATCAGTTAAAGCGCCATAAAAATCGTTCAGCTGGTCTTCTTTTAAAAAGTAAGAACCATTCCAGAAATTAAGATTTAGTTTAAAAACTTCGTATTGCTGCTCAAGGGTGGGTTCCTGCTTCCATGCATTAATATCCTTTTTTGCAACAACAACAACAACACTAACTACCATCAATACAATAAATACGGCAACTTTCTTCATAACTTTCAATTAAATCTACTTTCGTAATTACCTAATGCAGCCCACCTATATCTTTCAACTGCTTTTTCTTACAAATACATTTTAAACGAAAAAATATCCATCATGTTATGCTTTGGCACTAAAAGATGAATTGGACTACTTCGTTTATGTTGCATTTAGTAAACGATAAATATAAACATCTTTACATTCATGTACATTTTTCGGGCTTCAGTTTTTTCATTCAGCGTTTCTAAAAACAGAAGAAAAATAAGATGGTACCAGGCACAGATACAATAAAACACCTGAGTCTACAGCAAGCCTATTTACCTGAAAAATAGTTTGACAAAAAGAGATGAATGCCCTAACTTGTACTAAGCAAAAAAAACAAAGGCCATGCAAATCAACTACAGCCAACCCCTTTCCGCGGGTTTTCGACGCATGAAAAATGCCCTGTTTCAACCTTTTGACATAAACAAGTGGTTTAAGGTAGGTTTTACCGCCTGGCTCGCCGGCCTTACCGACTGTGGAGGTAACGGCTCGGGAAACGGAGGGAATAGTAATACCAACTGGGACGAATTTTTTAATTTTCCGCAAAGCGCGTGGGACTGGTTAATGAACAATCCATTGTGGGCAAACCTGATATTGGTTGGTTTAATTTTTCTGGTGATAGTTATTTCGGTGTGTATTTGGGTGAGCTCGCGCGGAAAGTTTATGTTTTTGCACAATGTAGTACATAACAAAGCCGAAATAAGTAAACCCTGGCATGAGTTCCGGAAACAAGGCAACTCGCTTTTTATTTTCGAATTCTTGTTTGGGTGGTTTGCCTTTGCGGTTTTTGTGCTGTTTATTAGCTACTGCTTTGTTACCGGCAAAACCCTTTATGAAACCGATGCATCGAAAGAAGCCATATTTTTGGGAATAGCACAGATGGTATTGCTTTTTTTGGGCTACCTGGTTGTGTTCGGCTATATCACCATGTTTTTAAAAGATTTTGTTGTACCACTAATGTACAAAAACCGCGTTGGCGTGGCAAAAGGCTGGAGTATGTTTCTGGTTCTATTTGCAAAAAAGGCACTCCCTTTTATTTTTTACGGACTATTCATTTTTATTTTGGGTATTGCCGTTGCCATAGCCATCATATTTTTTGCGGTAATTACCTGCTGTATAGGCCTGCTGGTAATTGCCATTCCGTACATTGGCTCGGTGCTTCTACTTCCGGTAAGCTATACATTCAGGGCATTTAGTCTTGAATTTCTATCGCAGTTCGGAGAGGAATATAATTTATTTCCTATTGTAACAGACAAATAGAATGATGAAAATTGAGAATTACATCAAGATTAATACAGCTTGCAATGAGCGTATATTTTATCGCACAAATTAACATTAACAACAAGAATATCTATCAGCAATACATTAACTCGGCTGGTGAGGTTTTTAGCAAATACAAAGGCCGCTATCTGGCCGTTGACGACTCGCCGGTTTGCCTTGAAGGCTTTTGGGATGAAGGGCGTATTGTTTTGATTGAGTTTCCGTCGAAGAAAGATTTTAATGACTGGTACTACTCGGCAGAATACCAGGAAATTTTAAACTATCGGTTTAAAGGGGCAATATGCAATACTATTTTAATTTTGGGAAAATAAGCTAAAAAGCCTATTTATTTCGAAAAAGGTGGACAAACCCGTGTTTCTTTCGTTTTTCACCATCACGGCCACGCCCTACCACATCGTAGTAATATACGCCCGGGCTTGCATAACGGCCACCGAACACACGGCCGTCCCAAACGGTCTCCGTCCAGGTTCCCTCAAAGCCCCTAACATCGCCACTTTCCCAGTAATGTACACGTTTTCCCCAGCGATTATATATACTTATTTCCAGGCTTTGCATCGACCAGAACTTCACCACAAACTCGTCATTGGTTCCGTCTCCATTTGGCGAAAACACGTTAGGCACATCAATAAACGATGTATCCACATCAATATAATCTTCCATGTACATCGTATCTGCACACACCAGCGAGTCTGAAAGATGTTTCGAAATTAATTTCACCATGTACGAACCGGAATTTTCGTAAGTGTACACAGGTGCATCATCATACGCTACCAACATTATACTATCAACCGGCTCCGTTGAGTTTTCCGAGTCTCGTTTAATCTCATTTAAATCACGGTAAAAATGCCATTCGTAATAGCCGGCTGTTCCGTTTTCAGAATTATTGGTAAAGGTAACCGTAAGCGGCGCTTCTCCACTCATAGGTTCGGCAGTAAAATCGGCTTTTGTTACTACCGACTCATACAACACCGTCGCCCGGGCCTCGCAGTCGTATTTATCGTAAACGCGTAGAGTATAATTGGTATTTTCGGTTGGCGGATCGTATATCGTTGGATTTAAAACCGAGGCAACACGGCTGTCGTCTTTAAGCCACTCCACCTGCACATTTTTTGCTAAATCAACCGGGGCTCCACTACTTAAATCAAAATAAGTTAACACCGCTGAATTCATTTCGCCGGCCATTCTAAAATATTCGCAGGTTGATTTTACCACTTCTCCACCGGCATACATCCAGTTATTAAACACCCATGCACGGTCGGTAACGGTATTGTCTCCCTGGCTAATCGAAATCCGGTAACAGCCATCAGCCAAACCCACTATTTGCGATGTGTTTGCCTCTGTGCTTTCCTGAAAATACAAAAGGAATGAAGCCTGTATTTCATCATATTTTTCCCACAAATAGGTTTTAGTCCCCTGCAATTCTGTACTTGCTGTTAGCGTAGCATTTTGCTGCGTTGAATCGTTGCTGCAAAAAATAAAAATTTCATCCGTTTCCGGAAAAACCGGGTATTGGGTTACATCGTTGGCATTGGCTTCGGGAGATGTAATTTGTGCCTGAAGCGAGAAAGCTGACAAAACCACTATAAAACCAATAATAAGAATGTGCTTCATAAATGTTTGCTCTTTGAGATACAATATTAACGTATAAATTTTATTTAATTGCCTGTTCCAGGCAAAAATAGTGAACAGCAACGGAAATACAGGAAGCTAAAAGAATTTGTTAATAAAAGAGCCGAAAAATAACCAGAATTACTTTTCACAAGCTTTATTTTTGCTCCAAACAAGTTGCATAGCCAATTGTTGTGTAATGCAATTGTTACGAAATGCCAGATAACCGTTTATTTCGCAAGCATAAAACTGACAACTCAACATTTTTGTCAATCAGTTTTTTAAACGGTCTGTTATATTTGCAAAGCAAAAAAGGAAAGCTATAGTGTTTGATTATCTTCAGAATTTAAATGATGCCCAAAGAGAGGCTGTTCTTCGCACGGAAGGGCCTGCCCTGGTAATAGCCGGTGCAGGATCGGGAAAAACGCGTGTGTTAACTTATCGTATTGCCAACTTACTGAAACAAGGCGCGCGGCCATCAAGTATTTTGTCGCTTACCTTTACCAACAAAGCCGCCCGCGAAATGAAAGAGCGGATCGCAAGTGTGGTTGGCGAAAATACGGCACGCTACCTATGGATGGGCACTTTTCACAGTATCTTTGCCCGAATTTTACGAACCGAACACGAAACCATTGGCTACCCGTCGAACTTTACGATTTACGATAGTGCCGATAGTAAAAGCCTGATCAAAACCATCATAAAAAGTTTTCAGCTCGACGATAAAATTTATAAACCCGGTGTAGTGGCCGGACGGATATCGATGGCGAAAAACAACCTTATTACGCCCAATGTGTACGCCAACTCGTCTGAAATTAGAACCGCAGACAAAAGCATGCGCATGCCTCAAATTGCCAATATTTATAAAGAATACGCTAAACGATGTTTTCTTTCGGGCGCGATGGATTTTGACGACCTGCTGCTAAAAACAAACCTGCTTTTTCGCGACCACCCCGAAGTATTGCAAAAATACCAGGAACGTTTTGGATATGTGATGGTTGACGAGTACCAGGATACCAATTACTCGCAATACCTGATTGTAAAAAAGCTGGCTGCAGCACATAAAAATATTTGTGTGGTTGGCGACGATGCCCAAAGTATTTATTCATTCCGTGGTGCAAGAATTGAAAATATCCTGAATTTTAAATCAGATTACCCCGAGCATAAAGTTTTTAAGCTGGAACAAAACTACCGCTCTACACAAACCATTGTTAATGCAGCAAACAGTATTATTGCCAAAAACAAACGGCAAATTCCCAAAAAAGTATTTTCGGAAAATGCTACCGGGAAACCCATAAAATTAATTTCGGCATTAACCGACAACGAAGAAGGTTTTTTAGTGGCACAGGAAATTGCCCAGCTCCAACTGCGCGACCATTACAAATTTGAAGACTTTGCCATTTTATATCGCACCAATGCACAATCGAGAATCTTTGAAGAATCATTGCGAAAAAGAAATATTCCTTACAAGATTTATGGCGGCTTAAGCTTTTATCAACGAAAAGAAATAAAAGACCTGCTCTCTTATTTCAGGATGACCATTAATCCTGCAGATAATGAAGCCTTAAAACGCATCATTAATTACCCTGCGCGCGGAATTGGTGCGACAACTCTTTCCAAACTCGAAACTGCCGCCATAAACAACGAAACTTCCATATGGAAGATAGTTTCTGATCTGCCAACTGTTAACCATGCCGGACTAAACAAAGGTACTACCGGAAAAATATTGAACTTTGTAGGCTTAATTAAAAAGTTCCGTCAATTTGCCGATGAAAACGATGCCTTTGACACGGCAAAAACCATTGCCGAACAAACCGGCATTTTAAAAGAACTGTACACCGACAAATCACCCGAGGGCCTGAGCCGTCACGAAAATATTCAGGAATTACTGAACGGAATCCAGGAATTTAGCATTAATGCCAAAGAAACCGGCGAACCCGAAAAACTGGAGAACTACCTTGAGGATGTTGCTTTGCTTACCGACCAGGATAGCGAAAAAGAGGAAGACAAAAACAAGGTGACATTAATGACCGTGCACTCGTCAAAAGGCCTCGAATTCAAAAATGTGTTTGTTGTTGGTCTGGAAGAAAATCTTTTCCCATCGAACCAAAATGGCGACAACAAACCTGAAACGCTGGAAGAAGAGCGCCGACTGTTTTATGTGGCCCTAACCCGCGCTGAAGAAAATGCCTGGTTTTCGTATGCCAACCAGCGCTATCGATGGGGAAATCTTGATTTTTGTACACCAAGCCGTTTTCTTGAAGACATTGATCAGCAGTTTCTTGACACTAGCAGTGCTGATGGTTTTTCTTCATCACCCCGGCAAGCGCAAAGCACCGATCAGCCCGAACGTTTTCATCAAAAATTCAGCCGTCGCCAACCCCCATCGTCATTTAAAACACGCGAGTCGCAAAACTTTTTTAATAAAAAACTCGTTTCGCTTAAAGAAAGCAGCAAAACGCAAAACACGTTCCAGGGAGACGACCCCGGAAAAATACAAGTGGGAATGCGTGTTGAGCACCAGCGTTTTGGAGAAGGAAAAGTAACAAATATTGAAGGCGTGGCACCCAATATTAAAGCAACAGTAATTTTTAAATCGGGAACTCAAAAACAGCTTTTGCTGAAGTTTGCCAAGCTAAAAATTAAAACATAAAAACCGATTATTGATAAATATTCGCAATATTTCAGGAAATGATTAGTTTTGCAACATCATTTCGCGAATAAATCCAACTTACTTGAAGATTAGATTATTAGCATTAAACATTTACAAATGGATTATAATACCAAAAGAAAAAAGATGGCCCTTCCGGAATACGGAAGAAATATACAAAACATGGTCGATTACCTGTTAACTATTGAAGACCGCGACAAACGAAATAAATCAGCCCAAACGGTTATCGATGTTATGGGCAATCTTTTTCCTCACCTGCGTGATGTTCATGAGTTTAAACACAAACTTTGGGATCACCTCGCCATTATGTCTGATTTTAAACTCGATATCGACTACCCTTACGATCCGCCTTCGCCCGAGTCGTTGCTCGAACGTCCAAACAAGGTTCCTTACGATCAGCATCGTATAAAATACAAACACTATGGCCGTACAATGGAATTGCTGATTCAGGAAGCGGATAACTTTGAAGGAGAAGAGCGCGAGATTATTATTGAGCAAATTGCAAATCACATGAAAAAATCATACCTGTCGTGGAACAAAGACGGTGTGGAAGACGAGTTCATTTTTAATGATCTGATAGAAATGTCGGACGGAAAGCTAAAACCTGCAGAAGGATTGCAATTAGCCGATGCCAAGTCGCTTGTAGGCACAAAAAAGAAAAAAACAAAAAAGAAAAAATAGATTAAGCCATAAACCTGCTTCCCCATGTCAACTTTCAAAATCGAAGGTGGTTTCCAATTAAAAGGAGACCTTGAACCACAAGGTGCTAAAAATGAAGCGCTCCAGATTATTTGTGCCACATTATTAAGTCCTGATGAAACGATTATAAAAAACATCCCGGAGATACGTGATGTTTTGAAACTAATTGAAATCTTAAAGGGATTGGGAGTTGTGGTAGAGCGCCTTGCCAAAGGCCATTTTAGTTTTAATGCATCGCAGGTTGATATCGATTTTTTAAAAAGCCCGGAGTATGCCAAACAGGCAGCTGTTTTGCGGGGATCTATAATGATTATTGGTCCACTGCTGGCCCGTTTCGGAAAAGGTTTTATCCCCCAACCGGGCGGCGATAAAATTGGACGGCGCAGAGTTGATACCCATTTTATTGGCTTGCAAAAACTGGGCGCCCGCTTCGAGTTCGATCGCGAAAACAAATGGTACACCGTTTTAGCCGACAAACTAAGCGGAGCATACATGCTACTGGATGAGGCTTCGGTTACCGGAACCGCAAATATTGTAATGGCTGCTGTTTTAGCCAGCGGTACAACAACAATTTATAACGCAGCCTGCGAACCCTATTTGCAGCAATTGTGCAAGATGCTGGTTTCCATGGGGGCAAAAATATCTGGCATTGGTTCTAATCTGCTTACTATTGAAGGGGTTTCCTCGTTAAAAGGATGTACCCATCAGATATTGCCCGATATGATTGAAGTTGGAAGTTTCATCGGCTTAGCTGCCATGACCGCTTCCGAGATCAACATTAAAAATGTAGGTATCGAACACCTCGGAATCATTCCGGAATCATTCAGAAGACTTGGCATTAACGTTCAACAGGCAGGCGACGACCTACTTGTAAAAGACACCGAACATTACGAAATTGAATCATATATCGATGGATCAATAATGACCATTGCTGATGCCCCATGGCCGGGTTTAACCCCCGACCTGCTAAGTGTTTTCCTGGTGGTTGCCACTCAAGCCAAAGGCAGTGTGCTTATTCACCAGAAAATGTTTGAAAGCCGCCTGTTTTTTGTCGACAAATTAATCGACATGGGTGCGCAGATCATTCTTTGCGATCCGCACCGGGCAACCGTTATTGGCCTCGACCGCAAACATGCCCTTCGAGCCACTAAAATGGTATCGCCCGATATACGTGCCGGTATTGCCCTGCTTATTGCTGCCATGTCGGCAAAAGGCATTAGCACTATCGACAACATCGAACAAATCGACCGTGGCTACGAGAATATCGATGGCAGACTAAACGCACTTGGAGCAAACATTTCAAGAATGTAAACGCCGTGTTAAAACATTCATCAGCGCATTGTGTTACTACTTAATATTTTATATTTGAATTTTTAGAAACATCAAAATCCAAAATATGAAGAAAGTTATTTTACTGGCAGCAATCATTTTTATGGGCACCACGTTTATAAATGCCCAGCAACTTGGTTTAAATATTGGCAACAAAGCACCCGAGCTAATCGGAACGGGGCCAAACGGCGAAACCATTAAACTATCTGATTTGCAAGGCAAAGTTGTATTAATCGACTTTTGGGCCAGCTGGTGTGGTCCTTGCCGAAGAGAAAACCCAACAGTTGTGGCCAACTACAATAAATACAAAGACGCCAAATTTACCAACGGCAAAGGTTTTACCGTATTTGGCGTATCGCTCGACAGCTCGGCCGATAGCTGGAAAGCAGCCATAGAAAAAGATAAACTGGACTGGCCTTCGCACATTTGCGATTTCAAAAAATGGAACTCGAAATACCGCATGGTTTACCAGGTACGAGGTATCCCCGACAACTATTTAATTGACGAAAACGGGGTTATCATCGCAAAAAAATTGCGCGGCCCGGCACTTGAAGCGGCACTAAAAAAATACCTGAAGTAGATTAGGGTAAACCCTAGTTTAAAAATTATATAAATCGTTCAAATTGGCACTCGATATCTGATTCGGGTGCCAATTTGTCGTTTATATTTGCATGGCAAAATTTTTGCTATGTCAGCGTAGCATAAAAAATGCTTACAGTTAATTATTTATACTGAAAAATAAAGTAAGATGGCAGAGGAAAAAATAAATCAGGAAACTGAGGAAGTTACAGATAACGCTTCAGCACCAGAAGATACTGCAACAGTGCAGGATGAAAATGCAGAAGACAAAAAGGGGAAGAAGAAAAAATCTAAAAAAGATAAAAAAGAAGAACAACTGGAAGAGCTGGGTCAAAAGCTTCAGGAAATACAAGACAAACACCTTCGTTTGCAAGCCGAGTTTGATAATTTCAGAAGAAGAACCCTAAAAGAAAAAGCCGACCTGATTAAATCGGGCGGAGAAACGGTACTAGTGAATATTCTTCCGGTTGTTGATGACTTCGAACGTGCACTCGACTCGATGAAAGAACTGGCGGAAGACGATGCCGGCAAACAGGGTACAATTCTAATCTACAACAAGTTCCAGGAATTCCTGAAACAAAACAATGTAAAAGAAATAGAAGCCCAAAACGAAGATTTTGACGTAGACTTACACGAAGCCATTACAAAAATTCCTGCACCAAACGAGGAATTAAAAGGGAAAGTGGTTGATGTTATTCAGAAAGGTTATTGCTTAAATGAAAAGGTTATCCGATTTGCCAAAGTCGTAATCGGAGAATAATCTATAGAGAGGAAAAAAATGGCGAAAAGAGACTATTACGAAGTATTGGAAGTAGGCAAAGATGCTTCAGCCGATCAGATAAAAAAGGCTTACCGCAAAAAAGCTATCCAATACCACCCCGATAAAAATCCGGGAAACCAGGAAGCAGAAGAGAAATTTAAGGAAGCTGCTGAAGCCTACGAAGTGCTTAGTAATCCCGAGAAAAAACAGCGCTACGACCAATTTGGCCATGCCGGAATGAGTGGTGCTGCAGGCGGAGGATTTAGTGGTGGTGGATTTTCGGATATTGAAGATATTTTCTCGGCATTTGGCGACATATTTGGCGGCCATTTTGGCGGATTTGGCGGATTTGGTGGCGGCGGCAGCCGTGGCCGTGGCGGACGAAGAGTAAGCCGGGGGTCGGATTTACGCGTGAAAGTAAAGCTCAACCTGCAAGAAATTGTTAACGGCGTTGAGAAAAAAATAAAAGTAAAAAAATATGTGGCCTGTCAACATTGTAACGGAACAGGCGCAAAAAATGGCTCATCGTACTCAACCTGTGGCACTTGTGGTGGCGCAGGTCAGGTAACACGTGTACAAAATACCCTGCTTGGGCAAATGCAAACCACCTCGGCTTGCCCCACATGCCAGGGCGAAGGTAAAATGATTACCGACAAATGTAACCACTGTGCAGGCGAGGGCGTAATTCGTGAAGAGGAAGTTATAAATATTAAAATACCGGCAGGTGTTGGCGAAGGAATGCAGTTAAATGTTTCGGGAAAAGGAAATACCGGACGACGTGGCGGCATTAACGGCGACTTGCTGGTAGTTATTACCGAGGACGACAACAACGAGCTGGTACGCGACGGTAACAACTTAATTTACAACCTATTCCTTTCGTTCCCTGAAATTACACTGGGAACCACGGCCGAAATACCAACAGTTGACGGCAAGGTGAAAGTGAAAATTGAAGCCGGAACACAACCTGAAAAGATTTTGAGATTGCGCGGAAAAGGAATTCCCGATGTTAACGGCTACGGACGTGGCGATTTGTTGGTTCGTGTACATGTTTGGATACCCAAAAAACTGAGTAACGAAGAAAAACGAGCCCTGGAAAAACTACAGGATTCTCCAGGTTTCCAGGGAGGACCATCTGCTCAGGAAAAGTCCTTTTTCGAGAAAATGCGCGACATGTTTGAATAGAAAAATACACAAGATAGCTCTGAAAGAAAAAGATTCCATATCGCAAAATGGAATCTTTTTTTTTGATAAAAATTGGCAAAAGAAGTATAATTCCCAACAAAAAATCAGCGACACCTGGATAAGCAAACCAACAATGAGCTTATGGTCAGTATTTTTTTGAAAAAAGTTAGGCAAGCGTGGGATTTAATCATTTTTTTTTGGAATAATGAGCCACTACACTAAATTTGTTGAAAGTTGTACTATTAACATGGAAGATTTTTACGCACAATACAATTTTCTTGAACCGGAATTATTAGAAGAAATTATACAAATTGCTGTTCGGAAGAAGTTTAACCAACACGAGACCTTAATTCGTGAAGGACAGTTTATTTCCAGTTTCCCACTGGTTCTCAAAGGCCTTATCCGGGTATCGCGAACCAGCGAAGCAGGAAACGAACTGCTGTTGTATTATTTGCAGGCACACGAAGTGTGCGCCATGTCGTTAACCTGCTGTATGGCTCGCCAAACCAGCGAAGTAAACGCAGTTGCCGAAGAAGAAACCGAGGTACTCCTTATTCCGGTAAAAATGCTTGATGCCTGGACCACCAAATATCCCTTGTGGAAACAATATGTGATGCAGACCTTTCAGAATCGTTTTCGCGAATTAATTAACACGCTGGATGCGGTAGCATTTTTAAAACTCGACGAACGTTTGGTTAAATATTTCGTCGACAGGCATAACAAATCAGGAGAACACACCTTTTCCGGCACTCATCAGGATCTGGCTCTTCAACTCAATTCATCACGAGAAGTAATTTCTCGCCTCTTGAAAAAGCTGGAAAATGAAGGTAAAGTTTCACTTTCAAGAAATTTTATTGATTTTTCGGGTCTTTTGTGACAAAAATTACAGACCGGTAGGTAGATTAATCGTTTTTTTGTAAGCATAAATCTAATGAAATAGTTCA
Organism: uncultured Draconibacterium sp.; assembly: GCF_913063105.1. Taxonomy (GTDB): domain Bacteria; phylum Bacteroidota; class Bacteroidia; order Bacteroidales; family Prolixibacteraceae; genus Draconibacterium. Next base: position 127,670 of record NZ_CAJXYQ010000009.1, on the reverse strand, counting down.
TAACTATTGTTTCATAATTTTTTGGGTTATAAAATCGGTTAGTAGTTGAAGGTTGATGAGCCAGGCTGGAGAGTCTGGCTTTTTTTTGTTCATTTCATTAATGTTAATTTCATATTGAAAACTAATCGCGCCAACAGCTTATAATTTATAGATATAATGCTGATATTTGTCACTAAAACAAATGATATCCAAATCCATAGTCGAAAGGATATTATTTTCAGCTACAGAGAATATCAATTAAAAAGAAAGCTTCATGTTTAAAATTCAAACTCTGAATAAGATTGACCCTGATGGTCTTAAACTTTTTCCGCTCGACAATTATGAAATAGCAAGCGAACTTCCTAATCCGGATGCCATCGTACTGCGCAGTTTTAAAATGCACGATATGGAATTACCATCATCGTTAAAAGCAGTTGCCAGAGCCGGAGCAGGCGTAAACAATATCCCCATTGACAAGTGTACCGATAAAGGAATTGTGGTGTTTAATACACCCGGGGCTAATGCCAACGGCGTAAAAGAAGCTGTTATTGCCGGAATGCTAATGGCTTCGCGCGATTATATTGGAGCCACCAACTGGGCAAAAACGTTAATCGGGAAAGGCGATGAAGTTCCTGCGCTTGTTGAGCAGGGCAAGAAAAACTTTGCAGGAGAAGAAATAAAAGGAAAAACACTGGCGGTAATTGGTTTGGGAGCCATTGGCGTACTTGCAGCCAACGCAGCATCGGCCTTGCGCATGAATGTTATTGGTTACGATCCATACATGTCGGTTAAGCATGCGTTAAAATTAAGTCGCGAAGTGAAAGTGGTTGAAGGCATTCAGGTACTGCTGCAACAAGCCGATTTTATCACCATAAACATCCCCTTGCTTCCCGACACAAAAGGCTACATCAATAAAGACAAGTTTGCCATGATGAAAGATGGCGTAAAAATACTGAACTTTGCCCGCGGAGGATTGGTAAATCATACCGACCTGAAAGAAGCAATTGCATCGGGAAAAGTAGCAAAATACATTACCGATTTCCCTGATGAAGATTGCCTTAAAATGGACAATGTGATTTCAATTCCTCACTTAGGAGCCTCAACTAAAGAATCGGAAACCAACTGCGCAATTATGGCCGTAGAGCAAATGCGCGACTACCTTGAGAACGGGAACATTAAGAATTCGGTTAACTTCCCTGCTGCCGAGTTGGAGCGTAACGGAGGAAGCCGTATTTTGATTGGAAATAAAAATGTACCTAATATGGTTAGTCAAATCTCAAGCGTTTTAGCTGCTGAAGGACTAAACATCGACAATATGCTCAACAAAAAACGCGACGACATCGCTTACAACATTATTGATGTTGATAGTAAGCAAGTTGAGGAAAGCGTAAAAGAAAAGCTTTTGGCTATCGATGGTATTTTTATGGTTCGCATCATAAATGCCTAAACCGGCCAATACTTAGCAAAATAAAACAACCACAAAGGAGAATAGGATGAAAAATCTTATTCTCCTTTTTTTGTTTTAATAATTGAAGCAGCCACTTATTGCTAAATTAACATTAATAAGCGTTTAGCCTTCATTCTAAGTCTTTCTTTTTTACTATTTTTGGCACTCCTGTCCTGCCTAAGTAAATTGAATTAAAATTACAAAAATGAGCAAAAGTATTGAAGTAAGAGCAGCTGATAATGTTCGAATATTAGCTGCAGCAATGGTTGAAAAAGCCAAATCGGGCCACCCCGGAGGAGCAATGGGTGGAGCAGATTTTGTCAACATTCTTTATTCCGAATTCTTGAATTACGACCCATCAGACATGACATGGAGTAACCGTGATCGTTTTTTCCTTGATCCGGGACACATGTCTCCAATGCTTTACGGCATTTTATCACTGGCAGGTTTTTATAGTATGGAAGATGTTGCCAATTTCCGTCAGTGGGGAAGTGTAACACCCGGCCACCCCGAAGTTGATGTTGAACGCGGGGTTGAAAACACATCAGGTCCGCTCGGACAAGGACACGTTATGGCGGTTGGTGCTGCCATTGCCGAACGCTTTTTGGTAGCCCGCTTTGGCGAGTGGATGGCACACAAAACATATGCATTTATTTCTGACGGTGGTATTCAGGAAGAAATTTCGCAGGGTGCAGGGCGAATTGCCGGTCACCTGGGATTAAGCAACCTGATTATGTTCTACGATTCAAACGACATTCAGCTGTCGACAGAAACCGAAGAAGTTACTACTGAAGATACCGCAAAAAAATACGAAGCCTGGGGCTGGAAAGTTGTTACCATCGCCGGTAACGATGCCGATGCCATTCGCACAGCATTAAAAGAAGCACAAACCGAAACAGAAAAGCCAACCCTTATTATTGGTAAAACAATTATGGGTAAAGGTGCAGTAACCGAAGAAGGTGCAAGTTTCGAAAGTCAATGCTCTACACACGGCCAGCCTTTAAGTGGCGCGGGAGCATCGTTCGCTAAAACCATCGAAAATCTGGGTGGCAATCCGGAAAACCCATTTGTAATTTTTGATGATGTTAAAGAACTTTACGAGAAACGTAAAGCAGAATTAATTGCAGCGGCAGCGGCAAAAAAAGAAGAGCAATCAAAATGGGCTGCTGCCAATCCTGAATTAGCAGCAAAACTTACAGCTTTCTTTGCCAACGAAATTCCTGAAATTGATTACAGCAAAATAGAACAAAAAGCAGGTGTTGCTACACGTGGTGCCTCAGCAGCTGTACTTTCGGTATTTGCCAACGAAGTTGAAAACATGGTGGTTTCATCAGCCGACCTTTCGAACTCTGATAAAACCGACGGTTTCTTAAAAAATACTACAGCCTTTAAAAAAGGTGATTTTAGCGGACAATTTTTACAAGCTGGCGTTTGCGAGCTAACCATGGCTTCTATAATGAATGGTATGGCACTGCACGGAGGTATAATTCCGGCATGTGGAACTTTCTTTGTATTCAGCGATTATATGAAGCCGGCAGCTCGTATTGCAGCCTTGCAAGAACTTCCGGTTAAATTTATTTGGACACACGATGCATTCCGTGTTGGTGAAGACGGACCAACCCACCAGCCGGTTGAGCAGGAAGCTCAAATACGTTTGATGGAGAAATTACAAAACCACAGCCACAAAAACTCGATGTTGGTGCTTCGCCCTGCCGATGGTAACGAAACAACTGTGGCCTGGGCTATGGCTATGGAAAACACCGATACACCAACGGCGCTTATCCTGTCGCGACAAGGCATAAAAGACGTAACAACTTACGAGACAGCCCAGGGAGCCAAAAAAGGAGCGTATATCCTTCAGGATTGTGAAGGTACACCCGATGTAATTCTTCTGGCAAGTGGTTCAGAAGTGAGCACCCTGGTTGCCGGAGCCGAATTACTGGCAAAAGATGGCGTAAAAAGCCGCATTGTATCAGTTCCTTCAGAAGGTTTGTTCCGCACACAAAGTGCAGCATACCAGGCAGAAGTTTTACCTGCCGGTGTTACAAAATTTGGACTTACTGCCGGATTACCTGTAACCCTGGAAGGACTTGTAGGACCTGATGGAAAAGTTTTCGGTCTTGAGTCATTCGGATTCTCTGCTCCGGCTGGAGTTTTGGATAACAAACTTGGTTACACCGGAGAAAATGTGTACAACCAGGTAAAAGAACTATTAGCATAATTTGCAAAAACATAAAAATGTAAAAGGCGCCGCTTTATTGAGGCGCCTTTTTTTTGGTTTTTATAATCCCGTATTTTGCTTTCAATTACGAATTTACTCCACCTATTTATGCGCCAATTTTACTATATTGTGCCCTCTTCAGAGAACGGGAAGAAGTACTCAATTCTTAAAAAAAAGGTGAAAACGTGATGATAAACCAGGCTGACCAAAAGATTATCCACCTCCATAAAATTATTGACACAACGCGTGAAATAGACCGTTTGGTATTTTCTGAAAAAAAGCCCGAACCTATTATAACTAACACGTGCAGTATTTTGGTTAATACACGGGGTTATCACTTAGCATGGATAGCATTATTCGACGATGACAAAGTGTTAACATCATTTGCCGGTGCCGGAGAAAACAATCAGATAAACAAAATCCAGCGCCTGGTAAATAAGAGTCAACTTTTCGAAAAACTTGTAGCCGGTGTTACTCAACTAAATCAAACAGTTACAACAAATATTCCGGCAGAATTTACTGCTGATATTGATACAAATGTATGGACTTCTTTTCTGGCACCAATTGCCGATGATAAAAAGGTACATGGATTATTATGCGCTGCCATACCTGCCAAAGAAGCTGAACATCCAAAAGAGGAACTTACCTTTACCGATATTTGTAACAACCTTGGTATGGCATTGGGCAGAATATACAAGGATGATGAACTTAAAACCAGTGAAATACGCTACCGCAACCTGATTAACTCGCTAAACGATGCATTATTTATTTTACAGGATGGTGAGATAAAATTTGTTAACCAATCGCTCTGCATTTTATCAGGCTATTCAAAAGAAGAGCTTCTGGGACAAGATTTTACTAAATTTGTTGCCCCCGAAGAAAGAGCAAAAGTTAAAGAAATTCACGCCAAAAGACTACATGGCGATGAAAAACAATTGAACTACGAATCGGTGGCCCTAACAAAACCCGGGCATTTGGTGCCTGTTGATGTTACCGTAGTTAGCACCAGTTTCGATGACAGTCCTGCACTGCAGGTAATGCTTCATGACAACTCGGAATTAAAAAAAACGCTCGAAAAGCTAAAGGAAAGAGAAGCCCACTTCAGGTTTCTGTCTGAAGCCTCATTTGAAGGTATTATTATACACGATAATGGAAAAATTCTTGAAATAAACGAAACCTTACTGCGTATTACAGGCTATTCACGCGAAGAGCTTATTGGCAAAAATCTTTTATCAGATTTTATTCTCGAAAAAGATTGGCCTAAGGCATTAGAGAGTTTGCAAAAAGACATTCCCAAACCATTTGTGGTTTCAGCGCGAAAAAAAGACAGAACCATTGGATACGCTGAGATAGAAGCACGCAGCATTCCTTTTAAAGGGAAAAATGTTAGAATTGCTGCAGTTCGCGACATATCAGAACGCTATTTTCTTCAGGAAGCTGTAAAAGAAAGCAGGGAACAATTGAACCGCCTGCTCGATAATCTGCCCGGGGTGGCATACAATTGCAAAAACGACGAAAGCTGGAGCATGAATTTTATGAGCGAAGGATGCTTTAGCCTGTTTGGATATCATCCGAAAGAATTAACAAATGGCACAGTAAGATATGATGACCTTATTCACCCGGATGATAAAAAATATGTTTGGAATACGATTCAAGATTCAATTGCTGAAAAAAAGTCTTATGAGCTTGAGTACCGCATAAAAACTAAAAACGATACCGAGAAATGGGTTTGGGAAAGGGGCAAAGCAATATACAACGATAAGGAAATTTTGCTCGAAGGATTTATTAGCGATATTACCAGAAGAAAAACGCTTGAACGTGCCAACGAAATGTTATCGAAGGCAATAGAATCGAGCCCCGCCAGCATTGTTATTACCGATGCCGATGGTAACATCGAGTATGTAAACCCATTTTTTGAAGAAAAATCGGGTTACCATAAAGCTGAGGTACTTGGTCAAAACCCAAGAATTTTAAAATCAGGCGAGCAAGACAAGGCATTTTATAAAGAGATGTGGCAAACCATAAAAGCAGGAAACATTTGGTTTGGTGAGTTTTTAAACAAGAAAAAAAACGGAGAACGCTACTGGGAGCAAGCCAACATATCGCCAATTTTCGACCAGCAAAAACGGATTACACAATTTATTGCCGTTAAAGAAGACATAACCGAAAAAAAACAAACCTTAAAAGAGCTTCGGGAAGCCAAAGAAAAAGCGGAGCAAAGCGATAAGTTAAAATCTTCGTTTTTAGCCAACATGAGCCACGAGATACGCACCCCAATGAATGGCATTCTTGGCTTTACCGAACTGTTGAAAGAGCCTGACCTGACTACAGAGCAGCAACATGAATTTATTAATGTAATTCAAACCAGTGGCGACCGTATGCTTAGCACAATTAACGATATTATTGACATATCGAAAATTGAATCAGGCATGGTTAACCTGAATATGCAAGACATAAACCTCTCGGCATTAATCAACGAGCTTTATGTGTTTTTTCAACCATCAATGCACAAAAAAGGGATTGATTTTAAGGTAAATGAAAACAATGGAGTACCGGTTAGTCTTTTACATACCGACCCAGACAAGCTCAACTCTATTTTAACCAACCTCATTAAAAATGCCTATAAATTTACCGCCTCCGGAACTATAGAGTTTGGCTATACATTAAGTAATAAATCCATTCATTTTTACGTACACGATACAGGAGTGGGGATACCACAAAACCGTCAGCAAGCCATATTCGACCGATTTGTACAGGCAGATGTAGCCGATTCTAGAGTTTTTGAGGGTTCAGGATTAGGACTTTCAATTACAAAATCGTACACCGAAATGTTAAACGGTAGTATAAATTTAAAGTCGAATGTTGGAGAAGGCACTACCTTTAATGTTTCGTTGCCCATTGTACTCACAACCAACGAAACAAAAATTTCGGAGAACGACTTCCGGCAAAATTTCAGCACCTTAATTAATAAAAAACTAAAGATTCTGATAGCAGAAGACGACCCTATATCAATTGAATTATTAAAACTTCTGGTTAATGAAATTGCATCAGAAATAATAATTGCAAACAACGGGCAAGAGGCTGTTCAACTCGTTCAGGAAAATGCGGATATTGACCTGTTACTAATGGACATAAAAATGCCAATACTTGATGGTTTCAATGCTACCGAAAAAATCAGGGCCTTTAACAATAACGTAAAAATTATTGCCCAATCGGCATTTGCCCAGCCCGAAGATATTCGAAAAGCACAAAAATCGGGTTGCAACGATTTTGTTTCGAAACCAATTCATAAACACCGCCTTTTTGAATCCATTCAAAGATTATTCAATTAACGACTGGCTTACAAACGGCATTTTCGCAAGCATTATAAATACAGATATAAATAGCTGCGCTATTTTCGGTTAATTTTATTAGCTTTAATCTACGCTTTTTTAACTGCAGATTATAATTTATTGGTGCATGAAGAACCTGGAAATAAAATACAATCCCGATGACCGTATTATTTACATAACCAAAGAAGGCAAAATTACTCACTCCGAAACCAAAGTGGTATTGCACAAGCTATTAAATGAATTTGGAAAATTTGATACGGTTTACATCCTGGAAGATTCGCGCAACTCGCAGCTGGAAATTTCATTAGGTGAAATGCGGGAATTCTTTTTAGAAATAAAAAAACTGACCAGAAACCGACGAGAAGTTCGGCATGCCGATCTGGTAGATACTCCTTTTGAAACAGCAATGGGCGTAATTTTTCAGCAAATGGTGGCACCGCTTAAAAGCTATAAATACCGCTGTTTTTCCACTGACAAAGCGGCTTTAGAGTGGTTAAAAAAAGGAAAATTTTACTCGCCTGGAGATGAAGAAAAATAGCAATCAAATAATGAGTTCTATTTCCGTGCAATCATTAAAATAGCTAACTTCATAAACTAATTCTAATTCACTGAAAAACATTGTAAAAGAATTGGCACCTGTGTTATATCTAAAACCTAAATTATGGCAAAAAAGGATCCCATTAAAGTACCTTCCGATTACCTGTTAAACTCCATAAATCAGCCAATTATTGCAACCTGTTTGCAAGGAAAGATTACCACATGTAATTCCAGCGCGGAGCTACTCTTTCAATGCCCGGCAGAACAGGTTTTAGGTAAAAATATTTTTGATTTACTGTCTCTTGATGTTCAGCAAGATTGGCTAAAACACATGATTAAGAAATTAAGTTCTGGCGAAACTGTGGAACAAGAGGTTGAAGCCAGGCTCGAAAACAACAATATAAATCATTTCCGGATCACTTTTTATCCCTTATACGATACCAACCAGAATTTATCAGGTATTATGGGCATTGGACGCGATGTAACACATAAAAAGCCACTTTTTGAAGATTCATGGGAGAACCAGGAAAAATTTCGCTTTCTATTCGAAAATATGAGTGAAGGTTGTGCCATACATAAACTAATTGAAGACAAAGATGGGCACCCAAACGACTACCTAATACTTGAGGTAAATAAAGCTTACGAAAAAATATTGGGCATCAAACAGGAAGAGGCAGCAGGCCAACTGGCCAGTAAACTCTACAAGTATAATCCGGCCCCTCATCTCAAAGAATACGCAAATGTGGCCAAAACAGGCAAACCAATCGATTTTGAAGCCTCTTTTGAACCAATGGGTAAGCATTTTCACATCTCTGCTACCAGAATAAAACCAGGGTACTTTGCCACATTGTTTCACGACATTACAGAAAAAACCGAAGAAAAGGAGCTTTTAAAGAAAAGGGAAGAAAAGTTCAGAAATTTATACCAGCATGCTCCACTCCCTTATCAAAGTTTAGACGATAAAGGAAATTTCTACGATGTAAATCCGGCCTGGCTTTCAACACTGGGCTATCAACGTAACGAAGTAATTGGTAAAAACTATCGCGATTTTCTGCACCCTGACTGGAAAGCCCATTACGACCTGAATTTTCCGATGTTTTTAAAACGCGGATATGTGAACAACATACCATTTAAACTCCGACATAAAAAAGGGCATTACATCAACATCTCATTAGATGGCACCATTGGCTATAAACCCGACGGAAGTTTCAAACAAACCTACTGTGTTTTTCATGATATAACCTCAAGAACACAAGCTGAGAATGAGCTAAAAGCAAGCGAGCAAAAATTTAAAATACTGGCCGATAATACCAAAGACTGGGAATATTGGTTAGATGCCGATAACCATTTTCAATTTATTTCAAATGGCTGCGAGCAAATTACCGGATACCCTCCCAGTGCATTTTACGATAATCCCGACTTAATAAACCAAATAGTTCATCCTGATGATAGTGAAATAATACAGGAGCACCATGAAGAAATTCTTCATTCGCGAGAGCCAATACACACCAGTGATTTTAAGATTATTCACAAAGATGGTCATCCTGTTTGGATTGAACATTTTTGTATTCCGGTGTACGATGAAGAAGGGAAATACCTGGGCAGACGGGGGAACAACCGGGATATATCAAAACGTGTGCATTACGAAAAAGAACTAATAAAAGCCAAAAAAGAGGCCGAAGAGAATGAAGCTCGTTTTAAACTGTTGCATGATGCATCGTTTGGAGGAATTGCCATTCACAAAAAAGGTATTATTCTCGACTGTAACGATGGCTTGTCACGAATTTCGGGTTACAGCTACGAGCAACTTGTTGGTGCCAATGGCATTGAGCTTCTTGTTGCTGAAGAATCGCGCGAAATAGTAATGAACAATATTCTGAGTGAATATGAAAAACCCTATCAGGTAACAGGTTTAAAGAAGAACGGCGAAAGATACCCGGCCCGGTTGGAAGCCCGTATGATACCTTACCATGGAGAACAGGTACGGGTTGTTGAATTTCGCGACATGACTGATATCAAAAAAACAGAAAAAGCCCTGCAACAAGCTAAAGAAAAAGCGGAAGAATCTGATCGCTTAAAATCGGCTTTTCTGGCTAATATGAGCCACGAAATCAGAACACCGATGAATGGAATTATTGGCTTCATCGAGTTATTGCAATCACCTGACCTAAGCGACCAACAACGAGAGGATTACTCGCTTACTGTGCAAAAAAGTGGCAATCGTTTACTTTCAACAATTAACGATATTATCGAGTTTTCAAAAATTGAAGCAGGCGATACCCCTACTCATTTTCAATGGCTCGATTTTCGCGAAATACTTAGCGATTTAATTCATTTCTTTAAACCAGAAGCAGATAAAAAAGGCCTCGATTTAAATTATGAAACGTGCATAAGCGACAAAACCCACATTTATACCGATAAAAACAAACTGGAATCTATTTTATCGAACCTGATTAAAAATGCAATAAAGTTTACACATACCGGAAAAATTGAGGCTGGTTGTGAACCCCTTAACGACACAATAAAATTTTGGGTAAAAGATACAGGCGAAGGTATTGAGAAAAACAAACTGAATGCCATTTTTAATCGATTTACCCAGGGGCATATTGAAATTACCCGTGGTTACGAGGGATCGGGGCTCGGACTTGCTATTTGCAAAGCCTACACCGAAATTCTGGGTGGTAGCATTTGGGTTGAATCGGAATACGGCAAAGGCAGCACCTTTTATTTCACGGTTAATAACCAGCACACAGAAAAACCGGCAGAAAGAGTAACTGAAACAAAAAAAGAAATGGCTAAATCTTCAGAAGAAAAGAACCTCATTCAAACAACAAATAATACCATTTTAATTGCCGAAGACGACCTGACAAGTTTTCATTTCTTAAAACTAATTTTAGAAAAAAACGGTTACAAGGTAATTAACGCGGCAAATGGCTTAGATGCTGTTTCGATATTTAAAAGCACGCCAGGAATTGCCTTGGTTTTAATGGATATAAAAATGCCCGTATTAGATGGTTTTGAAGCAACAAAACAAATTAAAGCAATTAACCCAAAAATCCCGGTTATTGCTCAAACTGCATTTGCCCTTGCCGGCGATGCCGAAAAGGCTATACAAATTGGTTGTGATGACTACATAACCAAACCGATTAATAAAGACGATTTATTAGAAATAATAAAAAAACTGGTGTAAGCTTATCAACTTGCTCACGCTAAAAAAAAGGAAGGCGTGCTTAGTAAACACGCCTTCCTTTCTGTTTTTTTTGATGAGCCGGTTATTTTACAAGCTCCAACGATTGTTTGGCAATTTCCAACTCCTCGTTGGTTGGAATAATTAACACCTTTGTTTTAGCACCTGCAGTGTTAATCTCGTGTAGGCTGTCTGTACGGTTTTTATCTTTCTCTTCATCCCAGGTTATTCCCAGGTAATCCATATCTTCGCACACCATTCGTCTGATAGAAGTATCGTTTTCCCCAATTCCGGCGGTAAAAACAATAGCATCAACACCGTTCATTGCTGCGGCATAACTTCCTACAAAATGTTTTACGCGATAGGCATACATCTCCAAGGCAAGAACAGCATCAGGTGCCCCTTCACGCTGGCGTTTTTCCACATCGCGCATATCGGTTAAACCGGTGAGGCCTTTCATGCCACTTTCCTTATTTAACAAATCAGAAATTTCCTCAACAGAATACCCTTTTTGCTGTGCCAGGTAAAAAATAATTGCCGGATCAATATCTCCCGATCGGGTTCCCATTATTAATCCACTCAGAGGTCCCATTCCCATGGTTGTATCAACACAAACGCCGCCTTTTACTGCTGCCATTGATGCACCATTGCCTAAGTGGATAGTAATGATTTTTGCATCAGGATTTCCGAGGTATTCAATTGCTTTTTCGGAAATAAACTTGTGTGATGTTCCATGAAAGCCGTATTTACGAATGCGCAATTCGCTGTAAAATTTTTCGGGCAAGGCATAACGAAAAGCTTTCTCAGGTATTGATTGATGAAAAGCAGTATCAAAAACACCAACCTGCGTGGCGTTAGGAAATACTTTCTCTGCTACCTCAACGCCAATAAGGTTTGCCGGGTTATGCAGAGGCGCCAACGGAAACAATTCTTTAACTTTAGCTTTTACCTCGTCGGTAATTACAACGGTTTGGGTAAAAGTTTCGCCACCATGTACAAGGCGGTGTCCAACAGCTTTAATTTCTGAAGGGTCACTAATTACGCCTTTGTCGGCATCCATAAGTAACTCCGAAACACGTTTCAAACCAACACCATGATCCGGAATCGGAAATTCTTCAATTGTTTTTTCTTCTGCACCACTGGTAAAGGTTTTGTGTTTAATAACCCCCATTTCAAGACCAATGCGTTCAACAATTCCACTCGATAATGGCAGCTCAGTATTCATATCAATAAGCTGATATTTAATTGACGAACTACCTGCATTAATTACTAAAATATTCATTTTAAAATATATCGTTAAAAGTTTGGTAATGAACAAGCAGTTGAACCGTTCTGCCAACACCTTGCCCACTATCGTAAATCAGTTGATTTTACGCTTTTAAAACCCTTCCTGCGCCTGAATGGCAGTAATTACAACTGTATTAAAAATATCATCAACAGTGCAACCACGGCTTAAATCGTTAACCGGTTTATTTAAGCCTTGTAACATTGGGCCAATGGCTAACGCTCCGGTTTCGCGCTGAATAGCTTTGTAAGTATTATTTCCGGTATTCAAATCGGGGAAAATCAAAACATTGGCCTGCCCGGCAACCTGCGAATCGGGCAATTTGCTTTTACCAACACTCGGGTCAACGGCAGCATCATACTGTATTGGTCCTTCTATTTTTAGTTCCGGGCGCATGCTGATCGCTTTTTCGGTAGCAGCACGTACTTTATCTACTTCTGCTCCCGAACCGGATGTACCTGAAGAGTACGATAACATGGCAACTTTTGGGTCGATGCCAAATGCTTTTGCCGAATCGGCTGACGAAACAGCAATTTCTGCCAGTTGCTCGGCATTCGGGCTCACATTAACTGCACAATCGCCCATTACCGAAACATGGTCGTCTAAACACATAAAAAACACCGACGACACGGTTTTAACTCCCGGTTTTGTTTTTACAAATTGTAAGGCAGGAATAATTGTATGCGCTGTGGTATGGGCTGCACCCGATACCATTCCGTCGGCATGGCCTTTATAAACCATCATGGTTCCGAAGTAAGAAACATCTGCCAGCGCATCCTGTGCCATATCTTCGGGTATGTTCTTGTGCTTTCTCAGCTCGTGATAGGTTCTCCAGTAATCTTCGTAATGTTCTGATTTTGCAGGGTCTACAATTTTAATGTTTCCATTAATCTTCACACCAATTTCGGCAGCTTTAGCTATTATCTCTTCTCTGTTTCCGAGTAGGGTAACTTCAACAACATTCTGGTCTACCAAACGGGTTGCGGCCAGTAAAATACGTGGGTCGGTTCCTTCGGGTAAAACAATGTGTTGTTTTTTCGATTTTGCCTTGGCCACCAGGTTGTACTGAAACATATGCGGGGTAACCACATCTGTTTTAAAACTTCTGAATTTATCAATCAGGAATTCAGTGTCAATATACTTTTCAAAAGTAGAAATACTCAGGTCGAGCTTTCGTGTTATACCGGGTGTAATTTTTGGTTTCACATTGGCTATTTTATTGGCAGCAACGAAAGTTACATCATCCACCAAAATAATAGGAACAATAGTTGGCAAACCTTCAATAAGTTTAAGTATCTGAGGCTCGGGGGCAATACCTCCGGTAACCACAATACCTGCTATGTTTGGGTAATTTGATGAGGCATTGGCCTGTAAAGCTCCCAAAATAATATCAGAACGGTCGCCAGGTGTAATTATCAGGCTGTTTTCTTCCACCCGATCAAGGTAATTTCGCAACTGCATAGCTCCTACGTCGTAGCGGTCGGCTTGTTTACACAACAGGTTTTCGCCCAATAAAATTGTACCACCAATGGCTTCGTATATTTCTCGGATGGTTGGACTTCCCAATTTTTTTATTTCCGGAATAATTTCAATTGACGTACCTTCTGGAATTACTTTCGTTAGTTCGGCTTTCATCTGTTCGCAATCTCCGGCTTTCACCCGGTTCATAACAACCGATTGCACAACCACATCTTTTTCAGCAAATGATTTTACAGCCAAATCAAGATTTGAGATGGCCTCATCCATCTGCTTATCTTTTGCCGAACTTACCAAAATGGTAGGAACTGAAAGGTTTTTGGCAAATTCAACATTCAAATCAAATTCAAAAGAAATACCTTTGTTTTCGAAATCAGAGCCTTCAACCACCACCACGTCATACTGCTCTTCCAGCTTTTTATAACGGTCAATCATTTGGTCAATCAAACGTGCCTCCTGCCCCATGTTTTTATACTTAACCACTTGCGACATGGTAAAGCCATAGGCATCTTTGTATTCCATATCGAGGTTGAAATACGTTAACATGGTTTCGATATGATTATCGTGAACTCCTTTTGGATAATCGTTAATAATTGGTCGGAAGTAGCCAACCTTACTTACTTTTGAAAGCAAAACTTTTAAAACACCAAGCGTTACAAGCGATCTTCCTGTTTGGCTTTCGGTATTTGTGATATAAATTCCAGTTTTCATTTAAAAAAATTAAAAGACTCCGTACTTTTTTTATTATTTGTGTAAAACGAACACCACATGGATTACCAGCTGAATCGTTTAGGCCCTGTTGAATTGGGGTCAAAAATATAAAAGAATTACTGTTGTTTTGCTGTAATTGTGTGAATTCAGTCTTTAAAACTTAAAATTTCACATTCTCATGAGGTTTACAGTTTTACTTGTTGGAATGAGTTTTTAATCGTAAACGTAGATAACTGTTTCATTATAGTTTTTTATTGACCTTTAGTTTATAATAATGCCCTCTTAAGGCCTACTTGCTTCTGCATAGCGCTATCCAATATCTTCCTTCGTACATAATAATAGTATGCAAAACCAAACAAAAAAACCACACAACACTTTGAATATCAATGATTTTTAATTAATTTTAATAAGACGTCACAAACAAAAAACAACAAAATAGAAGAAACAAAGCACACATTTACTTGATGAATTATTCAGTAACATCCGATCATTCACGTAAGCTTATTTTGTATAAGCATAACGGAATTCTTGAAGAAAAAGACATAGGATATGTTTGGGTGAACGAGTTTTTAAAAATGCCGGAGTTTACTGCAGGCGGCTATAATCTTTTATCAGACTACACTGAAGCTCGGTTTAAAATGACACCTAACGATGTGAGCCTTATTGTTGACTTTATGCGCAATATTGTAGACATTGTTAATGGAAAAAAACAGGGCATTGTTATTAACGATCCTTTTTCTACCGCAGCATCTTTGCTGTTTGAGCAGGAAGTGAATAGAGAAATTGGATTCAGGGTAAAAGTATTCTCTACAAAAGAAGCGGCATTAAAATGGCTGCTTGATCCGGAAGCTTAGCATTAGCATGGCCTTAAAACTCGTAATATATTCCGGTATAAACACCCAAACGATATGGCCGGTAATCCACATCGGGATTGCTATTGATTGAGTTTAAGTAATAATTTATGCGCGGCTCGAGTGCCAGCGAGAAATGTTTACCAAGCATATAGTTTACACCTACACCTAATGTTCCGGAGAAATTCAGCGTTGAAATATCTGCAGTGCTACCAATGTTTTGCACACCATAGTTATTATCAAGATAAGCGTTATTTCCAATCACAAATCCGGCATTTACCCCACCAAGCAATTCAATGCCCAGGCGCTTATCCAAAATGCTATAACGTAAATACAACGGAATTTCCACAAATTCAAAAACCTGCGAAAACTCGCCATCGGCATACAATACATTATCAGCCCGGGCCTTGTCTGTTTCTAAATTAGCAGCAATTTGCGCCCCTTGTGGGGTAGCTTGCATTTTTATTACTCCGGCAGTACTGTTCATGGCAATTCCTTCGCTTCCTGCGGTAACAACATTTGAAAAAGCGGGCTGTGCATCATCATACGAAAACTCTGGTGAGGTCATATAATCAGCATCATTTTTAAACGCAAATAAATTAAACGAATTTTTTGCTTTCTGTCCATCTTTAGCGTAGTAAACACCGCTTTCAACACGTAAGCGCTTACTGGTTTTATACTGCACCGATATTCCTCCTCCCACATTTCCTCCACCGTTATCGCTTTGGTAGGTCATATTCTGTGAGTAAGTATCCTTATGTTGCGCTGAGTGCGATGAATAGCCGGGCGACACGTGTGCGCCAACAATCCATCCATTCTCTTTGTTTTTTACCGTTTCAAATGTTTTTATATTCGATGCTATTAACACTTCATCAGCCGCTGTTAAATAAGGCTCAACAGGTTTGTTCTGTACTTGTTGCAACCTAAGATCGGGCATATTTTTAGCTAAAAATGCATCAATACTTTGCAACAAACTGTAGTGCTCATCTAATTTTTCGTCACCTCCTGTTGTTTCCGGTATTTCTCCATCACGCCCGGGTTGCTCTGCCGTTGAGTTCTCAGAAATAATTATTGCAGTTATGGGCTCGGTGTTTGAATTTGCAATAAGTTCAGAAATACCTGCTGACGTTTCGGCTTTTCCTTCAATTTCGGCATCCTGAGCGGCTGACAAACCGGCATTTGACTTAGCTGTAGCTTGTTGCTGCTCAACCAACATTGGTTGCACGATAGTATTTTGCCCGCTAAAATACCACCCGGCAATGAATGCCAGCACCACCACTGCTGCTGCCGATATCCAACCGACATAAGCTAAACGACGTTTTTTGCGCCGGGCAGCCATGTTTGTTTGAATATTTGTCCAAACATGTGGTGGCGGAGCAGCAGAAAAGCCGTCCAATTTTTCTTTAATCGAATCGTCAATATTTAGTCTCTTGCTCATCCGGCAGTGTAATTACTTGTTTCAATATCTCCGTACAGTTCTTTCACTCTACGTTTCAAAATATCTCTGGCCCTTGCCAGGTTCGACTTCGATGTTCCCACCGTTATTTTCATTTCATCACTAATCTCCTGATGGTTCATCCCATCTATTACAAAAAGGTTAAAAACCATACGGTAACGCGGAGGCAATTCCTGTATCAGAGCGATTAACTCCTTGGCCGATATTGCGGCAAGTATATCGTCTGAAATGTACTGGCTCTCGAACTTGCTAATATCCTCAACAGGATGCATTAAATGCTGTTTCCTGAATTTTTCGAGTGATACATTTACCATTATTCTTCGTATCCAACCTTCCAATGAACCTTCGTGCCTAAACCGATCAATATATTGAAACACCTTAATAAATCCTTCCTGCAGATTATCTTCTGCTTCGGTGTTGTCCTTAGCATAGCGCAAGCATACTCCAAACATTTTAGGCGCAAACATTTGGTATAGTTGTTCTTGTGCACGCTGTTTCCCCGAAGCACAATCTTTTATTATTTTTTTCAGGTCTTCCAAAATCTTTCGCAAAGTTCACCCAAAAGTACAGATAATAATGCTTCTGCTCTAATCTTACTTTTTGGCATCTGCTTTAACAGTAGGTCCTCACAAATTAAAATCACAGGTTAGATGTACTGCCTAAAAAAAAGGTTGCGTGCTTCTGCAATTTCTTTTTTCATTTTTCTGCACATGTTGTTTTTCTTAAAAACGTTTTAACATTCGTTACGCAACCTTAACTTGCATTTTTGCATCTATGGTTTGTAAATTTGCTAAAACGTTTGATTATGAAACCATTCATTTCGGTAATTCTTGGAATTGCCTTGTTATTTTTAAGTGCATGCAACAGCAACGACGATGGTACCGATCCAATAAAAAAAATAGAACTGGACGAGAAGTCGGCACAACTTGTTAAAGCAGAAAATGAGTTCGGGCTTGAACTTTTTCAGAAAATATATGACGAAGAAGAAAAATACGACAACATTATGGTGTCGCCACTCAGCGTTAGCCTGGCGCTGGCCATGACATACAACGGGGCAAATGGCGAAACAAAAAAGGCGATGGAAGAAACCCTTAAAGTTTATGGTTTAACACCCGAAGAAATTAATCAATCGTATGCTTCGCTAGTGGCTGCTCTGCAATCGCTCGACCCAAAGGTTATTTTAGAAATTGCCAATGCCATTTACTACAAAAATGGCTTTGCCGTTGAACGCGATTTTGTTTCTACCAACCAAAACTATTATGACGCTGAGGTAGAAGGCCTGGACTTTAATTCGCCCCGGGCTTTAGAAACCATTAATAATTGGGTAGCAGATAAAACGCACAATAAAATAGATAAAATACTGGACAATATTAGTGCCGAACATGTTATGTTTTTACTAAATGCTATTTATTTTAAAGGCATTTGGCAAACCGAATTTGACGAAGACAACACGAAAAATCTGCCATTTTATCTGAACAGCGAAACAGCAATTAATGTGCCCACCATGATAAAAACAGAATCGTTGCCTTACTACTCCAACAATTTATTCGAGGCCGTTAAACTAGCCTATGGTGCCGGTAATTACAACATGTTTGTATTTCTTCCCCAAGCAGAAAATTCGGTAGAAGATATTGTTGAGGAGTTAAGTGTTGGCAATTGGAAAACATGGATGGCAAGCTTTACCGACACTGTTAATATTGACCTAAAGCTTCCTCGTCTAAAATATAAATACGAAATAAAACTAAATGATGTACTAAGCGATATGGGGATGGGAATTGCATTTAGAAGAGGGCAAGCTGACTTTACCGGCATCAACAAAAATGGCAATCTGAATATCGACTACGTAAAGCATAAAACTTTTATTGAAGTAAATGAAAAGGGTACTGAAGCTGCAGCAGTAACAGTAGTAGCTATTGAACTTACCTCGGTAGGTCCACAAAATAAGCAATTTAACGTAAACCGGCCTTTTTTATATGCCATTACCGAAAAAGACACTGGTGCTATTTTATTCCTGGGAACCGTAAAAAACCCGGAAAAAGAGGAATAGAAAATAAACGTAAGTTATTTACGTTATACCAAAAACAATTTATAATGCCATGAAACGATTAGTCGTAATACTATCCGTATTTCTTATTCTATTTACCAGTTGCCAGGATGATGAAATACTTTCGTTTGACGAAACCGGAACTGTTGTTGATTACGCTGGGGCAGGCGACTGTGGATTTATTATTGAACTTGACAACGGCAACAAAGTTCTTCCGCTCTATTACCCCGAGAATTTTACTTTTACACAGGGGCAACGCGTACTTATTACATACACCGAATTAACCAATGTAATGGTTGGATGCAGCCAGGGAGTTCCCTGCGAAGTAACTTACGTTGAAGAATTATCGTGTTCGCCATACATTGATTTATATTTTGAGAATTACGACAGTTTGGCCCGCGACCCTGTTCATATTCATGAAGCTTATGTAGATGGTAATTGTTTATACTTTAAACTTTCATACAGCGGTGGCTGCCAGGAACACACAATTGATTTGGCCCGTATGCACCCATGGACAGCAAGTAGCTCCACCGTTCCAACATTCGAAATAAGGCATAATGCCAATGGCGATCTTTGCGAGGCCTGGTTTACAAAAGAATTTCGCTACGACCTTTCGGATTTAAAAGCAACCGGCACCAAACAGTTTGTACTTACAGCCAAGCTTATTAACGACGAAGTCTACAATAAAATTTTTGAACTGGAGTAGGTATTCCAGTAATTTCACAGTTAGTTCTTCCAAAAGGGGTTGATAAAAATCAACCCTTTTTTTATTTTGCTATTGACACAGGTACAATAATGCCTTATATTGCCGCTTTAACATTAATCACAAATCACATGAAAAACATTTATTTTGTATTATTAGTTTTTGCACTGTCGTTATTTTCGTGCGACAAAATTGAAGATGCCAATACCATTGAGTTTGACACAACCCTTTCGATGAACATTCCGGTAGCCGTTGTTGAAACGAATGCCAGTATTCAAAAATCAGCCAGCGCCGATTTCGCATTTTCTGAAACACAAACTACAAAACTCAGCGACATTAGCGAGATCGCAGATTATTTGAACAAACTAAAATCGATTGACATCAATGAACTGGAGTTAGTTATTGGCAATTTGGGAGAAGGAGAACTGGTTAAAACGCTTGATGTTTCTGTTGACAATGTGGGCATACTGGTTTCGCTAACAGATATTTCAAGAGAGAACAACACCTTTAAACCATCAGTTGATAACGCTAAACTTATTCAGGCGGCCTCAATTCTTAATTCAACTAAAGAAATTACAATTACCGTTTCAGGAACCACGAATACTGCACCGGTAGACTTTGTTGTAAACATGGACTTTGATTGCCATATTGAAGCCAAAGCGATTTAAACCAAATGCTAAGCAATAAAAAAGCGGAGAACAATAAATGTCCTCCGCTTTTGCGTTATATTGTTATTGGTTTAAAATATGCTGTACGAAATACCGGCTGCAATACTCAAGGTTGTTTTGCCAAACGTTTCGTCATAACTTCCAACACTTGCATGATTAAATGTCACAGTATCGTCTTCATAAAAAGTATTTGAAATACCGGCATCAAAAGTAAGTTTGTCAGTAATTTTCCACATAATACCACCAGCCAGGGTATGCGACGAATTACTAAAACTAAAATCGCTTTGGTACTGTGGTGATACACCATTTTTCGAGCGTAATCCACCAACACTAAAAGCAAAATTATCACTTACATTAAACTGCAATCCAAGGCCCAGCTCCCAATAGTTGCCATCAATATCGCGGTGCACCTGCTCGCCCATTGTTGAATATCGGATATTGTACCCATAATCAACATCTTTATCAAAATACATATTATAGGAAAGTTGTGCTTCTAACCAGTCTAAACCACGATATCCAACACCGGCCGTAAAAATTGCAGGAACATCGTTTGAAGATTCTGCTCCATCAGGAAACAAGCCCATTTGATCAACTTCGGTTTCGTTTTCCAATACAAGCTTTGTTTTAAACTCGTATTTTACAGCGAAGTTCCAGTCGTCGTTCGGCGAAAAATTAACACCAATTATCGGGGTATAACCCATGCCTTTTTGTTTGGTTTTCACCTCTTTGTCGTTCATTTGCCCGGCGGTTCCGGTAAGTGTTTGTGCTGTTCCGTTAAGCGTTTGTGCATTTTGAATAAAACCAGGTGCGGCTTGCACATATGCACCATTTATCTGGTTAAGATTCATAGCCGCAATTTGCTCAGATGAAAGTCCCATTAATTGCAAACCTGCCTCAATTTGACCTTGCTGTACCGGATCCATTTGGCCTGCCCCCACCAACTGATCTAATGTAAACTCTCCAGCAACGGAAAGAATTGGGGCCAATGTTTCCGGCAAATTTGCTAGTGCATTGAGATTTGCCGCCATTGTACTCAGTTGCGTAGCAGACCCATTTAACCAGGCCACAGCAGGTGTTCCGTTAATCTGGATATTGCGAATAGCTCCTTCGTAAGTATTTACTGATGGCATTAAGCGCATACCCCCATAAACCGAGAATTTATCGTTTAGTGCATAAGATGCACCCAGTTGAATACCCCAAAATGTTGATGAAGCCTCTAATGCCATATCAAGGTCGTAACTTGTAACAGCTAAAGCCGGGTTAATTAAAGCTAAGTCAGACAAGGCAACCGGTAACATTGAAAAAGGAATCTCCAGTGTTGGAATTCCTCCGGGAAACTCTGCTGTTCCGCCACCACCTATTGGCCCTATTCCTAATGAAAATGCCCACTTGTCTTTTTTATAGGCTGCATACAAATCAGGAAAAATAGGTATTGTTGTTTTACCTTCGTAGTGACTTGTATTCAAAGTTGGAAACTGTGTATCAATATCGCGGGTTTGAAAAATAGTTTGGCTGTAAAAGGCAAAATGCCAGCCATCTTCCATTTTTACCAAGCCCGCCGGATTGTAAAATACCGCATCAATATCTAATGATGCATTTCGCGACATCATCCGAATATATTGTGCACTTTGGTTGTAATTGGTTAGTAAACCACCTGCAAATACAATTTGAAGCAGCATAGAAAATGCCACTACCAATGTTAGTTTTTTCATTTATTTCGAATTTTTATTAAAGAATATCTCCCTCATTTAACAATAGTAATTCTGAGAAATAATACGGTCTCTGTAGTTGATGTCTGACAGGCAAAATTAAAATTTATTCTTAAATACAAAAACTTTCTAATTGATTTTCAGCTTTTTATAAACGTTTCGAACATTAGTGTCGTTTGTTCGGTTTTTAACACACAAAAAAACCCGAAGCTAAACACCTCGGGTTCTTTACTTTATATTACTTAATTATTATTTAAATATGAATAACCTCATCATAGGCGGCAGCAGCAGCTTCCATTACTGCTTCGCTCATGGTTGGGTGCGGATGAATGGTTTTTAGCAGCTCGTGTCCGGTAATTTCCAGTTTTTTAGCTACTACCAGTTCAGCAATCATTTCGGTCACATTTCCGCCAATCATATGTGCACCAAGCAATTCTCCGTACTTGGCATCAAAAACCAGTTTAACAAAACCGTCTTTCTGGCCTGCTGCACTTGCTTTTCCGCTGGCCGAATAAGGGAACTTACCCACTTTAATTTCGTAGCCTGCTTCTTTTGCTTTAGCTTCTGTTAAGCCTACCGATGATACTTCAGGGTTTGTATAGGTACATCCCGGAATATTTCCATAGTCAACCGGCTCCGGATTTAAACCTGCAATTTTTTCAATACAAGTTATTCCCTCAGCCGAAGCTACGTGAGCCAGCGCCGGACCGTCAACAATATCGCCAATGGCATAAACCCCCTCAACATTTGTTTTGTAATATTCATCAACTTTTACGCGGCCATTCTCGGTGGTTACACCAAGTTCTTCCAGACCAATCCCATCAGTATTTGGAGAAATTCCAACAGCCGACAGTACAACATCTGCTTCAACAACCTCTTCTCCTTTTTTTGTTTTGATTGTAACTTTACATATTTCGCCCGATGTATCAACACTTTCAACCGACGAACTGGTCATCACTTTCATTTTTGATTTTTTGAAGTTGCGCTCCAGTTGTTTTGCCACGTCAGCATCTTCGTTTGGCACCAGGGTTGGCATAAACTCAACAAGCGTAACTGCTGTGCCAATGGTATGGTAAAAGTAGGCAAATTCGCTGCCAATAGCTCCAGATCCAACAACCACCATACTTTTAGGTTGTTTTTCAAGGGTTAATGCTTTTCGGTAGCCAATAATTTTTTCACCATCTTGTGGCAAATTAGGCAGCTCGCGCGAACGTGCTCCGGTAGCCAGAATAATATGTTTTGCCGTATACGAAGTCTTTTTTCCATTTTCGGCGGTAACCTCAACCGTATTTTTAGCTGTAAGTTTTCCCCAGCCAAATATCGATTCTACTTTATTTTTCTTGAATAAAAACTGAATCCCCTTGCTCATGCCATCAGCTACATTTCTGCTTCGCTTCACCATTGCTTCAAAATCAGGTTTTACTTCTCCTTCAATAGTTACTCCATAATCAGCAGCATGTGCGGCATATTCAAAAGCCTGTGCACTTTTTAGTAACGACTTGGTGGGAATACACCCCCAGTTCAAACAAATTCCTCCAAGATTTTCCTTTTCAACAACAGCAACTTTAAACCCCAGTTGTGCAGCGCGAATTGCTGTAACATATCCACCGGGGCCGCTACCTATAACTATAACATCGTAATTCATTATTTTTTAAAATTTATTGATATTTGATTTATGTAAGTAACACCTCACAATCAGAAAGGTTCTTACAAATTTACTTCTTTTCAAAAGCTTTTAAAAGATGTAAAACAGGAAAGTTTGCCGGATTACCCGTGAAATTCAACAATCAGCCAATTGCCACTTTTTAATTGAAACGTAATGCTTCTTTACCCAAGGAAGACGATTGTTTTGAACAGGCTTTAGTTCGACAAAACCCGGAACAACCAAAACATCGGGTTTAAATGTGTTGACTTATTTTAATTTCGAATACCTGTCAAGTAATTCTCCGGCAGCAACAAAGGAGCTCATTTTGTCGGCAAGCACATAATTTTCCAGCACCTGTAACTGGGCTTTAATTTCCGGATGGTCGTAGAAATTCCGTTTTAATTGTTCCTGAATGGTTTCATGCATCCAGTAGGTAGCTTGTTCATTTCTTTTCCTGAAAAAGTAACCGTTGCCCTTTGTGAGCTTTTTATAGTTTTCAATCTGCCCCCAAATATCCTCAATTCCCACTTTATTGTAGGCTGAACAGCTTAGCACATTAGGCTCCCAGTCTGAATCTTTTTTTGGAAACAGGTGAATGGCATTTTTATACTGCACTTTTGCCATTTCTGCTTTTTCCACATTGTTACCATCGGCTTTATTAATGGCAATAAGGTCGGCCATCTCCATTATGCCGCGTTTTATCCCCTGAAGCTCGTCGCCGGCGCCTGCAAGCATTAATAAAAGGAAAAAATCGGTCATGGAGTGCACTGCTGTTTCGCTTTGTCCAACTCCCACCGTTTCAATAAAAATATTGGTATACCCTGCTGCTTCACACAAGATTATGGTTTCGCGCGTTTTTCGTGCTACTCCACCAAGCGACCCTGCCGACGGACTTGGACGAATGTACGCCAGTTTATCGCTGGCCAACTCTTCCATCCGGGTTTTATCACCCAAAATACTTCCCTTTGTTCGTTCGCTACTCGGATCGATAGCCAATACGGCTAATTTTTCACCGCGGCTGGTAAGCAGCTTTCCAAGTGCTTCAATAAATGTACTCTTACCTACTCCAGGCACCCCTGTAATTCCTACCCGCACGGAATTTCCACTGTGCGGAAGACAGGCTTTTATAATCTGCTGCGCCAGTTGCTGATGTTCGGCTTTTGAGCTCTCCACCAGCGTAACCGCTTTACTTAGCAGCGTAATGTCGCCTTTCAAAATACCATTTACATATTCTTCAACCGGAAGCAGTTTTCGTTTTTTCTGTAAAAAGCGCTTTACCGAGTCGTTGTTTACCGTTTCGGGTTGCTCAACTCCGGAGTTTACATTCAGACCTTTAAACTGAGGATCGTTTTCGATATGGTGCTTATCTGTTTCTGACATTAGGGTAAATTTTATCGCTCAAAAGTACAGCAAAAAAGAAGGTGCTGCAAGTTAAACCTGCAACACCTCTTGTATTATTGACTTTAAATAAACTTAGCTTGCACTTTGCACAACAACATTGCTCGAAATTCGGAGTGTTGAAGTTGGTGTTTTCGGGTCGTTGGTAATTACAGTAATTGATTTGCTTTGGCGGCCACGCTTTCCGCGCGAGTCGAAAGTTACCTTTATAGGTGCGGTTTCGCCTGCAGCAATAACCTTTTTCGAAGGTGCCACGGCAGTACATCCGCAAGAAGAACGCACTCTGCGGATAATTAAATCTGTTTTACCATCGTTGGTTAAGGTAAAGGTATGATCTTTTTTATCGCCTTGTTTCATTTCTCCAAAATCAACCGATTTTTCATTAAAATTAGCAACCGGCGCATTTGCCAGCTCTTCAGGAGTTAAGTGAGAGAAATCCTCTTCAATTGTTGCACTAACACCTACCGAGCTTTTGTAATCGTTGCTACCATCAAGCGACAGGTATATACGGTGCGAAGCAAAACCAAAAGTATTGGCGGCATCAGAATCGTAAGTTACAATAAGTTTACCTGTACCGTTTGCAGGAATAGTTTCTGGTTCAACTTTAGCCTGAAGGTGTTTTGGCACTGTTCGGAAACCCACTTCAACAGGTTTGTCAGTATCATTAACCAGCTCCAGCTCTTTTGTCACCACTTCGCCCATTTTTATTTTGGCAAACGAGAGGTAGTTTGATTTTACCCGTAAAGCACCAATTTTTCGCGGATACTTTTCTGCCAGGGTCTTTTCGCGTGGTTCAACTTTCCCGGTGATGCGTAAAACAACAGTGCGGTTTTCGGCGTTTGAGCTAACCGTTACCGATTTGTTAAACGAGCCCGGGCGGTTTTTAGGATTATAACTTACATCAATACTTCCTTTTTGTCCGGGAGCAACTGGCTCGCGGGTCCATTTCGGAGTGGTACAACCGCATGATGCACGTACATTCGAGAGTACCAATGGAGCCTCTCCATTGTTGGTAAACGAAAAAGATGTGGTTTGAACACCATCTGATTCTTTGAAATTTCCAAAGTCGTGGGTTTGTTCTTCAAACACAATTTTTGCACTTCCCTGAGCCATTGCTGAATGAAAAGCAACAACCAATGAAAATACGGCCAATAATTGTAAAATTCGTTTCATCTTTTTAAAATTTTTTGATTTCTGAATGTTCAATAAGTTTGAAGACATTCAGGAACTCACATAAACCTTTTTAATCATTCTTGTTTGTGTAGCTATGATTAAATAAGTTCAAGTTCGTTTCATAATATATTCATTAAATTTGTTTGTTGAGAATAATCTGAAACAAATGTAAAAATGCTTCGGTATAGGTGCTGTTAACCGAATGCAATATTTTGTTAATGAGTTGTTAACTACAGGCGACAAATAAAAAAATATGTAGTTTCGTGGCTAAAGTAATGTTAAATGAAAGGTAAAGCGCTTAAATACATAATAATGCTGGCAACTGTATCTGTTGTTGGCGTATTTCTGGTGCAATTTGCGTTTATACGCAGTTCGTATAACCTTTCAGAGAAACAATTTCAGGAGAGCGCCAGCGTGGCATTAAAAGAGGTTGCCTGGCAGGTGATGCTGGCCACCGGAACCACCGAAAATTTCGACAGCATTACCCCGGTTGAGGTAATCTCGAACAACACTTACCTGGTTAATGTGGGCGTAGCTATCGATAAAGATCTTTTAAAACAAAACCTGATTACCCAATTTAAACGGCACGACATTTATTCCGATTTTGAATTTGCCATTTACAATCCCGGGCAGGAACAGATGGACGAAACAACAATGGTACGCATAGATGATAACGAGGAGTTGTCAACCTATTCATTCCCTTTAAACGAGAATTACTCCAATTATTTTGGCTTACACTTTCCCAACCGCTCATCGTATTTTTTCTCGCAACTGTCTATCTGGTACTTTTTAACGGCTTTATTAACCCTGGTCATCTTCTTTTTCGGATACACTTTATGGGTCATTATTCGTCAGCGCCAACTCTCCGAAATTCAGAAAAATTTTATCAATAATCTTACGCACGAATTAAAAACTCCCATATCGTCAATTGCACTGGCGGCTACGGTTATTAACGATGAAAATATATTAAAATCGCCCGAACGGCTTTTTAATTACACACGCATTATTCAAGAACAAACCAACCGTCTTTCGAAAAATGTGGAGAAAGTGCTAAACCTGGCATCTATAGAAAAAAGTCGCATCCATTTAAATCTTGAGGAAATAAATCTAAACCAGTTTTTACAGGATGCATGTGAACAGTTTCAACGATCAAAAGCAGGGCAAAATGCACAAGTTCAACTGACAGGCCAGCAAGCTGATTATGAGATTATGGCCGACCGATTTCATTTTGCCAACCTGGTTTCCAACATTCTTGAAAATGCTGCAAAATATTGCGAGAATAGCCCTGTGATAAAAATCGAATTATTAGAAAAGCCGGCGCTTATTGAGTTAAGTTTTATTGATAATGGCATTGGAATTCCGAAGGAACATCGCAAAAGGATATTTAAAAAGTTTTACCGAATACCAACCGGAAACGTGCATAATGTAAAAGGATTTGGACTTGGCCTCGACTATGTATTTAAAATTGTAAAAACCCATAACTGGAAAATAAAAGTTCTTGAAAATCCCAAAGGAGGAAGTATTTTTTGTTTAACCATTCCGAAATAAACCATGAAAGAAGACGCATTTAAAATATTATTGGTTGAAGACGACGAGGCACTAAGCTTTATTGTAAAAGACAATTTAACGGAAAACAATTACGATGTTAAAGTTGCATCCGACGGAGAAATGGCCCTCTCGCTTTTTAAGGAAAATCAATTCGATTTAATTGTTTTAGATGTGATGCTTCCGAAAATTGATGGCTTCCAGGTTGCAGAAACCATACGCAAAACCGACGAACAAACTCCCATAATTTTTCTAACCGCCCGCAGCATGACGGAAGATAAAATTACAGGTTTAACCATTGGTGGCGACGACTATATCCCCAAGCCTTTTAGCATGGAAGAACTGCTGCTGAAAATTAAAATATTTCTTAAACGCAGTCAGTCGCAACCTGTTAACGACACATCGGCCGCTGTAATAAAAATTGGAAACTTCGATTTTCATTTCGACGATCTTTCGTTAACACTGAACGGCGAAACACGCAGCCTTACATTGAAAGAGGCAGAGCTTATCCGTTTTTTTGCAAAAAACACAAACAAAGTACTCAGCCGAAACGAAATACTTGAAAAAGTATGGGGATCAGACGATTATTTCCTGGGACGCAGCCTCGATGTGTTTATCTCGCGTTTACGAAAATACTTTAAAGCCGACCCTTCGGTAAAAATTACCAACCTGCACGGTATTGGGTTCCGCTTTTCAGTAAAAAAAGAAAACTGATTTTAAGTAAACACCTGCAATCAGGCAAAAAATGATTTTGCAAAAACAGATAAACAACTGATTTTAAGAAACAAAACAAAAAGCGGGATTTTAAATAAAAAAACACTGAAGTTTTTGGAAGAAATAAAAAAAGAACTATTTTTGCAGTCCGAAAATTCTGAATAGAAACAAGTAAAACTTTATAGAAATGAAACGTACATTTCAACCATCAAATAGAAAAAGAAAGAATAAGCACGGCTTTAGAGAGAGAATGTCGACAGCTAATGGTCGTAAAGTAATTAAAGCCCGTAGAGCAAAAGGCAGAAAAAAACTGAGCGTTTCAGACGAGCCAAGACATAAAAGATAATTAAAAGATCTTAGTATATTTTGCGGGAAGGTAAAGAATTCAGTTCTTTACCTTTTCGTGTTTATACATGCTTGTAAAGGTGCGCCACCTCCAATATTCTTACCATCCCATTTTAAAATGTCGAAAAGGTCAACTTTCACACATTCTGCACTTATTTGATGTTTGTTTCTGTCCAAAATCCTTTCAACATACTTTTTTTGACTTATTTTTGTTCTCTTTAATAAGTACCATAAAACTGCTATGAGTTTAGGAAAATTTATCACTAGCCGTACTTTTATCAAACACTTTTTTGTTGCCATTGTGCTGGTAGCCATTGTGCTGTTTGTAACATTAAAAAGCTTAATGTTTTATACCAAACACGGCATTTCATACCCCGTTCCGGCATTAACAGGCTTAAACCTCGAGGAGGCAAGCATGAGTGCCCGGGCCAACAAGCTTAGAGTTGAGGTAATCGATTCGGTTTACAACAAAAACTTTGCCCCCGGAACAATTGTCGACCAGCTGCCACTTGCCAACTCACGAGTTAAAGAAAACCGGGTGATCAGGCTTACAATAAATTCGCTTGAACCAGAAAAGGTCATCCTGCCGCGATTAACCGATATTTCTTTCCGGCAGGCGCAGGTGCTTATTCAGGCACTTGGCTCACAGGTTGAAAATATTTACTACCAACCATCAGAGTACAACGACCTGGTATTAAAAGTTATGCAAGATTCGGTTGAGGTAACTGAAGGGAAAAAAATTATTAAAGGCACCAACCTCGACCTGGTTATTGGACGCAGCCAGGGAAATATGAAAACCGCACTACCCGACCTTACCGGTTTTACACTGCAGGAAGCACAATCAACACTTACCGATGCATTACTGAATACCGGTGCAATAATTTTCGATAAAACATTAGAAACAGCGGAAGACTCGTTAAGTGCAAAAATATGGAAACAACTGCCAAACCCGAAATTTACCAAACAAATTGAAACAGGTTCGTCGGTTGATATTTGGTTAACCACCGATGAAGAAAAAATAAACAAAGCCTACGAAAGAAATTTATAACACCATGGAAGACTACACGCAGGAGAATGACGAACTGGAAGAAGGTGGTTTGTATGAACACTACCGCTTATCGGTAGATCCCGGGCAATCGCCACTTCGGATTGACAAATTTCTTTCCAACCGAATTGAAAACGCTTCACGAAGCCGTATTCAGGCCGCTGCCGATGCCGGAAATATTCTGGTAGACGGGAATGCCGTAAAGCCCAACTATAAAGTAAAACCCGGAGAAGAAATTATAATTGTAATGGACTTTCCGCGCAGGGAGTTAAAAATTATACCTGAAGATATTCCCTTAAATATTGTTTACGAAGACGACCAGTTAATTGTAATCAATAAACCTCCAGGCCTGGTAGTACACCCCGGGCATGGCAATTACACCGGAACACTTGTAAACGCCTTAGCCTGGTACTTTAAAGACCTGCCTTTATTTAACAGCGAAGACCCGCGCCCCGGGTTGGTGCACCGCATCGATAAAGATACCTCGGGTCTTTTAGTAGTGGCAAAAACCGAAATGGCCAAGAATAAACTAGCCCTGCAATTTTTTGAAAAAACAACCGAGCGCCGCTACCATGCACTGGTATGGGGCAGTGTAAAAGACGACGAAGGAACCATTACCGGCCACATTGGGCGAAGCCTGAAAAACCGACAGGTATTTACCGTTTTTCCGGAAGAAGATTATGGAAAACATGCCGTAACGCACTACAAAGTACTACGCCGCATTGGCTACGTTACGCTGGTTGAATGCCGACTGGAAACCGGACGCACACACCAGATTAGAGTGCACATGAAACACATAAACCACCCCCTGTTTAACGATGCCAACTACGGTGGCGATAAAATTCTGCGCGGTACCACGTTTAGCAAATACCGCCAGTTTGTACAAAATTGTTTTAAAACCTTACCCCGCCAGGCGCTTCATGCCAAAACTCTTGGGTTTATTCATCCCACAACAGGAGAAAAAATGTTATTCAATTCGGAGCTGCCAGAAGATATGACCAGCGCAATTGATAAATGGGAAAATTATATAGCAAACAGAAATGAGTAAAACACAACTACCCAATATAGCTGTAATTGCCGGTGGCGATTCATCAGAATTTGTTGTATCGGTTAAAAGCGGTGCCAATATTTTAAAAGCCATTGATACTAAAAAATTTAATCGCTGGCTGGTGCAAATGCAGGGGCAACAATGGGATGTTTTTCAGGACGAAAAGAAAATTGCCGAAGTTGATAAAGCTGATTTTAGCTTTACCTGCGATGGGAAAAAAATCAAATTCGATTTTGCCTACATCACTATCCACGGCACACCAGGCGAGGACGGAATTCTGCAGGGGTATTTCGAGTTGTTGAATATTCCGTATTCTACCTGTAATGTGCATTCATCGTCGCTAACCTTTAATAAATGGTTTTGCAACAACTACCTGCGTACCTTTGGTATTAAAATGGCGGTTTCTCAAAAATTTAAAACCGGCGAAACAATACATCCGGAAGCAATTGCCGGGCAACTGGGCCTTCCGCTGTTTATAAAACCCAATGCCGGAGGATCGAGTTTTGGAATTACCAAGGTAAAAGAAGTAAGCCAGATAAAGGCCGCTATTGAAAAAGCCTGGCAAGAAAGCGATGAAGCGCTTGTAGAGCAGTTTATTGATGGCCACGAGTTTACCTGTGGCGCCGTTCGTTTAGGAGGCAAAAAAGTAATCTTCCCGATTACCGAAGTAATTCCGCAAAACGAATTTTTCGACTACGAAGCCAAATATACGCCGGGAGCTACCGAAGAAATTACCCCTGCCCGCCTGCCTGAAGAGCTTACAGCAAAATGTAAAAAGCTAACAGCCGACATTTACGATTTATGTGAATGCTCGGGCATTGTGCGTGTCGACTTCATTTTAAAAAACAATGAGTTCTATTTTTTGGAAGTAAACACCACCCCCGGAATGACAGCAACCAGCTTTATTCCGCAACAAATTGCAGCAATGGGAAGTACGTTGCAAACAATAATTACACAAATTATTGAAGACAAGCTGGCGTAAAACCTATTAACAATTGTGAATAGCACCCGTTGAAAATCAAGAAAAGATTCACTTGTTACAAGCACCGTTAATTTCTATTTTTGAGGTCTGCTTAAACAGGTCTGCGGAAAACACTTGAAGTACATTCAAAACTATGGCACAACGAAAAAACAACAATCAGCAACAAAATACAGTAGAGCAAATTAATGCCCAATACGGCAAACTTCCGCCGCAGGCAATTGATGTGGAAGAAGCGGTGCTTGGGGCACTTATGCTAGAGCGCGACGCCTACGTAACTGTGGCCGACACCATCGACTCCAACAGTTTTTATAAGGAAGAACACCGAAAAATTTTTGATGCCATAAAAAGCCTGTCGGGGAAAGAAAAACCGGTTGACCTGTTAATGGTTACCCAAGAGCTAAAAGACCGCAACCAGCTGGACGAAGTTGGCGGCCCGGCCTACATTACCCAGCTTACCCGGCGTGTAGCATCGGCAGCTCACCTCGAGTTTCATGCCCGAATAATTGCACAGAAGTTTATGCAGCGCGAACTCATTCGCGTTTCATCGGAGATTCAAACCAAAGCCTACGATGATACCCTGGATGTAGACGACCTGATTGATTTTTCAGAATCGGCTCTATTCCAGGTTTCAGAAGGGAATATCAAAAAAGAAACCGTGCCCATTAAACCCATTCTTAACCAGGCAGTGCTTCAAATTGAGGCGGCCCGGAGCAAACCAGACGGCCTAAGCGGAGTTCCTTCAGGATTTACCGCCGTTGACCGGATTACCTCGGGGTGGGAACGTTCGGCACTGGTTATTCTGGCTGCACGTCCGGCAATGGGTAAAACGGCCTTTGTGCTATCCATGGCCCGAAACATGGCGGTTGACCACCGGCAGGCCGTGGCGATTTTTTCGCTCGAGATGTCGTCGTTACAATTGGTAAACCGTTTAATTTCAGCGGAGTCGGAACTGGGTGGCGAAAAAATTAAAACCGGTAAGCTGGAAGACTACGAATGGGCACAGCTAAACCAGCGGATTAAAACGCTGGACGAAGCACCTATTTTTATTGACGATAC
Organism: uncultured Draconibacterium sp.; assembly: GCF_913063105.1. Taxonomy (GTDB): domain Bacteria; phylum Bacteroidota; class Bacteroidia; order Bacteroidales; family Prolixibacteraceae; genus Draconibacterium. The sequence continues at coordinate 95,113 of NZ_CAJXYQ010000009.1, read as the reverse complement.
GCCGGCCCTCTCTATTTTTGAATTCAGGGCCAAGTGCCGGCGCCTGAAAATGCAGCACGATGTTGACATTATTATTGTTGATTACCTGCAGCTGATGACTGCCGGAAACGACACGCGCGGAAGCAGGGAACAGGAAGTGAGTATGATTTCGCGCTCGCTGAAAGCCATTGCCAAAGAGCTGGATGTACCTATTATTGCCCTGTCGCAGTTAAGCCGTGCCGTTGAATCGCGCGAGGGAAAACGCCCACAGCTGTCTGACCTGCGTGAATCGGGAGCAATTGAGCAGGATGCTGATATTGTATGTTTTATTCACCGCCCCGAGTATTTTGGAATTACGGAAGACGAATCGGGGAACTCCTTGTTGGGTATAGCCGAATTGATTATTGCCAAACACCGTAACGGTGCCACAGCCGATGTACCATTGCGTTTCCAGAAAGAAATGGCCCGGTTCTCCGATCTCGATCCGCAGTTCGATCATGGCGATTTCTCAGGTCAGGTACAAACCTTTGGCTCATCAATGAATGAGGATGATGATGACATGGCTGCCGGAATGACCACCAATAGCGGATTCGACAAACAAAATACATCAACCAGCGATGCACCGTTTTAAACAACTAAAAAATAATGATTAACGGTTTTTTACGGATGATTTCTGGCAACAATAGAACCGGGTGCTGCTTCGTTCTGAAATTGAAAAACCGAATGAACCAAATGCCTTGTTAAATGTACTAATACAAAAACAAATGCGCACGCCACTAAAAATATTCTTGTTGCCGGTACTGCTTTTTCTTTCAGTACATGCCGGTGCCATTCATCTGCTGATACCAATGGATGAGCTGCAAAAAGATCACCTAAAATCATACGGCATTGCCTACTGGGTACTTCAAAAAGATGTGGAGGTAAAGTGGCTTTTAAATTACCGGGGCGGCAGTTTTTTAATGCAACACTACCCCGAAATTGAAAACGAGTGCGTAATACGAGGGGTGAGTTTCGAAACCATCAGTGATGTGCAGGCATCGGGAATTTTAAACGAAATTGCCCAGCCCGATGTAAACCAGGATGCGGTGGCAATGAACAAGGCACCAAAAATTGCAGTGTATTCGCCACCGAATAAACAGCCATGGGACGATGCCGTAACTTTGGTACTAAGCTATGCCGAGATTGATTACGATATTATTTACGACGAAGAAATTATAAATGGCGACCTTACCGAATACGACTGGCTGCACCTGCACCACGAAGATTTTACGGGGCAACACGGGAAGTTTTGGCGTTCGTACCAGCACATGCCCTGGTACCAGCAAGAAGTGCGCATCAATAAGGAGCTGGCCTCGATGCTGGGTTTTATGAAAGTATCGGAAATGAAATCGTTTGTTACCCGCGAAATTCAGAAATATGTGCAAAATGGTGGCTTTTTGTTTGCCATGTGTGCCGCAACCGACACTTACGATATTTCGCTGGCCTCGATAGGTGTTGATATTTGCGAGAATATGTTTGATGGCGACCCGATGGAAGCCAACGCTGACGAAAAACTCGATTATGGCAATACCTTTGCTTTCGAAAATTTTAAGCTGGAAAAAAGCCCCTATGTGTACGAGTTTTCAGATATCGATGCTACCGACCACCGGCATGTGGCCCGCGAAAACGATTTTTTCACCTTATTCGATTTTTCGGCCAAATGGGACCCCATACCAACCATGCTTTGCCAAAACCACCACAACCTGATTAAAGGCTTTATGGGGCAAACCACAGCCTATCGAAAAGAGGTATTAAAATCGAATGTGCTGGTGATGGGCGAAAACAAACCAGCCAACGAAGCCCGCTACATCCATGGCGAACAGGGCAAAGGATTCTGGACCTTTTATGGTGGCCACGACCCTGAAGACTACCGCCACCTTATTGGCGACCCGCCAACTGACCTGAGCCTGCACCCCAACTCGCCGGGCTATCGCTTAATTTTGAACAATGTATTGTTTCCGGCAGCTAAAAAGAAGAAGAGGAAAACGTAAACGCAACCAGGCAACTAGTATAAACTTATTCTCTTATTCAATCCTTGAGTATTCCCACCGGTAAATCAAATTCTCGTAATTTTCGGGCAGGTCAACTACATCATGTGTAATCCGGATATCGGTTATGGTATTTTCCTGGTGTTCAATTTCAAGCAGGTTAAACAACCGGTCGTCGCCCTCAAATTGTATTTCGCCAATGAAGCTTCCAAAAAAAGTTTGCGTAACCACCCAATTACCGGTTTTTATGTTTTGAATGGAACAGCTTTCACCCGTATATTCGATAAGGGTAACTTCGCCCCTTTTTGAAATTTCAATGCTCGAGTGCAAATCACAATCACTTGTGCTAATTTCACCAATGGTTGCAGCACCATTTTCATCGGCATATAGCCCTGCCCAACTGGTTTCGGTAAGCTGATAGGTTCCGGCAATATCACGATGCTGCAAACCCTCATCATCATCGCTACAGGCGCTTAATACCACAATTAACAATAGCAAGACAGGTTTAATTTGGAGTTTCAAATTCATTTGGTTGATTTCAAATTATTATGTTTTACAATCTAACATATTGTAACAGCACCACATACAACTAACCATATTGTATTCAAAGTTTATGACAGACCTTGCAGTTCTACACGTCTTTAATCATAGACTATTTACTGAACATATGCAATGTTTAATGCATGTTGAGAACCTAACTAATATGCGTAAAATTAAAAATATTTTATGAAAATAAGCTTTTACAAACTCTCACAACTCATTTTTTTAGCAATACCTGCGGTATTATTTCAGATTTTCAGCAAAATATTTTTGTAGAAGCGCCTGCAATTGAGATGCAGCAATGGGTTTTGCAATGTAGTCGTTACATCCTGTTTTAATTGCTTTTTCTTTTTCGCCCGATAGTCCATAAGCAGTTTGTGCAATAATAATCACCTCTTTATTAAAACTTCGGATTTCTTTTACTGCCTGATATCCGTCCATTTCAGGCATCCTAATATCCATTAGTATCAGGTCGAGGTCAGTATTATTACGACAAGCCATAACAGCATCAGTACCTGTTTTAACTTTTAAAATCTCCCTTCCGTACATTTTTATGGTTTCCTTAAGCAACAATTCCGATACTTCATCATCTTCGGCAATCAGTATTTTCAATTTCGGAATTGTTTTGCCAGTCTCTGCTGCAATATTCTCATTTGCTGGGTGTTTCACCTCCTGTTCTGCATAATATGGCAGTGTAAAGTAAAAACAAGAGCCTTTGCCTTGTTCGCTTTCTACCTTTATTTGGCCACCAAGCTTTTCTACGTAGGCTTTGGTTATTGCCAAACCTAATCCAGCTCCCTGTTGTGCCATTTTATCTTCAATATCCGCCTGTATAAAACGGTCGAATATCATTTCCTGCCGGTCTTTCGGAATCCCAATTCCGGTATCCTTTACATAAAATTCCAGTTGGTTAGTCCAATTCTTATTTTTTAGGCTATACCCCAATGCTATCGACCCGCTTTGTGTGTATTTTATAGCGTTTTTTACAAGATTAGAAAGAATTGCATATACTTTTTCACGATCGGTTCTAATTCTGGCATCCTGTGCAGGTAGTGGGCAACTGAAGGAAAGAGTAAGCCCTTTTGCTTCGGCCTCGGGTTTAAAAAAAGTGTAGATGTATTCAATCTGCTCGTTTATATTGGTTTCTACCGAATTAAAATCCATTAAGCCGGCCTCAATTTTCGAGATATCAATAATGTCGTTTATGATATTGAGCATGCGCTTTCCGCTTTTCTCGATGAGCTCGATGTATTTCTTTTGCGTGCTTCCTGACAGACCGGGCTCTTGCAGCAAATTGGCAAATCCCAGAATACCATTCATTGGGGTGCGAATCTCGTGGCTCATATTTGCCAGAAAAGCCGATTTTAACCGATCGCTTTCTTCTGCTTTTTCTTTGGCTCGAATTAACTCAATTTCGGCTTGCTTTCGTTCAGTAATATCATAAGCAGAAATAAGTATTGAATCTTCTTCATCTGCTGTAGAAATTGGATTGGCAATAACATCTAAGAAACGTTTTTCGCCACTGGGTAAGTCAAGCGTTACTTCAGTTTGGTGACTGTAGTTTTTATCATATTTGCCTTCTTTAAAGAGTTTGATCTGCTTAATTTGCTCTTCTCTAACCTTGCCACCAATTAATTGTTTAATATCGGTTCCAATTAATTTCTCTTTAGGTATTCCCAGGTAGTTCACAGCGTACTTATTGGCGTAGGTAATTTCTCCGCTAAGCTTGTGCCTTAAAATTATATGTTTTGCATTTTCTGAAAGCGCTTTGTAGTTGTCCTCCGATTTCAACAACGCCTCCTGAAAAGCTTTTCGTTCGGTAATATCGGCTAAAGCACCAACAATAGACACCACCCTTCCATTTTCAACCACCGGTGCTTCCCGAACTTCCACCATAAGCTTTCGTCCATCTCTTCGTTGCATTTCAAGCTCATAGGGTGGTTGTCGGAGTCCTGTTTCAATAGCTTTTCGTGTATACTCCATGGCCTTTGTGTTCATTGGGTTGTCTGTAATAAAATTTGTCCAATGTTTCATCAAATCTTCCAGTTCGTAACCCAGCACTTCTTTGGCCTGCGGACTAATAAAAGTCATTTTTCCGTTTACTGAGTGAGAATAGAAAAGATTAGTGCTCCTCTCAATAATATTTTTGAGTTTTGCCTGATTGGCTTTTCGCTCGGTAATATCTATTGCCATGCCGGTAATTGAAGCGATATTGCCCGCTGCATCTTTGTTGGGGGAGTAAAAAATATCAAAATATGCGTCCCCAACATTTATGGTTTCCCTATGGGTTTTGCCGGCCAGTGCTTCTTTAATACCATGCACTATTTCCGGAAAATCTTTGTAAAGCTCAAAAGCAGACATACCTACCACCTGCCCGGGCTTTAAGCCTAGTACCGATAAACTTTTGCCTTCTGACAGAATGAACTTACCACTCCTGTCAATTGAAAATATAATGGGAGTCGAATTTTCCACAATCGATCTGAACCTGGCTTCGCTTTCAGCAAGTTGAATTTGTAGTTGCTTTTGTGCAGTAATATCGTTTGAGGTGGACAGTAATGAATGCGCTTTACCGTGCTCATCGCGAATGGCTTTAATACGGGATTGCACCCATATCTGGTTTCCATTTTTATGATATATTCGATATTCTACCGTTAATGCATCTTTACCATTCCTAAAATCGTGAACAGCTTGTTTTAGAATCTGATGATCTTCGGGAACAACATTTTCCAGTGGCCCAAAATTCAGGTATTCTTTAAAAGTATATCCTGTTAGCTCTTTAATGTTTGGAGAAATGTAACTAAATTCTCCGGCAAGTGTTTGATAACGAATAACATCGCTGGTATTCTCAGTAATAAAATGGTACAGTTCTTCATTTTTGCGAAGTTGTTGTTCTTCCTCGCGCAGTTTTTCTTCTGTATTTTTTAGGGCAGTTATATTCTGATGAGCTCCCAACATACGTGTAGCCTTGCCATTTTTATCGCGAATAGCTATTCCGCGGCAACGCACCCATACGGTAGAACCATTTTTGTGGGCATAGCGTACTTCCTGGTCGTACGGAATATCAGGATCAGCCAAATGTTGCTGAACCTTTTCCAAAGCTTTTTTTAAATCATCCTGGTTTATTATGTGTTGCCAGGCACTGGCTTTATGTGGCATCTCGTTAGGATTGTACCCCAGAACTTCCCAAAACCGTTTATTCATCCATTCGTTTTCGGGGTTTTCCAAATCCCAATACCACAGGCCATCGAGCGCACCTTCCTGTATAAAATCAAAAATACTTTCGTCGGATTTAATCAGGCTATAAAGTTCTTTTTTTAAATACATACCTCTGGTTTTTAAAGATTCTTCGAAATCGGCTGCCTGAACAAGATTGTCTGTCAACTAAAATTATAAAAAATAACTACTTGGCAGAATAATTTGCCTGTTTTATTTTAAACGAAATAAACAATTGGGTGGATAGGTCTTCGACTATATAATTTCAACACACCCCTCGGAACCTTCACCCACACCATAGCTCCCTGAATGGCTAAAAACGACCAGTTTATAAAACGCAATTGTAAAAGAGATACCCCCTTATACATAGTCTCAGGTTTTAATGCAAAAAAAAGAGGTGGAAAAATCCACCTCTTTTTATATTGTATTAATTGATTGACTCAATTACTTATCCCACCAGAAACGTGAAGTATTGTTATCGGTTCCCGGATTAAGAGCAGCAACACCTTTATCGTAACCCGTTGGGTTTAACGAAGCTTCGCCACTTGGGTAATTGTACCTTCTTGGAATTTTACCATCGTTAATGGCATCGGCAGCAGGAGTAAGTTTTGGATAGTCAGTTCTTCTCCATTCGCTCCATGCATCGTAACCTAATGGGAATAAATCAACCCATTTTTCTTCGGCAATAACCTGAAGTGCACCACCGGCAGCAGTAGCCATATCGGCAACACGTGCATCGGCATAAGCAGCACCGTCGCCAATTTCAACACCGTAAACGGCAGCACCTTTGGCATACGAGTTCATAATTCCCATTTTAAGCATTGCGCCTGCATCTTCGCTGGTCCAACCATGAGCAGCAGCTTCAGCACGCTGCAGGTAAGTATAAGCTGATGTTAACAATGGTAAACGAGTATCGGCAGCATAAATAACACCTGCAACAGGCGAGTTATCTGCTTCGTAAGTTTTATAACCGTATGGTAGTCCATCTAACGAAGGATCGGCAGCAACATACTGGATACGTTCGTCGTAAGTAGTATTTGATGTAAAACCATCGCCACGCAATGCGCTAATAAATTCAGCAGACACACCATAGTCAGCCGGACGCATCCACTCCCATGGGTTAGGGAAATCATTAGCCACATCGAAAGTATAAATGGCATCATCAGCAACATCTTCCAATACACCAGCTGAGTGGTTTAGTGCTTCAGTTACAGTAGACTGAGCCATACCCGCATCGGCTTTAGTAACCTGCATTCCTAAACTAACCAGGAACGAGTTGGCAAATTTTTGCCATTTTACCATATCGCCCATATAAATAACGTCTCCTGTTGGGCCGGCAGCTGATGTGTTAATCATATCACGTGCAGCTTTTACGTCGGCAATCATACCTTCGTAAACTTTCTTTTGGTCGTCGTATACCGGAGTCAGAATATCTGAATTTAATGCCTCAGTATAAGGTACATCTCCAAAAAGGTCGGTTACACGTTTAAAGATTACCGATTTAAAAATCATGGCAACAGCTTTCTGATTTTCAATAGCTCCGTTGGCCAATACTGTTGGATCAGTAGCTTTTTCAGGATCGTTACAAATATCGATAACTGTTTGACAGTTTGAAGCTGTTTGTACGTAGTACGACTGCCAGAAACCGGCTCCGTCGGCATACAACATTTCCTGGTTATACACCAACTGCACTAAATACTGTACATTTAATGTTGGAGTAATTCGGTAAGGTCTACCCTGACGGGTACTAAAATTTGTGATGGCACCAGACAATAGTGCCGATGTGCTCGCCTCTGCCGGACCATTCACATTTTGATCTGTATCGCCGAAGTCGATGTCGTCGCACCCGGTGCTCAGCAACACAATACTTAATAATGCTATAAATATCTTTTTCATGTTTTATTCAATTAAAAAGTTAATTTAACATTGAAACCATAACTTCTTGTACCTGGCAGACCAGCGTTTTCACCGTAAGCTTCCGACAATTCTGAAGGGTCCCAACCGTGTACGTTATCATCTGCAACAGCAATCATCCAAAGGTTACGTCCAACGAAACCAACCGAAGCAGAATTAATAAATACGTTGCTCATCCATTTTCTAGGAAGGTTAACTGTTACACTCACATCTCTTAGTTTAATGTAGCTTGCATCGTGTACATAAGGAGTAGCAATTGCGTTATCCTGGAACTGGGCGAAGTAAGTTACTGCATCCAGGTAACCGTCGTATGGATTGCCATCAGTATCTACACCAGTAATGTGCACACCACCACCGTCTTCAATTGCATCACGAATGTTTTTGCCATTGTTGTTAAGAGCAGCAGTTTCTGCTGTTAAACCTGAATAACCTGACCACATTTCAGAAAGTGAGAAAAATTTACCACCTTTCTGGAAGTCGATAGAAGCTGAAATATTAACCAGCTTTTTAATAGTTAACGAGTTATAAATACCACCGGTGAAATCAGGAAGGATAGAACCATAGTAATGGTCAGTATCGTAAGCATAAGTACCGGTTGCAGCATTAATTACATAGTTTCCGTTGTCGTCGGTACGAATAGTACGGCCTCTTAACTGTCCCCAGTCACCATCCAATTCGTGCACCACGCGAACATTACCCCAATCGTCAGTTCCACCAGGAGCATTCATTGAAGTTAATCCACCAGGAAGTTCTTCAACAACCGGGTTACTTGTACCAAAGTTAACCGAGATATTCCAAACCAGGTCATCAGTTTGTACCGGAGTTCCGTCCAATACTAATTCAATACCATCACGTTTTGATTTACCGGCATTGGTTAAGAATGAAGTATTACCTGTTGCAGAAGACATGGTGATAGGAATAATCTCGTCTTCGCGAACCTCGTTAAAGTATGTAAAGCTAATACCTGCTCTGTTGTTCAGGAATTTTGCATCAAAACCAAATTCCATTGATGTATTCAATGATGGCTTGATGTTTGGATCTACCATTTGAGTATTGGTATACATCTGTGGAGATCCCATATATGGGCTGCTTGACAAAGGATAAACCTGGTTCAAACGCATTGCAGCAAGGTCGTTACCAACCTGTGCCCAACCTGCACGCAATTTACCGAAAGAAAGAATTGAGTCGTCGTCAATTAACTCGGTAAAAATGAATGAAGAACCAATTGATGGATAACCATAACCGTTTTTACCTTCAGGCAGTGCAGAACTCCAGTCCTGACGATAAGTAGCATCTACAAATACCATATCTCTCCAGCCTACAGAAGCTCTTGCATAAGCACTAACTACTTTCTTTTCCCACTTGTAAGTTTCGGCAGTTACTGGCAACTTTGTGTTACTGTAGGTATAAACATCAGGCAAAACTAATCCTTGTGTTTTACTATCAGTTGGCATATTCGCTCTGAAACGGTCGTATTCGTTTGTACGGTAAGTAGTACCGGCAGTAGCGTCAATATCAAAGTCGCCGAATTCGTTCTGGTAGTTAACCATAGCATTGTAGTTATTCTCCATCTCCATTTGACGGGTGTTACCAAAACCAGAGTTCCATGTATTATACAAATGCGGATCTGAAGCAGCCTCTATTGAATAAGGCACTTTCCAGAATTGCTTGTAATTGTACAAGTTGGTTGATGCATTTACTTTTACATTCCAGTTTTCGTTAAAATTGTATGTAGCATGTACGTCAGCTAATAAACGGATACGATCTCTCTCGTTACGATACTCTTGCAGGTACCAGTATGGGTTAAACCAGAAAGCACCTTTTTCTGTACCAAAATAGGTTGAGTAAAAAGGTCCCCAGTAGTTCCATGATGCATGGTATCCACTTGTAGTTTGCAGGTTTTTTAATTCTTTCAATTTGCTCATATCAACATCGCGGGCAAACCACGAGTTAAACGAACCTGTTGTTTGGTTTGAGTAACCATCGGCAAAATCACCCTGTAAGAACGATTTTGAGAAATTGAAGTTAACACCTACTTGTAATTTATCTGTTACGTCGAAATCGAAAGCACCACTAATTGTATTCTTCTTGTATTCCGATTCAGGCATAATACCATTCTGGTTCAAATTAGTAACCGACAAACGACCTGTAAAGTCTTCACCTCCGCCACTAATCGAAATAGAATTTTTCATGGTTACACCTGTATCATAGAAATCTTTGATGTTATCTGGTTGTGCTTCCCATTTTCTTGTTTCACCATAGTATGGGCTTTCAGGCCACATGGCGTACCAAGGCGTGTAGTCTTCGCCATCAAAAGCAGGTCCCCAACTTTCGTCGGCATAACCACTGTAAACAAAACGGCGACCATCAAAAATACTCCACTCTTCAGGATATGCTCTTCCGGCGAATCCAGCATCGTAATTTAATGTTGTCCACTCATCTTCACCATCGTAACCTTGCCCGTAAAGGTCTTGGTATTCTGGCAAGTAAGCCACTTTGTCAAAAGTAGTATTGCTGTTAATTTCAACACTAATACCGCCTTGTTTTGCTTTTTTGGTAGTAATCATGATAACACCATACTCAGCACGTTGTCCGTAAAGTGCAGTAGCGTTAGGTCCTTTCAGTACGTTAACCGACTCAACATCGCCCATGTCAACCGCATTCGGATCATCAACAGGAATACCGTCGATAACATACAATGGGTCAGCATCAGAGGTAAGCGAGATAGCACCACGAATACGTAATCTACCAGTACCATTTTCACCCAGTTTTGCACCTGGTTGTCCCACCATTTGAACACCGGCAACTTTACCTACGATAGATGATTTAATGTTGGCATTACCTGAAATGTCAAGCTGTTCAGCTTTAACATCTTGTGCAGCGTAAGAAAGGGTCTTCTTTTCGCGACTGATACCAAGTGCAGTAACAACAACCTCGTCAATACCAATCATGTCAGATTCCAAAGCTACAGCAAAACTGGTTTGAGAACCAATTTCAACTTCCTGCACTTTCATTCCAATAAAACTAAACACCAACGTTTTTGCGTCATCTGGTGCTTTTAATTCGAATCCACCATCCAAATTGGTAATTGTACCAAGGGTAGTTCCTTTCACAGATACCGAAACCCCGGGAATAGGAGCATCATCCTCAGCAGAAGTAACCGTACCGGTTAAAGTCTTCGTTTGAGCATTTGCCACCAAATTACCCATGAAAAGGAGAATCGATAAAAAAATCGCAATTTTTTTCATAGAAATAATTTTAAGTTATTAATTAAAGCGCTATAAAAATTGTTTTAAGCATTTTTAGTTTTTAAAAGTAGCCGGGAGGATTTAAGTTTCTACGAAGGGTAATTGTGAGTAAATGTAGAGTGAGCACCTCCCGGCAATGTCTTTTCGCTACATTTTCATTACTTCTTTTTAAAAAAGTACTAAACAAAAAATATTGTATTACTCTACCAATCATAGATTTATTAATTAAACAGCGAATAAAATTTTGTTCTTGTTAATTAGCTTTTGAAATAGTTACAACAGACTTCGCTAATTGTTAAAAAATTTAACAATTACAAAACCACACAAAACATCTCGCCTAACCAACCATTTATCAACACCACCATTACTGCCGGATTAAACAAATAGCTGCCGCAGATGATTGAGCAGCAATCATAACTTATTTACATTCTTAATAAATAAAGTCTTTTGTACGAAATCACTTGAAAAATTTCCCCCTTCATAGAAACAATTTTAAGTAATAATTAAACAGCATTTATTTTGTAATTATCTTCAGATTCCCCCAAATCCAAATAACCAACAATTACCCATCGTTTGTTAAAATTACAAACAGTTAATTTTTTTAACAGTTACAAATATTAAAAGAAGATTTGAGTTTTTAAAGAAAATGTAAGTTTTTTTTCAAAATACCTAATAAAAATCATCCAGTTCAGCACGACCAGCTATCATTTTGTATTAATCAATAAAATATAACTTAGCACAAGAACTTACTACAACTTACTGTAATAACGACATTTAGAAAAAAAACAGACAAAAATGTCTACAACCCAGAGCAGCAAGCATCAAAGCTATTTTAAATTAATATTACCTACAAACTACTATTTCCGAAAAAACACACTTTCACCCAACATCACCCCCTAATGTCAAGATACCAAAAACCGAAACATGGTCGATATTTTATTCAACACCCCTTTTAAAAAACACACCCTGCCGATTTTTACAAATACGCTAAACTACAATCTACTGAAAAGATATTATAAATAATAGATACTAATTTAGCACCGCTCACAGTTTCTCCCAACCTGAAAACCAAAATTACAATAAAACGATACTGATTGTTTTTTGAAGGAGCACTTCAATAAGGGAAGAATGAAGATTCGCTATAAAAAATCCATTAACTGGTTTAAATGCTGAATTGTCCTGACATCAGATTTTTCAGCACTGAGATCCATTTTCGAAGAACTGCCATCTTTGGCTAAATACACAGCATCAATTCCAAAGTTTAAGGCACCACAAATGTCCACATCCCAGTCATCTCCTATCATCAGGCTTGATTTCTTTTTGGCATTTGATGACTTGATTGCATATTCAAAAATTTCCCATCCCGGTTTTGGCACTTTTACTTCTTCTGATATGAATAGCTTTTCAAAATAGCCATCGAGGCCTGCCTTTAAAAGCTTTGCGTGCTGCACTTCTTTAAAACCATTGGTGATAATGTACAACTTATATCCTTTGGTCCGTAATTGATTTAATACTTCTTTTGCCCCTTCAACTAAATGCGATTGCCGTGGCATTTCTTGCAGATACAGCTCGTTGGCCATTAAAGGATCTGTATCTTTTATGCCACAAGCCTCAAAAGTAAGCTGAAAGCGCTGACGAATCAGGTCTTTTTTACTTACTTGTCGTTTACGATAAGCTATCCACAAATTGGCGTTGTGGAGGGAGTAAATTTGAAAAAAACGATCAAAATCAATTTTATATTCACCCAGACTCAGGGCTGTAAAAGTGGCCCGCATGGCATATTTCGAGTTGGTTTTAAAATCCCACAGGGTATTATCCAAATCGAAAAACAGATGTGTATACTTTTTACCCATTAATTTGTTTTCTAACAGCAAAACAGTTTTGGTCTGTTACGCCTTGCCTTCAACAACAATTACAATTTCGCCTTTTGGCTGACGTTCGGTATAATATTCACCAAGTTCTGTAACCGTGCCTCGTTTTACTTCTTCAAACATTTTCGATAGCTCGCGGCAAACACAGGCCTTTCTGTTGGCACCAAAATATTCGGCAAACTGCCCCAGGGCCTTTACCAACCGGTATGGCGACTCATAAAAGATCATAGTCCGGGGCTCTTCGGCTAATAATTTCAGTCTGGTTTGCCTTCCCTTTTTCTGTGGTAAAAATCCTTCAAAAACAAACTTATCGGTTGGCAAGCCCGAAACAGCAAGGGCAGGAATTAGTGCCGTTGGTCCGGGCAAACACTCCACTTTTATATTTTTTTCAACACAGGCGCGCACCAATAAAAAACCGGGATCAGAAATGGCAGGAGTTCCTGCATCAGAGATTAAGGCTACCACATTTCCCTGTTCTATTTTTGAAACAATGGAAGTTGCTGTTTTATGTTCGTTAAATTTATGATGTGCGCTTAGCCTTTTGTCAATCTCGAGATGTTTCAGCAGTTTTGACGATACACGTGTATCTTCAGCCAAAATAATATCTGCAGTTTTTAATGCTTCAACCGCCCTGTAAGTAATATCCTGAAGATTACCAATTGGCGTTGGCACCAGTATCAATCGGGCTTCGTTATCCATTGGGGAAACGGCGTTTTACAAGATTAACAAACTTGAGGCTTGTTTCGTTTTTTTTCCATTTGTAATTTTGCTGCAAATAAGCAACCGCCTCGTTTATATTATTTAGATTATCAAGTTCTCCTACTGCGGTAGAGAAACTATCGGCGCTGCCATCAAATAATTCCCGGATGTATTGATAACGGTCGTTTATACCAATGGCCGCCTGCAAACTTTTTACCGGGCTGTTTGATATTTTATATTCCAATTTATTCAAGTCCTTTCCCCCAAGCAAATCATTAACCGACTTTTCTTTCAGCTGCCGATCACCAATTCGAACGTTCGTCTCGGGTTCCTGTTTCACGTCTTCCTGCTCTTCCCGGGGATCTTCAGGCAAGGCCTCATTTTTAATGTCCTCCGCTAAATCCTCACCTTCGCCGCTTTCCTTTGATTCCGGCAGCATTTCCGCTTTATTTTCTTCTTTAACTGCTTCTTCCTCCTCTGGCAATTGTTCTTCTTCCTCTTCGTCTTCAAGGTTCTGCTCAGGCTTTTCCTCCTCGGTTGGATTTTCGTTTAGCGTTTCATTATCTTTTAATTCTTCCTCAAAATCCTGTAAAGCCTCCAAACTTTCCTGCTCGTCTTTGCTTAGTGGTTTTTCTATTGAAATACTTTCGGGCTCTGCTGCCATTGTTTCAGTTTGTTTAGGTTCTTTTTTAGCAGCAACCATTGTTTCGTCCTGAACATCCGGCTGAACTTCTTCACTTTCTTCGCTCAAAAGGCGAATGATGTGCTTTGCTCCATTAAACCTCGTTCTCAAAAACTCCAGTTCCATTTTATCAAAACCATCTGCCCCTTTTTCATCAAACAGCTCTTCAATTTCTGCGATGTCTTTATACAAAAATTTAAATAACTTTTTATTGTCCATGCACCCAAGCTTTTAACGCAATGTTGGTAAATTTATAACGATTAATAGTACCCAAACAAGCGTGTAAATTTTATTTTTGTAAAAGTAGTAAATAAAAATACCCTGTAAGACAAGTTCTTTACAAAAAAGAGTAACGATAAATGTTTATTGAGAGAGATGTAAACAGCCACAAAAAAGTGGGCACAATTGAGGTAGTAGCCGGGTCGATGTTTTCAGGAAAAACTGAAGAACTGATCAGGCGTTTGAAACGTGCCAAAATTGCCAGGCAAAAAGTTGAAATTTATAAACCGATGGTAGATGTACGTTACTCGGAAACAGAAGTGGTGTCGCACGATGAAAACTCTATCCGATCGACACCGGTTGAAAACTCGGCAAATATTTTATTGCTGGCCGGCGATGTTGATGTAATTGGAATTGATGAAGCACAGTTTTTTGACAAGGGACTTATTGATGTGGTAAACCAATTGGCCGACATGGGAATAAGGGTAATTGTAGCCGGACTTGATATGGATTTTAAAGGCAAACCATTCGGTCCAATTCCGGGTTTAATGGCCGTAGCCGATTACATTACAAAAGTGCATGCTATTTGTGTTCGTTGTGGTAGCATTGCCCAGTTTTCTCATCGCTTATCGGAAAAAGAACAAGTGGTGTTATTGGGCGAAAAAGACATATACGAACCGCTGTGTCGCAGGTGTTACACCAAAGCAACCCGTGCAGAATGAAAAAATTTACGGTTACAGAAATAGCCAATGCGGTTGATGGCGAATTATTTAAGTCTTCTTCATTTTTCAACAATACCATTGATACGGTTATTACTGATAGTCGAACATTTTTTGGAGGTTCAAGTGTTGCATTTTTTGCCTTGAGTGGACCGGTTTTTAACGGCCACAACTACATCGATCAACTTCTGAAAAAAGGGGTTCCGGTTTTTATTGTATCAGAACGGGGTGCTATTAGTGATAAAGCCAGTTTTATTTTGGTAAGAAATACAGGCCTGGCTTTGCAAAAACTTGCTTCCTATAACAGGAAACAGTTTATAAAACCGGTAATTGGCATTACAGGCAGCAACGGAAAAACCATCGTTAAAGAATGGCTTTACGATCTGCTTTCAACAACTTTTAAAATTGTACGCAGTCCGAAAAGTTACAATTCACAGGTTGGAGTCCCCTTGTCGGCTTTACTTATTGACGAGCAATATGAGTTAGCCCTGCTTGAAGCTGGTATTTCGTTGCCCGGAGAAATGGAAAAACTTGCACCAATTGTAAATCCGGATATCGGTATATTAACCAATATTGGCGATGCCCACCAGGAGAATTTCTCGTCTTTAGAAGAAAAATTAGCTGAGAAGCTGAAGCTTTTCCACAGCACAAAACAGCTGCTGTTCAGAGCTGATTACAGCTATTCAAACCAAATACAAAATTTCTGTAAAGCCCACAAAATACAAGCAGTTAGCTGGGCAATAAATAATACCGACGCAAAAATCGGCTTTACGGTGACTGGTCAGAATCAGCAAACCCTTATTCAAGCCAGATTTAGTAATTCAGAGTATTCCTTTACCATACCTTTTTCAGATAATTCGGCTATTGAAAATGCCTGCCATTGTTTTGCCGTGCTTGTAGCGTTAGACCTGAACCCAGAAGACTTTCTTCACATTTTTAGTCAATTGCAAACGGTTGCCATGCGTCTTGAAATAAAACAGGGCATTAACAATAGTTTACTGATTAACGATTTCTATAACTCTGATTTAAATTCGCTGGGCATTGCTCTGTCGGTTTTAAAACAGCAGGCAGCTAAAGCGCATTTGCAAAAGCAGGTAATTTTATCCGACATACAACAAACCGGTATCGATGCCGAGAAACTATATAAAAAAGTAAACCAGCTTCTTCAGGAATGGGGAATTAGCAAACTTACCGGCATTGGGCCGGAGTTGTACAAATACCAAAAGTTATTTAAACTGGAAAGTGAGTTTTTCCCCAATCGTTTAGCATTCGAGCGACACTTTCGCCGTCAAAACTTTTCATCAGCAGCCCTTTTATTAAAAGGTGCCCGCCAGTTTGAATTTGAAAAAATTGCCGCACTGTTGCAGCAGAAAGCACATCAAACGGTGCTTGAAATTAACTTAAACGCCCTGGTGCACAACCTGAATACATTTCGGAAGCTACTCAACAAGAATACAAAAATAATGGTGATGGTTAAGGCCTTTTCGTATGGAAGTGGCGATGTGGAAATTGCCCGGCTTTTACAGCACCAAAATGTTGATTACCTGGCCGTAGCTGTGGCCGACGAAGGCGTACATTTGCGCAATGCAGGAATTACGACTCCGATTGTTGTTATGAATCCGGAGCAAGACAGTTTCCAGAATATGATTGATTTTAACCTGGAACCAAACATTTACAGCCTCAGCTTATTTAAGCAGTTTTCAAAAGCTGTTGCTACTTTTGGAAAAACAGGTTTCCCGATACATATAAAAATTGACACGGGCATGAACCGGCTTGGGTTGAAAAACGATAAGGAAATTACTCAGCTGATTTCCTTAATCAAAAACAGTCCGGTTACCATAAAATCGGTGTTTTCGCATCTTGCTGCCAGCGACGAAGCAGCTCTTGATGATTTTACCAAGCAACAAATTGAGCGTTTTCATTCGGCTGCTGGACTTTTTACAAGTGCTTTTGATTACAAAATCGACCTGCACATCCTGAATTCTGCCGGTATTGAACGTTTTTCACACAGCCAGATGGACATGGTTCGTTTGGGCATTGGGCTGTATGGGATATCGCAAACCGGGCGGCCACTTAAAAATATTGGCACTTTAAAAAGCACCGTCTCACAAATTAAAACCGTGGGCAAAAACGAAACAATTGGCTACAACCGGAAAGGAACTTTGGCTTCAGCGGGAAAAATTGCAATTGTTCCGCTGGGTTATGCTGATGGGATTAACCGCAAACTTGGCAATGGCAACGGCCATGCGTTTGTAAACGGAAAGCTTGTACCAATAGTTGGCAATATTTGCATGGATATGCTAATGCTTGATGTAAGCCAAACGGAAGCAAAAACAGGCGATTGCGTTGAACTCTTTGGCGCAAACATTTCAATATCGGATTTGGCGGAACAACTCGGCACCATACCTTACGAAATACTTACCGGAATTTCGCAGCGGGTAAAACGGGTGTATGTTCAGGAATAAAAAATGCCACCCGAAAACCCGGATGGCATAATAGCTATTTGGTAAAAATTTTATCCCAGTTTACTTATTCGCTCCAACCGCGTAGCATCCAGCACACGAATCTTTCTACCATCGATTGCAATTACCTTTTCGTTGGCAAAAGTCGACAGGGTGCGAATGGCGTTAGAAGTTGTCATGTTCGATAGGTTGGCAATATCCTCGCGTGACAGATAAGCTTTTAAGGTAGTACCATCATTTTCAAAACCATATTTATCTTTCAGTAAAATCAGCGATTCGGCCAAACGCCCGCGAATATGTTTTTGAGTAAGCGTTACAGTACGGGCATTCGAGAAACCCAGCTCTTTCGATAGCTTTCGGATAATTTTAAACGAAAAATCGGTGTTTTTAAGGGCCCGGCTAAAAATAAAATCAGGGCTAATGGTACACACCAGCGACTCTTCCAGAGTAACGGCCGAGCCATTATGCGTCTCATCGGCCAGCAAGGCCCGATAACCAATCAGGCCCAAAGGCTTAGTCATTCGAATGATTTGTTCACGACCGCCAACACCTTCTTTAAAAATCTTTACTTTGCCATCAATCAGCACCAAAAAACCATTTGGTTTATCGCCTTCCTTGTAAATAAATTCATTCTTTTTGTAGTGCGAAAGCGAGATATGATGCTGCAGTTCGTCTTTATCGTCCTGCCCAAGTAAATAAAAAATTGATTTTTGATTATCAACCAGATCTTTAAGTCCAATTTCTGAATTTAACATATACTCAGCTGTATGTTTTATAGCATCAAAGCTAAAAAAAATTGTTAAAATTGATTGCTTTTTAACAGTTAATTTACACGACTTCTGAATAATATCATGGATTAGTTCACATAAAACTCCTGTGGCTGAAAGACATACCTAATATCGGGCAACCAATGGCATTTTTCGCCCAAAGCCAAATGCTTTTGAACTTACTCTTAAAATCGGTGCTGCCTGAAATCGTTTGTATTCATTCATGTTTACCATCCGGATAACACGCCGTACCACAGCCTCATCAAAACCAAGGTCTGCAATCTCTTTGGGCGATTTATTTAATTCAATATAATTAAAGAGCATCGCATCAAGGTCTTTGTAGTCTGGCAACGAATCGGTGTCTTTCTGATCGGGGCGTAATTCTGCCGATGGTGGTTTAACAATGGTATTTTCAGGAATAATTTCGCCATCCTTGTTCATAAACCTCGACAATTTAAACACATCCATTTTATACACATCGCCCAACACTGCAAGGCCTCCATTCATATCGCCGTACAGCGTGCCGTAGCCTACCGCGCACTCGCTTTTGTTGGTGGTGTTTAACAGAATATGCCCAAATTTATTCGAAATCGCCATCATATAAATGCCTCGTGCCCGGGCCTGAATATTTTCTTCGGTTACATCGGGAGAACGGCCTTCAAACAGCGGTTCCAGCGTGTGCTCAAACCGGTCTACTGCCGATTGAATATTTACCACATCGTAACGAATCCCCAGGTTTTCAGCCAATTCACGGGCATCATTCACACTATGGTCCGACGAGTATTTAGATGGCAAAAGCAATACGCGAACATTTTCGGCCCCCAGGGCACGAACGGCAAGTACCACGGTAACGGCAGAATCAATCCCGCCCGACAAGCCCAGTGTTGCCTGTTTAAAGCCCATTTTGTTAAAATAATCGCGAATACCCAGCACCAGAGCATCGTGTATTTTCTCGATGTAATCAACCTTTGGCTGCAATTCTTTCTCGCCAATATTCTGTGTATCAATTAGCCGAAAGTCTTCTTCAAAATAGCGAAGTTCTTTTACAATTTCTCCCTTTGCATCAATATAAACCGAACCACCGTCGAAAACCAGTTCGGTTTGTGCCCCCACCTGGTTGCAATACAACACCGGTATTCCATAACTTTTAGCCTTATTCACCAGCACATTTTTTCGCCAACCTTCCTGGTTGTATGAAAATGGCGATGCCGACAGGTTAACCACAAAATCGGGTTTTAACCGGGCCAGTTCCTCCATGGGCGAAACAGCATACAACTTATCTTTACCAAACTCGTTAGCGGTTGGTTGCTCGTCCCACAGGTCTTCGCAAATGGTTACTGCAATTTTTTCTCCCTTATACTCCACAAGGCTAAACTCGTGGTTGGGCTCAAAGTGGCGGTATTCATCAAAAATATCGTAAGTTGGCAGCAGGGTTTTGTTGTGTGCACTTTTTATTTCGCCATCGGCTAAAAACAAAGCCGAGTTAAACAGTTTTTTGCCCCGCTCGTTTTCGTTTATTCGGGGCGTACCAAGCAAGGCAGCAATGCCCTGGCAATAGCCGGCTATTTGTGCCACAGCGGCTTCGGCTTTGGCAATAAACTCTTTTTTCTCGAGCAAATCGTGCGGATAATAACCCGTTACCGACAGTTCGGAAAAAACAACCAGATCGGCACCAGCTTGTTTCGAGCGCTCAATTTCAGCAATAATCTTCGACGCATTTCCTTCAAAATCGCCGATGGTGTAATTTAATTGTGCTATTGCAACTTTCATTTCAAAAAATTAGACGGAAGTCGTCCCGATTATTATCGGGAGAAACCCGAAGTTTGTTTTCAATAAATTGACAATTGCAAATCTCCAATTTTTAGTTCAGTTTTGCAATAAATAAGAAGTGTAAGCGTATTGATTTAAATTTCTTGTAAAATGAAGTGGATAAAAACGGTGGTTTTAATGGGTGTTATTGCCCTGCTATTTTTCGCATGCAAACGAAATACCTTGAAAGTGAGCATTTCGGATATTACCCAAGAGGTTGAGGTAGTTCCGTTTGGCGAGGCTCTTTTTGCGCTTGATGGAAAAGATACGCTGGCAGCAATGGCTGAGCTGAGCAATGCCCATCCCGACTTTTTTAAGCTGTACACCTACCGGGTGATTCAAGTGGGTGGCTTAGGCGATACCTTGTTTCCCGAACTTATGCGACTTTTTCTTACCGACTCGCTTATTACGGATGTGAAAACGAAAACCGACTCGGCTTTTAGCAAGCCCACAGAACTTAGCAACGACCTGAAAAAGGCCTTTAAATATTACAGCTACCATTTTCCTGAAAAAGAGCTGCCAACCATTTACACTTATATTTCAGGCTTTAACCAATCGGTGGTAACAGCCGAAAACATTATTGGCATTAGCCTCGACAAATACCTGGGGCGCAATTGCCCTTACTACCAGCAACTAAATACCACCCCGCAGTACAAAATACTAAATATGCACAAAGACAAAATTCTGTCGGATGTAGCATTTGCCTGGGGTATTACCGAGTTTGAACATGCCGACCGTGCCTCCAACTTGCTGGGCAATATGGTTGAAAAGGGCAAACTGATGTATTTAGTTGATGCCATGCTGCCCGATATGGAAGATTCGTTAAAAATTGGCTACACCACACAACAGCTGGAATGGTGCCAAATGAACGAGCCACAAATGTGGACCTACCTCATTGAGCACGAAATGCTGTACACCACCAAACGCATGAATGTTATTCGATACATAAACCCGGCACCTACAACCAGTGGTTTTCCACTCGACTCGCCCGGAAGGACCGGGGTGTGGATTGGCTGGCAAATTGTGCGACAGTACATGAAAAAACACCCAGAAGTAACTTTGCCTGAACTGATGGCAAATTACGATTTTCAGCAAATTTTAAATGATTCGGGGTATAATCCGGAGTGATAAAGTTACTGCCTGTTCAGTAATGACACTTTATGAGACTAAAAAGGCCCGGCAGAGGTCTACCGGGCCATTCAATATCAGCTTACGAAGCCTAATAATTCATTTCTTTAATTTTTATATTGCGGAACCACACATCGTCGCCGTGGTCTTGCAAAGCGATTACACCTTGTTTGGGCACATCTGCCCAATCGGGGTTCAATCCGGGAAATTTTGAACCGGCTACCAGCTTTTTCCAGTCGTCGGTCCACAAGTGGTATTCAACAATTGTCTCGCCATTTTGCTTGTGCACCACGGTACCTTTGTAGCAAATAACCTCAACAGAATTCCACTCGCCGGCAGCTTTGGCATTTTGTGGTTTTGCCGGAATAAGGTCGTACAAGGAACCGGCTTTACGGTTGCCATCTTTTCCCAACAAGGCATCGGGGTGGCGCTCATTATCTAACACCTGCATTTCAGGAGCCGTTTTATAAATTGGCCATCCTTCCTGCTCTCGTCCCAGGTAAAAAATTCCGGAGTTTCCGCCGGGTGCAATTTTCCATTCCAGCTTTAAATGAAAGTTCGAATACTCTTTGGTTGTAATAATGTCGCCGCCATCGCGGGCTCCGGCCTCTCCCTGCCCCGAAGCTTTGCAATGCAGTGTGCCATCAGCAATTTCCCATCCGGCAGGAAAATGCGCTTTGTTGTTTCCGCGCCAGCCTTCGCTGCTTTTACCATCAAAAAGCAACACCCAACCGTCTTCTTTTTCTTGTTTTGTTAATTGATTTAAACCGGCAGAACCCCCTGTTTTGGTGCTTTTACACGATAGTGAAAACACAAAGGCAACAGCCAGCAAAAGTGAAAAAAACTTCTTCATTTCTCTTACATTTAATTGGTTAAAGATTAAATTAATTATTCTAGCGAATAAGTCACGAATGTACAAAATTAAGGAACAAGGAAAGTAAGTGCTGAAAAAAAAGCTTACATCAAATTCGCGAGCCTGATGCCTGTAAGTTTAATTATTAACTCATTCTTTTGTAATTTCGCTACAATTTTAACGATTGACAATACAAAATAGAGGATATGAGTAATTCAGCAAAGCCAAAAAGAATTGGCATTTTAACCGCAGGCGGCGACTGTCCGGGACTAAATGCTGCGATTAGGGGAGTTGGAAAAACAGCAATAGTTGAATACGGCATGGAGGTGCTTGGCTTTAATGCCGGCTATTCGGGTTTAATAAATGGCGATTATATTCACCTGAAAGAATCGGCACTTTCGGGTATTCTTACCCTTGGCGGAACCATATTAGGCACCTCGCGCGAGAAGCCTTTTAAAATGGATAAAAATGCCAGGGAAGACATTGACAAACCCGAAATGATTAAGCAAAACTACAAAGACCTGGGGCTTGATGCTGTGGTTTGTATTGGGGGCAACGGCACCATGAAAACAGCCAGTATGTTGGCGAAAGAAGGCTTAAATGTGATTGGGATACCCAAAACCATTGACAACGATGTTTGGGGCACCGATGTTACTTTTGGTTTCGACTCGGCCGTGCAAATAGCTACCGATGCCATCGACCGGTTACACACCACTGCCAACTCACACCAACGGGTTATGATTATTGAAATTATGGGGCACCATGCTGGCTGGCTGGCACTTTATTCTGGACTTGCCGGAGGTGGCGATATTATTCTGCTGCCGGAGCTGGCGTACAATATCCGTTCGGTTTGTAAGAAGATTGAAAGCCGCTACGAAAGTAATAAGCCCTACTCTATTGTGGTGGTGGCCGAAGGTATCGATCATCCCAAAAATGTGTCGGCAGCAACACACGTTGCCAAAGCCATTGAAACTTATACCGGTATTGAAACCCGTGAAACCGTTTTAGGCTATATTCAGCGTGGCGGTTCACCAACACCAATGGACCGGATTTTAGCTACCCGTTACGGCGCCTTTGCAGCAAAAGCTATTGCAGAAGGAAATTTTGGGACCATGGTTGCCGTAAAAAACAACGAACTTACAACCGTACCGCTTGAAGAGGTAGGTGGTAAATTACGCCTGGTTGAACCCGATTTCGGGTTGATTGAAAAAGCCCGAAAAATGGGCGTTTCGTTTGGCGACGAGTACCAATAAGATTTTATTAAGTCTATAAGAAATAACAAAACGTGCTGAGAAAAATTCAGCGCGTTTTTTTATAAAGGTAGGTGCAGTACCTTTTTTGTTTCGAAAAAAGGTTCGTCGAAATATTCATCTAAATCCTGCAGAAATATTTTCTTTCCGAAAGGTTTTATTTCTTCGGTTAAATCGCCCCCTTTTAAATAAATTACCCCGTTAGGCAGCGGATTGTTTTGCTTTTTGGCAATGTTTTTTCGTATCCACGTAACAAAATCTGGTAAACGTGTAACGGCACGGCTCACCACATAATCGTATTTCCCTTGCAATTGCTCGGCACGTATTTGCTCTGCCCGCACATTTTTTAATCCCAACGATTGCGATACCCCATTAACCACTTTTATTTTTTTTCCGATGGAATCAACCAGGTGAAACTGAACTTCGGGAAAGATTATAGCCAGCGGTATTCCGGGGAAACCACCTCCGGTGCCCACATCAAGTATCCTGGTGTTTTCGGCAAAGCGAATAAATTTGGCAATGGCCAACGAATGCAATACGTGACGCTCGTAAAATTCAGAAAAATCCTTTCTTGAAATTACATTTATTTTGGCATTCCAATCGGCATACAAGGGTTCGAGTTTTGCAAACTGCTCCAACTGTTTCTCGCTTAAATGGGGAAAATACTTTAGAATTAAATCCATACAAAAAGTTAATCTTTACGACCGATCTCGGTGCTTTCAATCATTTTAAACAGCATTTCGCGTGCTCTGAAAAGCTGTGCTTTAACTGTTCCGAGGGGCAAATCTAACTCTTTTGCAATTTCTTCGTACGAAAACTCGCGGAAATATCGAAGTTCAACCAATGTTTGGTAACGCGGTTTTAACTTTCGTACTACCCGCCTTAACAAAATGGCTTTTTGCTGCCGAATTAATTTTTCTTCGGGGTCGGGTTCTTTTGAACGAAGTTTTATGGTTTCGCTGTTTTCATCCTGGCTATTGTTATCGATGGGTACGTGTACTCCTTTTTTCTTGCGTAAAAAATCGATACAATTATTTGATGCAATTTTAAACAACCAGGTACTAAAAGCATAGGTGGGCGAATATTGGTGCAGGCTTTTAAATGCCTTTCCAAAAGCCTCAAGCGTAAGGTCTTCTGCATCGCTGCGGTTGTTCACCATTTTTAGCAGCATAAAATAAATGGCATCTTTGTAGCGGTTTAGCAAGCGGGCAAAGGCTTTATCATCTCCGGTTAGAGCAGCTTTTACCAGTTCGTAGTCTTGCCGCGCTTTATCAGATAATATTACCCCTTGTTTTTCCATTTATAATTTCGGCTTATTCGGTTAAAATGCCATCTGAAAATAAGTTTATAGTATGGTCTTATAAAACTGAACACTAACGAAGTTATGAATAATTTACGTTCATTCAAACGATTCTGCAGTATTTTTATGATAACCATGAATACCAGCAACTTAAGCACTACAAGGATGCCAACCAGTGGCCAAATCGGAAAAACAAAAGCCAGTGTTGTAGTAATTCCCAAGGGGTACATTGCCTCGCTAAGTAAATCTGCATTCAAAACCAGGCGTTTCCAGGTGCTTAAATGTTTATCAATTCGAATACTTTTCCGGAGCAGGTTTTTGAAATCAAGACGGTTAACTTCCACCTTTTTCACGATGGCCGTTTCGGCTTTAAAAATTAATTCAGCTTTTTTTCGGGAAATAAACCGGTTTATTACCAATTCTAAATTCGCAAAGGGCTCCTGCACTTTAGCGCCATAGCCACCAAGTTTAAAATAGGTTTCTTTTTTAAAAGCTATATTTTCTTCGTTGTAAACAAAAGCAAGTCTGTTTAATACATAACCGGCACTGCCAAGCTGCTGAAAAAAATTCTCGATGCGGTATAATTTATTAAACCAGCCTTTTTGGGGCTCAATGGTTGAATAACCTATTTTTATTTCTACGCCAGTTCCAACAACCTTGCTCATTCCGCTCAACCATTCAGCTGAAACATTTTGCGCAGCCACCGGGTACACCAGCACCCAATTGTTAGTTGCCGATTTTAAAGCAACGTTTTGCGCCAATTTTTCAGAATAACGTGTTTCCTGGCTAAGCGATGATATTTTTAAATTGCCGTATTGTTGTTTAAGCAAACCAAGAACCGATAAGGTGTTGTCTTGCGAAAAATCATCAACGGCCACAACTTCCAGTCCTTCAGCTTTTAAATTCAATAAGCGGGGTAAGGTTTCGCGGCAATTCTCTGCTTCGTTTCTTACCAATACGAGAACCGATAAAGGTTCTTTCTTTTCAACTGAAGTGTTGGATTTCCGAAAAACCAGACGAAGCGGTAATAACAACAAATACAAAAACCGCCCAAACCACAATAAAAAGGCTACGGCTACTACTGTCCACTGCAAAACAGACAAGGCATAAAAAGTGTCAAACAGATTTTGAATCATCTATTGAAAAAATTCGGTATTAAAAACACGACAATACTAACAAAATTCCACATATCATCTTTTTCAAAAAGTTCGAAGTTGTTTACAGTAATTAGTTTTTATTAACAGCTATCTATGTAAATGAAATCAAATCTATTCGGGCGAAATAGCTATATTTGCCACTCAAATTTATTTGAAAAAAGTGTGTATCGATATTTTTTGATTGCATCGCTTACAATTGGCACTTAACTTTTAAATAAACAAAGCAGGCAATTCGTAGTTAATGAAATTTGAATTACAGAAAACAGCAGAAAACTCGCGTGCCCGGGCCGGTGTTCTCACCACCGACCATGGGGCAATTGAAACACCTATTTTTATGCCGGTAGGTACAGCCGGATCAGTAAAAGGAATTCACACCCGCGATATTAAGGAAGATATAAAAGCTCAGATTATTTTGGGCAATACCTATCATTTGTATTTACGCCCGGGAATTGATGTAATTGAAAAAGCAGGTGGATTGCACAAATTCAACCGTTGGGATAAGCCAATTCTGACGGATAGCGGGGGTTTCCAGGTTTTTTCGCTTGGCGATATCCGAAAACTCAGTGAAGAAGGTGCGCGTTTTCAATCGCATATCGATGGGTCGTACCATATGTTTACTCCCGAAAATGTAATGGATATTCAGCGAAGCATTGGCGCCGATATTATTATGGCTTTTGATGAATGTACGCCCGGCGATGCCGACTACAATTATGCCAAACGCTCGCTGGAACTTACCCAGCGATGGCTTGAACGTTGTTTTAAACAGTTTAACAATACCGTGCCAAAATATGGCTATTCGCAATCGTTGTTTCCAATTGTACAGGGAAATACTTTTACCGATTTACGAAAGGCTGCTGTTGCAAACGTAAAAACATTTGACGCCGATGGTTATGCCATTGGCGGACTTTCGGTTGGCGAAACCGAACACGAGATGTACGAAATGACAGAAGTGTGCACCGCAGACCTGCCCGAAAATAAACCGCGCTACCTGATGGGAGTTGGTACTCCGGTAAATATTCTTGAAGGGATACACCGTGGGATTGATATGTTTGATTGTGTTATGCCCACCCGAAACGGACGCAATGGCATGTTGTTTACCAGCAAAGGAATTATAAACATCAGAAACAAAAAATGGGAAAACGACCATTCGCCCATCGATGAAAATGGCACTTCGTTTGTCGACCAGTATTCAAAAGCTTATCTTCGGCACCTGATTATTTCAAACGAAATGCTTGGGGCTCAAATTGCCAGTCAGCACAACCTTGCATTTTACCTGTGGCTGGTAAAAACTGCCCGGCAAAAAATACAGGATGGCAATTTTGTGAGCTGGAAAAATGAAATGGTTTTGAAATTAAAAGAAAGACTTTAACAAGATATGAAGTGGTATAAAACAATAGATTTTTACATTTCGAAAAAGTTTCTCGGAACTTTCTTTTATGCCATTGGTCTGATCCTGAGTATCGCCATTGTTTTCGATATTTCTGAAAACCTTGATGAATTTTTGTCGAAGGAAATTCCGGTAAAAGACATCGTGTTTGATTACTACCTTAACTTTATACCCTATTTTGCCAACCTTTTTAGTCCCCTGTTTACCTTTATTGCGGTAATTTACTTTACCTCAAAAATGACTTACAATACCGAAATTATTGCCATTTTAAGCAGTGGTGTTTCGTACGCCCGACTGATGCGCCCTTATTTGGTTTCGGCCTTTGTTATTGCCCTGTTTTCTTTCATTCTTGGTAATTATATTATTCCGCCGGCCAATAAAACCATGATTAATTTTAGGCACAAATATATTAGAAGCCGCACCATTAGCACCGAGCGAAATATTCATCGACAAATTGAACCGGGCACCTACATTTATATGCAAAGTTTTAATTCCAACAATGTTGGTTTACGTTTTACCCTCGAGCATTTTGAGGAAGGAAAACTTACCGAAAAGCTTACAGCTCAAAACATTCGCTGGGATGAAAAATCGGGCAAATGGGTGATTAACTCCTATTGGAAACGTAATATTTTTGAAGACCATGAAACATTTGAAAAAGGCTACCGCATGGATACTACGCTCAATATGTCTCCCGGCGATTTTCAGATGTTGAAAAACGAGATGGAAACCTTTACCACTCCCGCCCTGTTAAAAGAAATTGATTTGATGAAAATGCGAGGTGTAAACTATGTTGAATGGGAAATTGAAAAACACAAACGTCTGGCCAATCCTTTTTCAGCATTTATTTTAACACTTATAGGTGTTGGGCTTGCCTCACGCAAGGTAAAAGGCGGACTGGGACTGCACATTGGGCTTGGGCTTTTATTAGCTTTCTCTTACATTTTATTTATGCAAATATCTACTGTATTTGCCATTAGCGGAACAGCACCGGTGTTTATCGCCGTTTGGATACCAAACTTTATGTACGCTATTCTGGCTTTCTTTGTTTACCGTTGGGCTGCCCGATAAAAAAGTGCCGAATTTTTTGCATTTGCAACGTTTCTTCTTGAAATACCAACAATTTTTCAAACATACAATACAATAATTCGAAGCTGCTGAACCTATGTTGGTTAATTTCCGTAGTACAGGAATACATTAGCCCATGGCAATTAAAAAAAATTATAATTTTGCCCACGCTAAAGAAAAATAACACCGGTCAGCTACCGGGTAATTTATAACTAAAAAAATACTTTATGTCACTAAGAAGTAACGTACTCGATCTTCGTAAAAGAAAGAAAGAAGTACAAAAAGGTGGTGGAGATAAAGCCATTGAGAAGCAGGTTAAAATGGGTAAACTCACAGCCCGTGAACGTATCCTTGCCCTGTTGGATAAAAACTCTTTTCACGAATACGACTTATTTGTAGAACATGCCGCCAAAGATTTTGGCATGGAAGGAAAAACCTTGCATGGTGATGGTGTAATCATCGGAACCGGTACAATCTACAACAAACCCGTTTGTATTTTTGCCCAGGACTTTACCGTTGCCGGTGGTTCGTTAGGCTTAATGCATGCCCGCAAAATCACCAAAATTATGGACCACGCACTAAAAATGCGCGTTCCATTAATCGGAATCAACGACTCGGGAGGTGCCCGTATTCAGGAAGGTGTTAACTCATTGGCCGGTTACGGAGAGATTTTCTTCCGCAACACATTGGCTTCTGGTGTAATTCCTCAAATTTCTGTAATTCTTGGCCCTTGTGCCGGAGGTGCAGTATACTCGCCGGCACTAACCGATTTTGTTTTTGTGGTGGAAAATATCTCAAAAATGTTTATTACCGGACCATCGGTGGTTAAATCTGTTTTGGGTGAAGAAGTTTCGATGGAAGAACTGGGTGGTGCACGCGTGCATGCCGAAATAACAGGTAACGCACATTTTTATGCCCAAACCGAGTTAGATTGTTTCGAACAGATAAAAACACTTATCAGTTACATCCCTCGCAACAACTCCAGAAAAGCATTGGCGCACAAGCCAAAAGCACCATTAAAAGGTACTAAAGTTGAAGATATCGTTCCTGCTGATCCAAGAATTCCGTACGATATGCGTGAAGTGATAAAAAGTATCACCGACGGCTCTGAATTTTTGGAAGTAATGGAAGATTTTGCACCAAACATTATTATTGGTTTTGGTAGGATGAATGGCGAAACAGTTGGTTTTGTAGCCAACCAGCCAATGGTACTTGCAGGTGTACTTGATATTGACAGTTCGGATAAAGCTGCCCGTTTTATTCGTTACTGCGATTCATTTAATATTCCAATTGTAACAATGGAAGACCTTCCGGGTTATCTGCCTGGAGTTGACCAGGAACATGCCGGTGTTATTCGCCATGGTGCAAAAATACTTTATGCATACAGTGAAGCAACGGTGCCAAAAATTACGGTTATTGTTCGCAAAGCATACGGTGGTGGCTACATTGCCATGAACTCGCGCCATTTACGTGCCGACTTTGTTTTTGCATGGCCAACAGCCGAAATTGCTGTTATGGGACCTGAAGGTGCAGCCAATATTGTTTTCCGTAAGGAAATTGCAGAAGCCGAAAATCCGGAAGAAATGCGTCAGCAAAAAATTGAAGAGTATAAGCAAAAATTTGCCAATCCATACGTTGCGGCTGCTCAAGGTTATATCGATGAGGTAATTGAGCCAAGTGAAACCCGCGCGCGCATTTTGCATGCATTGCAGGTTTCTGAAAATAAGAGTGCTTCAATGCCAGCCAAAAAACATGGAATTCCTCCGTTTTAATCGATAAAAACATTTGCATTATGGCAGAAGAAAAAGAATTCAAAAATTTAGTTGTTCAGGGCGCTGTATACAAAACTACTTTCACCAAGAAGTTTGAAAACAGGGTAAATTACGTTTCACCCAACCCGAATGAGATTTATTCATTTATCCCGGGAACAATTATTGATCTTTTTGTAAAAACAAAACAAAAGGTAAAAGAAGGCGAAACATTATTATTGCTTGAAGCCATGAAAATGGAGAACCAGGTAAGAATGCCTTTCAACGGAGAAATCGTAAAAATACATATCAAAAAGGGAGATGTTATTCCAAAACGTCACCTGATGTTGGAAATACGACCGATATAGAACAACCGATTGTAATTTATAGAAAACCGCGCATTTTTTTTGTGCGGTTTTTTTGTGAATAATGGTTAGTTTTAGCCGCAATTAAATCATGGCTAAAAAACTTACACTATTAACTGCCTTTTGGTGCTTTACTTTTCTGGCTTTTGCACAATACGCCAACCCGTGTAAAAAATCAACCGAAGGTACCGATTTCTGGTTTGGCTTTATGGAAAGCCGCAACTACAACACTAATCATTACATTGAAATTACTGTTACAGCGCGGGAAAGTACTACATTTACCATTACTATCGGCAAAGACTTAACTCCTTTTGAAGGAACCTTTAATGTTGCTGCTAACAGTTCGCGACAGGTACGTATTCCTTGGGAAATGGTTGAAGCAATTGGATCAGAAAATATTGAAGAAAAAGGAATTCACCTGGTTTCGGAAAAACCGGTAAATTTATATGCCCTTAATTATGATCAAAACTCGGCTGATGTTGCGGTAATTTACCCCGTAGAATCACTGGGCAAAGAATACTTTGCCATGTGTTACGATGTTGATATACATACCAATAATTCGGGCGGTTATGGAAATGGCAGAAATAGTCAGTTTTTAGTTGTGGCCACTGAAGATTCCACAGCCGTGCTTATTATTCCGAGCAAAGAAACAGATCAGTTAGTAGCAGCCGGCGACTCAATACTGATTGAGCTTAATAAAGGAGAGGTATTTCAGGTGCAATCGGAAAATGATTACAACCTCCCCAATCAGGGCGACTTAACCCAAAGCTTTATTCAAAGCGATAAGCCCATTGCTCTTTACTCAGGCTCATTAGCCACTGCCGTACCTACCGGCGATTGTTGCTGGGACCATCTTTACGAACAGATACCGCCAATTCAGTCGTGGGGACGCGAATACTATGCTGTTCCCTTACGCACACGCGAGTCGGATCGATATCGAATTATGGCGGCAAAAGATAATACCACCGTTCATATCTCAGGAGAAAGTTCTTTCACGTTAAATAAAAGTGAGTTCAAAGAAATAATTCTTTACCACGATGAACCCTCTCGAATTTATTCTGAACAGCCAATTTTAGTTGCTCAATTCAGTCAATCGCGTGATGTCGATTTTACCTATACCGGTGGTAATGGAGATCCATTTATGATTGTGTTGAGTTCAACATCTCAATCGAAAAACGACGTTACCTTTGTTACTTATAAATCCGATAATATCTCAGGTTATTATGTAAACATCATCTCGCTTACTTCAGAGGTCGATAATATTCGTTTTGATGATACACCAATTCCTGCAGATTTTACCCCTTTCCCCAACAGCGAATATTCTTATGCCCAAAAAGCAATTTCGGGAGGAACCTATCGCATTCATAACATTAATCAGGATCGAGGTTTTCTGGCTTACGTTTATGGTTACGGAGGCGTTGAATCGTATGGCTACGGTGTTGGTTTTAATTTAGACCTCGTGCTCGACCTTGGAGAAAGTATAAACTTCAATGGCGATACCCTTTTATTATGTGATGGAGAAACCCGGGTGTTGGACGCCGGACCTTATTTTGATACTTATGCCTGGGATAGTGGCGACACTACTCAAACACTTGAAGTAACCACCAGTGGCAAGTACAAAGTTCGCACAACAACAATTGACGGCTGCGAACTGGAAGATTCGATTTATGTTTTTGTGAGCTCTCCGGAAATTGAGCTTGGCGTTGAACACGATGAAGGATGTTTTCCTTACAGCATCGATTTGAATGGGAAAGCTGGATTTGAAAAATACCTTTGGCAAAACCAAAACGATGATACGCTTTCCACGAATCAGCTTTACACAGCAAGAGAAACAGACGAATACCGGCTTACTGTATTCGACAAATACAATTGCCCGGCCCGCGACACCATGAACCTGGTTGTTTTTCCGGTTCCAAAAGTTGAAATTAGTGGGAAAGAACACCTGTGTGGAGCAAAACAAGCAGAACTTACTCTTTCTATTACCGATGCTCCGGAAGAAGTCTGGAAATACGACGGCAGTTTTAGCTGGAAATGCAACAACACCGATTTATCTTTTATCAATGCGCAACAAACCAGTACATCTGTTGAAGTGCGGAACTGGGGTGTCTACACCATTTGGTATGAGTTAACGACCACAGATGGCTGCCTGACAGGCGATACTATTACTATTGCCTTTCACCCTACACCTACGTCTGCATTTGAGTTTGTTGAAAATCCCGACGATAAATGCAAAGGCTACTCGCGCGAAGTGAAATATACAGGAAATGCCACCAGCAATGCCAACTACTTTTGGGATTATGGCGGCGCAAGCCTGATCGATTCATTAAGTTGGGATAACTTTATTGTTTCAATTGGCGCCTACAATACCAATCCGTACATTTTGTTGTTTGTTGAAGAAAATGGCTGTTGGAGCGACACCACAGCTTCGCTATTGGGGGCAAACCCCGATTTTACCTTAGATACAGAAAAAGCCAACGGATGCGACTCGTTGACCGTAGTTTTTACAGGAGAATTGAAAGTAGAAGATGCCCTGCAGTTTGAGTGGAATTTTGGCGATGGCTCTCCTGCAAGCAACCAGCAGGAAGTGGAGCACTTTTATAACTCTACCGGATTTTTCGACGTCAGTTTACTAATTACAAACACCTTGTCAGGATGCCAGATTGGATTTAAAATCGACAGTATGATTAAAGTTTTTCCAACCCCGGAAGCAGTAATTGAAGCAGACGAGTTATCTTGTCATTCTGATTCGGCCAAACTGGTATACATCAATAATATTGATTCGTCAATTTGCCATTGGAGTTTTGATGGGGCACACCAGTCAGGAACTGGAAACGACTCCATAACGGTGGCAATAGATCTGCCTATCGCCAGGGCTCAATTGCTTGTTGAAGAGTTCGGATGTATAAGCGAACCGGCAGAAGTGCTGTTAAAAAGAAAGCCACATTTTGATTTTTTTGTTGACAATGAAGAAGGATGCCAGCCCTTGGCTACCGAAATTTATGCCGAGCCAAAAGATGAGATGCTTAAATTTTATTGGCTTACCGATTCATTCCCATATCCACAAGGCAACAGTACTGTCTATTTCTTCCCCGATTCGGGACGAATGGATGTAAGCCTAATTGCGACTTCTACAGAAACCGGCTGTACCGATACATTAACCAAAACCAAGTGGTTATGGATACATCCCAAACCCATAGCCGCGTTTGAAGTTGATTTTCCGGTGGCCTTGTTGGAGCACGCTGATATTTCATTTTTTAACCAATCGGAACTGGCCGCTTATTATAACTGGGATTTTGGAGATATGTCACTTTCGAGTGAAGAAAATCCGGTTCACACCTATACCGAACTGGGCGAATACAATGCTCAAATGATAGCCGAATCGATTTATGGGTGCAAAGATACCGCAGAACTACTTATAAAAATACTTCCGTTTTCGGTTTTCACCCCCAATGCCTTCAGACCTGATAGCGAAATTGCGGAAAACAGAACATTTATGCCACTTGGTGTGGGAGCAGATGAATCGCGCTTTAACCTGCAAATTTTCGACAGATGGGGGCAGTTAATTTTTGAATCGGACTCACCCGATCATCCGTGGGACGGAACCAATAAAAACGGAGACCCGGCACCAATGGGCAACTACATATGGATGTCGAATTATTTTGATATTCAAGGCTTTGAGCATAACCAAAAAGGGCAGGTTCTTTTGGTAAGGTAATCACATTTCGCCAAACTCCTCGTCATAGCGGTCGAAGAAAGGTAAGGTTCTGATATTTTTATGCTGTTTTAACAAGAAAGTACACGAAACCTCGCTTGTTCCGCCACTTGCGCCTGACAAACCCGACACTGTTAAATCGTAGCTATAAGTGAGCTGAATTCGGTTACGGACAAAGCCAATCACAAAAATTACGGCATCGTAACGCAAGCCAAAATTTTGTCTGAACCAGGTGCCCAGTGCAATTCCTTTTCGGGCCGCATAAAGTCCGTAATTAACCTGCTGAAAAGCCCCCTGGCTTTGCAGAATTAATTGAGGCGAAATGTCCATTTTTTTTCGTTGATGTCCGTGCAGATATACCGGTAATCGAGCTCCCATATGAGCAGAAAACTTCCGCTTTACTGGTTCTCCATAATTATCATCATCAGAAAAAGACTGGGTTGGCTCTGTTAGGTGATGAACCGCAACACCCATAAAAATTCGTTTACTGAAAACTAATGAACCAATTCCATAATCCAGGTAAGAGTTATTGGGCGAGCTTAAATAATTCAGCTCTCCCGAGGTGCCATGATTGCCAAAATTCGAATCCAGATTGTCGGCAAATATCAGGTCGTTTACATTTAATGAATTTCTTACGTACCCCACCTGCAATCCTCCATTCATCCACATATTCTCATTCAACTGAACACCAACTGAATAGGCAGCATTTATGGAAAGAACACTTAAAGCACCACTAGCCTGAACATCATTCAGAAAGTTTAATCCAATACCTCCGCGTAGTTTTTTTACCGGAATATCAACAGCAAAACTGTATGAATTGTAAGCATTACTAAAGCCATGCCATTGATTTCGATACTGGATTGCCACCCGAGGCACACCGCTTGTACCGGAGAATGCAGGATTCATATACACAGGGTTAGCGTAGAACTGAGAAAATGTAACATCTTGTGAAAACGTACTTAACCAAAAACTGGCTAAGACAATGGTGAAAATTATGTTTTTTACGTTAGTCAAGATTAGTTTAATTTACAAAGCAGAGCAAATATAAGTGATTATGGTATTGAACACTCATGCAGAACCATTTATTCACACAAAAGATGAATGGGCCTCAAAGAAATAAGTTTATTTGCTTAAATAAACTCCACAATAAATATTACAAGCACTTCCTTCATTGCACAAAAAAGGGCTGCCTTCCGGCAACCCTCAAAAATCCAAATAAAACTAATCGCGTTTTCTTTTTATCAAACTTTTCCAAAGAAAATATTAATTCCAAATTGTATCATTAACCATCCAGTTCTCCAGGCTTAAGTTGTCTTCATACTCTGTTTCATAGGCAGGGCCGTTGTTTACTTCCCAGGCTACGTCATTTGTCATCCATTCTTCCAACTCAAGACCTGCTTCTGTTTCCAGGTTACTCCAAACATTGGCTACATCCCAAATCTCGCTGTTTGTCATCCAGTTTTCAAGCTCCAGCATTTCTTCCTGTGCATCAACAAATTGTATGGCATCAGAAGTATTCCAGATAGCTTCGCTGGTCATCCAATCTTCAAGAAGTAGCGATGTTTCAATAATGTTTTCATGACTTGAGGCTTTTGTTACTTTTTCAGTTGCGTTTACGTTTCCTATTGCTAGTGCCACTCCTATCATTAATGCAACTGCTTTTAAATTAATTCTAGTTTTCATGTTTTCGTTTTTTACTGTTTCTAACTAATTGTTTGTTTTCAAAATCTGCCTTCGTTAAGGACTTTTTCTGTTTTCTTGTTTTCAGTTAAATAGACTATTAACGTGTACAAAGGTTACATTACCTTTTGTTAAAAAGAATAAAAAAAATGTTAATGAGTTCTTAAGGTCGGTAAACGTCCGGGCTTATCGGTAAATAAAAATACCTTTAGGTAGGCTATTAGCTAAATCAGTCGGCAAATGGCGAAATAAGCCAAAAACAGCAGAACCACTTCCCGACATAGATGCGTACACTGCCCCCAGTTGATAGAGTTTTTCCTTTAATTCTGCTATTTCCGGAAATTGTGGCAAAACACTTCTTTCGAAATCGTTTTTTATTACATCTTTCCAGTCGTCAACCGGTAAAGTAGCAATATTTAACAGATTAAACTGAGCTTTTTGGGGAACAATATTTTTGTAAGCTTGTGGGGTGCTAACCGAAACATTGGGTTTAACAATTACAATTTTATAGTCCGAAAGATCCAGTTCTATTGGTTTAAACCGGTTGCCAATGCCATAGGCAAATGTCGGTTGATTTTCGATAAAGAAAGGGCAATCGGCACCAATTTTAGAAGCAAACTGCCTGAGTTCTTCAGCAGTAAGTTGAAGCTGAAAAAACTCGTTTAGCATTTTTAGGGCAAAAGCAGCATCAGCCGACCCGCCTCCCAAACCGGCACCAAAAGGAATAAGCTTATGTAAATGAAATTTAATTGGAGGTAAGTTATAGGCCGTTTTTAAGAGTTTGTAGGCCTTAAACACCAAGTTATTTTCGGGTGCCGCATCAATTTCAATCCCCGATGATGAAAATGCAGGTTCTGTTGCTTCGGCCAGTTCCAATACATCGCACAAGCCAACCGGATAAAACAGGGTTTCAATATTGTGGTAGCCATCAGCACGTTTTTCAACCACATTTAAACCAATATTTATTTTAGCATTGGGAAATGAAATCATGTTGCAAAAATAAAAAAGCCGCCTGAAAATACAGACGGCTTTACTATAATATTCGTTACTTTCTATTTTTCAGTAAAAGCTTCATACTCTTCAGGCGACCCACAGGTACAAATAAGGTTTCGGTCGCCCCAGGCATTATCAACCCTGCCAACCGGCACCCAGTATTTATTTTCGCGCACCCAGCTTAATGGATAAGCTGCTTTTTCTCTACCATAGGCATGATTCCAATCGTCGGAGCAAACGCTTTCGGCTGTGTGAGGTGCATTTTTTAATACATTGTCAAGCTGATCTGCCTCGCCTGATTCCACTTCCTTAACCTCATCAAATATTGAATTTAAAGCACTGATAAATCGATCCAGTTCATCTTTCGATTCACTTTCAGTTGGTTCAATCATTAAGGTTCCGTGCACAGGAAACGAAAGTGTTGGCGCATGGAACCCATAATCCATCAATCGTTTAGCTATATCTTCTTCAGTAATACCAGCCGAAGCTTTCAGGTGCCTGCATTCTAAAATCAGCTCGTGTGCCACCCTGTCGTTTTCGCCGGTATATAAAATACCATAGTTTTCTTTTAAAGCAGTGGCAATATAGTTAGCATTCAGAATGGCAATTTTGGTTGCATCGGTTAATCCCTCTGCCCCCATCATTTTTATGTAACCATAGGTAATTGGCAATACCGATGCGCTTCCCCACGGAGCAGCCGACACTGCAGTGATTCCCACGTGTCCATTATTCATAATCGGGTGCGAAGGCAAAAACTCAACCAGGTGACTGGCAACGCCAATTGGCCCTACGCCCGGGCCTCCCCCTCCGTGTGGTATCGCAAATGTTTTATGCAAGTTTAAGTGACACACATCGGCACCAATCATGCGTGGATTGGTAAGCCCAACCTGTGCATTCATATTTGCACCGTCCATGTATACCTGTCCGCCGTTTTCATGAATTACTTCGCACATTTCAATAATTGAAGCTTCAAAAACACCGTGTGTTGATGGATAAGTAACCATAAACGACGACAGGTTTTCTTTATGCTCAACAGCCTTGGCACGCAAGTCCTCCATATCCACATTACCCATGTCATCGCATTTAACAACCACTACCTGCATGCCCGCCATTACCGCACTTGCCGGGTTTGTTCCGTGTGCCGATGCAGGAATTAATACCACATTTCGCTGATCGTCGCCCCGGCTTTTGTGGAATTCCTGAATAACCATTAAGCCTGCATATTCGCCTGCAGCACCACTGTTGGGTTGCAAACTCACATCTTCCATACCGGTTATTTCGGACAAATCGCGTCGTAACTCTTCCATCATTTCATGGTAACCGCGAGCCTGGTTTTTGGGAATAAAAGGATGCAGACCATTAAATTCAATCCAACTCAACGGTAACATTTCTGTTGCAGCATTCAATTTCATGGTGCACGACCCCAACGAAATCATCGACTGAGTAAGCGAAATATCTTTTTTTGCCAGGCGTTTAATGTAGCGTAACATCTCTGTTTCGGAGCGGTATTTATTGAATACCTCCTCGGTCATAAATTCGCTTGTCCGCTTAAATTCAGTATCTACAGAAAAACCTTCGGGATATTCTTCAGCCACCTGCCATTTTTTGTTGGCAGCTTTGGCAAACACTTCAATAATCCAGCCGATATCCTGGGGGTTGGTTGTTTCGTCAATACTAATGCCAACATCGCCGTTTTCGAAATACCGGAAATTCATTTCCAATTCATGCGACAACCATTCAATATCCTCGCGCATAACATGCTTTGGCAAGGCAAAACGAATGGTATCGAAGTAATTTTTATTGATTTGAGTGTACCCCAGCTTTTCAATCTCAATTGCAAGAAAGGCAGCAATATTATGAATTCGTTCAGCAATGGCTACTAATCCTTCCGGCCCGTGATACACGCCAAAAAAGCCTGCCATAATAGCAAGCAAGGCCTGGGCAGTACAAATATTTGATGTTGCTTTTTCGCGTTTAATGTGTTGCTCGCGTGTTTGAAGTGCCATACGTAAAGCACGATTGCCGTGTAAGTCTTTGGTAATACCAATTATACGTCCGGGCATATTACGTTTGTAGGCTTCTTTAGCAGTAAAAAATGCGGCGTGCGGGCCACCATAACCCATTGGCACACCAAAACGCTGTGAACTGCCAAAAACAATATCAGCACCCCATTCTCCTGGAGGTGTTAGAATGGCCAGTGAAAGCAAATCTGCAGCTACCGCCACTTTTATATCTTTTTCGTGTGCCTGCTCCACCAGGGCTGCATAATCTACAACTTCGCCATCGGAATTTGGGTATTGAACCAGTAGGCCAAAAACATTGTCGTCGAAAACAAATTCATCTTTCGGCAGAATTTTAAGTTCGAACCCGAGCGGCAAAGCACGTGTCTTTAACACATCATGTGTTTGTGGCCACATTTTGTCGTCAACCAAAACGGTGTTCACCCCTGCTTTTACCATTTTTCGCGAGCGCAGGTTGGCCATCATTACCATTGCTTCTGCCGCTGCTGTAGCCTCATCAAGTAAGGAAGCGTTGGCAATATCCATACCTGTTAAACCGCATACCATGGTCTGAAAATTCAACAAAGCTTCAAGGCGTCCCTGCGAGATTTCGGCCTGGTAGGGTGTGTATGAAGTGTACCACACGGGATTCTCCAAAACATTACGCAAAATTACAGCCGGAGTAATGGTGTCGTAATACCCCATTCCGATGTAAGTATTAAATACCTTGTTTTTGGAGGCCAGGTCGAGAATCCGGCGAAAATATTTTCGTTCCGATAAGCCTTCGTTTAACTTCAAGGGTTGTTTTAACCTGATGTTTGAAGGCACCGTTTGTTCAAGCAGTTCATCCACAGATGCAACACCTACTGATTCAAGCATTTCTGCAATTTCAGAACTTCGTGGTCCGATATGACGAGAAACAAATCTATCCTGAGACATTTATTGAAATTATTTTATAGTGAATTTTTGTGCAAGTATAAAAACTGAAAGCTTTTAAAAAAATGATTTTAAACCATTTTAAAATGTTTACATTCAGGTTAAAAACGGATTGTTTGTTTGTTCGAAGCCCAGCGTTGTTTCGCGGCCATGTCCACAATAAACCGTTGTTTCATCCGGCAATTTAAACAGTTTCTGCTTAATGTTGCTTATCAGCACCTCGTGATTTCCGCCAGGTAAATCGGTTCGGCCAATACTTCCGTAGAAAAGCACATCGCCTGCAATTAGCAGCTTATCTTCCTTACTGTAAAATACGACGTGCCCCGGCGCATGCCCCGGCACATGAATTACTTCAAGTTCCGATTGTCCAAATTTAATTGTTTCGCCCTCTTGTATAAATTCATCAATCGGGCTTACGCTTTTCATTTCAAAACCAAACATTTTGCCCTGGTCAACTGCCCGGTCCACCCAAAAACTGTCATCGGGGTGTGCGCAAAACGGAATTTGGTAGTACTTGCGAACAAACTCCACTCCCATAATATGATCGAAATGGCAGTGGGTATTCATTATTTTAAGCGGATTCAATCCATTACTTTCCAAGTAGTGTTTCAGCTCTTCCTGCTCTTCTCCATAAAAAAATCCGGGATCGATAATTACACACTCGCCGCTCGCATCGCTTAATACAAAGGTGTTTTCGCCCAGTGGATTAACAACAAATTTCTCAACTTTTATCATTTACTAATAATTTACGGTACCTTTTAATAAAGGAACAAAAACAAAGCCTCCATGTTTTTTCATTGTAAAATCATTTTCGTCAATACGAATAATTTCGCACATTTCCTGGTGCTTATCGTTGCCTACCGGCACTACCAGTCTCCCTCCAATTCTTAGCTGCATTTTTAAGTCTGCGGGAACAAGCGGAGCTCCTGCAGTGACAAGAATTTTATCAAACGGTGCAAAGTTAGGAAGTCCTTTATAGCCATCTCCAAAAAAGCATGCGGCCTTGTACCCTATTGATGGCAAAAATTTATGTGTTTTATTATAGAGTTCTTTTTGTCGTTCAATCGTAAAAACTTTAGCGCCCATTTCAACCAAAACCGCTGCCTGGTAGCCCGATCCTGTTCCTACCTCTAAAACTTTTTCACCGGGTTTAACATCCAGTAACTGGGTTTGAAAACCAACCGTGTAAGGTTGCGAAATTGTTTGTCCTGCACCAATAGGAAATGCCTGGTCTTTATAGGCAAAATTGATAAATCCACTATCCATAAATAAATGACGCGGAACATTCCCGATAGCTGCCAAAACAGCTTCGTTTCTTATTCCTTTAACTTTCAGTCCGTCAACCAAACGTTTGCGCAAGCCTTTATGCCTTGATGAGTCGTTTATCATTTTTACTTAACTATATGCACAAAATTAATCGAATTCGCTTACCAATAGCAGTAGCCACACCTAATGAATATTAACATTTAACGTTGATAAATTAACACCTCCCGCCCGAAAAGTTGTTCTGCTGAATTTTATATTTGCATAGAAACCATTTAAATAGCGCAAAATGTTAAATGTTGGGTTAATAGGAAATACCGAAATTCTTGAACCGTTTGCCGTTGAGATAAAAAAGAATGCCTTAATAAATATTATTGGGAAAGCATCCGTAGGCTCAAGTGCTGAGCTCACGGGCTTCCATTATTCGATACCGGAATTCAACCGGGTTGAGCTAATTGAACGTGCTGATGTGATTGTTATGGATAACTCAACACCAATGCCATTCAAGTTTATGCGCGACATTGTAAAAAAATCAAAACATATTTTTTGCGCCGAATACCCCGACCTGAGTATTGATGAATGTGTAGAATTGAACAAACTGATTAACGAATCGAGATCGGTTGTACAAGTTACCAATCCATATTTCTTTACGGCTGCCATTCAATGGGTAAATAAAAATATTAAAACACCGGCTTTTATCGACTATTCAAATTTCGAATCAGCTGTTACCGAAAAAAATTCGTTGTACCCCATGCTTTTAATGCTTTTGGGTATTACCGGAGTGTCGCCAAAAAAAATAGGTGCAGTTACTTTCCCGGGGTTTAATAACTCTAAGTTTACTAACGTTCGTCTTGAGTTTGGCGATGCATCGGTAGTGAACCTCAACTTTGGGAAACTGGAATCGTTGAAAAACTTTAAACTTCGCATTTACTCCGACAACCAATTTGCAACATTTAATTTTTCCAAACAGAAATTTTTGTCAGACAATCAACCCATCGATTTTAAAGATGATTGCACGATAAATGAACTGGATGTTTTTATCCAGACCATTGAAGGGAAAACAAAAAAAATGTCGACGCTGGAAGATTACCTGATTGCCATGCATGTTGCCCAAAAAATCAGTAAAAAGATCGCGCAGTTTTCCGTTCATTAATAGTGATAAAAAGTTACTTTTGCCGCAATAATTTGCACACAAGGCCGTTTGAATAATGATTGCGTAAACGACCTGACTTAATCGCTTGTTCATGAATAAATCGTGGCAAACAGCCAAATATTTATTTTTCGATTTTTTTGCTGCAGCTTTGGCCTGGGCAGCTTTTTTTATTTATCGGAAAGAAATTATTGAGCCTCAACACTTTAACGGATGGGATGTTCCGTTTGAATTTACTACCCAGTTTTTTTTAGGCCTTATTATTATTCCGCTTTTCTGGATTACCTTTTATTATATTGTTGGCTTTTATAATAATATTTACCGGCGTTCGCGCCTACTCGAGCTTGGTCAAACTTTTTCTACCTCGGTTGTTGGAGTAATAATCATATTTTTCGCCTTTTTGCTCGACGACTGGATTGGATCGTACAAAAATTATTACCACTCGGTTGCTAC
Organism: uncultured Draconibacterium sp.; assembly: GCF_913063105.1. Classification (GTDB taxonomy): domain Bacteria; phylum Bacteroidota; class Bacteroidia; order Bacteroidales; family Prolixibacteraceae; genus Draconibacterium. The sequence goes on along the minus strand of NZ_CAJXYQ010000009.1, from coordinate 52,524 downwards.
ACTTTTTGCCCTGCACTTTTCGTTAACCTACTTTTTTCGCTTAATATTAACCACACAAACCATTCATAAAATACATAAACGAAAAATTGGGTTTAATACACTAATAATAGGGAGCAACGAAAAAGCCCTGAAAGTATACAATGAAATGTCGAACCAGGTAAGGCCTGCCGGCAACAAATTTGTTGGCTTTATTGAGCTTGATAAACAAAGCGATTCGGTATTAAGCAATCAGCTTCCTATGCTGGGGCAGGTAAACGACATTATCGACATACTTGACAAAGAAAATATTGAGGAAGTAATATTGGCTCTTGAAACCAAAGAACACGACAAACTGAGCCAGATACTTACCATTATTGAAAACAGGCAAATTACCATTTGGGGTATACCCGATTTGTATGATTTGCTAAGTAGTATGACCAAAACCAATACCATTTTTGGCAGTCCGTTAATAAAAATAAGCAACGGATTAATGCCCGGCTGGCAAGAAAATATGAAACGTCTCATTGATGTTGTGTTTTCGCTTCTTGCCCTGATTTTGTTTTTTCCGGTTTTTATTATTCTGGCCGTTATTATTAAAACCAGCTCGAAAGGCCCAGTTCTTTATAAACAGGAACGTATTGGGCGCTACGGAAAACCGTTTAATATTTACAAACTACGAAGCATGGTAGTGGATGCCGAAAAAGATTCGCCGGCACTTTCATCGGAAAACGATGCAAGAATAACTCCCATTGGCCGTTTTCTCAGAAAAACACATCTCGACGAAATCCCCCAGTTTTTTAATGTAATAATGGGCTCCATGTCGTTGGTAGGGCCACGCCCCGAAAGAGAATTCTACATTAATCAAATTATAAAAAGGGCACCGCATTACACCCATTTGCATAAACTTCGTCCGGGAATTACCTCGTGGGGGCAGGTAAAATACGGATACGCATCAAACGTTGACGAAATGCTGGAACGCTTAACTTACGACATGATGTACCTGAAAAACATATCGTTATACATTGATTTTAAGATTTTAATTTACACCATTATGGTAAGTGTAAAAGGCAACGGTAAATAAGAGCTAAGCCCAAAAGGCATCGCGTTCCACGCGGGCAACCCTGAGCGCATATTTCTCATACCATTTTTCTTTCCCGAGGTTTTGTGCATTTTTATGCAGCACATTATTTTTCCAATTTTCAATAGCCGTTAAACTACCCCAGTACGATACGGTGATACCCATTTCACCGGCAACCGATTCTTCGCCCAAATACCCCGTTTGTTTTTGCGCCAGCTCCAGCATCTGTTTGGCCATTTGCTTGTACTCATCATCGGCAAGCTTACGAATTGTGGTAAAAATTACAGCGTAATAAGGTGGCTTTGGTGTTGTTGCTATCATAACAATGAAAACATTTGCACAGGTCGGTATTCAGGCCCTGTTGGTTTTAAAATACTTTGAAAAAGAACAAGTTCTTTTACCTCAATTTCCTGGTAAATTTTATCAGGCATTTTTTCTATAATTGAACAAAACTGCGTGTTATTACGTACAGATTTTACGCGCCCCAGCGTTATATGCGGACGGAACAGTTTTTGCTCTTCATAAAATCCACAGGCTACAATCTCCTTTTCTATGGCTTGTTGTAATAGCTGCAAAGTATGGGATGCCTCAATTTTTGCAAATACAACACCGGGTTTATTTTTTCGCTTAAAGCACTCCGTACCAACTACCTTCATGTTAAAAGCATTGTGTAACGGAACTGCCGTCCCTAAACGATCCACCAGTTTGTAAAGTTGTTCCCGATTTGTATTTCCGATAAAACGTAAAGTTAAATGTAAACCAGCCGGATTAACCCAGTTTATCCGGTCTTTTACAAACACTTGCTTTAATCCTTGCATCAAATCAAGCACATGGGCATTGGGTTCTATCTTAATGGCTACAAAAGTCCGTATATAATTGCGCATTTTACAAATAGCCAAGTTCTATTAATGTAACAATTTCTTCCAGTACTTTATCCTCTTCGTCGGGGTCGTATCCGGCCTTTAGGTTGTTTCTGAATAAACGGGCAATACCTTGCCAAAAAGTGGCACTAAAGCCTCCTCTAAAATCTTTTATCAGGCTGTATGGAGTTCGTTCCGTTTCGCGGTTAATGAGTTTTAACAAAATACGGCCATCAGATATCGACCATTTTTTGAGTTCTTGTTTATGTTCGTCCAGCAATTCTTTTTCCAGTTGTTTCATTAGCTGGCGTTGCTCCTTTTTGGTTTCCAGTGCATAATATTGCGGCTCGTACTCTTCCAACAACACCCGGGCTTTTAATGCCAGCGGATACACTTTTTTCACCTTTCGTACATAGCGCGTATACCGTCGATAATCCCGCTTGCTTTTAAACTCCCGGTTCGGAAATACAACTACTTCCTTAATGTTCTTAAAAATTAAAGTATCGCCATTCTGCACATAGCCCATATTAACAGAAGGGGTGTCGGGTTCCTGAGCGCTGGCAACCTTTGCAACAAGTAATAATATCAATATAAAGTATAGCCTTTTCACTAAAATATTTTTAACAACATAAAAGTAGAACGAATTATTCGTTAATCAATTACAGACCAGTCAAAGTTTATATCTTTGACCCCGAAAAAATCATCTATTATACGTGGTTATGAAGACATCGGTTCATTCTGAAATCGGGCAGTTAGAGGGCGTTATTATACATACCCCCGGCTCGGAAGTTGAAAATATGACACCGGCAAATGCCGAGCGGGCACTGTACAGCGACATATTAAACCTATCCATAGCAGCAAAGGAGTATGCGCAGTTTCAAGGGGTATTAAAAAAAGTATCGGAGGTATACCAGGTAAAAGATTTACTGACGGATATTTTGGCCATTGGCGAAATAAAAAACAAATTACTGAAAGAGATTTGCATGACTGAGCACATTGATAGCTGCCAGCAAATGTTTGATGCCCCCGCAAAAGAGTTGGCAAGTTTATTAATTGAAGGTGTTATTCTTGAAAAAAACAACCTTACCAACTACCTGAGCAACGAACGTTTTTTATTGCGGCCCTTGCACAACTTGTTTTTTACCCGCGACTCGGCCATGGCAATGAATGACAATATTTTGGTTGGAAAAATGGCAAATCCGGTGCGCGAGCGCGAATCAATTATCATGGAAGCCATTTATAAATACCACCCTTTAATTGAAACCACCATTCTGAATCCAGGAAAACCAAAGGACGGAATAATGGTGAACCGAAAATCGATGGTTGAAGGAGGAGATGTACAAATTGCCCGCGACGATATTTTTGTGATTGGCACCGGTGTTCGCACCAGCACTCAGGGAATTGATTTTATTATCGAAAATATTAAAAAACAAAAAAAAGAGAAACACCATATTATTGTTCAGGAACTTCCTGAAACTCCAGAATCTTTTATACACCTTGATATGGTTTTTACTTTTCTGAACACCGATGAATGCATGGTATACCCGCCCGTTATTTTTGGGATGAGCCGTTTTAAAACCATACATATTGAAATAGAAAACGGAGAGGTAAGTAAAATTGAAGAAATGCCCAACCTGCCAAAAGCACTAAAAAAATTGGGAATGGATTTAAAACCCATTTATTGCGGCGGCAGTAGCGACGCCTGGATTCAGGAACGTGAGCAGTGGCATAGCGGGGCTAACTTTTTTGCCTTTGCACCGGGAAAAATTATGGGCTACCAACGGAATATCCACACCATTGAGGAGCTGGAGAAAAACGGCTACAACGTATTAACTGCCACCGATGTAATTGATGGCAAAGTGGAAGTTAACGATTATAAAAAATGTGTAGTAACCATTGCCGGATCTGAGCTTGCCCGCGGTGGTGGCGGAGCTCGCTGTATGTCGCAACCTTTCAAACGAGCTAAAGTTAACTGGTAAAAAAAATACTGGATTTATGAGAAAACTCAGAAACATTGAACTTGGCCGCTTAACAGTTGACGAATATAAACAAAAAGAAAAAACTCCTCTTGTTGTAGTGCTCGACAATATCAGAAGCTGCAACAATATTGGCTCTGTTTTTCGTACTTCTGATGCTTTGCTGATTCAAAAAATTTACCTGTGTGGAATAACAGCAACACCCCCGAATAACGAAATTCGAAAAACAGCACTTGATGCCGAAAAATCGGTTGATTGGGAATATACTGAACACACCGAAGATGTGGTAAAAAAACTTCAGGCTGATGGTTTTAAAGTGTTCGCCATTGAGCAGGTAGAAAACAGTATAATGTTACCCGATTTTAAGCCTTGTAAAGCAGAAAAAATTGCACTCGTTTTTGGGAACGAGGTGAAAGGAGTAAAACAAAGTGTTGTAAACCTGTGCAACGGAACCATTGAAATTCCGCAGTATGGCACCAAACATTCTTTTAATATTTCGGTAAGTGCCGGAATTGTGCTTTGGGATATTTTTCAGAAAATGCAGTAACTGTTGGGCTGAAAGATTTTTTCTTTCGAATAAAGAGGCAAACTTTATATTACGGATTTTAGTTATCTTTAAAAAAATTCAAATCTGTTTTTTATGAATACCCCACAAAGTATGCCTGAAGAATTCCTTCAATACATTTGGAAAAACAAGCTTTATTTGAATAAGCAACTTCAAACTACTGATGGACAACATCTTGAAATAATCGATCCGGGAAGAACAAACACCAATGCAGGCCCCGATTTTTTTAATGCGAAAATTAAGCTAAACAAAACCATCTGGGCCGGAAATATTGAAATTCATAAAAAAGCTTCCGATTGGCATAAGCATGCACACCACACCAACAAAGCGTACGACAACGTAATTTTACATGTTGTTGAAACAGCCGACACCGCAACCACACGAAGCAACGGCAACCCCATTCCCACATTTATTATCCAATACCCAGAACTGCTTAAACACAACTACCAGCAACTTCTTCAATCCGACACGTGGATAGCTTGCGAACATCACTTTCATCGAATCGATCCGATTATTCTACAACTGGGGTTTAACCGTTTAATGATTGAACGACTTGAGGATAAAACACTTGCCATAGAAAGCAAATTACAGCAAAACAAAAACAACTGGGAAACCACATTTTTTGAGGTATTGGCCCGAACGCTTGGTTTTAAAGTTAATGCCGCGCCATTTGAACTCCTGGCAAAGTCACTGCCTATTCAACTGCTGTTAAAACATAAAAACAGCCGGTTTCAGCTTGAAGCCCTGCTTTTTGGAAACTCCGGACTATTAAACCAACAACTTTTAGGCGACGATTACTTTATACAGTTGCGCGACGAGTATTCGTTTTTGTACAAAAAATACCAATTAAAAGGTATTGAAAGTCATTTGTGGAAGTTTCTGCGTCTGCGTCCGGCTAATTTTCCAACCATCAGAATTTCGCAATTGGCTTCGCTCATCTACCAGTGGCAAGGCCTTTTTTCGCGTATACTGGAAACACAAACCATTGAGGAGCTGAAAAAACTATTTCAGGTTAAAGCTGCCGAATACTGGAATTCGCATTACAATTTTAACAAGGCAGCCAAAAGCAATTCTCCGAAAGAACTTGGCGAAACAGCAGCCAACATCCTAATAATAAACGTAGTAATTCCTATTCTTTTTGTTTATGGCGAGAAGCAAAACAAAAACGAACTAAAAAACCGTGCGCTTAACTTTTTAGAACAGCTTCCGTCCGAACATAATTCAATTATTTCAAAATGGACAAAGCTGGGTATACAGGCACGTTCGGCTTTTGAATCGCAGGCGCTACTTCAATTAAAAAACTGTTACTGCGAACCAAAAAAATGTTTAAATTGCCACATAGGGGTGAAATTAGTTTCATCAATAAAAAATCAGGACAACTAACATGAGTACAAGCAGCCAGCAGTTTAATAAGTTTCAGGAAGTTTCGAGCCGCACCATTAAAGTTGGAGTAGGCTTGTTAATTTCAATACTTACCTTCGGAACCGCCGGTTACTATTACATTGAAGACCTTACACTGCTTGAAAGCCTTTACATGACGGTTATTACCATCTCAACCGTTGGCTTTAAGCACGTTGGTCACGATCCCTCTGAAAACGGGATGATTTTTACGATTATTTTAATAATTATGAGTTTGGGAAGTTTGGCTTATGTTGGTTCAAACATGGCCCGCTTTATTTTCGACGGCGAATTGGCTAACTATATAAAAACGTACAGGGTGGATAAAAAAATTGCAAAACTAAAAGACCACGTAATAATTGTGGGCTATGGCCGAAATGGCGAGCAGGCAGCCATGGAACTGGCTGAAAACGAAGTGGAATTTGTAATTCTTGACAAACGCGACAATGTAATTTCGCGGGTTCGTTCCAACCCGGAATTATTATATATAAAGGGCGATGCTACCCACGAAGAAACTCTGGAACAAGCCGGAATACATCGGGCAAAAGCATTAATTGCAACCACTCCCAACGATGCCGATAACGTTTTTGTTGTATTAACAGCGCGTAGCATGAATCCGGGCCTTACGGTAATAAGCAGGGCCTCGGAACTCGAAAGCCAGATGAAACTGAAACGTGCCGGCGCTACAAATGTGATTATGCCCGAACGTATTGGCGGACAACGCATGGCCAAACTGGTACATCAACCCGATGTTGTTGAGTTTATCGAATACATTCTGCTTCAGAAATCACGCGATGTTTCGCTTGAGGAGGTATCTTGTAAAAAACTGGCACAACGCTTTGTTGGCAAATCAATAGCCGACCTTAAAGTACGGGAATATACCGGGGCCAATATTATAGGAATAAAAATTAGCGGAGCACGCTATGTTTTCAACCCCGATCCTCAAATGATTTTATCCAGAAACGACCAGCTTTTTGTACTCGGAAATCCGGCACAAATAAAACGCTTACAAGAAGTTATGGAAAGTGAAACATAATTGAAATTCCGATGAACCAACTTGCAAAAACAACTTCCCTCCTTATCCTGTTTTTTCTGTTTTCACAATTTATTGTGGTTAATGCCCAGGTTATTCAATTTCGGGGCCCCAATCGCGATGGACTATTTCCCGAACAGGAATTGCTGAAAGTTTGGCCTGAAGATGGCCCTGAAGTATTATGGGTGGCCGGCAATTTGGGTAAAAGCTATGCATCAACCATTGCTACTGAGAACAGAATTTACACTACGGGGAATATCGACACACTGGAAAATATTACCTGCCTTGATACCAGCGGGAATGTTTTGTGGCAAAAACCCTACGGAAGAGCCTGGATCAACTCTTTTCCCGAAGCTCGTTGCACACCAACTTTAGAAGCAAATCGATTATACCTGATTTCGGGTTTAGATGAGATGGTATGCATGAATGCTGAAAATGGTGAAATTATTTGGAAGGTTGACCTGCACCAGCAATACCAAAGCGAATGGGATATGTTTGGCGTTTCAGAATCGCCACTATTAGTTGACGATAAGGTAATAGCCTCTATTGGAGGTAAAACAACCATGGTGATTGCCCTTGATAAGAATAACGGAAAACTAATCTGGAAATCGGAATCGATGGATTCAAAACGCTCAAATATGTCGCCCACACTTATAAACCATTGTGGCAACAAGTACATTATTGCCTCCAGCCAAACACACCTGTTGAGCCTAAAAGCTGAAACCGGCGAAATAATGTGGAGCTTTCAACACAATTATTTGAGTAAAAATGGCGATAACACAACTATATTAACCAATGTTCCCACCTACAGCGACAGCTGTTTGTGGATTACCAGCGGCTGGGATGTAAAATCAACCATGCTTAAAATTGCACCTGACGGAAAATCAGTCTCCGTAAAATACGAAGACCAGACTTTTGACAACCAAAATCATGGCGTAGTGCTTTTAGATGGCTATTTATATGGTTCGAATTTTACGGGCCGGCAAAGTGGCAAATGGCTTTGTATGAATTGGGCTACCGGGGAAATTACATGGATTGCCGACTTTTACAACAAAGGCCCGATAATAGCTGCCGACGGGATGTTATACCTTTGCGACGAAAAACGCGGAAACATGGCCCTGGTAGAAGCAAATCCGAAATCGTTTAAGCTCGTGAGCTCGTTTAAAATCAACCACGGCAATGGCCCATTCTGGTCGAGGCCTGCCATTTACAACGGAATGCTGCTTGTTCGCCATGGAGAGGTGCTGGTGGCCTACAACATCAAAAAGAAATCATGACCGCCGGGTAAGGCAGTAAAACTTCTTATAATTTTAGGAATTTATTTATGTTTGTGGGCAACAATGCAAAAAATAAAGTTTGAATATCGTATCACTCTTCTGTACCTGCTTATTGGAGGGGCTTGGATTTTATTCTCCGACAAATTCCTTTTAACAATAACCAGCGACAACGAACTACTAACAAAATTTCAAACTTATAAAGGTTGGTTTTACGTTGCAACCACTTCCCTACTGCTTTTTCTTCTTTTAAAAAGACACCTGAAACGTTTACGAAAAGCAGAGGCAGAGGCAAAAAAAAGCAATGAACTCAAGACGGCCTTTCTTCAAAATATTTCGCATGAAATAAGAACGCCAATGAACAGCATTGTTGGCTTCTCCGACATTTTAAATACCAACACACTTGACGAAAAACAAACCCGGCACTTTTTGGCAATTATACGCAACAGCTCCAACCAATTACTATATATCGTAAACGAATTGCTCGATATATCAATGTTGGAAACCGGAAATATGAGTGTGTACAACACCAATGTACACCTTAATGAATTAATCGACGAAATTGGCTCTGCCTTAAGTCCGCTTCTAAAAAAAGACATCAAACTAATTATAAACAAGGGACTTACCGACAAAAACGACTCTATTGTTTGCGACGAAGGAAAACTTAGGCAAGTTTTAATGAACCTATTGAATAATGCCAATAAATTTACAACTTCGGGCACCATTCGTTTAAGTTATAAACAAGAGAAAAATTTACTGAAGTTTTTTGTTGAAGACACCGGAATTGGTATTTCTGAAAAAGCACGGGAATTTATATTTACCCGCTTTAACAATGCAAACCACCACAATCTTCATGTTTCCGACGGTGTAGGCCTCGGGCTTGCTATTTGCAAAGGAAATATTGATTTAATGCAGGGAGATATTGGTTTTTCTTCCACTCCTGGCGAAGGGTCTGTTTTTTATTTCCACATTCCGTACACCCCTGCAGGCAACTAATTTAGCCTTCGGGTTCAGCATCAAATTTTTCAATAAAATCGGTCGACAATACTCTGAATTCAGTTCGGCGGTTTATGCCCCGGGCAATTTCCTGCTGGGCTTCCGGCAACTGCAAAATAAATTCTTCAGTCAGCTCATCGCCCCGCTTTAAGAAATCGTACTGTCGGGCCAGCTTTCGGGTTACTGCTTTGGGCCATGTTTCGCCATAACCTTTTGCTACTAAACGGTCAGGATTTATGCCTTTTTCAATAAGATAATCAACAACACTTTGCGCACGTTTTTGCGACAAATCGAAGTTAAACTGGTCGCTTCCAACATGGTCGGTATGCGCCATTAACTCAATGGTAATTGTTGGGTTAAAAACCAGTATTTCCACCAGGGTATCCAAAGCCGTTTTCGAGCTCTCCAGAAGTTCCCAGCTTCCAAACTCGTAGTTAATATTGTCAACTTTAATTGGCGCATCGGTTGGTGTAAGATACATGCTAAAACGAAAATCTTTACTATCATCAAGGCCAATGGTATTAACGGCAGCTTTATCCCGCAAGTAGCTATCTTTAAATGCCGCAAAAACATACTCAGTTTCAGGTTTTAGTTTCATTTTAAACCTTCCGCCTTTTGCCCGCACTTTTAAGTTTGTTCCGTCGGTACCAATAACCCGCATGGTTGCACCATCCAACCGCGAGGCTGTTTCTTTATCAAACACCTCTATTTCAATCTCATAAACTTTCGGAGGAACTACAAACGAATAAATATCATCACCACGCGATCCTTTTCTGTTTGAAGTAAACATTCCTTTATTTTCGCCACTTACAAAAGCAATCCCAAAATCATCAGCCGGCGAGTTCATTGGCGATCCCATGTTTTCAACTACCCAAATACCGTCTTCATTTTTATGGGCATGAAAAAGATCGAGTCCTCCCTGGCCAATATGTCCGTTTGAGGCAAAATACAATTCACCATTATCGCGAACAAAAGGAAACATTTCGTCGCGCGATGTATTTATAACCGGACCTAAATTTACCGGTTTTCCGTAGTTACCACCTTCAACAGTAGCTTTCCAAATGTCTTTTCCTCCCTGCCCGCCGGGCATATCCGATACGAAATAAATTTCGCTTCCATCGGGGCTTAGTGCGGGGTGAGCAGCAACAGTACTATCGCCAACAATTTCGAGTTTTATGGGCCCCGACCACGATCCTCTCGACTGAGAGGTAGAGTACAGCTCGGTACCCATAGCCTGCGATTTATCGTAACGGCAACGGGTAAATATCATTTCTTCTCCGGTTGAGTTAAGGCTAACGGCACCTTCCTCATCGCCGGTATTTATAATCAAATTTTCATCGAGCAATTTGGGCTGTTCCCACTTTTGCCGCTGCACACCAAAGGTTGCCCTAAAAATATCCGTATATTTTTGCCCGGTTATCATGCTTTCTTTTTTTCCGGTTGCAGCTTTTCGCGACGAAGTAAAAAATATTTCGTTATCGCGGCCTCCAACAAATACCGGGGCAAAATCGCTTTCGCGCGAGTTAATTTCTTTTATCGGATTAATAATATGACGTGTTGGATTAGCTACCCACTCCTGTGTTTTACGCATGGCTTCAACACCATCAAGAGCCCGTTGGTCGCCCGGAACAGAATCGAGATAAGTACGATAAGTTTCGTAGGCTTCTTCGTACTTTTGGGTAATACGCAACATTTCAGCGTAGTGCAGCAAAGCTTCATTATCGTCATACCCCAAACGTAAAGCGAATTTATAATTCTGTGCTGCATAATCGTACATTCCAATTGTTCGGTAGCACTCGGCCAAATTATACGCGTACTCAATTCGTTTTTGCCGGCTCTTTTCTTTCTTCCGTGCTTTACGGTATTTTTCAATGGCTTTATAGTATTCGCCAATATCTTGCGATAACAGAGCATCGCGACCGTGTTTAGCCGATCCGCATCCGCTTAAAATAATAATTACAATAAAAAAAACAGCTAGTTTAACCTGCTTCATACCCATTCAATTTCGGGGAGTAAAAGTAAAATTTTTTTACCTACTATGCTTAATTAATTAATACGTCTTTTAACTAACGTAATATAAGTTGCTTAAGTATGCAAATAAAAAAAGACTTTCCGCAACGAAAAGTCTTTTTTAAATAACTGCATATTTTGCTTAGCGAACAAATAAAAGTTCGCGATATTTTGGCAAGGGCCATTTTTCGTTGTCCACAATAAGTTCGAGCCTGTCAATGTGGCCTCTTATCTCATCGAGGAATGGGCGCACCTCCTTGTCGTATTCTTTCGAACGTTCAATAACATCTTCTACCTTATTGGCTTTGGCACGCGCAGCAATCATCTCTTTACGCAATGTTTTAATTGCCGAAATATGCCCGCCAACTTCTTTAATCAGCTCTAAACGGCCACCTGCCAGCGAATTAAACTCTTCAGCCGGAAATACCTCTTTCAGGTTCTTCACATTTTCGAGCAGCATGGTTTGATACTGAACCGCCGTTGGCACGATATGATTTATGGCAATATCGGCCAAAACGCGTGATTCAATCTGTACTTTCATGATGAACTTTTCGTACTCAACCTCAACGCGTCCGTCTATTTCTGCTTCGTTAAAAATTCCGTTTCGTTCAAACAACGTTTTATTCTCTGGACGCAGGTACGCAGCCAAACTATCGGGAACATTGTTGATGTTGGTTAAACCGCGTTTTTCGGCTTCCTTCACCCAGTCGTCGCTATACCCATCTCCGTTAAAGCGGATTGATTTGGTGGCAATAATAAGTGTTTTCAGCACCTGGAATATGGCTTCATCCTTTTTAATTCCTTTGTCAATTAAAGCATCAACATTGGCTTTAAATTTTTTCAACTGGTCGGCCATGGCAGTGTTTAACACAATTAATGCAGAGGCATTGTTAGCCATTGACCCTACTGCACGAAACTCGAAGCGGTTTCCGGTAAAGGCAAACGGCGATGTACGGTTACGGTCGGTATTGTCCAGAATAATTTCTGGAATACGGCCAATATTCAGTTTCAATGCAGTTTTTTCATCCGGTGTCATTTTTCGGTCAACCACTGCTTCTTCCATCAGGTCGAGCATTGCAGAAACTTCTGATCCTAAAAATACTGAGATAATGGATGGCGGTGCTTCGTTGGCTCCCAGGCGATGCTGGTTAGAGGCCGTTAAAATGCTTGCACGCAATAAATCCTGGTTATCGTAAACAGCTTTTAAGGTATTAATTACGTAGGTTAAAAACTGTAAATTTGATTTTGGATTTTTACCGGGAGAGTACAAGTTAACTCCGGTATCGGTTGACAGCGACCAGTTGTTATGTTTTCCGGAGCCATTAATTCCGGCAAAAGGTTTTTCGTGGAACAGAATACGGAATTTATGCCGGCGTGCAATTTTTTGCATAATATCCATGCACAGCTGGTTATGATCGTTAGCCAGGTTGGCCTCTTCGTAAATTGGGGCCAGCTCAAACTGATTGGGAGCCACCTCGTTATGACGTGTTTTTACCGGGATTCCAAGTTTGTAAGCTTCATTCTCAACATCCTGCATAAACTTATTTACACGGGTTGGTATTGATGAAAAATAATGATCATCCAACTGTTGGTCTTTTGATGAAGAATGCCCCATCAGAGTTCTTCCGGTTAACACCAGGTCAGGTCGAGCCATAAACAGGGCTTCGTCAATTAAAAAATATTCTTGTTCCCAACCCAAATTGGCTTGAACACGGGTAACATTTTTATCAAAATACTGGCATACATCGGTTGCGGCTTTATCAATAGCATTTATAGCACGCAACAATGGGGTTTTGTAATCAAGCGCTTCGCCGGTGTACGAAATAAAAATAGTTGGGATAGTTAAGGTTGTTTCGCTAATAAAAGCAGGCGATGTGGGATCCCAGGCGGTGTACCCCCGTGCTTCAAAAGTTTGGCGAATTCCGCCACTGGGGAACGATGAAGCATCGGGTTCTTGTTGTGCCAGAAGCGTGCCCGAAAACGATTCGATAACGCCACCATCGGCACCGTGCACAATAAACGCATCATGTTTTTCTGCGGTACCATCGGTTAATGGATGAAACCAGTGCGTGTAGTGTGTTGCGCCGTTTTCAATAGCCCAGGCTTTCATTCCCTGTGCCACCTGATCAGCCATTTTCCGATCAACAGTTGTGCCGCGCTCTACCGCATCGGTTACTGCCTTATATGCTTCTCTCGATAAATATTTTTTCATTTTGGACTGATCGAAAACCAGCATACCAAAATAATCCGAAACCAGATTCTCTTCTCTTACTACTTCATCCGGCCGGCGGTTAAGCACTTCCTCAAGTGCTTTAAATCTAAATTGTGCCATGATTAATTTATTTAAGTCTGTTTTTTGTCTGACCTCAAAATTAACAATTTATCAAGTCAATCCTGATATTTATCATACCCAAACTGCATTTTTTAATAAATTATTTCCTTCAACCTGGGCAACACCAGGGTGGTATTGCCAAAATTTTACTTTTCTGCCAAACAAACATCGTTTTTTTCAACCGATTTAAAAGAAAGTTGCTGTGGATGTATTTGTTATTTTCTGAAACATCGTTTATTTTAAATAAAATTTAGCGCTAATAATGAATACAGAAGAGCTACTGATTAAAATAAAGAACCAGGATTCGACAAAAATAAAGTTCGCCGTTGCAGATATTGATGGAATTCTGCGAGGCAAATACATTCATAAAGATAAATTTTGCAATGCCCTAGAGAATGGTCTGGGTTTTTGCGATGTAATATTTGGCTGGGATTGTGCCGATGCCTGTTACGAAAACAGCGAGATTACCGGCTGGCATACTGGTTACCCCGATGCCAAAGCAACTGTTGCCAACGAAACTTATCGGGAAATTCCATGGGAGAACAACACGCCTTTTGTTCTGGGTGATTTTAGTAATGACCGAAAATATGCAGAATCAGCCTGTTCGCGCAGTTTATTAAAACGTGTTGCAGCACAGAGCCGGGAAATGGGTTTTAAACCTATTTTCTCGCAAGAATTTGAATGGTTTAATTTTATGGGAACACCCAGCGAAATTGCCGCAACCAATTTCAGCGATCTAAAACCGATAACCCCCGGAATGTTTGGTTATTCGATTTTACGCACCTCGCTTAACCAGTCCTATTTTAACGATTTATTTGAATTGCTCCACCGGTTTAACATTCAGCTTGAAGGTATGCACACCGAAACAGGACCAGGTGTAATGGAAGCAACAGTTATTTATGACGAGGTTTTGGCTGCCGCCGACAAGGCTTTACTTTTTAAATCGGCTGTTAAAGAAATTGCCTATCAACACAATTTTATGGCCAGTTTTATGGCAAAATGGAACCCGAAACTTCCGGGATGCGGAGGCCACATTCACCAAAGCCTATGGGATTTAGAGCAAAACACAAATTTATTTTTTGATGCCGACACTCCTGAATATCTGAGCACAACCGCACAACAATACATTGCCGGGCTATTAAAATGTTTACCTGAAATACTGCCCCTGTTTGCCCCTAACCCCAACAGTTACAAACGCTTATGCGGAGGCGACTGGGCTCCGCGCACACTAACCTGGGGAGTAGACAACCGCACCTGTGCGGTGCGGGCTATTACCGGAGATGAAAAATCAACACGACTGGAGTTCAGAGTGCCTGGCGCCGACACCAATGCCTATTTGGCTTTGGGAGGCTCGCTGGCTGCCGGGCTGTACGGAATAAAACACCAATTGCCGTTAACCAGCCACCCGGTAAGGGGCAATGGCTACCTCCACCTAAGCAATGGTACCATACCCGAAACCCTTGAAGAGGCCACAACAAAAATGGCCAATTCGGCTATTGCCAAAGAGCTTTTTGGCGAAGCTTTTGTAAAACATTTTACCAAAACGCGCCAATGGGAATATAAGCAGGCAGCCAACAAAGACCTGCAGTGGGAACTAAACAGATACTTTGAAATTATATAATTACCGAACCTTGAAAGACGGTAGTAAAACCTTTTGAATACGAACTGAAGATGATGCAAAAATTAGACTACGCACAAATAATTAAACTGGCCTGGAAAGAATTTGATGGCGAAAGACACGAAATTAAAGGCGTTTTTGACGTGAGTGCAAAAGTTTCAACAAACCACGTTTATAAAATTTCGTTTTACAAACGAGAGCCCGTATTTGCAAAACTCTCGGAATACGGAAATTTCGAGGATTTTCGCGAAGATCACATTATCATTAACAACCTGGCCAACAACCTCGAATATCCTTATCAAATGTTTTTGGCCCAATCGCTGGTAAAACGTAACGAACTTTTTATTTATCGCTACCACGAACGCCAACGCAGTGCATGGGTGGTTTTTTACAATCCTATTCAAATCCGAAATAAACTGCCGCGCCGGCTGGATGAAAAACACATAAAAAAGCTGGGTCGCGAACTCGCTCGTTTTCATAAAGCCTGCACCAATGTTTCTAACCAGCTACCACCGTCCTCAAAAAATGTAATTACCGATATTCAGAAACTCAAACGCTCGATCCACAAAAGCGAAATAAAAATGCAACTGGATCATAAAGATATGATTTTGCGCCATGCCGATAATTTTTTAGAAAATGCCGACCGGGTAAATTACAACACCGAAATTGAAACCATTCCGGTGCTGGTTGACTGGAACATCGGTAACTTTTCAATTACAGGCGACGGAAAATTTTACTCGCGCTGGGATTACGACTGGTTTCGCATGTCGTCGCGGGTGATGGATTTTTATTTTTTTAGTCGTGTTGTTTCTGATGTTGGCGACCGAACCGTATTTAGCTACCTGGTTGATACTTTAATGGAAGACCGCTTTATGCTCTTCCTGAAGGAGTACCACAGAATTTTTCCGTTAACACTACCCGAAGTGCATTTGATTAAAGAAGTTTACCGCTTTTTTATTTTGAATTATGTAATAAAAGACGGCCCTTATTTTTTCCGAAGATACTATTCGAATAAACTAATTAAGGAAGCCTACGACGTTTATTTCCCCGCCCTGGACGCCAACTACAGGGTAGAGAAAATTTTAAAAACATTAAAACTCTGATACTGAAAAATGAGAACAAGAAGTTTTAGAAGTGTAGTAAAAAACTACCGAGCAGTTTTTTTTGATGCCTTTGGCGTACTTAAAAACCATAAAGGACTTATTCCTGACATTGCCAATACCTTTGTTTACCTCGAAAAAAAACAAATCCCTTATTATGTTTTAACCAACGATTCATCGCGCAGTCCGGAAGAACTATCAGGATGGTACATCAAACATGGCTTACCATCAATTACTACTGATAAAATTTTGTCGTCGGGCATGCTGGCCATGGAGTTTTTTAAAACCAAACTCATTAACGGCAATGCTGTTGCCTACCTGGGAACAAAAGACTCTGCCCACTACATTGAAACGGCCGGTTTAAAAACAGTTCCTATTGGCGAAATCGACCTTGACAACCTGGAACATGTAGAATCGTTTGCTTTTCTTGATGACGAGGGTTTCGACTGGAATACCGACATTAATAAAACCATTAACCTGTTGCGAAAAAAAAACATGACCGTTATTGTGGCCAATACCGACAAAAATTACCCGGTAAACAAAAACGACATTGCGGTAGCTGTTGGAGGGTTAGCCGATTTGGTTGAAAAAATTTTAGGAAAGAAATTTATTCGATTTGGCAAACCAGATGCTCAAATGTTTTTACTGGCCTACGAGCGGGCTTTAAAAGACATTCCGGATATACAACGCAAGGAGATTTTGATGGTTGGCGACACGCTTTTTACCGACATTATTGGCGGAAATAAATTTGGACTCGACACGGCTCTTGTACTTTCGGGAAACACTTTAGCCGATAATGCCAAAATAAAAATAGGAAGCTCCGGAATTATCCCAACCTATGTTTGCGATTCCGCAGTTATTGATCTTTAAAAATCAGGGAATTTCGAATTAGGGAATAGCGTTGGCTAACTCTCTTAGAGCGTAAACCAACAACTGATCTTTATCGCGACCTTTTGAAGCCACACGAATGTGTTTGTTGTCTAAGCCAACTTTATTTGAACAGTCGCGCACGTACACTCCAAACTCCTGCAGCAACCTCATTTGCAACTCGTAGGCCGTAAGGTTATGCTTTATTTTTATGAGTATAAAATTACTTTGCGACGGATAAACCTCGTAGCCCTCAAGCTTACTCAAATTGTCATACAATTCCCGAACATCAGCTATCACTCTTTTTCGCGCCTGGTGGTAAACGGTATCAGTTTCTTTTAACTGGGTTAGAAAATATTCGGCAAGCGTATTAATATTCCAAACCGGCAGCGCCGCCCGTATTTTACTCAAATAATGACTATTAGCCGTACAGCAATACCCCAATCGCAAACCGGGAACACCACAATGCTTGCTCATGCTTCGCACGATTACCAGGTTCTTAAATTCCTCCACAAAAGGCATCAGACTTGGAATTTCCTCACCGGCAAAATCAATAAACGATTCGTCAAGCAACACCAGTTTTAACTTTTTCATTCGCTCGAGAAAGGCG
The DNA here is from genome assembly GCF_913063105.1 of uncultured Draconibacterium sp. Taxonomy (GTDB): domain Bacteria; phylum Bacteroidota; class Bacteroidia; order Bacteroidales; family Prolixibacteraceae; genus Draconibacterium. Next base: position 34,828 of record NZ_CAJXYQ010000009.1, on the reverse strand, counting down.
ATAAGATCCTCGCGCGAAATGAACTGCCCGGTTGGATTTCCCGGATTTATAATTAAAGCCGATGATAATTTTTCGGCCTCCAGCCAATCGGCATAAGCTGCCAAATCAAGCCGATACTGCTTATCTGCAGGCAATTGAAAAAGCTTTACCTTTTCCATATTCTGCAACTTTTCAATGTACTCGCTAAAGGTGGGAACTGGTATGCCCATATCTTCAACCAGCAGGCCTTGAATAATTGTAATCAGTTCGGTTGCGCCATTGCCAAGTATCAAAAACTCGGGCTTTACATGTACCACCGCCGACAAGTCTTTTTGCGCAAGAATGGGGTTGCTTGATGGATACGATTTTATAACAACCGGAAGTTTCTCTTGCAATTTTTTCAATAAGTCCTCATCCGGATAGTAAGGATTTTCAATAAAACAAAAGTCAACTACATCGCCAAGTTGCTCGGGGCCAACAATATCAACCAGCGACGGCGAATGCGAAGTTTCGTAGAACAAGTGATGATTTATTTCTATTTTCTTTTTGAACACGGCCAGGTAAATTTTTGGCAAATTTGAACAAAAAAAAGCTGTCAGTCAATACAGACCAACAGCTTTTTATTTAGATAATAAATTTATAATCGTTGTTTATAGCTTAACGCCACGAACAGTTTTAACAATACGTGCACCAACTTTGTATGGGTCGGCATTTGAAGCAGGACGACGGTCTTCCAAACGACCTTTCCAACCATCTTCAACAGTTCCTACAGGAATACGGATAGAAGCACCACGGTCAGAAACACCATAGCTATATTCGTCGATTGATTGCGTTTCGTGAAGACCTGTTAAACGTTGGTCGTTACCGGCACCGTATACTTCAATGTGCTCAGGAATGAATTTACCAAACTCTTCGCAAATTGCAGTAAATACTTTTTCGTCGCCACAAGAACGCATAATTCCGTTTGAGAAATTAGCGTGCATACCCGAACCGTTCCAGTCAAGGTCTTTTCCAAGTGGTTTTGGATGCCATTCGATATCGATACCATATTTCTCAGCAGTACGCTCCAATAAATAACGTGATACCCAAATTTGGTCTCCGGCATTGTGAACACCTTTGGCAAAAATCTGGTACTCCCACTGTCCGGCAGCTACCTCTGCATTGATACCTTCAACATTCAAACCAGCTTCTAAACAAAGGTCGAAATGCTCTTCAACCAATTCGCGACCAAATACTTTAGAACCACCTACACCACAATAGTAAGGTCCTTGAGGCTCAGGAAAACCACCTGCAGGGAAACCTAATGGCAAACGAGTTTTTGGATCGTACAAGAAATACTCTTGCTCGTAACCAAACCAGAAGTCTTCATCTTCTTCCTCGATATGGGCACGGCCGTTTGTATCGTGTGGAGTTCCATCCGGATTCAACACTTCTGTCATTACCAGGTACGCATTTTTGCGGTCTGGGTCTGGACAAATAAAAACAGGATTTAAAAGAAGGTCTGAAGATTCGCCACCAGCCTGATTCGTTGAAGAACCATCGAATGACCAAACTGGACAGTCTTCCAATTTCCCGCTGAAGTTTTCAGCTATACGAGTTTTTGCTCTTAGTTGTTGAGTTGGTACAGAACCATCTAACCAAATGTATTCCAATTTTGATTTCATGATGTAATAAATTTTATTTAAATGTAGATTTTTTCTAACTGTCGACTACAAAAATATGTTTAAATGAAACTTGAAAAAGCTTTTTTCTAACAAATTGTAATAAATTAATACAAAATTTACATTGAATATAGATTTTTGTCAGACACCCCAACCAGGATGGCACCCCCTAAAAATTAAGCCATACATTTATTCCGGCAGACCCAACAAAACACCCACAAATTACTGCCCAATAGGTGTTTTTAACACAAACACCCCCAAAAATACCACACCCTGCACCACAAAAACAAAAGTGCGTAATTTATGATTACACCATAACAAAACCTGCTGCTTATAAAGATTGTTTGAGATTGGTGTAATTCTATATTTACACTGTTTACTAATTGGTTTCAAATGTATGCTTAGAAACAAATGAAAATTAAAAACAAATACATGCACTATGAAAGTTGACAGACGTAATTTTATTAAAACAAGTGGTATGTTTGCAGCGGGGAGTATGATTTTACCCCCTTTAGCGCAATCATGCCAAAACGTACAAATTTCAGCAGACGTGAAAAGTTATTTAGACCATTTTGAAGTAACTACCGAAATGTTGCAAAAAGTTATTGCAACTGCCATGAGCAAAGGTGGCGACTATGCCGATTTATTTTTTGAACATAAAAAATTCAACAGCCTGGGTTTACAGGACGGAAAAGTTAACAGTGCCTATTCGAACATCGATTTTGGGGTAGGTATTCGCGTGCTCAACGGCGACCAAACGGGATTTGCCTATTCAGAGAATTTAGCACTCGACGAAATGATTAACGCAGCAAAACTTGCGGCAAACATTGCCAATAGCAGTGCCAGCTTCGATGCAAAAAGCTTTAACGAAAAAATTCCTGCTAACTTTTACAAAATCTCACAAAAATGGGAAGATGTTTCGGTAAAAGACAAAGTACCTTTTGTACAAAAAATTAACGACAAAATTTTTGCACTAGATGATAAAGTTATAAAGGTTAACGCAGGCATGCGCGACGAAACCAGCTATGTTTTGTTCTACAACTCGGAAGGCCGGTTAACATACGACTACAGGCCAATGGTGAGTTTTTACGCCGTTTGTATTATGCAAGACGGCCAGCAGATTGAGAATGCCTATGCCGCCCGATCGGTACGACGAGGTTTTGAATGGTTGAGCGAAGAACTGGTTGATGAATTAGCCAACGAAGCCGTTGACAGAACCAACCTACTTTTTAAAGCAGGCAAACCAAAAGCTGGCGAAATGCCGGTGGTTTTGGGTGCCGGAGGTTCAGGAATTCTGCTACACGAAGCAATTGGGCATACTTTTGAGGCCGACTTTAACCGAAAAGGGACTTCGATATTTAGCGACAAGCTAAACAAAAAAGTAGCCGAACCATTTATTAATATCATCGACGATGGAACATTGCCAAACGACCGCGGTGCCATAAATATCGACGACGAAGGAAACGATGTTCAAAAAACTTACCTCGTAAAAGACGGAATGCTAAATTCATACATTCACGACCGTATTAGCGCCAAACATTACGGTGTTGAGCCAACCGGTAACGGACGTCGCGAATCGTTCCGCCACATGCCATTGCCACGCATGCGTTCAACCTACATGGAAAACGGTCCGCATACCACTGAAGAGATTTTTGCAGCCGTTGACTATGGTGTTTATGTAGACAATTTTAGCAATGGAGAAGTGAAAATTGGAGCCGGAGACTTTACCTTCTTTGTAAAATCGGGCTACATTATCGAAAACGGAAAACTCACCACCCCGATAAAAGACATTAACATTGTAGGAAACGGACCGCAGGCACTGGCCGATATTACCATGGCTGCCAACGATTACAAAAACGACAGCGGTACCTGGACCTGTGGAAAAGACGGACAATCTGTTCCGGTAACTCTTGGGCTTCCAACCGTTTTAGTTAAGAAAATGACTGTTGGTGGAACCAATGCCTAAAACCCAAAAGTTTAATGTTTAAATTTTAAAACAATGACAAAAGAAGAAAAATATACATTGGCCAAATGGGCTATGAACCATGCATTAGAAAATGGTGCTCAGCAAGTAAGCGTAAGTATATCAAACAGCACGGGCAGCAGCGTTGAGGTTCGCGAAGAAAAAATCGATAAATTGGAACAAGCCATCCAGAGTGGTCTCTCCATTCGTTTATTTGTAGACGGAAAATACTCGGCCCACTCTACCAGCCGAATGAAAAAAGAAGATTTAGCCCGTTTTATCGAGGAAGCAATTGATGGTACGCGCTATTTATCAGAAGACCCTTTCCGTACTTTGCCTGAACCGGAATTGTATTACAAAGGTGGCGGTAAAGATTTGGGCGCATTGGATGCCAACTTTAACAACATCGATCCGAAAACGAAAATAGATTTGGCTTTTGCCGCAGAGCAAGAAGTTTTAGGAAAAGATGAGCGCTTAATCTCTGTCTCATCGAGCTACTACGATGGTTTAAGCGAGCGTGTTATGGTTACCAGCAATGGTTTTGAGGGCGACACTGCAAATTCGTATTTCGCCATACGTACAGAAGTTTCGGTAAAAGGTGGTGATGCCCGCCCCGAATTTAGCTGGGGCGAAAGTGCCATTAAGTTTAATGATTTGAAAAAGGACGGAACCGGAACTACTGCCCTAAAAAGAGCTATTGAAAAAATTGGAGCCGAAAAAATAAAATCGGGCACCATGCCAATGCTGGTGGAAAATCGTGTTGTAGGCCGCCTTTTAGGTCCGGTATTAGAAGCAATTAACGGTGCTTCTATTCAGCAAAAAAATTCATTTTTAATCGACAAGTTAAATGAAAAAGTTGCTTCGGACAAGCTTAGCATAACCGATGACCCGTTTATTGTTGGAGGCCGTGGTTCGCGTTTATTTGATGGTGAGGGCCTGGCGACAAAAAAACGCAGCATTTTCGATAAAGGAGTGCTGAAAACCTATTACATTGACACCTATTACGCTAAAAAGTTGGAAACTGAACCAACAGGCGGAAGTACTACGAATATTGTTTTTGAACCTGGCACAAAAGACCTTGAGGGCCTTATTGCCTCAATCGACAAAGGAATATTTGTGACCGGTTTTAACGGTGGAAACTGCAATGGATCAACCGGCGATTTCTCATACGGTATTGATGGATTTTTAATTGAAAAAGGCCAAGTTGTTAAGCCTGTATCAGAAATGAACATTACTGGTAATATGAAAACGCTGCTAATGAATATAAAAGAATTGGGTTCAGATGTAAAAACAGACTCTTCAGTTCGCACCCCATCAATATTGTTTGATGCCGTTGATTTTAGCGGAAGCTAAACCTTAAAAAGGGAGTAACAAAAAATGATTATAAAAAAAACAGGAACCGATTGGTTCCTGTTTTTTTATAGGTGTTAGTTCGAACCTTTACTGTTTGTCGAGTATCAGTTTTCGGATAACCTGATTTCCATCCTGTGCTACACGTACCAGGTACATGCCGCTCACATGGCCTGATAAATCAAGCTGAATTGCATCGCCCGAAAGGTATGACCTGCGGAAAACTTCTGCTCCGGCAACATTACTAACCGATACCTCTGTTGCTGATCCCGAGCTTGTCTCCAGCTCAACACGTATCATCCCTTTGGATGGGTTCGGATACATGACTACATCAAATACACTTTCGCCGAAATCAACAACTGCAACCGGAATGCTTGTTACACAAAGCTCAAAACTATCCTGCGCTGTTGCTCCGGCTGGGTCGCTCACCTGCACTACTATTGTATAACAACCGGTATCTGAACGCATCGGTGTAAAATCAAGAACATATTCGGTGGCTGTTTCTTCTGTCGTCATCCACGCAGGAATACTGTCGCCCGCAAGCATAAATGTCCAGCTAAGCTCATCGCCATCGGCATCGGCAAATACTTCGCCTAATACTTTGCTCAATGTAACTATTAGCTCATCTTCGGCCTGGAGCTGCTGGTCTTCAATCATTTTCACCAGCTCCGGGGCATCATTTTCAGGGCTTACAGTTACCACAAATGTATCGGTAATGCTTGCTCCCATTTCATCCTCCACTGTTACCACTACCTCGGCCTCGCCACTCTGGTTGGCAATAAACGAGAGGGTAAGTACCGCAGTTGTACTTCCGGCTTCATAGTCTACAGCTATGGTTTCCAGTAAGCCATCGGCAATGCTGCTTGCTGTTACTGTCAGCGCCTGTGCCTGGCAATCGTTGCCCGCACTTATTCCTGTCAGCAATAGCTCCGGTACCTGGTCTTCGGCAACGGTGGTATCAGCTGTGGCATCAAGTGTTGGAACCTGGTTCGGAGCTTCTACAATTACGGCAAATGTTACAGTATCTACCTGGGTGCCAGCAACTACTTCCCAGCTTTCAACGGTACTTCCTACAGGGAAAAGGCCATCGGCCCCCAAGCCGTCAACAAGTGTAAATGTGGCACAGCCGTTTGCGAAAAACTCAGGGTAATCAACCCTTGTTTCGCACTGCCCCGAATCAAGAGTTACCTCAATATCTTCCAGTTCCGCAGCAAGTAAATAACTCACATATACTTTGGTTTCACAGCTGCTTTCATTGCCCGATTCATCGGTAACCATTACTTCAACTGTTACTGAATCGCCGGCCTGGCTGCAGCTAAATACCGATGGACTTACCCCGATAGTCAGGCTATCGAATTCCGTGGCATTATCGAGGCTGCCGGCAGCCAGTTCGGCAAGGTCTGCCGGGCTTAGTTCGTAGTCGTTTTCATCGCTTACCCACACTTCCAGCGGGTTACAATTAACAACAGGTGCGATGTTATCTGTTACCCTTACTACCGCCTGGCAGCTATCGGTATTGCCATTTACATCGCTTACATAAAGGGTTACGGTGTTTTCGCCTAAATCGGAAGCGGTAAATACTGTTTGCGACAACTCCATGCCGGCAATACCACAGGCATCGCTTGATCCGGCATCAATACTGTCGGCCGGTACCTCGGCAAAACCTTCGGCATTTAAGGCAACTGCAAAATCGCGGCAAGCTACAAATGGCGCAAATAAATCGTTTATGGTTACCTGGGCTGTACAGGTGGTTACATTGCCTCCATAGTCTTTTACGCTTAGGGTAACAATGTTTTTGCCTACATGGCTACAATCCATTTTATCTATATCAACAGTATACGAGGCAATACCTCCGGCATCGTAAACACTGTCGAGAACAAATGCAGCATAAATGCGGGTTTCGCCTTGTTCATCAAGTGTTACCCCTACATTCTGGCACCACAGCTCCGGGGCAATAGTATCCTGAACCGTAACTGTTGAGGTGCAAACTGCTGAGTTTCCATGAATATCGGTTACGGTGAGTTCTACCAGGTTTACTCCAACATCAACACCCGTAAAAACACTTTTACTTAGCGCGTATGACGCTATGCCACAGGCATCGCTTGAGCCATTATCCAAATCTGAAGAGTCTAAAGAAGCAACTCCATCTTCTCCCAGAAACAATACAGTGTCTTTACAAATAGCAAAAGGAGTAATTGTGTCCTGAACATTTACCCATGAGATATTGGAAGAACTGTTGCCGTTGACATCAACTACAGTAAAAGTTACCGGAACGCTACCTGTAGTAGGAGGAAAAAATTCTGCACTTTTTAAACTTACCTCCTGTTGAACTCCACTTCCGATATCATCACAGTAAAAAGTATCACGTGATAAATACATCGTGTCAATGCCACAATTATCCGCAGATCCGGCATCAACTTCAGATGCGGTTAGTGTCGCCTCTCCATTTGCATCTAAATAAATTGTTGGATTATTAACTACAGCAATTGGTTTTAAACTATCGGCAACAGTCACGGTTGCCATACATGAAGAATAATTTCCGTTAACATCTTCCACAGTTAGCGTGACCAGGTTTGTTCCTATTTCACTGCAATCAAAGCTACTACTGTCGATACTAAGCATGGCAATGCCACAATTGTCGTTAGAACCATTATCAATCATGACCGGAGTAAGACTTGCCATACCCTCATCGTCAAGATAAATTGTAGTATCATGACAAAGGGCGTTTGGAGATACAGTATCCAACACACTTACATAAAACCAGTCGCTGCTGCTATTTCCATGTTCATCAACAACGGTTAATTCCACGGGAACTCCCATAAGAGGTGCATCTATCTGCCCACTCTTTTCTTCCACCACTGCCGGTGGCATTTCACCAACATCATCACAGTCAAATGTATCCCGAGAGAGGTACATCGTATCGATATTGCAGTTATCAAACGAACCGTCATCAGCTCCGGCTGCACTTAAAGCTACCAATCCATCCGCATCGAGAAACAACAGTGTATCATTAGCCAAAACAGTTGGGGCTGTGCGGTCTTCTACGGTAACGGTAAATTCGCATTGTGAGGAATTTCCCGATTGATCAGTTATTGTTTTTATTACTGTGGTTTCTCCCACCGGCAAAAAAGAACCGTCTTCCGGCAAATAAACTACACTTTCAACATCACAGTTATCTTCATCTGATATACTTTGGGTAATTTCAAACTCTACACTAATAGTCTGCGTTGGGCCGTTACAAGTTGCTGTTCCTGCTCCTCCCCAGTTACTATTTCCAATGCATGGCCGAACAATATATTCATCAGAAGGACATGAGCAAATACTTCCCGCAGCACTGAGTTCAATCCCTGAACCACAGGATCCAACTCTCCACACTCGTTCTGCGTCGTTAACAGTAACATCAGTTCCAGCGCGGAGTGCATTAGCAATTTGCTGTACCTTTTCACTATCCGTTACAGAAACTCCTTCGGCATCAAAAGATCCCATGATTGTTAATTTTTCGTAGGTATAATCGGCCAATAAACTTGCCCTAAAAGCCTGCCAATCTTCACAGCTTGTAGCAACCTGCCCATTCGTAAAATCTGCCGAAAAAATAATTTTATTGTAATAAACAATTGTGCCACAAGCATCTGCATCTGATTCAACAACTATATCTGAACATTCTAAGTTGGGAGAAATAGTATCTGCAACAGTTATACTGGCAACACATGATGACCTGTTTCCATTCACGTCCTCAACGGTTAATGTTACCAGATTAGCTCCTATATCACTACAATCAAAGCTACTACTGTCAATACCAAGTAGCGCAATATCGCAATTGTCAAAAGAACCACCATCAATCATCTCAGGCGTAAGGCTTGCCACTCCCATTTCATCAAGATAAATTGTTGTATCATGGCACAACGCTGTCGGCGATACGGTATCCAGCACACTAACATAGAACCAATCGCTGTTACTATTCCCATGTTCATCAACAACTGTTAATTGTACAGGTACTCCCGCGGGAGGCACATCAATCTGCCCACTTTTTTCGCCTACAGCCACCGGCGGCATTCCACCAACATCATCGCAATAAAATGTATCTTGCGAAAGATACATGGTGTCTATACCACAATTATCATACGAGCCAGCATCAACTGCGGCTGCACTCAAAGTTGCCAACCCATTAGTATCAAGAAATACAAGTTTATTATTGGCAAGTACGGTAGGCAAAATATTATCTTCCACTGTTACTGTTGCCGTGTCTTCTGCAGAGTTTCCTCCAATATCTGTAACGGTAACCGCAACAGTGTTATCGCCCACATCGCTACAACTAAAATTTTCTTTATCAAGAGAAATGGCAGCAATGGCGCAGTTATCGGAAGACCCATTATTGATATCTGACGAATCAATGGATACGCTTCCTGTAGCATCAAGATAAACAGTTATATCTTTTGCCACGGCCAGGGGGTCAGTTATATCATCAATAATCACGTTCTGGTTTTGATTTACTACGTTACCATTCCCATCATTAAAGTTCCACGTTACAACATGTGTTCCCTGGGTATTATAGGTAAGAGGATCTGAAGTTGTACCATTAAGGGTTCCGGAACAATTATCGGTGGCGGTTGGCACTGTTGACACTGTAGCAGAACACTCTCCCAACACATCAGGCAATGTTTCCAAATCCGGAACCGGGTCAGTATTATCAGTTACAATAACTGTTTGGTTTTGGGTGGTTACATCAACACCATCTGAATATTGCCAGACTACGGTATAAGTTCCGGGTGAATTATAGGTTAACGGACTTGTGGTTGTACCAGTAATAGTACCATCACATTCATCGGTTGCAGTGGGTGGTGGACCTGTAACAGTTGCCGAGCATTCTCCGCTTATTGTAGGAAGTGGATCAACATCAGGCACAGGCGCTGCGTTTGAAATATAAACGTCAAGCGTATAAGTGCCAGACCTTGAACTATATCCTTCGCAAATAATATAATAGGTACCTGCATCAACGGTTTGACTTAAATAGCTTGCCGTTGACCCGCAGATACCACTATCGTCATTAGCTGCAATTCTTGTTTGAGAAGAATTATACAAATATATATAAGTATCAAAGTTGGCATCACACATATCCATTTCTACAGTAGCCCTGCTCGATACTTGAAATTTATAAAATACATCAGGATTAGGATTATTGATATCATCAGCATAAGACGGAGTGTAGCGTGTATCTGAAAAAGGAACCTGTCCACAATCATAATTTCCTGTCAACACTCCAATATCAATAGGATTTGTAAAGTTTTCTTGTGCCCTCAGCACACTTATGCTACAAATTAGCAGCATAAAAAAAAGTAAATTTTTTTTCATTTTTTGAATTTTGTGGTTTGTACATATACTAACATAATAGAAAGATAAGGACATAGAAGCATCCCCGAATTTCGCCTCTATTATACAAAATATAATAAGGCCAAAATCATTTGATATACTGATAAGAGAGGTTAAAATTGCTTATAATTCTCTAATCCATAATGAACAGATGCACAATAACTACTTCATAATAATTAACAAAATAGTATTAGCAATAATTTTTTATAATCATTTGGTAAAATGATTTCGACTAAACGCCCGTTACCATTACTCCACAATAAAACAAATAATAGCACCAACCAATCATTAAAAGGGTAGTTATAATTTCAGATAAATTCCTATTTCATCCGGTTTATATTATTCGACAATTGTGGATTTATCTTAACAGCATATTCGAAATGTTTAGCTGCCAGTTGTTTCAAACCATTTCTTTTGTAGAGTACTCCCAGATTAAAGTATGCGTTCCCTAAGCGAATATCAGCCTTTTGAAAAGTTTTTAAGGATTCCGTATCAAACCGTTCCCATGCTATTCTTTCCTGGTAGAGCTGTTCAATATTTTCAATAATTTCAGTGTCTCCAGAAACAATTGCAGGTAAATATTCCGTCAGTAAAGCACTGTAGTAATAAGTATCTTTATTTAGATTTATTGAGATTCCTTCATTAAAATACTTAATAGCCAAACTATCATTTTGCTCTTTCATTAACAGGTATGCATACTTGTAATACAAAATGGGTTCATGCGGCATCAATACAATTGCTTTTTTGTAAGCTGAAAGTGCTTTCCGGTAATTTTTATGATATTCTTTGTTTTGCCGCAAATTGTAATCGCCTATCGATTTTTCGAGGTTCCCAATACTTTCAAAGTAATTGAAATGTGCCATCGAATCAAGTCCCTGATTTAACCTTTTTACATTTTCAAAACATTGTTTTGCTTTCGAAAACTGCCCCAAACGAGTTAATGCAATACCCAAATTCCCGTAGGCTTCCCGATTATCGACATCAATTACTAAGGCTTGCTGGTATTGCATTGCGGCCCCCTTCCAGTTGCCACTGTACATTTCCCGGTTTGCATTATCAATAAAGGTCAATGCCTCAGTATTTTTGCCGAGTTCCGATATTTTTTGCAACCATCCCGGATTAAAAGTACTGGCTACAGCAAAAAGAGCTAAAATTATGTACAAGCCAATAATAATTGCTGATATTACTCTATCCTCTTTCATGAGTTATGCATTATCATTAATACCTCTTTATTTTCCTGCTTTAAACGATTAAATAAAACACAGGCTTCTTCATTTGGCAACTTAATCAATTGATAAACTTTGTTTTTCTCGTGGTTATAACACATTTCAACAGGAACCTGGTCTTGATAACCTTTTCCGCCCTTACCTTTTGAACCGGTACCTAAAATAACAATATCTGCTCCTATTGAATTAATCTTTTGTTTGTCTCGGCTATTAAAAGCTACCTTTTTGTCAACAGGTCTTACCATTCCATCTGGAAAAATCATTACATCAAAATATAAAATGGGAATATTTTTATAAACAACAAGGTTTTTATGCTTACTTGCTAAATCTGGTTCTGAAAACAAAAAAGTAAAAAATACGATTAAAAACCCGCAACCAATTACGCCTAAAGTAAGTTTGCGATACCTTAAATTACCCACTAATTGAAATACAAACGCAACTGCAAAGAATACAACAAAAGTAATCAGAATTACAGGTAACACATATATAGCATTTGATAATATGGAAGATACATTTAAGAAAATCCAGGCAAAAAATAATTCAAGAGTTAGTAAAAACAAACCATTCCTGATCCAGTTTTTAATCCCTCTTTGCCAGAATTTTTTAAATGTAAGGTATTTCATATCAAAAAGAATAAAATGAATGACAAATTGACCAATCATACATCCCCATAAATCTTTAGCAACATCAGACAAATCAAATACCCTGCTTGAGATAAAAACCTGTATAACTTCATCGCATAGCGACAAAATCAGGGCTAACAAGAAAGTTCGCAAAATAGTTTTTTCGGCACTATGTGTTTGTTGAAAATAGTATTTCCATGCCAACAACGAGAAAATGGCATAAGCAAAATAATGCCAGTTGTGTTGAATATCGTAAAAGTGATGATTAAAGTAGAAATCGCTTGTATTGTAGCCAACAAATAACAGAAGTCCGACAAACAATACACCAAATACTCTGCCTGGCGATAAATTTTTTATTACCAAATAAATGAGCACAATACTAACCACTGCTACCAGTACCAGCATTATTTTAATTTCAAAGTTGAAAATACTTATGGTTAGTCGTGACAATTCCCCTATTGCATCCTGTAAGTAGTTTTGAAGCAACAGAAACGGAGTAATTACCAACAACAAACTATATAAATGGAGATTGAGTTTTGACTTTAACATATTTTACCGGATTAGAAATCTCAAGGTTTCTATTCGAAGAATAGTTCTCAAAATTAACAATCTTTATAAAACAAAAAACAGGAACCGACTGGTTCCTGTTTTTTTTATAGGTGTTAGTTCGAACCTTTACTGTTTGTCGAGTATCAGTTTTCGGATAACCTGATTTCCATCCTGTGCTACACGTACCAGGTACATGCCGCTCACATGGCCTGATAAATCAAGCTGAATTGCATCGCCCGAAAGGTATGACCTGCGGAAAACTTCTGCTCCGGCAACATTACTAACCGATACCTCTGTTGCTGATCCCGAGCTTGTCTCCAGCTCAACACGTATCATCCCTTTGGATGGGTTCGGATACATGACTACATCAAATACACTTTCGCCGAAATCAACAACTGCAACCGGAATGCTTGTTACACAAAGCTCAAAACTATCCTGCGCTGTTGCTCCGGCTGGGTCGCTCACCTGCACTACTATTGTATAACAACCGGTATCTGAACGCATCGGTGTAAAATCAAGAACATATTCGGTGGCTGTTTCTTCTGTCGTCATCCACGCAGGAATACTGTCGCCCGCAAGCATAAATGTCCAGCTAAGCTCATCGCCATCGGCATCGGCAAATACTTCGCCTAATACTTTGCTCAATGTAACTATTAGCTCATCTTCGGCCTGGAGCTGCTGGTCTTCAATCATTTTCACCAGCTCCGGGGCATCATTTTCAGGGCTTACAGTTACCACAAATGTATCGGTAATGCTTGCTCCCATTTCATCCTCCACTGTTACCACTACCTCGGCCTCGCCACTCTGGTTGGCAATAAACGAGAGGGTAAGTACCGCAGTTGTACTTCCGGCTTCATAGTCTACAGCTATGGTTTCCAGTAAGCCATCGGCAATGCTGCTTGCTGTTACTGTCAGCGCCTGTGCCTGGCAATCGTTGCCCGCACTTATTCCTGTCAGCAATAGCTCCGGTACCTGGTCTTCGGCAACGGTGGTATCAGCTGTGGCATCAAGTGTTGGAACCTGGTTCGGAGCTTCTACAATTACGGCAAATGTTACAGTATCTACCTGGGTGCCAGCAACTACTTCCCAGCTTTCAACGGTACTTCCTACAGGGAAAAGGCCATCGGCCCCCAAGCCGTCAACAAGTGTAAATGTGGCACAGCCGTTTGCGAAAAACTCAGGGTAATCAACCCTTGTTTCGCACTGCCCCGAATCAAGAGTTACCTCAATATCTTCCAGTTCCGCAGCAAGTAAATAACTCACATATACTTTGGTTTCACAGCTGCTTTCATTGCCCGATTCATCGGTAACCATTACTTCAACTGTTACTGAATCGCCGGCCTGGCTGCAGCTAAATACCGATGGACTTACCCCGATAGTCAGGCTATCGAATTCCGTGGCATTATCGAGGCTGCCGGCAGCCAGTTCGGCAAGGTCTGCCGGGCTTAGTTCGTAGTCGTTTTCATCGCTTACCCACACTTCCAGCGGGTTACAATTAACAACAGGTGCGATGTTATCTGTTACCCTTACTACCGCCTGGCAGCTATCGGTATTGCCATTTACATCGCTTACATAAAGGGTTACGGTGTTTTCGCCTAAATCGGAAGCGGTAAATACTGTTTGCGACAACTCCATGCCGGCAATACCACAGGCATCGCTTGATCCGGCATCAATACTGTCGGCCGGTACCTCGGCAAAACCTTCGGCATTTAAGGCAACTGCAAAATCGCGGCAAGCTACAAATGGCGCAAATAAATCGTTTATGGTTACCTGGGCTGTACAGGTGGTTACATTGCCTCCATAGTCTTTTACGCTTAGGGTAACAATGTTTTTGCCTACATGGCTACAATCCATTTTATCTATATCAACAGTATACGAGGCAATACCTCCGGCATCGTAAACACTGTCGAGAACAAATGCAGCATAAATGCGGGTTTCGCCTTGTTCATCAAGTGTTACCCCTACATTCTGGCACCACAGCTCCGGGGCAATAGTATCCTGAACCGTAACTGTTGAGGTGCAAACTGCTGAGTTTCCATGAATATCGGTTACGGTGAGTTCTACCAGGTTTACTCCAACATCAACACCCGTAAAAACAGTTTTACTTAGCGCGTATGACGCTATGCCACAGGCATCGCTTGAGCCATTATCCAAATCTTCCGGTTGGATTTCAATACTCGATGATTCTCCCAGGTTAATTGCTAAATTTTTACAAATTACTGTTGGCGGTATGGTATCTACCACGGTAACATTAGCCGAACAGGTACTTCTGTTTCCACTTGGATCGAAAACTGACAGCTCCACCAGATTCACCCCTATATTATCGCAGGTAAATGAAGTAATATCGAGTGCAAGGGAATCAATTCCACAGGCATCGCTCGAGCCATCATCAATAAAACCCGGTTCAATTGAAACCATACCGTCGCCATCAAGATAAACAGTTGTATCAGCACACGAGGCAACTGGTGCAAAAGTATCAACTACTGTTACTGTCGCACTACACATCGCTGTATTTCCATATATGTCGAGAACTGTTAAGGTTACGGCATTGGCACCAATTTCGCTACAATCAAAATTACTACTGTCAACGCCTAACATCACAGCACTACAGTTATCGTACGAGCCATCATCAATCATTGCTGACGAGAGACTTGCCACTCCCCATTCATCGAGATAAATTAGCGTATCGTGACACATTGCTTTTGGAGAAACGGTATCTACAACACTCACATTAAACCAATCGCTATTGCTATTCCCGTTTTTATCAACCACGGTTAATTCCACAGTCACTCCCATTGGCGGAGCCAGAGTAGCACTTTTTTCCATAAGAGCTACCGGTGGAGCAATCATCCCAATATCGCTACAATCAAAAGTGTCTTGTGAAAGATACATCGAATCAATGCTACAATTATCTGTTGAGCCGGCATCAACTTCTGCGGCGGCAAATACTGCCAATCCATTCAAATCGAGATAAAGGGTAGTATCATGTGCAATTACATTCGGAGCGATTGTGTCTTTGACGGTAACAACAGCCATTGCCACTGATGAATTTCCATTAACATCAGTAACGGTCATGGTAATCGAATTCGGTCCAACCTCATTACAATCGAAACTACTTTTATCAATCGCAATGGTAGCTACTCCGCACACATCTGATGAGCCATTATTTATGAACGAGGAATCAACAGAAGCCAATCCTGATACATCAAGATAAACAGTGGTATCCGCTGTTATGGCAACCGGAGCAATAGTATCATAAACAGTAACTGTGGCAGAACAAAGTGCCAAATTTCCGCTTCCATCCTCAACCGTTAGTACAACCGTGTTAGTTCCTATTTCGCTGCAATCAAAAGTAGTGCTATCAACACTAAACATAGCGATTGAACAATTATCAGATGATCCTCCGTTAAGTGTAAGCGAATCAATTGTTGCCAGACCAAAACTATCGAGGAAAACTGCGACATCCTGGCAAATGGCCTGCGGGGCAACAGTATCGACAACGGTAACTACTGAACTACAGGTTGAGGTTGTTGTATCGGAATGATATACAGTAACTGTAACCGTGTTGTCTCCTAATTCCCCACATGTAAAATCATAAATATCGAGTAGAACAGAATCAACACCACAATTTGCAGTGCTTACATCAGTCAGGTATTCCGGAGTAATTGAAACATCACCGGCATTATCAAGAAAAACAGTGGTATCGCTGCAACTTAACGCTGACGAAACATCGCCACTAATTCTAATGTTATCTAAAACCAACTCTTCTGATCCTCCGTCCTGTTCAACAACAATTCGAATCTTCATTTCACTTCCGGTACCCGAGAAGGTAAATTCAAAATCATCAACAGAACCATTGGGAACAATATCTCCATAAGGGCCGCCACCACCAACTGTATCGGTATCGTTGTCGAGGTCAAGCCTTAAGTCACCTCCAAAAGGATCATCGCCCTGAAATAATCCAAAAGTATTCCACCCGGCACCATCAATATTATATTGCAAAATTATGTTATCGGTTTGTTCCCAGCGCAATCCGTTATGATTACTGGTACCCATTAAAATATTAAAGGTATAGTTTGAATTTCCAGCAATATTTAAAGGCGCAAATTCAATAACTCCCGGGTTATTGCCCGTAGCTGTACCGATTACATCTTCGCTGGCCCAAAAATAGCTGCCATCAATACCAGATACGCTTTCGGCATGATCGCCTGGCTGAGTATTCGTTCTCAAGAAGAAATCTGGATTTGGAGAATCATCAAAGGTATTTGATACATAAGTAATTCCTTCCCCATCCTGTTCAAAACTCTCTTCAAATGGCAGACAAACAAGTTCTGTAATTACATCCATTATCGTAATTCCGCGTTTTTGAACATTACTTTCATCAGTTCCATCATGAACGGAAAAACATATTTCGCGGTAAGAATTTGAGGGGTTGGTAGTATTGATATTTTGATACTGAACACTACGTAATACTGTTTGGTAATTTGCCAATGAAGAATTTCCGCTAAGTTTTAACACACCCGAAAGCGGATCGAATGAGCCACCGATTCCACCAACAGCACTGAAAGTCAGAACATCTTCTGCCGGGTTAAAACCAGTACATATTTCAACAAAGGCACTATCAAGACTGGTATCATCAAGGTCTGACACCGTTATGGCACTGCTTACCGTAACTGGAGAATCGCCTTCAGTGAAGACAATTGCAGAAGATTCGATACTGGCAAGCACCGGAGCATAATTTGCCGGTGTTCCAACATCGCCACGAACAACAATCTGATCGAAGGCCAACTCCTCAGTACCATCGTGAGCATTGAGGTATATCCGAACCGAAAGATTTGTTCCACCACCGGGCACACTGTACGAAAAGTTGGTAAAGGCCAACCCTACCGTAGAAGCACCTCCATTAGCCAAACCGTCTAAATTAGTATCCTCTCTTAAATAACCACCAAATGCATTGTCGCCAACAAAACGACCTATGGTTTGGTAGCTTCCGCCATCCCAGCTGACCTGAATTTCAACTTTATCATCGATTTCCCAACGCATACCATCTGCTCTTCCTTCGGCTAAAAATGCAGAAACACTTATATTGGTGTACCCCGATACGTTAACCGGATTTAAGGTTAAAGTGGCAAAGGAGCCATTGGGGTTATCAACAGATTCAATATCTTCTGAAACCCAAAAATAACTGCCTTGCACATTTGTAAGTGCATTTCCGAATCCGGCAGTTAAACAAACATATGGATTTAAATTTGTGCGTAAAAAGTAGTCGTTATTTGTGCAATTTGAGAACGTGGAAGAAGTGTATCTGCTGCCTTCTCCATCAGTCTCAAAATCTTCGGTTAACAGAATAGTTTGAGCCGACGATGACAACAACGCAAACATCCCGACCACCATGAAAAGTAAACGTATATTCATGTAAAGCGTTTTAAATTATAAATTGTGGACATTCAAGAAAAAGTAAAAGAAATCATTAGCTACGAGAAGGGAATATACCCTGTAATGCGATGATAAAGTTTACACAATTAAAGGGCTGAATATTGTTATGCGCCAGGTTTCCTCCGGTATTTTGAATATTCAATGTAACGCCATCAGTTTTCATTGAACCACTTGCCGTTTCTGCATAACCTTCGGTTCCGTTTGTTAAGGGAGCCGGAACCGTGCCAATCGGACTTGTTTCATCAGGCTGGCCTGAAGCTGCCTGAACCGTTCCGGTGCCACTGTGGGTGTGCGACGGAATTTGATTTATATTAAGTGTAACATCTTCAACACCTCCTTTTTGCCCCAAGCGATACGTCGATAATCCCGGTCCGGAACCGGGATGCATTGCTACTCTTCCTCTGAGATCGGGTAAAGCAAAGGTGGTACGCCCATCGCCGCCATAGGTTGTTCCTAAAATAGAAAACAAAGCCTGATTACTATTAATGGGTAATAACTGACCTTCGCACATTGCCCACCCTCTTGGGGCAAAATTGCCGGCAAACATTATAATTTGTCCTAAAAATGGTTCCATAATTTTTTGTTTTAGCTTCGTGAAGGAAATATCCCCTGCAATGCAATAATAAAATTCACACAGTTATAAGGCTGCACATTGGTATGCGACTGACTACCTCCTGTATTTTGTATATTCAATGTAACGCCGTCGGCTTTCATCGCACCGCTGGCCGTTTCAGCATAACCTTCTGTTCCATTGGTTAATGGTGCCGGCACTGTTCCAATCGGGCTTGTTTCATCGGGCTGCCCTGATGCTGCCTGAATGGTACCGGTACCACCATGACTGTGTGAAGGAATTTGATTAACTGAGAGGGTAACATTCTCTACTCCTCCTTTTTGTCCCTGACGATAAGTAGATAATCCCGGTCCTGTTCCCGGATGTATAGCAACTCTTCCACGAAGGTCGGGTAAGCCAAAAGTGGTACGACCATCGCCGCCATACATAGTTCCAAGTATCGAGAACAGGGCTGTATTCTGCGCAATTGATAATAACTGTCCATCACATAAAGCCCATCCACGGGGCGCAAAATTGCCACCAAACATCATAATTTGTCCAATAAAGGGTTCCATAACTTTAATCTTTTAGTGTATAAATATTATATCGATAAGTTAAAAGTAAGTTCTGTGTGTGTTGGGAGGTTTTTAAACTGTGGAAACAACTCATCGCCAATAGCACGGTTCATCACCCAGTGTTTGTCGGTAATAAAAGCGCCAAAATCATTAACAAGCAACTCGGTATTATAATTATCAACCGAATTGGAAAGTTTAAAATTGATTCTCGGCGACTGGCCGTTTAGTTTATCGGGCCGCTTTGATACAAATTGGTAATAACCATTCTCATCAGTAATTACTTTTTTGTGAAATGGCCGGACACTCCACTTATCTGCGTCATGCCACACTTCAATTTCAGCATTCGAAAGAGGTCGTTTCGCTTTTTTATCATAAACCCTGCCTTTTACCAGAAGCTGCCGGCGAATATTACCGAGATCCTGTAGCTCTGCATTTTCATCTGTTTTCGTATCAATGGCTTTCGCAGCAGACAGGGGATTTGGTATCGCTGCAATACCAAGGGAAACTAATCCTGCATTACGTAAAAATAATCTTCGGGACTTAATACTATTCATATTTTTAATTTTGTTAGCGTTTTAATTACAAACAATACAATCCAAACATCAGGGTATAACCTATTAATTTTTACCTGTAAAATGTTTGATCGTGCATCCAATCCGATACAATTTAAGACATTATTGTCTTTTAATCAATTTTATTTCAATTAAATTTTTATTACAACCTGTTTTTGGCAGCCAAAAAACTCACCCCCAGACTAAAAACACCACACAACAAGCTGACATCAAGCCCATTAACAATTATCTGAAAAAATTTAATTGCGCAAAGAATAATAAAAAAGAGAACATGAAATTTTCACAAAAACAGACACGGTGATGCATAAATAATAAGATAAAAAGGTGCAGGATTGCCATTCTCTTTCAATTTTGACCATAAAAAAACAGGAACCGACTGGTTCCTGTTTTTTATATGTTTTAAGAAATTCTCCTCCTTATACCATCGGGTACTTTTTAAAGATATCTTCTGATTTCATTAAAATATCAACATATTGTGCACGTTGATAAGCAAAAGGATCTTTCATGTTTTTGCGTGAAAGCTTTCCTCTGAAATCATCCAACGACTTGTAGCCTTTATCATCCATCCAACGGTTAATATCCATCAAGATATCAGAAATTACCGATGGTGAATTACGGTAAACAGTACTTACCATTTGCACCACATCTGCTCCGGCCAAAATCATTTTTATAACATCATTGGCATCGTAAATACCACGGCTAACACAAACGCTACCGTCAACATTTCCGTGTAACAAACCGGCGTAACGCAGGCCAACCATGTGGTCTTTCGGGTTGCTTAATTCCCACGGATAAAAGTATTCTTCTTTTTCGATGTCAATTTCGGGCTGAAAGAATCGGTTAAACAGCACATAACCATCGGCACCGGCTTCATCAACTTTTTTAATAAAGTTTAAGGGATTGGTGTAAAACAAACTAATTTTTACACTTACCGGAATCTTAACGACCTGTTTTATTGCTTTTACAATTTCAACCTGTTTCTGTTCTATCGACTCGCCGGTAACCTCGAAATAACCGGGTACAGCGTAAAGGTTGATTTCCAGTCCTGCCACACCGGTTTTTTCCAGCTCCTGGGCATATTCTATCCAGGTTGGTTCGTAAATGGCATTTAAGCTCGCAAACACCGGTACATCAACACTTTTAACCATTTTCGCTACATTGTACAAATGTTCTTTAGGTCCTGCGTGTTCCAAACCGGGAAACAAGTTGGTCATTTCCGCATTACGGTTTTCATACTCACTTAATTCTTCATCCATTTGCAGGTTCTCGAGCTGTATTTGCTCTTCAAAAAGCGAACGATAAACAATTGCGCCAATTCCTGCCTCCTCAATTTGTTTTATTACATCGGGTTTTGTTACTAAGTTGCTTGCTCCAAGGATGAGTGGATTTTTTAACTCGATACCCATGTAGGTTGTTGAAAGATTTGCCATGGTGTTATTTTTTTTTGATTAGTATTCTACGTTTTAAAAAGAGTAACTCAAATTACAAACGATTTGTTCATCCTGCAAGTTAAATTTTGTTTATCAGCCATAGAGAATTAACAGGAATTATAGTAAGTGCTTACCCCTTTTGCCATTTAGCGGGCGCAGCTTAAAGCAAGGCATAAAAAAACCACCTGCCTTCCGACAGATGGTCTTTTCAGAATATTTTATCTGCATCCCCCATAAGGGACAGAGGGGTGGATTTACAGCAAACTCAGTGTTACTGTTAAACCGGCCATTACAACCGATACCATTGTCATTAATTTAATCAGAATATTTAACGAAGGACCTGAAGTATCTTTAAAAGGATCGCCAACAGTATCGCCAACAACACCAGCGTGGTGTGCTTCGCTACCTTTTCCACCGAAGTTTCCTTTTTCGATGAATTTTTTGGCGTTATCCCAGGCACCACCTGCGTTATTCATAAATACTGCCAATGTAAAACCTGCTGTTAAACCACCGGCCAACAAACCAATTACACCGGCAACTCCCATGCTTGCTCCAACAATAATTGGCACAATTATAGCCACCAACGACGGAACCAACATTTCTTTCTGCGCGCCACGTGTTGAAATCTCCACACATTTAGCATATTCAGGAGTAGCAGTACCTTCCAAAATTCCTTTTATTTCGCGGAACTGACGACGTACTTCTTCAACCATTGCACCGGCAGCACGGCCAACAGCTTTCATTGTCATTGCACTAAACAAGAAGGCCATCATCGAGCCCAGGAATAAACCACCCAGGAACAATGGATTAAAAAGCGTAATATCGTAAGCTGCAGAGAAATCTTTTACAGAAGCAGCAGAAATCTTAATTACTTTTACTCCTTCTTCCACTGCAGGTGCAACATCGTTATAGAACACATATTCTCCTTTGGTAACAAAACCTTCGCCAGCTTTGGCAATTTTACCAAACCACAAACGAACTTCTTCCATATAAGCCGAAATAAGTGCCATGGCAGTAAGTGCGGCCGAACCAATTGCAAAACCTTTACCGGTTGCAGCAGTTGTATTACCCAACATATCCAATGCATCAGTACGTTCACGAACCTCAGGATCTAATTCTGCCATTTCGGCGTTACCACCTGCGTTATCGGCAATCGGACCAAAAGCATCAGTTGCCAGGGTAATTCCAAGAGTTGAAAGCATACCTACAGCAGCAAAACCAATTCCGTAAACCCCCATGGCAAAGTGTTCGGCACCACCCGCGGCCCAAAACGAACCCATAATTCCGAGCACGATGGTTACAACCGGAATCCATGTTGAATTCATACCAACAGCAATACCATCGATTATGGTGGTTGCAGGACCTTGTTGTGCCTGCTCGGCAATACCTTTTGTTGGCTTGTATTCGTCAGAAGTATAATATTCGGTTGCCTGACCAATAATTACACCAGCAGCCAAACCAATAACAACAGCCCAGAAAACACCCCAGGTAATCCAACCTAAAAATGCTAAACCTACCAGTGCCAAAAGAATAAGAACCGAGCTACCACCCGTTCCGATAAGCAAGGCATTTAATAAGTTTTTCTGAGTAGCCGATTCTTTTGTACGAACCATATAAATACCAATAATTGAAAGCAAAATACCTATTGCCGCCACAATCATTGGAGCAGTTACTGCTTTAATTGGGTCGATACCCGTATCTTTCAGCACAATTGCGGGAAGCGCTGCACCAAGCGCAGCGGTTGCCAAAATAGAACCGGCATACGATTCGTAAAGGTCGGCGCCCATACCGGCAACATCACCTACGTTATCGCCAACATTGTCGGCAATTGTAGCAGGGTTACGCGGATCGTCTTCAGGAATACCGGCTTCAACTTTACCAACAAGGTCGGCACCAACATCGGCTGCTTTGGTGTAAATACCACCACCAACACGTGCAAACAAGGCTTGTGTTGACGCACCCATTCCGAAAGTTAACATCGTTACTGTAATCTCTACCAGTTTAACTTTTTGTCCGGCTTCGGTAATTACACCGTTGGCGACGTAATCAGCACTTCCGTGTACAAAATGCAAACCTAAAAACTCAAGGCCATTGGCCAGGTGTGCAGGAGTAAATACTACTTCGCTTAAAAACAAATACCAGGCTGCAATATCTAACAATGCAAAACCCACAACAATTAATCCCATAACAGCGCCACTACGGAAAGCCACTTGCAAACCTTTATTTAAAGATTGTGAAGCTCCGTGTGCAGTTCTTGCTGATGCAAAAGTTGCAGTTTTCATTCCAAGGAAACCGCAAAGTCCGGAGAAGAAACCACCGGTTAAGAATGCAATAGGAACAAATGGATTTTGAACACCAAAATACGCCATAATGGTAAGCAGGATGAAAAGTACTATAAATACAATTCCCACTACTTTATACTGACGCTTTAAATAAGCCATTGCACCGTCGCGAACGTATTGTGCAATTTCTTTCATGCGGTCAGTACCTTCTGAATTCTTCATCAGCGATTTGAAGAAAATCCAGGCAAATGCCAAAGCCAACAGCGAGGCTATAGGCACAATTAAAAAAATGTTGCTCATAAGATGAAAATTTTATTGTAGCTTCTGGCTACGGTTTAGTATTAAATTGAAATTGTTTCTTCTTTGGTTTCCCAGCTTGGTTTTACAAAAAAATATTTTGCAGTAGACAAAGATAAATTTATATGCGAAATGAGAAATTTTAGTATGGGTATTTGATAACAGGTTGAAAATTTTTTAACACTGAAAGAAACATCTGTCCGAAGCCTTACAGATTAAGATATTCAGAGTTTTAGATTGCTTTTTCGGAAACGTTGACTTTTTTCGCATTTGCAACATTCATTTCAGCGAAAAAAGTTTTTTGGCGGTTCAATTAAGCATTGAAGAACAAGGGGACAAAACAACACAGATTTTGGGGCTATCCAAAAAAAATCCCCGCAACCAAAGGCTGCAGGGAACTACTAAAAAAATACATTCTATTTGAAAACTATAGTGTTACGCCGGTTTTAAAAATGGCGATTTCCTTAAAACCAGTTTTTTCGTGATTAAGTTGTTTGCCGCTTGCTATTTCAATTACAAACTGTACGAAATCTTCAAGAAGTTGCTCCATGCTTTTTCCTTCCAACAGGGTACCGGCATTAAAGTCAATCCAGTTTTTCTTTTTGTGGTACAAATCCGAATTGGTAGAAATTTTCATGGTAGGAACAAAACTGCCAAAAGGTGTTCCGCGGCCAGTGGTAAACAGTACCATCTGACAGCCACTAAATCCCAGGGCCGATGCAGCCACCAAATCGTTGCCGGGAGCCGAAAGCAGGTTTAAGCCCTTTGTTTTTATGGGTTCAGCATATTTTAACACATCAACTACGGTGGCCATGCCTCCTTTTTGAGTGCATCCCAGCGACTTATCCTCGAGTGTTGAGATACCTCCTTTTTTATTGCCAGGCGAAGGATTTTCGTATACCGGAAGCTTGTGTTGCAGGTAATAATCTTTAAAATCGTTAATTAAGCTTACCGTTTTATCAAATACCGCTTTATTTTGCGCGCGCTCCATCAACAGGGTTTCGGCACCAAACATTTCAGGCACTTCGGTAAGTATGGTTGTTCCGCCCTGCGCCACCAGAAAATCGGAAAAGGCCCCCACCAGGGGATTTGCAGTTATTCCGGAAAACCCATCGGAGCCACCACATTTTAAGCCTATATTTAGTTCCGAGAGTGGAACTGGCTCGCGCTTATCGGTGTGCATTACCTCGTAAATTTCTTTTACAATCTCAAGACCGGTTTCCACTTCATCCTCCACATCCTGGGCAGCTAAAAAGCGCACACGGCTTTCATCGAAATCGCCAATAAAGGTTTTAAGTTGGTCAATCTGGTTGTTTTCGCAACCTAAGCCCAGCACAAAAACACCTCCGGAATTCGGATGATTAATTACGTCGGCCAGCGCCTTCTGGGTATTGGTATGGTCGTCGCCCAATTGCGAACAACCGTAGCTGTGTTTAAACACCTCTACCCCATCAATATCGTTGGGGTTTACTTCCTGTTTAAACAAATCAATTATTTGTTGTGCCTGGCCATTCACACATCCCACTGTTGGAACAATCCACAACTCGTTACGAATACCCACTTTGCCATTCGCCCGCTTATACCCCTGAAACGTGAGCTCGCGTTGCGCAATTTTCAGCTCGTTCAATTTTTGGTTGAACGAATAGTTGATAGTTCCTGAAAGATTGGTTTTCAGGTTTTGAACATGTATGTGTTCGCCGGCTTCAATCGCGGTAGTGGCATGTCCTATGGGTGCGCCATACTTTATTATGTCCGCATCGGGAGCAATAGCGGATAGTGCTATTTTATGTCCTTTTGGCACATCGCCGGCAATTGTTAACTGCGTTCCGTCGACGGTCAGCGTCTCACCGGCCCGAAAATCTTTCAGCGCGATTATCACATTGTCGTTCGGATTTATTTTTATGTAGTCTGCCATTTCTGTTCTTTATAAATTTCTCGCATATGGCGCAGATTACACAGATTTTAAACAATTAATCCTGGCGAAATCCGCGTAATCTGCGAGAAAGTATTCGTTTAATTGCTCATCTTATCAATGGTAATCTGCATCAGCGGGTTATCTTCGCTAAGTACAGCTTTTACTGCTCTTTTCATACCAACCTGGGTAATTAAAAACAGGTAATGACTAACGGTAATGGTAAGGTTCGGAATTTCATTCAGGTTTTGTTTCCACACCTTATCGAGGCCCAGTACTTTTTCACACAAGTTATAAATTGAAATTGGGCGGCCATCGCATTCGGCCCAAGCTTGTTTGTAGAAATCAACAATCCACTGGTCGTCTTGCACATTATATATTTCGCCGTTTGCTTCTCCTTTAAAATACGCAATCATTGCAGCCAGCGAGAATACCAGTTTTTGTGGCAACATACCATGCTTTTCGTTAAAGTTGATTAACGATGGTAAGTTACGTGTTTCCCATTTCGACATGGCGTTGAGCGCAATACTTTGCCACTGGTGACGAATAAAGGGGTTGGCAAAACGTTCCAGAATTTTATTGGCAAATTTCTTGAGTTCTTTTTCGGTACCATCTAAAACGGGCAAAACTTCGTCGTAAACCAGTTCTTTCATAAAATTACCCACCTCGAGGTTTTCGTAGGCGTCGCGCACGGTTTCAATACCGCTCAGGTACGAAACGGCATAACTTCCGGTGTGGCACCCGTTAAGCACCTGCACCTTTTGTTCACGAAAACGGGTCATGTCTTTTACAAATTTCACGTCGAGGCCCGCTTGTGCTGCAGGAAATTCATCCTGTACCCATTCGGGAGCCTCAATTACCCACAGGTGGAAATATTCGCCCACAACAACCAGGTTATCTTCGTAGCCCAGTTCCTCTTGAATTTCTTTTATCTCGTCGCGCGGGAAGCCCGGCACAATACGGTCAACCAAAGTACTGCAGAAACAGCAGGCTGTGTTAACCCAGGTGATAAAATCGTTGCCCAACTGCCATTTTTCGGCATGCTGAAGCACAAGTTTTTTCAGCATTTCTCCGTTACGGTCAATCAGCTCGCAGGCAAAAAAGATTAATCCTTTTGAGGTATCGCCGTTAAATGCCTTGTAACGCATGTGCAACATTGCTGCTACTTTTGCCGGAAACGAGTTCTGCGGAGCCATATCCAGGGTATCGTTTTCTTCCCAACTAATACCGGCTTCAGTAGTATTCGAAAACACAAAACGCAAATCGGGGTTTAAAATACTCGCTTTATACGATTCGAAATCGCTGTAAGGGTTTATGCCTTTGTTAATACAGTCAACCAGCGTAAACTCCGTTACAGGCTTCCCGTTTTTAATTCCTTTCAGGTACACATGAAAAAGTCCGTCCTGGTCGTTCAGCAGTTCAATCATCCCATTTGCCAGCGGCTGTACCACATCTATTCCCGAGTTAAACCCGGTTTCTTTGTTCATTTTATTTACGATCCAATCGGTAAAGGCGCGTAAAAAGTTTCCTTCTCCAAACTGAAGTATCCTTGTTGGATATTTTACGGTTTCAGTTGCATTCGTTCGATTTAATTTCTTCATCTTTTCTTCCTTTTCTATTTTCTTCAATACGTTTACGTTGTATTGCGTTTTATTTTTTTTGCGTGGGCAAATATACATTTAAAAAGTTCTCCGTTAACGTTAACGGGAATGCCTTTTTTAGCAAAAAACAGGTTAAAAGTTGGCTTGCCAATAACGAAAAGTGCCTGTTTTCAGCCAATTACAGGGCTTATTTAAAATGAATAAAAATGACTTGTGATTCGCTGCTGAGTTAAGCCAATGTTAACTGATATGCAACCACTTACACCGCAATTTTAACTAAAAGCCTGATTCTCCGTGTGCCTACACGGTTTTTTGGTATTTTTGTTTTTTCCCTAGTAGCCAAAATGTATTTTATTTACCCCACCTAATAGCTTTCAGTTCCTTGTATCGCGGCCGGGCGAAGAACCCGACAACGAAGTGGTGGAAGAAGATTGATTCTGCTGCTTAAAACAATAAAAACAAAAGGCTGTATCCGGAGGGCAGCCTTTTTGTTTTGCCTTGCTTTTTAAACATAAGATGTTTACATTTAAGGCACCAAAAACAAACAAGCATTGTATACCGGCCCTAAAATAAAGCGAAAAAGCATTAATAACATAATATGTGTTCTTTCCACACCTATTTGGGTGTATAACAACAATAAGAAATAACGCTATAAGCGATATAACAACAATGATGATACACAGTAGTTATCATTCAGTTCAAAACTAAAAAGGATGGCAATGAGAAATAAGGATTGGAATAGAGTTGTAAAAAACACAATTATCATTCAGTTAAAATAATAATAAAGACAAAATGAAATATAATAAACTAATAAGAGCTTATTTTATTCCTGTGTGGCGAGGTAACTTAATGGAAAATCAAAAGCAATATCAAATAATAAGAAAAGATGAAAAAGAAGATTTTATATCATCCCATCCAAGCCCCAAGTATTATTGTGATTTTGAACTATTGGGTTGGGATGAACTTGGTGATTGTAATTTTATGGAAAAGATAATATATAAGATGAATATTCCGTCTTGGATATTAAAATTAATATATGCAGTAATTATAGCAGGAATAGGCGCTTGTGTAAACAGCCTATTTTGTAAGCCATAAGAACAAAAACACTATAAAAATTCCAACAATTGAGCATATAATTGTCTCAACTATGTCTTTTATTTTTTTTTCTGAAAGCATAATTAAATTTATTTATTATTCGTCAATGTCAAAAACACCTGCTCCAAGCAATATCATATATAAGCTTGCAAAAAATCCTATAATCCAAATTATCAGCATAGTAGTAATCCCTTTATTAGCAATAATTGTTCAATAGTCATCCAACAACAAGCCACATAGATAATGCACCAGAAGAAAATGCAATTAACCACATTATAAAAAGCTCTGTGCCAGTAAATGATTCTTTATCTGATATTGATTCTTTACGATTAGATTCCATAAACTAAAATTTAAATGTATTATAACTGCTATTATATTACCAATACTTGGATTTTGTATTTCGTACTATGTTAGCAAAAAAAACAATGTAGAACACAATGATATCAAAAACAAAACCCTTATAAATAAAAACACACCAAAATCACCATCAAATCTATCTGATTCTTTACGATTAGATTCCATAGACTAAAATTTAAAATTATGAACGAAAAAGAAACCGAGAATCTAAGCCTAATACTTGAAATGCTTTTATCTATTGAAGCAAGAATAAATGCATTGATAAATTTCAGCATAGACAAAGAAGATATAGAGTTGTTTAACGACGAAATACAACGTCAAAGAAAAATCATTGTTCGCGACCTATCAAAGGGGCACCGTATAGACGAAATCTCGCTTTGGAAGAATTCAAACTTGACAACGAAATAGAATTGTTATCACATGAGTCAAATTTACTCTCCAAGTCATTTTTAAAAAGGTACTTAATATTCTTTATAAATTTTCTCATAATGGTGAAGAATAAAAACCGAATGATAACAACTTGAATATATAATTAGACCTTAAACAAATGAACGGTCTGCTAAAATTCGATTTGGTTTAACTTTTATTTTAATAATCCATTGTCTAACTATACATTCAATTAACCGTTAGCAGCAAGCTGAAAAAAACAACTGCGATAAAATTATGGAAAGTAGAAATCAACATATAAATCCAGATGGACTTTTTAAAAGCCCAGCCTTTTCTCAAATCGTTATGACCCAGGGAAACGGAAAGACAATTTATATTGGTGGACAAAACTCAGTTGACCAAAATCACGAAATTGTTGGTAAAAACGATATCGCTACACAGACTGAACAAGTAATGAAAAATTTGGAAATAGCATTAAAGGCTTGCGGAGCTACTTTTGACAATCTTGTCAAACTCAACATTAATATCGTGCAGGGTCAAGATGCTCGAATGGGATTTAAAGTTTCTCAAAAATATTTAGGACAAAACTCAAATCAACCGATAGTCACTGTACTTTTTGTCGCAGGACTTGTAAATCCTGATTTTTTAATAGAAATAGATGCAATTGCTTTCTTACCCGAACAGTAAATGATACAGAATGGCAAAACCAGTAGGCAAAACAAAAGATGTGGGATTTCAATTTGGTCTTCAAAAAACATTTCCCATTTCAGAACCAAAAGCTTGGGACTTTATGTTTTCGGATGCTGGTCTGAAAATTTGGCTTGGCGAACTTGTAAAATCTCTTGAATTAAAAAAAGAATACCGAACCAAAGATGGAATTAACGGACTTGTACGTGTCTTTAAGCCAAATTCGCACATTCGAATGAATTGGAAAAAGAAAGAATGGGAAAATATGTCCACCGTACAAGTTCGGGTAATCGGAAAGGGTAAAAACAGAACGCTAATCAGTTTTCACCAAGAAAAACTTACCGATTTCAATCAGAGAGCCGAAATGAAAGAGTATTGGAATGAAAAGATGGATAAAATAACTAAAGAAATAAAGAAAGCCAGCCGCTAACAATGGCTATACGTAATGTGGGCAATAGTGCTGATATGAAAGTATTTACATTAAATAAACTAATTGCTAAACGGAAAGGAAAGTGCCTTAAAATCCCGCACTACGCATAGCCGAGACCGTTGGCAACAAGTTTAAAAAGCGCAAATCGTGAAATATAAATTAATAAGAAACTTTCACTATTGCGCTTTAAAGAATAAAAACCAGTTGCCAACAAACTGTATATTTTATGGCTATTGGGTATTTCAATGACAAGGTAGTGGTAGGTTCTATTTTTTTGCCGACGCGCTTCGGTTTTTGCAAAACCGATTGAAATTTTGGCGAAATAAACAAACAATAAATTTTATTATTTTTACCTTATCAACAAAATAAACTAATCATGTTTGGACTTAAAAAAGGAAATAAAAAAGAAGAAGTTAAAGAGGAAAAAATAGAAAATAAAAAAAAGAAAAAAAATCTTTCACTTGTTCAACAATTTTCAGTTGTATTCATGTTCATTATTGGAATCTTATTAGTTATTATTGGGCTAATAATTGATATTCAACCAATAGAAGAAGATACTCTTGTTCTAAACTTTATAAAATGTACAACCTTCTTTAATTTACTTGTCCAGTTATTTATTACATCGGGTACTGCAATAATTATTTCAGGTGTTTTTTCAATTGTGATTGGTACTCAAAATTTTCTTGAGTTCATAAATGAAAAAATAATTAACAAAATGTCATCGTCTGAATATGTAGAAAGATTAGCTGAAAGTGAAAAGAAGAAATTAGCAAAAGAAGTATTCAGACCTTCTATTGAAATGGCAAATATTTATAAACCAACTGAAAAATATTTTGAGAACTTTATTGAAAAAGGTTTGAAAATGTTCAAACGCCCTTTTCGAAGCGATTTAAACATAGATATTTTCTGTTTTTTTGATGAAGAAAAGAAAGTAGTCACTTGTCGATCTAAAGTTAGATATAGAACCTATAAATTTCATGGTAAGCATGAGCCATTCCAAACTGGTCTTGAAAATGAAGATGATTCTTTTGAACAAGTTAAGTTTTACTCTGCAGATGGAGAAGTTATTGAAGGAGAATACAAAATACTTAATAAGGATGACCCCCGTTGTAATAAAAATATAAGTGAAGATAGTTCTGTAAATAAAATGGGGATATGTGAAGTTCCTGAAGAATTTAATAAATTGGATAGCTTTATTATCGAAAGGTCTGCAATAGAATATGGAAATGACCATTGGCATAATTTAATTTACAAAAACTTATCTCCAATAAATACGTTAACAATGAGAATTAGATGTGACCAAGGCATAATCGTAAAGAAAATAGATTCATTCTCGGCAAATGCTTCTATCAAGATTAACGAAACTCCTAATAATAAAGTAGATGTTATTTGTGCCGGTTGGGTTGAACCAGGTTTTGGATTAAGTGCTATTATTGGTCTTAAAGATTAAATATTTGCAAAAAATATATAAAACATTTGCATTTATCACTTAAATAGTTCTATTTTGTAGAAGAAGTAATGAAAAAAAGAGATGCTATGAAAATTGTACACGACTAAGAATTAAAGATTTAAAATCAAAGTTTATCTTTGGTAGATATAAATGCTCTGCAAAATGCAGAGCATTTTTTTTGCAATATACTTTAGGAATTTCTAAGTCTTGTAATATGAACAATAGCCTGAATAATACATATTCAAGCTATTCTTATTGTTCAATATTTTCTTTATATTAGAACTATCGATTAATGCATATTAAGCAATTTCCTAAAAGATGATTAAAATCCTCCCTAAAAAATAAAACCGGAAACGACAGTTCTTCGTGGCACCGAGGATGGGTGCTCGACGCCACAAAAACATACAGGTAACCGTTACCGCCAAGTTTGAATGAAAAAAAATGAAAGATGACAATTGAAATAAAATATTATAAAGCATCAATTCCTGTAATGTTTAAAATTACATTGATTTCTTTCGCTCTGTTAAATGGATTAGCATATTTAATATTTACCATTTTATTAAAAACTCCTTTTGAAGAAGTATTTAGTAGAAATTGGATAATACTTGTTTTTGTTCCATTAACTCAAGGTTTAATTCAACCTCTTGTTGACAGAAAAGGAATAATGACGATTAAAAACAGTACCAATTTTGAAAATTTATCAGAAAAAGTTGAAAGTATTCTGGTTGAGAAAGGCTACCAAGAAATTAATAGAGATAATAATTCTTCAACATTTGAAAAGAAATCAAAACTAAAAAAAGTTACTAATCTGCATGGAGGAAAATTAATTATAGATTATAGAGAAAATAGCATACAAATTGTTGGACAAAAAATCTTGCTAAATCTAATTGAAACAAAAATTAAATGGGATAAAACGTAATTGAAATTCGAGGCGGAATTTTCAAAACCTTAGAAATGGATAATTATTTGGAGTCCATAAAAAAAGAATTAATAGAAAAAACAAATTTTAAAATCTGAGTAGAACAAATTTGGGTGAGTTGCAAAATTTACTATCGAAAATACAGCGAAGAATTTAGTCAAGAAAAGATTTGAAAAGTCACGAAATATAAAAATCAAATATTTAATACACAGATATTGGAAAAGAATAAAAACCAGGCGGTAACAAAGTGCAAATGTAATGCGGACTGGCTGGGTATTCCTGCGTTTTCGCCCTGTTCAACCACCGCCAATCCGTCGTTGACGGATTGGTAATAAAAAACAAAATTTAGTGCTACGCCGGCTTGGCTCCGTGCAAACATGACAAGTTGCCGTTTCAAAGCTCCGCACTCCACTTGCACCAACCGTTAGCATTCATATTAAGTAGAATTAAGTAAGCATAGATAAATAATTACAGACGGAAACGACATGTGTTTGAGAAAGCATATTGTACCAATAATAAGTTGAAAATAAAGAGAAGAAATAATGACGAAAATAAAAATTGACAAAATAAAGAAAGAAGAATATCAGGAAGTTGTAGATGTTTGGGAAGCTTCCGTTAGAGCAACTCATGATTTTTTGAAAGAAGAGGATATTTTATATTTCAAACCTTTGATTTTAAACACATACCTTGATGCAGTTGACTTAAGATGCGTCAGAAACGAAAAAGAAGAAATAATAGGTTTTAGTGGAGTTGCTGATGGTAATCTTGAAATGTTATTCATACATCCTGCTGTAAGAGGAAATGGTATCGGGAAAGTACTTTTAGAATATTCAATCAAAGAACAAAAAGTTACAAAAGTTGACGTGAATGAAGACAATAAACAGGCAGTTGGATTTTATGAGAGATTTGGATTTAGAACATTTGAACGTTCAGAATTAGATTCATCAGGAAAACCTTATCCAACTTTACATATGA
The DNA here is from genome assembly GCF_913063105.1 of uncultured Draconibacterium sp. Taxonomy (GTDB): domain Bacteria; phylum Bacteroidota; class Bacteroidia; order Bacteroidales; family Prolixibacteraceae; genus Draconibacterium. The sequence goes on along the minus strand of NZ_CAJXYQ010000009.1, from coordinate 1,155 downwards.
AGCTGGAGGAATAAAAAATACGAAATGCTAACAATAAATATAAGCAATAGCGGTTTCTGTGATTATTTGGGCGGTAGTAGTTCTAATCAGCCCCGCCAAATCTGTCGATTTGACTATTTAGCTAAGGTGCAGCTTTGGCTACTTAGCAACTTGACACGAAACCGCTTAAAAGTCCACTACTGCTCATATTATTAACGTTACCAAACATTTTGAAAGAAGAATGAAAACGAAGATTTTAATATTACTTACCATTATTTTGACAATTGGTGCTCAATGTACTAATGGACAGGAAATCTTTGATACCATCCGAAAATATCGGGTTGAAAGAATAAAAAAAGAAAATCCAAAATCCCTTGACTCCGAGGCAAAAGAGACAATTAATTCTGGAATCTCGGAGTTGGAGAAAGTTCTTTCAATAATAAAAAAGAAATATAAAACTGACTTTACGGTAATTGACAGTTTATTCATAATAAGTGGATATGACTTAGAGACTGGATTTTCAAATGGTAGAATTTGGGATAAAAATGGAAACGAGTTCAGATATGAAAGAAAGTTTGAACTGAAAAATTTTAAAGTTAAAAATGATACATTATCAGTATTAAAAGTCACTCCAAAATATCTTTCCAATACTGAGTTTTCTATACTCCAAGACTTTGACCCATTAATTAAATTAATAGAGAAAAAAGATACATCTGAGATTTTCAGTTTACAATCTGAGAATGCTTTTGATAGTGCTTGGAGTTATAATATCTCAATAATTGAGAAATATGATGGTAAGTACAAAATTTTTGAATTTCCACTGGAAGATTTTTGGATAAAATGAAAAAACGTTTGGTAACACAGGTAGCTGATGCACAACTCCTTTTTTAGAGAATTTTATTGATTAACGAGGTGCAAAAAAGCATTTTAAGGCCATCATTTTTATAGGCGATCCATTTTAGTTCAGGAAAATTGGTGCCGGGAAAAGGCTTCTTTTGAGGTCTGTTTTGTGGTTATTCGATGGTAAAAACAAAATGGCAACCATTGCCATCGATTTTCTTTGTTTTTGCTCAAATTTTAGGAGTTTTTTCAAATTATAGGAGACTGTAAAATAAACTCTGTCTATAAGTTTAAAACATTTAATATTGCAACTTATGACAGACAGGAAAAAAGAAT
>NZ_CAJXYQ010000008.1 GCF_913063105.1 uncultured Draconibacterium sp. | reverse complement strand
AGAGGAGGACTTGAAATGGAAATTATATTATTACAAGACGTAGAGCGTTTAGGAAGCAAAGACGATATTGTTGAGGTTAAAGATGGTTACGGTCGTAACTTTCTGATTCCTCAGAAAAAAGCTGTTGTTGCTACCGAGTCGGCTAAAAAAGTTTTGGCCGAAAACATTAAACAACGTGCGCACAAAGAGGCTAAGTTGAAAGAAGAAGCAACAAAAATTGCAGAGCAAATTGTTGCCAAGAAAATTTCGATTGGTGCTAAAACAAGTACTTCAGGCAAAATCTTTGGTTCGGTTAACACCATTCAATTGGCTGAAGCAATTAACAAAAAAGGATTTGAAATCGACCGCAAACAGATTTCTATTCCTGAAGACAGCATCAAAGAAGTTGGTACCCATACAGCTAAAATTAAACTGCACAAAGAAGTGGTGGTTGAAATTGAATTTGAAGTTGTTGCGGAATAAGCATATTTTTGCACACACAATACTAAAAACGGTAAAAGGGTTTCCAAAACGGAAACCCTTTTTATTTTGTTTTAAACGTATCTGCAATTGCATCAATCGCACTAATTTGTATTCTACCAATTGGCTCTTTCATTTGCCAACCGTTATAATTCGCAGGATTTGCAGATAAAAAAATTTATAAGTCTATCAGTTTTTGATAGGCCACCACATCGAGCAAGCGGCCAAACTTCTCGCCTATCTGCTTAAAATGGGCACATTTTTCGTAGCCCATTCGCTCAAACAACTTTACACTTGGCACATTTTCGCCCGTAATAATTCCGAGCAACACACAAATATTTTTTTCCCGGGCCACCTTTTCAAGATGCAGCATAGCCTTACGGGCAATGCCTTTGCCCCAAAAGGCGTGATGCAGATAAATGGTAACTTCAGCGGTGCGATCGTATGCCGGCCTGTTTTTGTATTGCCCAAGGTAGCAGTACCCGGCCACAACATCGTTATAATAAATCAGGAACGAAACATATTTGCCATGACCCAAAGGAATCAGCTGTTGTAAATCAACCTTCTTAACCCGTGTAGTATGAAATATTGCAGTAGAATGCTCGATATAATAATTGTAAATTTCAGCAACGAGCTTCAAAACCTGCTCTTCCAGTTTTTTAAATCGAATAAGGTCGTTCATTTCTGATCGAAAGGCATTACAAGATGTTTTTACTGAAATTAGAATGTTTGATTATTTTATCGCAATGGTTTCAATCTCAACTAGAACACCCAGCGGCAATTCTTTTACGGCAAATGCAGCCCTGGCTGGCGCATTCTGCTTGTAATATTTTCCATATACTTCGTTCATGGCTTTAAAATTGGCCATGTCGCTTAACAGACAAGTCGATTTTACCACGTCGGCAAAGGTGTATCCTGCTGCCGTTAAAATGGCTTCAATGTTTTTCATTACCTGCGCAGTTTGTTCGCCAATGCCCCCCTCAATAACTTTCATGGTTTCCGGCACCAAAGGTACCTGCCCCGAAATATAAAGTGTTCCGTTAACTTCAACCGCCTGACTGTAAGGTCCAATTGCGGCAGGGGCATTTTCGGTTGCAATAATTCGTTTCATCGTATTAAAATTTTTAGTTTTCTATGGAACTCAAATAAAATTTATTCATTCCTGTTTTTGTAATTTTCGAATGAAAAACTTCATACAGGTTTCCAATTCAGTTATTTTATGTGAAGATAGAAGATCTGGGCCAATTCTCAAGCCCGAAAACAGTTTGGTAAACCTTTTTAATAAAAAGCCGGAAAAACCATCGTTTTCATCCGGAGGGAACAGGATTGTTCTTTTTTGTAAATCCACTACTCTTTAACTTTAAACACGTGTGCTTTCAGAGCGAGACTACTATTAAAATTCAAAGTTGTCGTAGTGGCTTTGCTGTTTCTGAATTTTCAAATCCTGTAACATTGAAGATGAGGCACTGATGGTAAAGCTGTAGCTTTTTCGGTAACCAAAAGGAACAAAATTAAAGGCCATGTTCCAACAGTGCAAATCGCGGTTTAAGCGGAACGAGGTTAAAGCAAATTCCTGTTCCTGAATATCGAAATTGGTCATTGCGCTCAGTTTCCATTTATCGGTAATGCTAACATTTCCGCGCAAGCCAAGTGTTTGAGTTACTCTGCCATCGGGGTAAGCCGACGAAGGCCCGGTATAATTTAAACTGTAATCAAAACCAAAATCCCAGGGCATACTAAAGTCAACGTAATTATCGTAAATGGCTAACATGGCATCATCGGGTAAAGGAGCATCATCCTGCCCTTCCTTATTTTCTCCCGGCTTCTTTTTATCTTTCGATTTAAAATTCATCCCAAACGAAAGATTGGCACGTGTCACCCGTCCGAGTTTTCCCAGGCCACTGCGTTCGTTCCAGGCATATTTATGAATTCTTCGATAATTTTCGTTTACCATGTATGGGTCGAGTGTTGTTCCGAGATTAATGCTTACTCCGGCAACCGTTGTACGCGCTCTAATGCTAAACGGCGAAAGGTTTAACGAATCGGCAATCAGGTTGTACGACGAGGCAATGCTCAGGTTATCTATCAATTTTACTTTTCTGAATTTTTGTTCTTCATCGGTTTTTGTCGAATCGCGGGTATCCAGCTTTTTCATTTCAAGGTTGTTGGTTACCGAGAACGAAATAGCACCCGACTCGCCCCTGCCCGGCGAACCACCATAAATTCCTCCAAGGTTAGTGTCATAAAAACTGGTATTTCCTTCTTCATCAACCTGCACCTCCTGCCAATAGCCAAAGCGTTCATCGCCAAAATCGGGTTTGTAGCTAAACGAAACCGAAGGAGTCATCTTATGCCGTATTCCTTTAACTTTTGAATTGGGATTACGGGGAATATACATCCCGTAAATATTTGTTGAGGCACTCACACTGTAAGAATAATCGTACACACGATTTAATCCTGTTATGGTATCAATCTGAATATTATCAGGTATCGACGATGGATTGTTGGGAAAATCGCCTCCTGCTACGTAGTTGTAATTGTATTTTTTGAAATACCACTTTTCGTTGTAGCTAATACCGGGGCTAAAATTAACGTACTTAAAAAGGTTAAAGCTCGGAAATGAAATGGGAAGATTGTGGCGTAAACCGTTTTTCCAATCGGTGGCAAAAGAGCTGCTCAAAATTTCATCTTCTTTGGCCGTTATCGAGTTTTTAAAGTTGGCCGTGTAATTTATACCAAATTTCTCGTAGAACTTAATTTTTCCGCTGCGGTTCTTTTTTCTGAACGGGTATACCTTAGCCATGCTAAAAGTCATTTCGGGCAACGACAAGGACATCGTGCTGTCTTTCGTATTTTGCGAATGCCTCAGGTTCATCGACATATTAAAAGGTGTATTTTCAAACTTGCGCGAATACGAAATACTCGACGATTTTGTGGTGGTAAGGTAATCATTCATATCGTAAGCGTTTTGCTTATCGTAACCGCTCGACGAAATATTTACACTGGCCGAAAAAGTCTGATTTGGATTGGCTTTTGAGTCTTGCGAATGCGACCACAATATTTTATATTGTGTTGCCTCCGAGTAGGTATCCAAACCTTTCTCTCCATATTTATTTTTGGCATATTCAAAACCAAAGTTTCCGCCAAATTTGTAACGTTTCTTGTAATTGGTTTTAATGCGTGTTCCCCACGATCCTTTTGAGTAAATATCACCCTGAACAGCCAAATCGAAATAATCGCTTGCAGCCCAGTAATAACCACCATCGCGCAAAAAGAAACCACGGTTTTGCTCTTCACCATATTTCGGAATTAAAATACCCGACGAATAGGTTGGCGAATTGGGAAAGTAACCAAACGGAAGTATGGGAAAATAGATCGGAAAATCCTCTAAAACCATATAAGCCGGCCCAGTAATAATTTTTTCGTTTGATACCACTTTGGCTTTTGTTAAATGCAGGTAAAAATGCGGATGATCGGCATCGCATGTGGTATATTTGGCATCTTTGGTAACAAACACTTCTTCGCCAATTTTTTTTGTGCGGTCGCTGTGTATAAAACCTTCACCCTGCGCCGAAACTACTTTTGTAATAAAAGCTTTTTCCGATTCGAAGTTATAGCGCATCGTTTCTGATTCGTATTCTTCTGATCCCTGTCTGAAAATGGGTTTTTGGGTCATCTCTCCCAACGAGTCACGTACCCCTTCTGCATAAATCTCTTTGGTTTCCAAATCAAGCTCAATATAGTAGGCTTCCAGTTCAATGTTTTGGTATTTCACCTTTGCTTCGTTATACAGGTATACTTTCTGCCCGTCTAACGAAACAATCATCGAATCTGTTGACGCATAATCAATCGGTTCATCAATAACCGGTTTCTCCTCTTTTACTCCACCCAACGAATCAATTCCGGTACTGTCAGACAAAAGGGTATCCTGCAGTACGTACAATTCGGAGACTATTGTATCCGACAATTGTTGTTGCTCTGAAGCGACGCTAATAGTCGGTTCCTGAGCTAAAATCAAAAATGGAGTTACCAGGAATAAATATGTGATGAATAGTTTATACAAAATGTTTTCTGCGTTTCAAATCTACTTTGGCTGCACAAAAATAAAAATATGGAGGTTACAAATGTGCTATTAAATGTAAAATAATGCTAATATTTCTATTTTTACACGCAGAGCCTGTGAATAGGCTTTGGGAAAAGAATGTTAAACGATTATATACGAATCGCAACGGAATGCGAGTTTATATTAATAATCAAGGTTTAAGAACTTATATGAGACATTGGCAACATACCTGTTTTCTTCTTATTTATAGTCTTTTTATTTTGTTGATAAATAAAACGACCCTTGCCCTAAATGCATCTGATAAAAAAGAAGGTGTTTCAGTTGTTGTTATCGACCCGGGACATGGAGGCAGAGACCCGGGAGCTTTGGTTGGTAACGCCGTTGAAAAAGATATTGTTCTTGATATTGCACTAAAACTGGGCACAACGATAAAAGATAATTACCCCGATGTTAAAGTGGTTTACACCCGATCGAAAGATGTTTTTGTGCCCTTATACAAACGGGCAGATATTGCCAATAAAAACGATGCCGATTTGTTTATATCCATTCATGTGAATGCAGTTGATGCCAGCAGTGTGCAAGGTACCGAAACTTTTGTATTGGGTTTGCACCGAAACGATGATAACCTTGAAGTAGCCAAAAAGGAAAATGCCGTAATTCTTTTAGAAGACGATTACAACACAACCTACGAAGGCTTCGATCCCAATCAGCCGGAATCGTATATCATGTTTGAAACCATGCAGGAAGAGTACCAGGGGCAAAGTGTAATGCTGGCTTCGGGCATACAAAACGAATTTAAAACCTATGCCAAACGCCTCGACAGAAGTGTAAAAATGGCCGGTTTCCTGGTGTTGCGCCAAACAACAATGCCCAGTGTTTTAATTGAAACCGGATTTATAAGTCATGCCAAAGAGCGGGGCTTCCTTACAAGCGAAGCAGGCAGAACACGACTTGCTTATGCAATTTTCAGAGCATTCAGAGACTATAAGTCGGAAATTGAACAGCGTAGCAGCTTTCATCTGGTAACCAATGCTCCAGCAGAACCACAAGGCGAAAGTTCGGTAACAGCAGTTGCCGGTAATGCTTCTGAAACAAAAACAACAGCAGCACCACCAACACAAGAAGCCTCTCAGACCATACCGCAAGAAAATGTTTTTTATTCAGTACAAATTCTTGCCTTAAGCCGAAAACTGGAAACTACTCCGAAAAACTTTAATGGCGAAACGCAAATCTTTAGCGTGGAGGGTTCCGGACTCCATCGCTATTTCTCCGGAAAATTTAATACGATTGAAACAGCGGAGGAAGAAAGGAACAGAATTGAGGCAAAATACCCGAATGCATTTGTTGTAGCTTTTCGCAACAATAAGTTAATTTCTGTAAAAAAGCTGCTTGAGCCTTGATAAATCAGTTCTTAATTGGCTAATTTTACATTAAAATCTTATTTTTCGACCACAAAAGAGCAATGAAAAAATTATAGAGTAACAAAAGACCAGGGGCAATATGCAAACAATAGCTCGCCTGCTGATATTACAAATTCTTTCTGTTACCTGTTAAATGTTTAATAAAAACAGATGAAAAATTCAAAATACACTAAGCTAGGAATATTAATAGTTTTTTCGTTAGCCATTCTTATTTGGGGGCTTAGCTACCTTAAAGGCAACGACATTTTTAAACGAAACGACTATTACCACGTGTATTACAACCGCGTTGATGGCCTTGTTAAATCGAATAAGATTACACTAAATGGCTACCAGATCGGACAAGTTACCGATGTACAGTTTGCTCCCGACAACAGCGGCCGTTTAATTGTAAGTTTCTCGGTTAATTCCAGTTTTAAAATCCCGGTAAATTCAACCGCCCGTATTGTAAGCAGCGATATTATGGGAACACGCTCTATAGAAATTATTTACAGCAAGGATAAAGAATTCTATCAATCGAACGATACAATTAAGGGTTCCATTGAAGCCGGATTAAAGGACCAGGTGAGCATGCAGGTGCTCCCGCTAAAAACCAAAGCCGAAGAATTATTGAGCACCGTAGACTCGGCGATAACAGTACTTACGGTAATTTTTAATGAAGATGCCCGAAAGAACCTGACTACAAGTTTTGCAAAAATTAACCAAACAGTAGAAAATATTGAAGCCACTACTTCCGACCTTCAGGAAATTATGGCCTCTGAAAAAGAAAATGTAAAAAATATTGTATCAAATATTGAAGAATTAACTGCAACCTTTAAAAACAATGCGGCTGCTTTTGAAGCCACCATACAAAACCTGAACAGCTTTACCGATACGCTGGCCACCATTTCGGTTGCACCGGTTTTAAATAACCTGGCCACGGCCTCGGAAGAAATGCTTGGCATACTTGAGAAACTAAACAGCGACGACAACTCCGCAGGCCTACTGCTTAACGATGATGAATTGTACCAGTCTATTAACACCATGTCGGAAAACCTTGGGTTTTTAATTGGCGATATTCAGCAAAATCCCAAACGGTACCTGCAGGTTTCTGCTTTCGATTTTGGAAAAGATGTATACATTAATACCAAAGATGATGCTTCGGCAAAAGAAATTATTTTTAAGGTTCATCTACTTTCTACCAAAACAAAACTCGGTACCGATGCCAAAGTTTTTACCGCAATCAAAGATGTGGAAGAGTATTTCGCAGGAAATGTATATTCTTATCTCACGGGAGCAAGCAGCACTTATTCTGAAATAGAAAAAATCCACAATGAATTGCGTCACCAATTCCCCGAATCAAACATTGTTGCCTTTAAAAAAGGGAAGTTGATAAAATTAGAAAAAGCATTAAAACAACTCCGGTAATTAACTATAAATTGTTAATAGCACGGCCAGCCCCAATACCTACCCCACCAGACCCTAACAGTTATAACACTATCAGTCAACAACTTAAAAATTAAATCCTGATTTTCAGCCACTTACGATTATTTGAAAAAAAATAAATTTTAAATGCCTGAAAAAGAAAACTATATGACATTTGTTATAATTACAATAGAAATGTGATTTTTTTTTTCACTTTTTTTTCGCAAATTTTGCTTTTGGAATACCACTAGGGAAAAAATTTGTAGAACCTCATTATCCAGCAATTGTAAATGAACAACGAGTACAAAACTGCATGGGAAAAATGCCTTAACGTTATTAAAGATAACGTTCCTAGCAGCAGCTTTAAAACCTGGTTCGAGCCAATAGAACCAGTAAAATTGGAAAACAAAGTATTAACAATACAAGTTCCAAGCGCTTTTTTTTACGAATACCTCGAAGAGCAATTTATTGATATTATGCGCAAAACGCTTCGAATGGTTTTAGGTAATGGCGCTAAGCTTGAGTATAATGTTGTGCTGAGCAATAAAAACAGTACTGAGCCATACACGGTTAGTTACCCAACCAATAACAACAATAAAATTCAAAATAAACCACTTACTGTGCCACTTAAAACAGAAGAAAAGGCTACAATAAAAAATCCCTTTATAATTCCGGGTATACAAAAACTGCAAATTGATCCGCAGTTAAAACCTGACAACACTTTTGAAAATTTTGTTGAAGGAGATTGTAACCGTTTGGCACGTAGCGCCGGTTATGCTGTTGCCCAAAATCCTGGTGGAACAGCATTTAATCCGTTAATGATTTATGGAAATTCAGGATTGGGAAAAACACACCTTTCACAAGCCATCGGAATTGAAGTAAAAGAAAATTTTCCGGACAAAGTAGTACTTTACGTCAACGCAAATAAATTTCAGACCCAGTTTACTGAAGCAACGCGAAATAATAACCGCAACGACTTTTTACATTTCTACCAAATGGTTGATGTACTTATTCTTGACGATGTTCATGAATTTGCCGGTAAAGAAAAAACCCAGGAAACCTTCTTCCATATCTTTAACCATCTACACCAAATGGGCAAACAGCTTATCCTTACATCTGATAAGCCTCCTATTGAACTTAAAGGCATGGAACAACGTTTGCTTTCACGTTTTAAATGGGGCCTAACTGCCGACTTGCAAACGCCCGATTTTGAAACACGAATGGAAATTTTAAGCCGGAAGATTTACAAAGACGGGATAAGCCTTTCGGAAGAAGTACTGGAATACATCGCATCGCATGTAACCAATAACGTGCGCGAACTCGAAGGAGCACTGGTATCGTTATTAGCTCAATCCATGCTTAATAAGCGAGAAATTACACTGGAGCTGGCAGCCAAGTTGATTACCAAACTGGTTAAAAACTCGAAACGCGAACTTTCAATCGAGTACATCTCGAAAGTAGTATGCGACTATTTTAATATGCCTGTTGATGCCCTGCAAACTAAAACACGCAAACGCGAGATTGTTCAGGCCCGGCAAATAGCCATGTATTTCTCTAAAAGTTTAACAAAATATTCGCTGGCAAGTATTGGAGCACAAATAGGAAGCAAAGACCATGCTACCGTGCTACATGCCTGTAAAACAGTAAACAACCTAAAAGATACCGATAAAAATTTCCGACAGTTTGTTGAAGACATCGAAAAGAAATTAAAAATGTAATAATGGCAGGCCTAAAGCCTGCCTTTTTTTTGCCCGGATGATTTACCTTGTCGCATGCATAATTTCCTCCTCGCTGATTTATGTAATTTTTCGAATTGCAAAAAATTACAGGTGCAATATGCATTCGTTAATAACACTCAATTATTTGGCAGCCAGTGCCCTCGGCTTATTGCTTTTTAGGCCTTTTTCCAATGGCTTAAACCTAAATGAACCACCCGCATGGCTTGCTTATGCACTTATTCTGGGCATCCTCTTCATCGCCATGTTTTATCTAATCGGTTATTCATCTCAGAAAGCCGGAATTACGGTTACCACACTTGCCAATAAACTTTCGCTGGTATTTCCGGTAGCCTTTTCGCTGTTTTATTTTAACGAGCAAATATCAATACTTAAGGTTGGAGGTATTGTTACCGCATTAATTGCAATTGGCCTAACTGTTTACAAAAAAGAAATTAATAAAACCAATCTCTTGTTTATTGCTTTACCACTATCCATATTTTTAGGAAGCGGACTTATCGATTCCATTGTAAAATATGTTCAGGCAGTAAAACTTTCAGAAACAGATGTGTCGTTGTATACGATTTGCGTGTTTATCGTTGCTTTTATTTGTGGATTAATACTCAAGCTTTTTAAAAAGAACCGCAACCAGCCTTTTAATTACATGACCATTATTCTGGGCACTTTTTTGGGGGGAGTAAATTTTGGTTCCCTATTCTTTATTATAAAGGCACTCAACCATTCAGGATTGGAAAGTTCGCTGGTTTTTGCACTAAACAACATGGCCATTGTAGCATTAACTACATTGCTGGGAACATTACTTTTTAAAGTAAAACTAAGTAGAATTAATTATTTGGGTGTAGTATTAGCCCTCATAAGTTTATATTTTTTACTGTAATGGAGGATATTTATAAAACAATTGAGAAAGAAAGCACCGGCTACTTTAAAGATAAAGGCAGCAAATTTTACGCCTACGCCTATCCGTTAACAAACGAAGATGCAGTTAAAGATATTATTACAGCCTTAAAAAAAGAACACCATAGTGCGCGCCACCATTGCTACGCATGGCGACTGGGAACTGAGACTATCAGAACCAGGGCTAACGACGATGGAGAACCTTCATCAACGGCCGGAAAACCAATTCTAGGGCAATTGCAAAGCCACGAAATAACCAATATACTGGTAGTGGTTGTGCGCTATTTTGGAGGTACCTTGCTGGGTGTTAGCGGACTTATAAATGCCTACCGTAATGCCACAATTGAAGCACTCAACAATGCCGAAATTATAACTAAACTAATAGAAATTGCATTTGAACTGAAGTTTGAATACGCCATGCTTAACACGGTAATGAATAAATTAAAAGTTGAAAATTTTGATATCGAAGAAACTGATTTTCAGGAAAGCTGCCGTTTGGTTTTTAAAGCACGCAAATCAGAAGGCAACAAAGCTTTCGACATTTTTAACGAACTTTATGGCGTTAAAATCACAAGGTTAAATTAATTTGTACCCTGTGTTAATAAAATGCTAATAAGTACACAATTCTATTTTTGACAAACGTTATTTAAGACCTTATTTTTGAAACATGATGCAACGCGTGATATTCCTTTATAACTTTCTTAAGCGAGGCTCTATTTTCCTCATTAAGAGGGTTTCTTTTTCCCATAGTTGCATGAAGCGATTTTTTAAAGCAATCGTTTTTTTCCGCAAAAAAGGTTCTACTTTTTTTCAAATTATTGAAGACCAACATTTTATTTTCCGAAATGTTGGTCTTCTTTTTTTATACAGAAATACATTACGAGATTTAATATTTAAGGCAATGAAACAACTCCCTTCTGAAAGGGAGGAGTTCCATCTTATTGCAAAAAGAAAACAAACAATTTTAATAAGATGAAAAAAGATTTGATTTCAATTACAGATTTCTCGAAAGAAGAATATCTGAGAATTATGGAGCTGGCGGCGGATTTCGAAGAAAATCCGAACCAGGATCTCTTAAAAGGGAAAGTTGTTGCATCCCTTTTTTTTGAACCATCAACAAGAACACGACTAAGTTTCGAAACAGCCATCAATCGTTTGGGGGGACGTATTGTTGGGTTTGCTGATCCGGATAGTTCAAGTGCAACAAAAGGCGAAACATTGCACGATACCATTAAAATGGTGAGCAACTATGCCGACATTATTGTGATGCGTCACCCACTTGAAGGTGCTGCTCGTTATGCTGCAGAGGTATCAAGCGTTCCGGTAATAAACGCCGGAGACGGTGCCAATCAGCATCCAACCCAAACCCTGCTCGATTTATATTCGATATTAAAAACCCAGGGTACTTTAGACAACCTTAACCTTTTTATGGTTGGCGACCTTAAGTTCGGACGTACCGTACATTCGCTGCTGCAAGCGATGTCGGTATTCGAAAATCCGATATTCAATTTTATCTCGCCCGAGAGTTTGCAAATGCCACGAGCATACAAACACCATCTTGAAGAAAGAGGAATTCGTTATTTTGAACACGAAGAATTTACCGATATTATTTCAGCAGCAGATATTATTTATATGACACGGGTTCAGAAAGAACGCTTTTCAGATCCTATTGAGTATGAAAAGGTTAAAGATATCTATATTCTGAACAAGGCCATGCTGGAAAACACAAAGCCGAATGTGAGGGTTTTGCATCCGCTGCCACGTGTTAACGAAATCGCAACCGATGTAGATAGCAGCGATAAAGCCTACTATTTTGAACAGGCATTAAATGGCGTTTTTACGCGCGAAGCAATTATTTCTCATGTAATGAACCTTAAATAATGTTACCATGGAAATGAAAGACAACATGAAAAAGAAACTAAAATTAAAAGTTAGTGCCATTAAAGACGGTACAGTAATCGACCATATTCCTGCAAAAAATTTATTTAAGGTTATATCAATTTTAGGATTGGATAAAATTGAGAACCAAATTACTTTCGGGACCAACCTGGATAGTGCCAAATTAGGAGCAAAAGCCATTATTAAAGTTTCCGACAAATTTTTTGAAGATTATGAAATAAATAAAATAGCATTGATCGCGCCACACGCCAAATTAAACATTATTAAAGATTACGAAGTGGCCGAAAAGAAAATTGTGGAAATCCCGGAACGAATTAAAGGGATTGCCAAATGTTTTAATCCCAAATGCATTACCAACCACGAAGTAATAACAACGTGTTTTAAGGTTATTAAAACCGACCCAATTGCCCTAAAATGCAGGTACTGCGAAAAAATTACGGCCGAAGATCAGATTAAGATGTTGTAAGAAATAATTGATTTCATTTAAATCCGCCTTTTAATGAACAAGAAGGCGGATTTTTTTTATATTTGCACGACCAAATTTGAAGCCTGGCTTCTTTAAAAATTTGGAATGTTCTTAACAGAATAGCCCAGTTGGTGGAATTGGTAGACACGCTAGTTTCAGGGACTAGTGCTCGCAAGGGCGTGAAGGTTCGAGTCCTTTACTGGGCACAAAGGAGAGTTAATTTAGCTCTCCTTTTTTATTGTATACCAATCACTTACAAAACAAAAAGAACTTTATCCACCAAATTTGTGAAACATTTGTGAAACGCTTCTGGTTTATAATTGACTATAAAACTAGAGATTAACGAGTAAAATAACAAAAGATGACTAAGGTTTATTTTGTAGGCTGTAAAGTTAATTAATGCGTAGTTCTTTATAATGAGGTTATTGATTTGACTTTTTCCATTTTCCTCTAAAAAAGGATATGAATATTGCAGTGAATACAAGAGCTAAAGGTATTCCAAGCACTGCCACTTCAAGCGCACTAATGCCTGTATCTCGTGAAAAACCAATAAGTTCACGAAATCCTGCTGTAGCCATCAAATATGTTGCGATTGCCAATAGTTCCTCAGTCCTACTTAATCCTGTTTTTGTCAAAATGAGGCTAATCCCGACTAGTATTGCTAAAACCAGAAAAATAACAGATGAGGAAACAATGAACATTTTTTCTATTGGTGTTCGACTGAGAGTTGCAATTCTGGGAGATTTGCAGCTAACTTCAAGTTGTCGCCCCGTCATCATTTTCTGTACTTCAGTATTTAGTTTATACTTTTCGGATGGCGTTCCAGAATAATTTACGCTGACACGTGGATATATCAATACATCGTCATAAGGGAATCCATCGACACTATTGGCAATAGGAAACAAAAAGTTTTCTGATTCACTGATTAAATTAGATGTCTTGACGTTCTTATCGACCACACTTGAATCGAGTACTATTTTGTGATACTGCCCAAAAGGAGCATACCCGTACCCATCTCTCACATCTGCTGTAATAGAGAACTTGCCTTCCTTCAAATCATGGTTTATTTTTTGTCCTGTAGTAAAGATTAGTAATGATGCATCAACTGCATTTTCTTGTTCATGAATATTGTGGATAATAAATCTTACTGTGACGTAATCTGTTTTAACATCAAAACTATCGTCACAAAATCTTTTCGTTTCAATCATTCTACCATATAGGTCATCATTTACAACATTCACGTACATCATCGTAAACAAAAAGATAAATCCTAATCCAATTAGAACAAATATCGAGGCTATAATTATCCTTTTAAGAATTACCATAAGTTGTCATTTTTAGGTACTACCCCGCCATACCACTAACAAAAGTATCCACGAAGCCATAGATGCGGCTTGTAACACGTTCTATGATGGTTTTGCGGTCTCGTATTTTTGGTTTTGTTTCTAATGTGCCGACAATATCTTCCCGTAGTGGTTTCCGCTCTGTATACAGGTAGTTCTCGATCACATCTTGTAGTTTAACAGGTACAAGGTGTTCCTCCCTGCAAATGGTGTCAAATGCTATCTTTTGTTCGTTCTTCCAGAATACTTCGAAGGCTTCGGGGATGTCGTCTGCATCTTCGATGTGTGGAAGATTTTCCTGTATGAATTTTTCGATCAGTTCCTTCTTGCTTCGTAGTTTGGCTTCTCCTGTAAGATGCTCCAGAATTTGCTTCTTCTGGCGTTCCTGATCGGCTTTACTTGCATCCTTCATTTGGGCAAGTAACTTAAGGATGTAGGCTACATTTATCTCGTCACGATGGATCAGTTCCAATTCGAAGTCCACGTCATCGAGGATGGAGTCTTTCTCCTTACTGGTATCGGATTTTACCTTCTGCCAAAGATCGAGGTACTTGCTTTTGTAGTTTTCGAAAGTTTGCTCGTTCATTGCCAGATCATCAAAGCTGAACTCCACAAAACTGGACAACACATTCTTTAGCCTCATCAATTCCCGAAAAGCCTTGATAAACTCCAGTTCCTCGTCCTCACTTGGCAATTCATCCACACTGGCAGTGGTTGGTGCAATCTTCAACAGTTCAGCAAAAGCAATATTGAACTTGCGTACATACTCCTCGTACGGTTGCAGCAGGATCACTTCCTTGGCATCCTTATTCGAGAACAGTGCAATAGCATCATCAGTGGCGTTTTTAAGGTTACGAAAGCAAACAATGTTCCCCTGCGACTTTTGCTCGGTAAGAATACGGTTGGTACGAGAATATGCCTGAATCAGCCCGTGATACTTCAGATTCTTATCGACATATAGCGTATTCAGTGTGGGACTATCGAATCCCGTTAAGAACATATTTACAACCAACAGAATGTCGATCTGTTGTGCTTTCACTCGTTTTGAAATATCGTTGTAATAGTTGTAGAAGCTTTGGGTATCTCTGGTAGAGAAGTTCATTCCGAACATCTGGTTGTAGTCGCCAATGTATTCATCCAGTTTCTCCCGACTATGTTTGTTGTATTTCTGGAATCCCTCGGCTGCAATCGGCAGTTCTTCCTCATAAAGACCAGTAGCATCCTTGTCGTCTTCGTTTACGCCATAGGAAAATACGGTGGCAATCTTCAGATTGTGTTTCCCATCGTTTTTCCGCTGTTTAAACAGTTCGTAGTAACGGATGAGGGTATCAATGCTGCTCACACAAAACATACCCGTAAACGTGCGGGAATGCGTCTTACGATTGTGAAGGCTGAGGATATAATCGGTGATCTTCTCCAGACGCTGCTCCGAGTCCATCAGTTCCTTTATGTCGATGCCTTCCACCTCGATGTCGGCAAGAGTATCTCCGCTCTGCTTCTCTCTGTACCTGCCAATGTATTCCACAGAGAACTTTAGCACGTTTTCATCCTTAATGGCATCAGTGATCACATATTTATGGATGCACTCGCCAAACAGTTCTTTGGTGGTATGTTTCACCGAGTTTTTGCTATAGGCATTCTCGGCAAAGATAGGCGTACCCGTAAATCCGAATAACTGGTGATTGGTAAAGAACTTTACGATCTTCTGATGGGTGTCGCCAAACTGGCTACGGTGGCACTCATCGAATATAAAGATGATCCGTTTGTCCTTCATCTTCTCCATGCGGTACAGGTAGTTCTTCTTGCTAATAGCGTTATTCAGCTTCTGGATGGTGGTAACGATCAGTTGCGTACCATCGGTAAACTGTTCTACCAGTTTTTTGGTGTTGTCAGTGCTATCCACACTGCCCTTAGAGAAAGCGTTGAACTCCTTGCTTGTCTGGTAGTCGAGGTCTTTTCGGTCGACTACGAACACCACCTTATCCACTTGCGGGAGGTTCATGATCACCTGACTGGCTTTAAACGAGGTCAGTGTTTTACCCGATCCTGTGGTATGCCAGACATAAGCATTATTAGTACTGTTCTTTACCCGATCAATCAATGCTTCTGTTGCGAAATACTGGTAAGGACGCAGCACCATTAATATCTTGTAGGCTTCATTCATCACCACATAACGGGTGATCATTTTAGCCAGATGGCAAGGCTCAAGGAATTCTTCGACAAACTTACTTAGCTGTGAAATGCGCTTATTGTTTACATCGCTCCAGTAGAATGTCTGTTTAAAGGTCTGTCGTTTATTATTAGCGTAGTACTTTGTATTCTCGCCATTGCTGATCACAAACACCTGAACATATTGAAACAAGGCATGCCCCGCCCAGTAGGAGTGTTTCTGGTAGCGGTTAATCTGATTAAAAGCTTCCTTCAGTTCCAGTCCCCTTCGTTTAAGTTCTATTTGTACCAGTGGCAAGCCGTTGATGAGGATGGTTACATCGTAGCGGTTTTTGTAGCTACCTTCCACTGTTACCTGATTGGTGACTTGGAAGGTATTTTTACACCACTGATCCATGTTAATAAACTCCAGATAAACGGAATCACCGTCCTCTTTAGTAAGCTGCATTTTATCCCGCAGGATTTTGGCTTTTTCGAATACGTTCCCCTTGTCGAGGTGGTTCAGCACTTGTGCAAACTCCTTATCGGTTAACTGAACTCCATTATGCTTCTCCAGTTGCTCCTTCAGGTTTACCAACAGATCAGCCTCATCGTTAATGGTTACACGCTGATAGCGCATACCTGCAAGCTGCGTGATAAGGTTCTCTTCCAGTATTTGTTCAGGTTGTCGGGTCATTAGTTTTTGTTTAAATATTCCAATAATGCAGTAGATTCATCCTTCATGTAGCGAACGACTTCCTTAACTATCTGTGCAGCAAATTCATCCATAAATCCATCGACAGAACTCAGTCGATAAATCAATTTATTGTTTCTCAAATTAATTGGTGAATCGTTTTCATTTCGGATCACCTGCGGGTTTATCCAGTAGTTTGCATATTTGGTTCTGCTTTTATTCAACTCTGTAAATAAATTTTTACCTCCTCCTTGATTTTTTATCCCTACGAATATTTGTCCTTTTTTGTGACCATTCCCACTGAAAGACTCGACTCCAAAACGTAATGTAGTTGAGGGATGGTTCACTGGCTTAATGAACACTTCTGCGTGTTTTTCCTCGATGGCATTACCTTCAACTACATTGTATGGGAAATTTAGCTTTTTCAGTTCTGATTGAAGTGCTATTATTACTTTTTGCCGCACTTGTTGGTAAATAACATTTTTAGCTTTTTCAAAGTTTGCTTCAATAAACGATGCTTCTTCGTAATACTTGAGCATCAACTTGTGTAACTCTGTTTCTTTTTCTTTGTCCATGGTTGAAGTAAGGTTTTTTACCAATATAAGGTATTGCTTTATTGATTCTCTTAAAATCGGTTCTTCTGCTGCTTCTTTCATACTCCGTTTTAGCCATTCCTGTATATCAGTCTGGTATGAAAGGCAGTGAAACCCTTTTCCATCTTGCAGTTTCCCTTTACTGTCTTTTGAAGGTTGATCTCCGAATAATGTTAGGTAATAAACCGTGTTTGTTGATTTTCTGCTTAATCGGTAATTACGGTATCGTTCAATTTGAGCATACTGATCTCCTGCATAAATCTTGTTCTCAATTGAGATACTGTTGCCACCTTCATTCCAGATAAAGATATCGATTCTGCCCCCTGTTTTTGCCTTGTCGTTACGTTCTCCGCAGTAATGCTCCACTTTAACCTTAGCTTGGCTCGGATCAATGCTAGTGTCTCCGATTATCTCCAGAAACAGGCGCAAAAAAGTGTCACCTTTAAGATGCGAACCTTTCGGATCAAGCAGTTCAGCCAGAAAAGCAGAGTGTGTTTCGTTTTCCTTGCTCTCCATTTTAAGGATGGAAAACACGTTGAAACTTTCACCCTTCAGCTTTTCTATCTCCCGCTGATGTTTTATAATGTTTTTTGTTCCCTGTAAAAGGTCGGTTATTTTTCTGGTTTCGATCATTCAGTATCTATTTTAGCCGATTATATTTTCGACATTTCTCGTAAAAATCAGATAGAAATTCTCTGGATTGCGAATCTGTAAATGTCGATATCCAATCTTCATACGTTAGCACGATTATCTCACATTTTTTCACCTTACTTAAAACGGCTGACTCATTAACACGAACCTCATGATTCTCATCATAAAGTTCAAAACGGGATTGAATTTGATTGTAGACGAAAGTTTTATCGACTTTAGGGACAATACCATGTTTTTCTTTCATTTGTTCGGGAATAACAACTACAAAAAATATTTTGCAATCGGAGGCTCTTGTGTTGTGGGCTATACAAGCAATATTCCTACTCGCCTGATTATAGTCTTTCACATAGGTTGTCCCAGCACTAAGATTACTCTTCATTTTTGCCTCAATTATCCCGAATACCCTAGCATCGTTAGGAATATCAATCTCTCCTCGAACCTCGTAGTCGACATTAAAGTCACCGAGTGCAACATCAGCATGGGTGTACCCTTCACGGTATGGCTGAGCCACCTCTAGTATGAAAGGACTGGACATTAAAGCCTCTGATGTCCAGTTTTTTATCATACTAAAGTCTAGGTTAACCACATTGATCTGGTGTTTAATTGAATAATGAACCAATAACCTTGTCATCCATCCTTCGTTATAAATTTCGGTTGGATTAATGTTTGGTTGCTCTGTTTGTATACTTTCAACTATTTTGATAAAGGCTTCCATATTTATTTTTACACAAACATCTTCTGCAACAGTCCCTTCTTAAAGGTTTTGGTCTGCTCCAAGCGGTAGTTTATCCAGAATTCTATTTTGCGACTTTATTTTTTCATACAATTTCCCAATCTCTATCTCCTTGTCATAAAAGCTAAGAATAAATTCTGCTTCGTCCTTTCTTCTGCAGGAAAGCACGGAGACAAGTAACCTAAGTTGCAAGTGAAAATTGTCCTGATAAATCTGAAAAATTCTTTTGTCAAAATCAATTTCACGGTTTTCAATCCTGATTTCGAGAGGCAATGGTTTTCTCCTTAAATCCTGATTAAAAAAAGACCACGTCCAATTTCCCATATTAATTGTGCCAACTTGAACCTCCTTATAACTATTGACTGTGATCGCCTTCAGAAATGTTTCCATCTTTTGTGAGTTTGGCTTATAACTTATACGGGGAAATATAATTGCCATTGAGTAATCATTATTAGTCAGGAAATCATCCTTTGTTCGCATCTCTATTTTACCACTAGTGAAGACAACATAATAAACTGGTGGCAGGGGCATGACACTATGTTTCAGTTTGTCCTCTCCAAGTTCAGAGATAACGACACCTACCTTTTCTTTTACTACTTGTTTTATATCATCCATTTCTTACTTTTTTTACACAAACATCTTCTGCAACAGTCCCTTCTTAAATGTTTTGGTCTGCTCCAGTTGGGTGTTTACCTGTTCAATTTTAGTATCGAGTGCCGATAAAAAGTCGGCTATTTTATGCTGCTCTTCGAGGCAGGGACACAAAACAATTGTTTTCTTAAGGTCTGTCTGATTTATGCTTGCCTGATTCACTGCACGGTTACATATCCTTTCGAAATAGTTCTTCATCTGTTTGCGTGAAAGTTGGTAATATATGAACTGATTATCGAATGCTTTATCCACTCGAATATTGAGCAGATTCATCCCGTGATATAAATTGAAATCACTATCCACACGGACTATTTTACCAATATGGGCAACACTGTTTATGTTGCTAAACAACAAATCGCCTTCTAATAAACGATAACTGGAAATGTCTTTTTGGGTATCGACATAGCCAACTTTTGCCAAATTAATTGTCCCGTCAGAAATTGTTTCAATTCTGGTCACCCTATATCCTATCTGTTCAGAGTTTTGGTCAAGACTGATCCCGTTTGTAATTTTTGAAACAATTGAATCCAATTTTTTCTCCTCCCACTCGGGAAAATTCGAACCATTGTCAGCTTTAAAGCGAATCTGCTGCGAAAAGATTTGCTGCATCACGCCTTTTTTGTAGTCCTCCAACAGCGACTTCTTGCGGGTGAGTTGCTGAATCTTGTCGTCTACAGCGGTAAGAAAGGTGGCTATTTTTTGTTGCTCTGGGAGGGAGGGATAGGACAACCTGTATGATGAAATCTGAGGTGCGGTTAATTGTGGCACTCCAGTACTTTCGATGTAAAGGTTCAGATTATTGATTGAATGTTCAAAGAAGTATATGTTCTCTTGTTGTTTTGGCTTCAATACGAGCAACCTTACAATGGGATAAAACCTGTGATCCCTTGCATGAGCAATACCAATATTTACCCCTCGCCCTGCAACTGTAACAACTCCTGCTTCGACCTTAAAAATGTCTGAGTAAGCATAAAAGCCTTTCCCTTTTTCAGCATTAGCATAAATTGGATATTTAAATTCTTCCGTCTTTACTTCGCTCACATTTTCCTTCGGCACATCTCCTCCAGCTGAAACAGAAAAGATTTTACCGATTTTTTCATTATCCCATGCCCCTTCAAACTCAGGAAACCGTAACTCTGGTATTTTTCGCTCTTCCTTCATCCTGCTAAAACGGGGTTGAGATTTTTAACTGGCGACAGAAGACAGTAATGGTATCGTCAGTGGTTTTCATGTCGCTTTCCAGTGCTTTTAATTCATCAGAAACAGCTTCCAGATCAACTGGTTCTTCCTCCTCGAAAGTATCCACGTAACGGGGGATATTGAGATTGTAGTCGTTCTCACGTACCTCATCGAGCGTGGCAGCATAACTATACTTGTCTATGGTTTCACGGCTGCTGTAGGTGTATACAATGCGTTCAATATCTTCAGTACGCAGGTAGTTCTGGTTCTTTACCTTTTCGAAATGCTGACTGGAATCGATAAACAATATGTTGTCATCCATCTCACGACACTTTTTAAACACCAGAATACAGGTAGGGATACTCGTGCCGTAAAAGATGTTGGCGGGTAAGCCAATTACGGCATCGAGGTAGTTTTTGTCTTCGATAAGGTATTTACGGATGTGTCCTTCGGCTGCACCACGGAATAGCACCCCATGTGGCATTACCACCGCCATAGTCCCGTTATCGGCAAGTTGGTGGATCATATGCTGAATAAATGCAAAATCGGCTTTACTCGATGGAGCAAGTTTACCGTATTGGCTAAAGCGGTCGTCAGACATCAGCAGCGGATTGGCACTCCACTTAGCCGAGAACGGAGGATTAGCCACCACAGCCTCAAAACGCATTTCACTGTGTTGCGGATGTTCCAATGTATCTTCCTGCCTGATATCGAAGTTAAGGTAGTGTACCCCATGTAGGATCATGTTCATTCGGGCAAGGTTGTACGTTGTACGGTTCATTTCCTGTCCGTAGAACTCCAGTTCCGACTTCATCTCACGAGCCACCCGTAACAGTAACGAACCCGATCCACAGGTAGGATCGTAAACATTGCGGAGTTTTTCCTTGTCCATTGTAACGACTTTGGCAAGGATGGTAGACACCTGTTGCGGGGTATAGAACTCACCTGCCTTTTTACCCGCACCGCTGGCAAACTGCCCGATGAGGTATTCGTAGGCATCGCCCAGTATATCTGATTCGGTATCGTTAATGCCAAAGTCGATGGCGTTTAAGTGGGTAAGCACCTTTACGATCAGTTCGTTTTTAGCTGATTCGGTTTTACCCAGTTTCGATGAGGTAAGGTCGAGGTCTTCGAACAGGTTATCGAAGTCGTCTTCGCTTTCCGTACCCATGGTACTCTGCTCGATATGGCGCAATATTGTAGTCAGGTCATCCAGAATAAACTTGCTTTTACCATTACCCTTTCCACGAGCCACAAGTGCTTCGAACAGTTCAGAAGGCTTAAGGAAGTACCCCAGATGTTCAATGGCTTCTTCTTTTACAGCTTCCAGTATCTCTTGTCCATCTTTTGTAGCCTCATCGATATGCTCAAACAGAATACCGTCCTCTTTGAGGATTTCGTTGGCATACTGGTGCATTCGTTCACTCAGGTATTTATAAAAGATGAATCCGAGCATATAGTCACGGAACTCATCAGCATTCATTTTTCCACGCAGTTCATCAGCAATGTTCCATAACTGCCTCTGGAGTAATTTCTTCTGGTCTTCGGACATAGGGTCGTAGTATATTTACATAATTATTAAAAATTGAGGTGTATAAATGTAGAAAAATTATCCAGTTAACGGGAAGAGTTGATTAAATAAAAGCCCATAATTACAACTTGACAAAAAGAGTATTCAAAAGAAGTGATTGTAAAAAAGTTAGAACTTATTCTTTGATTTCAATTATGATTAATTAACTTTAACGACCATTTTGTCAATTACTTAGCACCGAATATTTATATAGGAACACCAATAACTCTTATCGCATTGTTTAATTAAACCTATCCCTATGACAACAGAAGACACTCTTAAACGAAAAAAGGAGATTGCATCCAATTTAGTTCAGGAAATACAAGACATTGTTCAAAATGCTCAAGTATTACAAAATCACATTGGGAGGCTCAACTCTTCGGTTTTGAAAAAGGATACTGAGTTCAAAACCAATCTCACAAAATTGAACCGATTAAAAGGAACTATGGATAAGTCCATGCGTTCGTTTAATGAAAAGAAAGCCGATCTAACAAAGCTATTATATGATGCGAATCGGTATTACTCCTCCAAATACTTACCTCTTAAGGAAAAGGTGGAAGATCCTGAAACAGGCTTAAAAAAAACACTAGAACTTGCGCAAAAAGCTCAGAAAGAAATTAGCACAGTAAAAGATGAATGTTCAAAGAAATATGATCAGATAAAAACAATAACCACTGAACTCAAAAAGGAGGTTACGAAACTCAAGCATATTTCCCGTGAGATTGAAGGAATTCTATCTCACACAAAAAGAAGCAAATCATCTATTGAAGCTATAAAACAAAGAATAAGCGACATTGAAGACAAAGTTAAGACTGCCCACTCAAATATCGAAAGTGAGCTAAGCAGTTCCAAACAAAAGAGGCGTAACATAGACAAACTCAACGCTGATTCGACAAAGCTTTATGGAATGATTGAGGATTACGAAACAAAATCAAAAGAAAGACTCGACAGCATAGAAAAGATATACAACATAGCTCATAAAACAGGATTAAGCGGAGAGTTCGAAAACCGCAGAAATCAACATGAAAAAGCACAGCGAAGATGGCGAAAGTTCGTATTCGGAGTTTCATTGGTGTTACTATTAAGCCTATTCATTCTTTATGCATGTCAGTTATGGCTGAACGAATGGAATCTTAACAGTACGGTTGATATTAACTTTTATATTAGGTTTCTTATTCTGTCTCCTCTCGTATATTATCTGTATTTTTCTACAAAGCAATATAACAAAGAACGCATGTTGTTTGAACAGTATAGTTTTAAAACCACGTTGGCGATGGAAATTAACCATCATATTGAGTTGCTAATTGGACTCGATCGTTTCACTAGCCAAGACGACTCAGAAAGGATAATGACATTCATAATGCAATCTTTCGACAAGATCTACGCTGAACCCCAGAAAGATCAGGTCAAGTTCAAGATAAAACTTGCTGAACTGGAAATGAAACTGGAAAAGAAGATACTAGATAATTTACGTGTTAAGTTTGAAAAAAATCCAATTGAGGCAAAACCAAACAGACAACCTAAATAACTTATCCAAGCTTTGTCGGACTCGTTTTCTTCTCCTTGATAGACATCTCTTTTTGAGACAGTTCCAATACTCCATGCCTTGTCTATTTCTATTCGAGACTGTTCCGCAAACGAACTGGAGTATTTATTTTTACTCTACCTTTCCCCAAGTTACCGTAAGGTTGTCGGTATAATACCGCCTATTCATGGTACGATACCGCTAACGCTCAGGCGGCATATGATAACTTTACTTTCATAAAACTTAACAAATATTTTTATGAAACAATTAACCCTCCTACGAACTTTATTTGAAGGCAAAGGAGAAGTAAAAAGCTTTAACTTCAAACAACTAAACAAAACCACAAAAGCGTACATCTATGAAGTTAGTCACCCCGACGTTAAGAAGGTTCATTACGAAGTGTTTTTACGCAAAACCTATAAACCAGACAATCGAGAAATTTACCCCAGTGCAAAATCATTCGGCAAATGGGCATGGACTTTCCGAAGCTAAGATGAGGCGTTTAACAAGATGGTTGAACTGGAATAGGCACACCGTCATTACATTGTGGCTAATCTGCTTCCCTATGGGGTAGCAAACAGCGTGTTTAGGCACGATCGTCAAGTAGACGACACATTACACCAAAAACAAATCTTAACAGCTAATTTTTGATATTATGAACGATGGATTTTACGTTAAACGTGATGCTTGGCATGAGGCAATTGCTTCAATGGGATCGCCAAAGCCAAGAATGCTTCCAAGTAACTTTATGGGACAGGAAGCAAAGGACGGATGTAAATACTACAGGTATCATACAGGCGTACACTGGTATCTGTACGAAGTTACCAATATGAACACCCGAATAAAGCATTATGAGATTATAGATCGCTATGTAATCGGCAGCAACCGAAAAGATATGCGTGAGCTTTACCCGTGGGAAGAACCTACTTTAAGCGAAATACAGACCTATAGCAATCCTTACGCTGCTATGGAGCGATTTAACGAACTGCATAGGGAGTTGTAGTATACACCGTTAAACGAAGAAAGGGCAGCTCAATAACTGCCCTTTTTAATGTTAACCCCCAAACACACAGACGGTCTGAACGACCATCCATTATAAATAACGTAATTGTACAGTGCAAGGTTCGGATTAAAGGACACTTACAAGATACAATTGTTGGTAGAAGGCAATTTTTACTATCTTCATCATATCATGAGCAATAACAACAACAATGGGCAAGGCAAGAAATATAAACTCACTTCTGAGCAGCAGAAGGAACTTGAAGCAATGCCAGTCTCTGATCAGGACGTAATCGAAAGACTAATGGCAGACGGCAATTCGTTTCAGGAGGCAAAGGATGAGTTGGATCGATGGGAGGCGTTTATGTAGCCTTTTAATAACAAAGTAGAGCAAAGAATAGCTATCGAAGTCACGAACAAAACTATATATTGAAGAAGACAGCCATGGAAAACAGATACGAATTGACACCAGAACAACAGAAAGAATTAAGCGAAATGCCAACATCAGACCAAAGCGCAATCGAAAGACTGTTGGCAAGCGGAAGTTCTTTCCAAGAAGCGAAGGACGAAGTATCCGAGTGGAAGGAGTTCATGTAGGAAAACTAGTATATAGTTTAATTTGCATATCCATTGGGTAACATTTCAGTTCTTCCATAAACCTCTCCACCTGCATTTATGCAGTAGCTATTATCTACAGTCATTCTTCTCTATAAGCATTCTTTGTTATAAACATCGTATAAGGATGTTGTTCAGATGTTGTTCAGATGTTGTTCAGATGCACAGAAATATGATCAATCATTTGATCCTCGAATCTGATCCCTTAATTTCCTACCTGCCTCTCTTTCATCGCTGATAGGTTTTTTATATTCTCTTTTTCGTTCAGAAATACGGATGAGTAGTTCTTCATGATCCAATGACGAGGACAGATATATATGACGATAATCGCTTATTTTCACTAATTGCTTTTTTCTTGTCAGCGAGTTCATAATTTTATCGAACTGAAAACGCTTAGAATACTGCTCACAGAACTCATGAACCTTTGGATTCTTCTTTATCTGATTAAAGACTTCTTTGTTTTTTGCACCACAGGCTCGCATTACCACAATATTTTTGTTGGTGGCATTAAAATTTCTTTTACCTATTATTGATTTTGCTGCGGATAGAAACAAAAACTCGTGAAGAGGAAATCGCCCTTTAAACACTTCAAAAAGAAGACTCAACTTAACACTGGCATAAGCATCTGTACCGTATATTCTTTCGAAAAAATCAATTTTATTTCTTAGATCATTATACGAATTCTCTGTATCCTGTAAATCCCCCCCTGAGAACTTTAGAAAATGCTGAGCATAATTGTATGTGAACAATCGTTCGTTTTTACGAAATAATCGTTCTAGTTGATTATCATTTTCAATAATTTTAACCATCTCATCTAACTCGGTTGGCAGAAACTTCCCCTCGTCGTTCGTAAACCCGTTATAATTTTCATCGAAATCAAATCTGCCATGGTAGCTACTATCGGGGTTTTCTTCTTCCCCGTAAAATACATCCAACTGTTCTTCAACGTCATCGACCAAAAAAGGCTTATTGTTATAATACATGAATAGCACTTTTTTAACCAATTCGCCTAAGCCCATCTTGGGTTGCTGATTAATAAAACTGATAATTCCATAATCAATTATTCGGGTTGCTTCTCTTTGGGGATCTTCGAGAAGACCTGTTAGAAAATGCAAGGGGAAATTTATATATCCATTTTTCGACATAGCTCGACTTATTTTGGGTGCAAGTGTACTAACAGTTATTTAAAAAACAAAGAGAAAAACACCCCACAACAACACCCTATTCTACAATATACCAGCAAGATAGAAGATCTATATAATATATTGATGACAAAGTGGTTGGTAATCATTTTGAGATACTGAAACTTGGTATGCTTTAATTGTATTTCCTTCTATATCCAAACTCTTCGAATTATAGATCGCCCGCACTTAACATTCAATTAACATACGACTAAGTTTAATTGGTATCCTGACAAAGAGCTTATCTCATAGTGATGAACATCCAGAAAGATTGTAGTATCCGACTTTTGCCTTGAAAATGTATTGTCAGTATTTGTCAAAAATAATTTGCAAGTAAAAGAAAAACTGTCTGTATTGGTTCATCAAACTGACAGTCTCTAAATGCTTTTTATTGTTAAAGTGACTTATTAAGAATATTTAAACGTAAGAAGTAGCTATTATGATAATTGCGCAATATCGCTCTTAATAAATAGAAACGGGAATCCTGAATAGAATTCCCGCATATACACTTACATGGCAATGTTTGTTTATGACGGAACTAGTTGAGTATCTTTATTTACAATATTAGCCACTTCATTAAAAGCCTGTTCCCATGTCATCCCAATACACATTAGGCTATGAATCATTTTTTTCTCAAACTTTGTAAGTTCCTCCATTTTAACTTGCTCCTCCTCGAAAGGCATCTTCCAATTAATTAGTTTACTCATACTCTTACTCCTTCCGCCCTAAGAAAATTTTCGCCGTACATTAAAGGGAACATCATATTTCTCTGATTCTCCATAGATTCCACATACGCCCAGAACTCCCAGTCTTCTTGACGTGTTACACGATGTGTTTTTTCTTCCTCGTTTAATACAAAATACTCGTCCATACTTATCTATTATTTTTTATATAAAAATTAATCTCTCCAGTGTGAAGGTGGAACAATAGCATCGACACAATCCAAATTTTCTATTGCAAAAGTGGGACTCAGTGACCTGACCCAATCCAGTGCTATCCGTACTAAAACATAAGGATTACTTTCGCTCTTATTCGCTGGTTCAATCTTGCGATTCTCTGTTTTGATTTTACTCATACTCAAAATTACCTAATATGGCAGAGGGGATAAAAGAATTGCAACAAGAGTTCCTAACATTTATCGTCTTAGTGTGAAAAAACAATTTTGCATTTATATGTATTAATACATGTCCCTATTTTACCGACGTGAACGCCTGTATCAATGAATCATTTGTTGTTCGTTCATAACGCATCATAGTCTGGATACTCGAATGTCCAGTAAGCTTCATTACCACTGTTGGTGGGACTCCTTTTTCAAGCAATAGACTTACGCACGTTCTTCTGGCAGTATGACTTGATATAAGATCACATTTAGGTTTATTTATTGTTATTGTCTTACCTCCACTGTATCTTTTAAGTTTTACCATCTCTGTAATACCTGCCTCTCTGCAAATCGTTTTTATTGCCCTGTTAAAATACTGCGGAACGTACTTAGGGAAGCAAAACTGATGAACACTTGCTACATTATATGCAGTACTCCCCCACCCGACTAATGGAACAAGCATGTCCTTGCCTGTTTTTACCGACTGGAACTCCCAATTATTATTGTTTATCTGATCTGGCGAAAGCTGCTGCATATCCGAATAACGTTGTCCAGTAAATACTTGGAATAAAAAGCAGTCTCGAATCGGCTTAAGTTCCTTCTTTAATTTTACCTTCTGAAGTTGTTTAAGTTCCTTCTCAGAAAGAGTAACGATCTCATTTTTCACTTTTACTTTCTGCCCTAATTCTAAACATTTAGGATTGATCGAGTAATCGTTTTGAATCAGCCAACGAAGCACACATTTTAACGCTGCTAACATTTTATAGACCGTATCGTTTCGGTTCTTCCTTTCTTTGATCAGGTACAATCTAAATTCTTCCATATCAGTATAGGAAAGCTTATTCAGTGATACTTGACGTTTTAAATGTGTTTCGAAATGATTCCAGACAATAGCTAAGACTTCGTACTTCCGATTCGTTTCGGGCTTATACTCCACCTCTCTCGCTTTCAGAAAACGATTAATCGCCTCCCCCATATACATATGCAGCTCCTGACTTTTTACTGAATGGTACTCTGTTTTACCCGTTTTTATAAAAGATTTTAGACGGTGTGATAGATCAGTCCATTCAGTCACACCCTGTTGGTGAAGAGTTCTGTACTGTTTTAATACCTCAAGTTTCTTTTGTAATAGCATTTCATTCAGCTGATCCGCTCCCTCAAAAATCTCCTTGACTTGCTGATTCGATTTATCCCACGCATTTTTGGGGATAGTATGTTTCGTTGTGACTTTTAATGTGTGTGTGCGGTCATGGATCAAGCAGATTTGAATACGAGCATCAATTTTTCCCTCTCTGGCATAAAATTTTACATTCATTTGTGAAATATTTGTGAAACATTTCACTGTTTTCAGTCAAATTTGTGAAACAATAAAGACTTCTTCATCTTAAAAGCAACCACCAATAAATACTAGTTATTTGCCCTGAACACCCCGTGAATAGCCCAGTTGGTGGAATTGGTAGACACGCTAGTTTCAGGGACTAGTGCTCGCAAGGGCGTGAAGGTTCGAGTCCTTTACTGGGCACCAGGAGAAATCCAAACAAAATAAAAAGCACTTAAAATCAATATTTAAGTGCTTTTTTGTTTTCCACAGGAATCAAAAAAGCACAAAAAAAGTCATTCTAAACGAGACTTTACCGAGACCACTACTTTTTTACAACAAACTAGTCTCGGCAACTCTCATAAGTCTCTCTATTTCAAAATTTAAATTGACATGGACTGACTCTATTTGATCTTGAAAACGAGCCCATAAAAGGGTATTTTTAAGCTACAATCGAGACCAATTTTTTCTTTAACCTTAAAAATGAAAAAAGATGAGATTGACTATTAACTTTATTGTGAAAAAAGCGAGACAGAAAATTAATGGAGAAATTCCAGTTTATGTAAGATTTACGTTAGATTCCAAACGCGTTTAGCTTTCTACAGGTATTTATTGTCATCCTGATAAATGGGATGAATCCGGACAACATTTCAGCGGAAGAAATGAAAGAGCCCAAATCCTGAGTAACAGATTGAGTAAGATTCAAAATGAGATTCAGGATCATTACAATTTACTAAAATCTTCAGGAGAAGATTTCGATGTAATTACCATTAAAAATAGGATACGAAACATCGATGACTGCGAAGGTATTCTAAAAGTATTTGACTACTACTTGAAGAATATGCACGAGAAAGGATTATCCTCTAGAGAAAGTTGATTACAAATTTCTTGAAGCCTTTGATGTTTTCCTAAAGAAAGAGTACAAGGTCCATCAGAACACAGCCTGGAACTATCATAAACATACAAGGCGTGTGCTTAACTTAGCTGTTTCTATGGATTTGATTAAGAAAAATCCTTACTCCAAATACAAAGTTCCTCTTGCCGAAACAAATGGAGTCAAGATTAACATAAAGACAGATACCATATCGAGCAGTAGACGAATACGGGATACAATAGATTTTGCCCTGACCGCGACTTAACATACGATTAAAATACAAGAGGAGTGTTTGGGATATGGGCATTGCATCTAATCAGAATCTTTATTATTGAGCGTACTTTTATTCTGTTATTCTACTCTTTAAGTCCATTTGTTCGTGCAGAATTCTTGTTATCTCAATCGGGTTATCACTTGATTTGCGATAAAAAATAATGTGTCGGTTTACTTTTAACCCAAACAATTCTGAAGTTATTCCAACATAGTTTTTACCGAGTTCGGGATTATTGGCAATGTCTTGGCAGCTGCTAATTAACATTTCATAGTATTTGTCAGCTTGGTATTCGGACCAGGTATCAAATGTGTAATCCCAAATTTCATTTAAGTCTTCAACAGCTTTATTGGTCAATTTGTATTTAGCCATTCCTTTTCCTTTTGGCTTTCAATTGCTCAAGATTCTTTTGGGGGTCAAAATCGTGTGCAATTCCACTATCAATTCCTTCCTGAATAGCATTTCTTAGGGCAATAGCTTTACTTTCCTCATTTTCTAAAAGCCTAAGACCTGCACGAATAACTTCGCTAACATTTTTATATCGTCCAGCAGAAACCTGCGTCTGTACAAATTGGTCAAAATAATTGCCTAGTGATATTGAAGTATTTTTCATTTTCAATGTTTTTTCCAAAAATACCAAATATTGGTAAATACTCCAAACAAGTACTCTTAAGTCAACCCTGAAATGGGTGTCAAAAGGCGTATTTATGTATAAAAATTATAGGACAATAAGGATTTAAACTTTTACTTATGACAATTGTATAAGCAAAAAAATTCTTAATGATAAATCTCACAAAAACTAATTATCAACATCAAACTTATAAACCGACTTCGTTTTATACGTCTTCCCAGGCTTTAAAATTATTGATGGAAACGCTTTCTGGTTAGGCGAATCTGGAAAATGCTGGGTTTCCAAAGCAAACGACTCACGGTAATTGAATGTTTTTCCAAGCTTGCCAGTATCGGAGCCATCGAAAAAATTACCACCGTAAAACTAAATTCCCGGTTCTTCAGTGAATACCTCCATTTTCACACCACTTTTGGGTGAAATTACTGTAGCCGCGAATGTCATTCCGCCATTTCCTTTGTTCAACTCAAAATTATGGTCGTAGCCCATGCTGTTTATAAGTTGCTGGTTACTTTCCTGTTGGTCTAAATCTTTGCCAACTGCTTTTCCTTTTCTGAAATCGAATGGCGTTCCCTCAACCGTTACGTTTTCACCTAGTGGAATTAATGTTTCATCAACGGCAGTGTACTTATCTGCATTCAAGGTTAAAATATGGTCATTTATGGTTCCGTTGGCCTCGCCACCTAAATTAAAGAAAGCGTGATTGGTAAGGTTTACCGGAGTGGCTTTATTGGTAGTGGCTTTGTATTTCATTACCACTTCATTCTTAACAGTAAGTTCGTACGCAACTTCAACATTCAAATCCCCGGGATAGCCCATTTCACCATCTTTCGATAAATAAGTAAGCACAATTGAAGTTTCGCTTGCCGATTTCACCTCCCAAACCTGGTTATGAAATCCCTTGGGACCACCGTGTAAATGATTAGGTCCATTGTTTAAAGGCAGTGTATAAGTTTCTTTAAGTACATAATTTACGTTATTGGTTTAAATAATTTATGACAACTTTAAAGCTAATAAAAATTTAATCTCCTCCTTTTTTAGTGGTGATAAGTATAACACCAGCTGCTCCTCTGCTACCATAAATTGCAGCAGCACCATCTTTTAATATATCAATACTTTTAACATCATATGGCATTAACCTGTCGAGTTCATCTGAATCACTCACAACTCCATCAACTACAATAAGAACACTTGAACTGTTGATTGAATGTTCGCCACGTATTGTAATTTCTTTGCCTACTACTTCAACACCAGCTGATATGCCTCGAATTAGGTCATACATATTCGAGTAATCGGAAAAATTATCTTGTTTGTTTTGTAGTGATGACACAGCAAAAAGTTTGTCTCTATCGCTTATGTGCCCATAGCCGGCGGCAATTTCTACATTTTTAATACCCGATTTAAAACTCAAATTAACCAAAGCCAATTTGGCTTTCTCATCAATCTTAACTTTTCTGGAAACAAAACCGTTGGCACTTACTTTTAGCTTATCATTTTCAGCGCAGGTAACTTCAAAACGACCAAAAGTATCAGTAAGAGTAATTTGTTTCGAACTTAAAACTTTTACCCCGGCATTTATTAGCGGGATACTATCGAAAGTAGTTACCAGGCCTTTAATTGTTCTCTCCTGCGATTTTGAAAGCACAGGCAACAAACCCAGAAGTACAATTATAATAAAATGGTTAAAATTTAGGTTTTTCATGATTTTTACTTATTCGGTAACGTTAGTTAAGAAGTATTTTAAATTCGTCTTTTAACCTGATATCTTCCGAAGAAGCACCTACCAAAACCTGGAATTTTCCCGGTTCAACAGTCCAGTTCATATTAATATCCAGGATTTTTAAATCATCGGGGCTTAGCGTAAACGAAACAGTTTTTGTCTCTCCCGGTTTTAAATGAACACGCTTGAATCCACGCAATACCGATTCGTAAGTTGTTACGCTGCTCACTTCATCTTTCAGGTATAGCTGAACAATTTCATCGCCGGCAACTTCGCCCGTGTTTGTTACATTGAAGCTAACTGATACGTCTGCCTGGGCATGTAGTTCTTTTGCACTTAATTGTAGGTTGCTGTACTCGAAAGTGGTGTAGCTTAAACCATAACCAAAAGGATACAAGGCTCCAACAACGCGGGTATTTCCATAACCGTTTGGCCCCACCCCCGGTTGTCCGGCATGCGAACCCGGTTTAAATGGGAAACTCAAAGGAATTTGCCCGACCGATTTTGGAAAAGTAATGGATAGTTTTCCTCCAGGATTATAATCACCAAACAGTGTTTCGGCAATTACATTTCCACATTCAGTTCCCGGAAACCAGGCTTCCAAAATAGCTGGCACGTATTTGTCCTCCCAGTTAATGGTTAGCGGTTGTCCGTTAATTAAAACCAGCACTACCGGTTTTCCGGTGGCATACAAGGCGCGAACCAATTCCGACTGACGACCGGGTAAACCCAGACCAGTGCGCGATAAAGATTCGCCTACACGTTTTTCATCTTCGCCTACCACAGCAATAATCACATCCGACTGTTTGGCTTTTTCAACGGCAGCAGCAATTCCGGCCTGCTCTTCTTCCGAAAGTGGTGTGTAAATAATCTCGCTTCCCGGCCAGTTTGGGTCAATAATATCGCAGCCCTGAATATAATCAACCTGAGCCTTGTTGCCTGCATATTTTTTTATTCCTGCAAATACCGATGTCGATGGATTTTCGGCAGGACCATAACGGCTGTAGGTAAAGCTGGTTTCATCGGCCAATGGCCCTGTTACCAGAATCTTATCCACTTTTTCAATATCAAGAGGCAATAATTTATTTTCGTTTTTTAACAGGACTAGCGATTGCTGGTTAATTTTTTTCGAGAAAGCAGCATCTGCATCCGTGTGTACCAAAGAGTTGGCGGCTTCAGTATCTTCAACATACGGGTTATCAAACAATCCCAATTCAAATTTTACGCGCAACACGTCGGCAACTCGGGCATCAACCGTTTTCATCGACAATTTTCCTTCGGCGATTAATTCGCGTAAAGGCTCGATAAATGATTCAGGCGTGCGGAAAGTGGTACGCACATTTAATCCGGCCTCAATTACCTGACGAACGGCATCTTTATAGTCGGGAGCTACGCGGTGCTTGTCCGAAACATATTCAACGGCCTCGCTATCGGAAACCACATAACCGGTAAAGCCATATTGTTGACGTAGTAATTCAGTCAAAAAATAGTAGCTCGATGAAACCGGAACGCCGTCGTAATCGTTGTAGCTACTCATTACTCCCATTGGCTTGGCTTCCTGAATTACCCTGCGAAAAGGATACAGGTAAAGCTGGTGCATTTCGCGCGGTGCCACGTGTGGATCGGTACGGGCATCGCCATCGCGGGCGCCTTTGGGCACACTGTAAACCGCAAAGTGTTTTATGGTTGATGCCACGCCCTGCGACTGAATTCCTTCCACCATTTGTTTGCCCATTTCAGCAATATGAAAGGGTTCTTCGCCATAACATTCCAATACGCGGCCCCAACGTTGGTCGGTAGCCACATCTAAAATTGGTGCATAAATATTGGTGTAGCCCAAGGCTTTTGCTTCGCGGCCCACCATCTCTCCGGCCTCTCGAACCAGTTCTTTGTTCCAGGTTGAACCGATACCAATTGGTGCGGGAAGCGGAGTCGCTTTTTTATGACACAAACCATGCACTCCTTCGTTGGTAAAATCTACCGGAATTCCCATTCGGGTTTCTTCAATAAACCACTTTTGCATAATATTAATGGCCTCGGCGTGGTTGCTAAAAGGGTAAGCATGTTCGGTATGTGTAGAAGGCCTTCCCTGAATGGTGTTCAGGTGTTCGTCGATATTACCAATACCATCTTTCCACACGCGGTTTTTCCATTTTTCGTTGGGTAACTCGTCTTCCAACACCCTCGAAAAACCATAAAGCGTATTTAGCTGACAGGTTTTTTCTTCCACATTCATCAGTGAAATCAGGTTATTTACCCGGTCTTCCACTTTTTGTTCAGGGTCTTCAAAAATATCTTTCACCCCGTTTTTATTAAAGTCTATCCAGCCCTGTTTGTAAATCGAATCCTCTTTCTTTTTCATCCCCGAGCCAAGTATCAAAACCGATAACAGCATGGCGATAGGTAATAGTCTCTGCTTCATGGTAATATCTTATTTTATCTATTTTTTCAGTACAATAACTGCCTTTTCAAATGGTTTTTCAAATTTGAAATCAATTCGGTTTGGATTATTGCGGTTCAAATTCCCTTTGCGTTTTTCCACAAGTTTTCCGTTTTCGTAAATTTCAACGTATTCGGGCTGCAGTTTTTTAGGCATTCCAATTAATACGGGTTTATCATTCTGAATTTGGAAACCTCTGGCACAAATTTCGATTGAAGTGGTTACCGGCTCGCCAAACGTGCAAATTTCCCATCCAGCAGCTGCATAACGCGTAATTCCGGAAGTAAAAATAAAGTCGGGGGTGTTGTTTTCAGACACACGTTTAATACTTAATAAACCTTTCTGATAAAACCCATCCAGGTTAACCACATCGTTTTCAGAAGTAGTTGCAACAATCGAATCTACTGTAACTCCGTTGCTGTGGGTAACATTTATAAACTGTGCAGCATTATTTTCTGCAATTTCAGGATAAGCTACCTTGGCAACTACTTTTTCTCCTCCATCAACGTAAGGATTATAAACCACCACAAAAGGCTTAATCCATGCTTCTCCATCCTTTCGAATAACCAAAGCAGGTACTTTTGCTTCGCGTATCTCGGCAGAAACAGTAGCTTTATTTAAGGCATGAGATTGCGGCCCGTTAACCGAAAAATAGGTCCTGTTCTCGTTGCCTTTTATCCAAAGCTTCATCATTTTAGTTGGATTTTTTGCGCTTTCCAGTTTAAACTCAGCCGTTAAATTTGCTGAAATAGAAACAGATGTTTCATCAGTAAAATAGGTGTATGCTTTTATGTTGCCCTCTGCGTTCAAGTGGTTTGACACATCTAAAGAAAGAGGTGCTGTATTTTCATCGAACAGCTTAAGCGACTGCCCAAGGTTGTGATAGAAATACTCGTGCTTTTGGTTTTCAGCGCCCGGCCTTTCCGATCGGAAAATATCGAGTACATAAGGTTTTCCTGATTTACCGGTAATTAATGCGGTAAGTCGGTTTTGATTGGCCAAAGTTGCCGGCTCCACAAACGACACATCAGAAAAAGTTACTTGCTTAAAGATATTGTCTTTATCTCCCGATTCAGGGAAATGAAATTCCATGGTAAACGGATGACGAACGCGCATAGCTTCGCTGTCGGAAATACCATCGACAACTACGGTGTTGTGAGCCGGATAGCGTGAGTAATAATTACGGTGATCTTCGTGCCAATAGCTTGGCCCTTTGCTCATATCGGGCGCAATTACCTGGTTATCGGCATACATTTCAATAGCCACCCCGTTGGCATGTGCATGGTTACCCATGGCGCCAAAAGTTGAAACTACCGTGGCATTGTCATCACTTCCCATTCGTTGCATAAACCAACTAACATTGGGGGCGTAAAATGTTGGCGAAGTTAGACTGGTGATTAGCTCTTCTTTTGTTTTTTCCTCTGTTTCCACCAAATTGTCAACGTAGAAAAACAATTCGAATAAACCTTTTCCTCTGTGCTTCAGCTCATCTTTTGAGAGGCTTTTATACAAGGCTGTAATCTTTTTCTCCTTGTCTTCTTTGTTGTATTTCCGGTAGTTGGCAATCAGGTACTCAAAACTTTCTGACGGAAGAGACTGGTGACGAGAATCGCCAAATGCAACAATACCACCATCGGGGAAAAGGTATTGAAACGAAGATAGCGTTGCTTTTTCCACTACCGGGAAATTCTTAAACTCATCCGCATTGGTAGCATTATCAAGCAAGGTGAGGATTTTCAGTAAGGTTTCGGTTACGTGCATGGAGTAAGAAGCACACTCGGGCCACATAGCTGTTTTGTAATCGTAATTACCAACGGCTTCTTTTAATGCAATCTGACGATCTGTAGAGGTAGTAAAAGTATGATCGAGGTAATATTGCTGGCCTTTACCGTTTTCGTAATAGTTATTATCATCAAGTGCCAAAGCAATGTAAGTTAAAAAACGCGCCTGAAAGAAGTTCCAGTTGTTATCGGGCACTCCGTTTTTAATAATCTGGTCGCCCCACTTCTGAAAAACGGCTGCAGACATGGTCATATCGTGCCCATTGGCTTTAAGGTAATCAAACATAAAATCGTAAATCAGGGTAAGCGAAACCACAATTTGCTCGTGAATAACTTCAAAAGTTGCCAGTCCTGAAATGCGTTGCTGGCTCGAGTTATTTAGGTCTACCGGAGCCTCGCGGTAAAACATGCCTTGTATGTAAGTATCGTAAACCGGAGCTGCAAATTCGGCATATTTTTTATCGCCTGTTAGCCAATATAAAAAAGCGGCATTTTCAGCCAAAGCCATAATTTTTCGGTTTATACCCTCAATTCCGTGCCCCACTTTCGACGGATGCACCCATTCCATTTCTCCGGTTTCTTTACTTTTCACATACATTCCGCGCTCATCATCAAAATAAGGCTGCAAATCCTCCAAGGATGGAAAGCGGTAGTTGGAAGCCCAGTCTCGGGTTCCTGAAAAACGAACGGTTGGCACAGGAGCTTCGCCCTCGGAATGCGAGAAATCGCCACCTTTCAAAAACACTTTGTCGTGTTTTGTAAGCCAGTTCATTTGCAGGCGCGAAAGCAACCAGTCGGGTTCCGACTTACACAATTTTACGTATTTATCGATATTTGCTTTCTTCTCCTTCACAATGGCTTTTTTCCATTCAATTTGTTCGGCATTTTTGACAAGATTTTGCTGGGCGTTTTTATTACCGTATATGCGCGGATGATTATCAGGGCTTGCCATTGTACTTTCCTGCGCGTAAAGCACAGATGAAAAGAACAATAAAAAAATAATTAATTTGTATTTTATGGTATTTTTATTCATTCGTTTCAAATTGATTCTCGATGTACAAAGAAATTCACAACTACTCCGCACGTCATTAATATTGTATTTATCGGTCTGTTTTTTTATTAATGGCTTGGCGTATCACGATTTAAAAAGTCGTGCAAATAGGTACTGTCCAATGCCGGTGTATCCTGATATTTTATGCGTAAATCATTCAACTTAATGGTTAACTCCTCCACAACTTCTTTGTAGGCCGGATCGTTGTACACATTGGTCATTTCGTTGACATCTTTTTTGCGGTCGTATAATTCCCACTCGTCCACATCGTAATAAAAATGCACCAGTTTGTAGTCTTCGGTAACAATACCGCAATGGCGTTTTACCATGTGCACCGATGGGTATTCGTAGTAGTGATAATAAGCTGCATCGCGGAAATTTTCGGTTTCGCCTTTAAACAACGGCACCAGGCTTTCGCCCTGCATATCTGATGGCGCCTCAACACCTGCCGCCTCCAAAAAGGTTTGGGCAAAATCGAGGTTTTGTACCATTTGCGTGTTGGTGGTATTGGGAGTAATTACGTTTGGCCAGCGCACCAGCAAAGGCGTTTTAAACGATTGGTCGTAAATAAAACGTTTATCGAACCAACCGTGCTCACCCAAATAAAAGCCCTGATCGGAAGTATATACGACAATGGTATTTTCGGTCAGGCCTTGTTCGTCTAAATAATCGAGAACATTGCCAACACCTTCGTCAACTGCAGCAATGGTTCCCAAATAGTCTTGCATGTAACGTTGGTAGCGCCATTGCATCAACTCTTTTCGCGACATTTTTTTGTAGTTATCTCGAAACCACTCGTTAATCGGTCCGTAAACGGCATCCCATTTGGCACGCTGTTCGGGGTTTTGACGACCTACCTCGCGGGCAAAAGCCGATTTGTCCCAGTCGCAGGTCTCGGGTATTCCCAGTTCATCCATTAACTCGGGAGTGATTTTCGAGTCGCCGGCCCAGTTCATGTGGTCTAGCAGATTCATCTCGGCAGTTTTAGCAGCTGTTCCCCTCCCCTCATAATTATCGAATAAAGTTTCCGGCTCCGGGAAAGTCTTCTTGGTGAATTCTTTGTAATACCGCTCAGCCGGCAACCACTCGCGATGCGGTGCTTTATGCAGGTAAAACAACATAAATGGTTTTTCCTTGTTTCGTTCTTTATCCAGCCAATCAATGGTCATGTCGGTAATAATATCGGTGGTGTATCCTTCAACACGCACTTTCCCATTGTTTTTAGTAATAAAATCGGGATTATAATAAGCTCCCTGTCCGGGTAAAATTTTAAACTGGTCGAAACCTTTTGGACTATTTCCAAAATGTAGTTTCCCGAACATTGCAGTTTGGTATCCGGCATCCTGTAATAGTTGCGGAAAAGTGATCTGTGTGGTATCAAACGGAAAATAATTGTCGGTTTTCCCATTAATGTGCGTGTGTTTTCCGGTTAAAATAACGGCACGAGATGGTGCACAAATGGAGTTGGTAACACAGGCGTTGGTAAACATCATCCCCTCATTGGCAATCCGGTCGATATTTGGGGTTTGTGTTAGCTTATCGTCGTATACACTAATCGCCTGGTAGACATGGTCGTCGGACA
Organism: uncultured Draconibacterium sp.; assembly: GCF_913063105.1. Taxonomy (GTDB): domain Bacteria; phylum Bacteroidota; class Bacteroidia; order Bacteroidales; family Prolixibacteraceae; genus Draconibacterium. The sequence goes on along the minus strand of NZ_CAJXYQ010000008.1, from coordinate 170,649 downwards.
TTATAAAAATGATGTTTGGACGTTGGGGTTCTTCTTTGTTAATTTCTTTAACCTCACACGAATACGTAACCCAGGCTAAAAGAACTATTAAAATCGTAATTTTCATTTCTATTTATTTTGTTTTTCAATTCTTGTATTATTTCGTTAATTCCTCATTCTCAAATACCTGTTCTAATTTAATGTAATCGAGCGCAAAATAACCTTCCGATGGTTTCCAGTTACTGCGGAGAATTCTAACCAGGTTATCTCCGGCTTTTAATTCTACAATGCCAAAGTCGATTTCGCGAAAGGTTTCAGACTGAGGAAACTTAAACTCGCGGTATTGCCGGCTGTTAATCAGAACGTCGTGATTGGAGTCGCCATCGGGTGAAGCATAACTAACTATAAATCTATATTTTGCGGGCTTTGCAACCTGTGCCAAAATAGAAACATGGTCGTACGGATTATCGAAATTGGTAATATAGCCCTTACCACTGTATCCTTCTATCCAGGTATCCACATTTACATTATACAGCTCTCCGCCTGCTGCAAAACCGTTTTCGGCTTCCAGTTTCAAGGTTGTTTTGGTTCGTTTTGCATTTCCCAAACCTGCTTTCGAAGGTACAATTGGAATGATATTTCCCTCCTCGTCGTAGTTTATATAATCGGCCATTACACAACGGGTTTCGCTTAAACCACCCGATAGCCAGGCGCTGTGGTAGAACATTATATCTTTTCCTTTGTAAGTTACCGTGCCACCGTGGTTGGTTCCACTCTGTCCCTCAAAGTCATCGATAAAACAACCTTTAAATTCATAAGGGCCCAGTGGTTTATCGGCAACAGCGTAAAACATTTTCTCAGGCCAGCGGCGCGGCGTTAACCCCGGATAAGTAAGGAAGTATTTCCCCTTGTATTTATGAACCCAGGGGCCTTCAAATACATGGGTGAGTTGTGGGGTTAAATCCACATAGGTTTCCGGCTTTATCGACATCAGGTCGGCATTTAGCTCGGCGGCAAAACATTTGCGGTCGTGCCCCCAAAACAGGTAGGGTGTTCCATCCTCATCGATGTAAAGCGCCGGATCCTGTCCGAACTCCACACCTTTTACATAGCCCAGGTCGGTAAAAGGTCCTTCGGGAACATCGCTACGTGCAATTCCGGTTCTGAACAATCCAATCCCGGCCTCTTTCATACAATAAATGAGGTAGTATTTTCCTCGATAGTATGCGGCATCCAATGCCCAGGCGTGGCTCTCGGCCCAATCCACATTCTCCAGGTGCAAAATACGGCCATGGTCGGTCCAGTTTACCAGGTCGGTGGTAGAAAAGCAATGGTAACCGGTCATTCCGTAATGATTATTCGAGCCGGGTTCATCATGCGATGTATATACCCATAACCGATCATCGTTGGGCCAAACATGTGGCGAAGGATCGGCTGTAAAAACGTGGGTAAATACGGGGTTTTGAGCGTAAGCGGCAATAACCAGCAAACTAAAAATCAAAAAGCTGATTGTTTTTTTATTATTCATTTGTCTTCTCATTTTCATCAACATTACTTTACTTTCTCACCAAAACAAGGGTTTGTCCCGGCTCCGTTTTAACATCGCACAAATAAGTATCTTTCACTTCAAATCCCTTTAAATCAGCATTTTCTGAAATCAGGGGTTCCTGAATAGACGGTACCTGGAAGAATGGATTTGCATTATCCCCTTTAGCCTGGTTAAGGATTTCACCGGCTTCAGTTACCAATTCTGAATAGCTTCGGATACGGCAGTTACCACCTAAATTCGATTTAATTACAGCTTTTACCACTTCGCCATTTTCCCATTCCAATGCTTCAATTTCGAAACCACCACGTGCACGTAAACCTCTTACCTTGCCTGATGGCCAAACATCGGGTAAGGCCGGAGTTAAATGAATTGCACCATCATGACTTTGCACCATCATTTCGGTGAGGCCCGAGGTAAAACCAAAGTTTCCGTCAATCTGGAAAGGCGGATGTGCATCTAACATATTGGCATAAGTTCCGCCACCCTTTGTTCCGGGGCGGCCAACCAGTTTAATCTGGTCAGTCATCATTTTATAGGCATGGTTTCCATCAAGCAAACGTGCCCACTGGTTAATTTTCCAGTTCATACTCCAGCCGGTTGACGGGTCGCCCCGGTAAATCAAAACATTCCTTGTGGCTTCGGCCAGTTCCGGTGTGCGGAAAGGCGAAAACTGGTTCGACGGGTGCATGGCATATAATTGCGAAATATGACGGTGCTTGTCTTCCGGACTATCCCAATCGTGGATCCATTCCTGAATTTGACCGTGTTGTCCAATTTGGTTAGGAGCCAGTTTTGGAAGGGTATCTTCAATCTTTTGTATTAATTCAGAATCGGTATTTAATAGGCTTGCTGCCTCTGCTGTTTTTGTCAGCATATCCAAAATGAGTTGATTGTCCATGGAGGTGGCATAGGCAATATTCACATTTTTTGGCATGTGGGCCGGACGGTTTTCGGGCGAAGTAGAAGGCGCAAAAATTAACCACCCATTATCGGGTTCTGGTGTTAAAAAGCTCAGGCAAAACTCGGCAGAACCTTTCATCGCCGGATATACTTCTTTTAAATATTCCAAATCGCCGCTATACAAATATTTCTCCCATAAATGTTGGCTTAACCACAAGCCACCACTTGGCCACATTCCCCAGGTGGCACCGTCAACCGGGCCACAAATGCGCCACAAATCGGTATTATGATGACAGACCCATCCATCGGCACCGTACATATCTTTGGCGGTTTGCCTACCTGCAACCGAAAGCTCATTTACCAGGTCAATTAGTGGCTCGTGCATTTCGCTGAGGTTGGTCATTTCTGCAGGCCAATAATTCATTTCCAGGTTAATGTTTACCGTATAGGCACTTTTCCACGGAGGATAAAGTTCGTGCGCCCAAATCCCTTGCAAGTTGGCAGGTTGTCCGCCGGGTTGCGAAGAACAAATTAACAGGTAACGGCCATATTGAAAATATAAAGCAGCCAACGCCGGATCGTTCCCCTTACTGAACTCTTTGATGCGTACATCGGTTGGATTTTTGATCGAATCGGTAACTCCTAAATCCAATGAAACACGGTCGAAATAACTGCGGTAATACGAAGAATGGTCAGCAATTAATTCCTGATACGCTTTCTTTTCGGCCTTTGCGATATAGTCACTTACTCGCTTATGTTCATCGGCACTAACATCGTTATAGTTTACAAAGTTGGTAGCTATTGAAACATATAAAGTTGCACTGTTTGCACCGGATAAGGTTAGGCTTGTATCCGTAGCAGCTAAGGTTCCTCCTTCGGGAACTATTTTCAGCCTCGATTCAAACTTAACACGGCCTTCAACAGGCGTTTTTACTCCCCGGGCGGCTACATCGCTGCTTGTCCCGGTCATGCTTAACTCATTTTCCCCTTTAGTCTTCACCTCGACCACTGCCGGTGCAGGACGATCCATTCCGGCACTGAAACTAATCTTCCCTTTTTCGCTGGCCGTTAGCCGGATCACAATTACCTGATCGGTGAAAGATGTAAACACTTCGCGCTCGAACTTAACTCCATCAACGGTATAGATCGATTTTGTTACTGCATTTTCAATATCCAATTCGCGGTAATAATCAGAATAGTTCTCATGGCCTTCAAAATTCAGTCTCAAATTTCCGGCTGTTTCGTAAGGCATACCATGCGCTACTTTTGAAATAATTTTTGCATTAGCCAACTTATGCGCTTCTTCATAGTTACCATCAAAAAGTAATTGGCGTATGTCGTACAGTATTGCTTTTGCATCGGGATTGTCGTTACGGTGTGGTCCACCACCCCAAAGCGTTTCCTCGTTCAACTGGATGTTTTCTTTATCCGGGATACCATAAACCATGGCTCCTAAGCGTCCGTTACCAATAGGCAGAGCTTCGTTCCAGTTAGATGCCGGGGCATTGTACCAGAGTTTCAATTTGTAAGTTTGCTCATTCGTGTTATTGCAACCTGCAAACAGAAGGCCGAATAGAAACAGGGAGATAAATAAATTACTAAAAATTTGCATAAAAATAGGTTGATAATTTTTGGTTTAAATATTCTTTAGCTTACATAGGCTCTGCTGAATGTTAACCCTTTAACAGCTACAAGAGTAATAAAAATCGAAGATTTAGATTAGCACCAATAGTGCATGCTTTGGTAATTATGTTGCATCTGGGGTGGTTTTGAAGCTAAGAAACGTGAGGCAAAAAAAAGATTCCGATTCGCAACGTGGAACAGGAATCTTTCTCAAAAAAATATAGTTTCGTTTATTGCGCTAATTCGAGTTTTATAACCGAAGCAATGTTGTCGGGAGCATTTTTGGGTAAAGCGACAATTGAGCCATCAACTTTAAGTTTCTTACCACCATCAACCAGATTTGCCTTTTTTACTTTTAGTTTTTCATCAATCATCAGTTTTCCATCTTCAGGCCAATCAAAAACATGGGCATAAACTACCTTGTCTTTGCTGGTATAGCGTCCCCACTCGGGCCGGTTAACTGGACTGGCTTTACAGCCATAAATCGACTCGCTGTTCGTATCCATCCAATCACCCATTGAGGCAAGTATTTCGATACTCTCTGTTGGGATAACACCCAATCCATCAGGGCCTACATTGAGCAAGAAATTTCCTCCTTTCGATACAATGTCAATCAGGCTATGAATTAGCTTTTCATCACTTTTCCACTTTTTATCCGATGGTTTATAGCCCCACGAACCGTTCATGGTAAAACAGGCTTCCCAGTCGGAATCAATACCTGTTGCAGGCACTTCTTTTTCGGGTGTTCCAAAATCGCCGGCAAAGTTGCCTTCCACATTCATTCCGGCCATTCCGTTACGGCCTTTGTCAACGCGGTTATTTACAATGGTGTTGGGCTGAAGCTCCATAATCATTTCGTACATTTCTTTTCCCATTTCGGTAGTGTAATCAGCTATCCACTCCCCATCGAACCAAACTACCCCAATGTCGCCATAGTTTGTAAGCAATTCACGCACCTGAGGTTTTAGGTAATTTTCGAAATATTTTGGAAACTCCGGGTTCGATTTGGTTTGGTCTTTTTGCCCCACGTTGTAATGCGGGTAAAATATAGATTGTGCCTGCGGATGATGCCAGTCGGTAATGGAGTGATAGAAACAAAAAACAATGTCCTCTTTTCTGCAAGCTTCTGCTAACTCTTTTACCACATCTCGGCCAAAATCGGTGCGTTTTACAATGTTGTAGTCGCTTATTTTCGAGTTCCACATGGCGAAACCATCGTGGTGTTTCGATGTTAAAACGATGTATTTCATCCCGGCATCTTTGGCAATACCTACCCACTCGTCGGCATCAAAATTAACCGGTTCAAACACATCAACCACCTCCTTTTCGTAATCTTCAATCGTGTAATCCAGTTTATCCATAATCCACTCGGCACCCCCACCGCAAACTTTTCCATTGCGTTCGCCACCGGGCACGGCGTAAGGCCCCCAGTGAATAAACATACCAAAACGGGCATCGCGCCACCACGCCATACGTTCGTCGGTATTAAGTTTTTTTGTTTGTTTTTGTCCAAAGCCTGTGCTTATCAGCATGAGCAGTACCAGGCTTAGTGTAATTCTTCTTTTTAAATTTTTCATATTAATTGTTTTTGTTTGTATTTCAATTTCCTTGCTCTAATAAAGAAAACTAACACATGACGCATTTTCAATCATCAAAGATTCCTTAAAAACTGAGATCCGAGATTAATTAGCGTCATCCTTAATGGCAATGAGTTATTTTGAATTCAATGATATTTTTGGCTTGCCTTTAACATACCCTAACGATTTTAAAAACCGGTCTGTTTCGCGCACAGTTTCCACATAAAATTTACCATCGTATTTGTAGTTATTAAAAAAACCGTGCCCAGCGTCATCGTACAAAAACAAATCGCAACGGCAACCCGCTTCATCCATTTTTGCCTTGTAGTTTTCGGCTACAGAAGCAGGAATCAGATGGTCTTCTCGCCCCAGAAAAACAATTGTAGGCGGGGCATCTTTTGAGATGTTATGAGCCGGCGATATTTCTTTCCAGCGTTCGCCCATACGCTCATGGCAGAAACCTTCGGGGCCATTATCAAACACAGGGTTAAACAAAACCAGTGCATTGGCTTTCGAACTAATATTCAAATCTTCATCCGGTTCATCAAGCGTTGGGCAAACACCGGTTACAGCTGCCAAATGCCCTCCGGCAGATCCCCCTGATGCCACAATTTTTTCGGTATGAATATTTAATTCTTCAGCGTGTTGGCGCAAAAACCTAATGGCCGATTTGGCATCAGAACTAGCTTCATAAGGCGTCGTTTTGTGCCTCGATTTTACGCGGTAGTCTGCCAACACCGTAATCATCCCTCTTGATGCAAAGTATTCTGCTTGTGGTTTAAACTGCTCTGTTGTTCCACCGTTCCAGCCACCACCAAAAAAGAAAATAATGGCAGGGTATTTTTTGTTCTTTTTGAATTTTGGTGGGTAACGAAAAGTGAGGTCGAGCCTTACACTATCTATTTTTTTATAGGTTAATATGAATGGCTTTGTACTGTCTATATTTCTTAACTCATCGTTTGGACTTTGTGCTTGCGACACTGATGCGCAAAACAAAATCAGAATAATAGATTTTATTATTTTCATCATGATCTTACATCTTTTCAATATAAACATAGTAGGCCGGATGAACAAGGTTCATTTCATCAATCAACTGCGCTTCCATATCGTATTTCCCGGCAGGAATATTTAGCTTAAATGTTACTTCTTCCTGCCCCTCTTTTATGTCAACCTTTTTGGTTTGACCCGCTACATATAAATGTGCTTTGGTAAAATCATTTTTTACGGCAGCAGGTGCTGTTTTGTCGAGTTCAATACGTTTTTCCTGGGCCGGAAAAGTAGCGTTGATAGCATGCCCGCTCTCGCGTGGGAAACGGCGAAGTACAATATTATACTCTCCTCCGGTAACAAATTCGACTTTCCACCAACCACCGGCCTGCTCGCCCGTTATGGCTCCGTTTTGGTGCCACACTCCTTTATAAGCTCCAATAATTAAGTCGTGCGACATTATTTTTGTCGGATTTTCATAAGGTGTTCCAACTTTTATATAGGCATATTTCTCATCCACCCCTTCATCTAAAAGCGACTGCCACCAACGTTCATAACCTTCAGCCAAACGCGCAGCAACTTCAGGATATTCTTCGATAACATTATTTTCCTGGGCACGGTCCGTGGTAATATTGTAGAGCTGGTTACCATCAATCAAGCGCCAGTTGTCGTCCATTACCGAATAAGCCTTGTATTTAATCAGGTTTTGCTCGCGTTGTGTGTCGATATACAAAATACGGTTGGGCCATTCCGGATTTTCCTGCGTCATTAAAGGAGCAAGGCTCTTTCCATCCAATGGTTTTACCGGATTAAAATCAAGGCCAAGCAAATCAACAAAGGTTGGGAGCAAATCGTAATTCGCTACCAGGTTGTCAATATCTTTTCCGCCTGTAATTTGCCCGTTGGGCCAGCGAATAAAAAAGGGCACGCGGTGGCCACCGTCAAACTGACTTCCTTTTCCACCTTTTAATCCGGCATTGTAAGTTGAGCGGCCAGCCGAAGTTCCGTTATCGGTCGTGAAAATCAAGATGGTATTATCGGTTAAACCCAGCTCATCAAGCTTATCTTCCAGCTTTTTAAAATTGTCATCAATATTGGTAATCATTCCGTAAAACCGAAGCATCCTTTCGTTCAGATCTTTATACTCTTCTTTACCAACATACATATCGTAATATTCTTTCGGAACATTGTATGGCGAGTGAGGGGCATTGGTTGAAAGATAACAGAAAAACGGACGGTCTTTGTTTTTCTCGATAAAATCCAACGCTTCTGAGAAGAATACATCGGTACAGTATTCCTCATATTTCTGCTCAACTCCGTTGTGCCAATATGTATCGGCAAAGTAATCGTTCATCCAGTAATCGGGTCCCTGGCCAATTCCTCCGGCGGCATGGCGTACCACCTCATGAAACCCCCTGTCTTCTGGTCGGTACGGGTAATTGTCACCCAAATGCCATTTCCCATACATGGCATTGGTATAACCGTTTTGCGCAAGTATCTGAGGCAATATAACTTCATCTTCGAAAAGAATAGAACGTCCCATAATGGTGTGAAAAACGTTTACGCGGTTACAGTGTCGGCCGCTCATAATTCCACTTCGTGTTGGAGCGCAGGTGGTTCCCACATGGTAGTTGGTAAAACGCACCGCATCGGTATAAAACTTATCGATGTTTGGTGTTTTGATGTATGGATTTCCGGTACACCCCAAATCGCCCATTCCCTGATCGTCGGTAATAACAAAAATAATGTTTGGTTTCTGTTTAGTACTATTTTGAGCCAGCACCTGAGCACTACTCATACTCCATCCTAGAACAATAAGAAGGAATGTTGTTACTTTTATTAGGTTCATAATAACTTGTATTAATTGATTTTATTCGTTCTTTACTGCAATTCCATCCAGAATACCTGCTCCCAGTTGTCTTTTACAAATGATTGTGGAGCACCATCAGTCGACCTACCGATTTCAATAATTTCGGTGATTTCAGCTGTTAGCGATTCTACAATTTCAGGGTGTTCGAAATACAGGTTTGTAGTTTCGCCTGGGTCGTTTTCCATATCGTAAAGTTCGTAAAGTGCTTCACCTTCCTTGGGTTCAATAAAAGATGGTTTATAAGAGCCTCCCGAGCCGCGTAACATATTTAGTTTCCATTTGCCTTTGCGAATGGCAAAATGACCACTTGCCGAATGATGAATAATGGCTCTATCTGATTGGTATTCTTCTTTCGGAATATTTTCTGAAATCAAGGGTAGCAAGTTATAGCTGTCTTCGGCAGCATTTTCAGGAATTTCAGCACCAACAATTTCGGCAATAGTTGCCAGGTAATCCGACTGGCAAACCGGCACATCAACCTTGCTACCAGCTTTGATTACTTTTGGCCAGCGCATTAAAAACGGAACACGGTGTCCGCCTTCGTAAATATCACGTTTCCCGCCTTTAAAGTTCATACAGCTCCAGTGGTCGTATGTGTCGCGCTGGTATACGTAATTTGTTTCGGCACCATTGTCGGCGGAAAATATGACCAATGTGTTTTCTTCCAGTCCATTTTCTTTTAGGGCATTCAGCACTTGTCCAACACGGTAATCGGTTTCTTCCATAAAATCGCCATAATTACCACATGCGGTTCGTCCCCGAAAATCGGGGTGGGTACAATGGGGCAAGTGTGGACTGGTTAGCGGGAAATACAAAAAGAAGGGTTTTCCGTTTTTTGCATCATCGGCAACTCTATCGATGTACTCAACCGCTTTGGCTGCAAAAGTTTCCAGCACCAACTCGTCGTTAAACGATGGTGCGGCCTCAATCCAACCTCTACTTTCAGGCTCATCCATAAAAGGGGGTGTCATCCGATAATCCGCAGGATTAACTGCATTGTGGAAAGAGCTGGGAATTGGATTCTTTTTCTTTTTGGTCCAGAGTGTTGCGGGTTCCAAAACACGGTCATTTTCTAAATAGGTTAGCACACCAAAATTCATGGATGCCGGCAGTCCGAAAAAGTAATCAAATCCTTTTTCGATAGGGCCGTCGGTAAACGGTTGCGACCAATCGCGGTTTTTGCCTTTGGTCCCCGCAAAGTTCATTTGAAGGTGCCATTTACCAACCATTGCCGTGTTGTAGCCTTGTTCTTTTAGCATCGATGCGATGGTCATACGGTCTTTTTCAATCAAACAGGGGCCATCGGCTCCAAGCACTCCTTTTTTTAGCGAAGTTCGCCAACTATATCTTCCGGTAAGTAGCGTGTAGCGCGATGGTGTACAAACGGCATCGCTGCTGTGCCCGTCGGTAAAAGTTACTCCTTCAGCAACAAGCCGGTCGATGTTAGGAGTTTTAAATTTGGCGTTTGGGTTTAGTGCACTCACATCACCAGAGCCCTGATCGTCGGTGTAGATGATTACTATGTTGGGGTCTATTTTTTTTTCCTGTTTCACTTCGCAACTAAAAAACAGGCCACAAACTACCAACACTGCAAGTTTTGAAATATATTTATGCAAGGTCATTTTATAAAATGGTTTTATTATTTCTTATTTACCCCTCACCCATTCGCGATCTCACGAGGGAAGCACATTCTAAACTAAATTCCTATGTTTAATTAAAATATTATTCCTTCGTTTGAAGCAGTTTTCCCTCATGAAGGAAAATGTCGATAGGCACATGGGTAAACAAAAGTTTTATTCTTTCCTTTCCCAAACAAAGCTACCTTCAAGAAGTGCGGCATATTCCGACTTCAACAATTCTTTCATCTCTTCAAATTTATCAGGGTATTTTTCCGAAACATCAGTGCTTTCAGAGATGTCTTCATTCATATTATACAAAACGAAATCAGTAAGTTCTGCTTCTTTAATCATCTGCTCGTTTCCATCGTAAATGTTATGGAAATTTTCCACATAGGAAGTATCGCTTTTCAGGCGGCACATAATTTTCCAGTCGTTGGTGCGCATTGCCACCATACGCTCGTTTATGGCATCGTAAAATGCCCAGGTTAATGGTTTCACCCTATTCATGCTTCCCGTTTCAATCAAAGGAATAATCGACTGTCCGTCCAAAATAACATCAGGAAGCGTTGCTCCGGAAATTTCGGCAAAGGTAGGCATGAAATCGAGCGATGAAACCACAGCATCGGTAGTGCCGTTAAACGTTTCTTTTCCTAACCACCGAAAAACTCCGGGAACACGAAAACCCGCTTCGCTCGTCCAAAGTTTCATTCCTTTTAGCTCGCCAGGCGAACCATACGAACGTTTGGCTCGATAGTAACGCATTAAAGTTTCAGGGCCATTATCGGAGCTAAAAACAATCAGCGTATTATCACCATGATTAGCTTTAAGGTACTCAATTAATTGTCCTACTGCCTTATCCATATTTTCTACATTGGCAAAATACTGAGCCTGGTCTTCGTTTTCCGATTGCGACATATATTTTTCAACCAGTTGTGCAGGAGATGCTACGGGTTCGTGCGGTTCGTGAAAACACACCTGCAGGTAAAACGGATTTCTGTCTTCTTTGTTTTTGAGCCAGTTTAATGCTTCATCAACAACCAACTGGCAACTAAATCCTTCCAATTGCCCAACATCATGGCCATTGCGCACAAAATTTTTAGGATTTTCGTGGCTTGGTGCCGCATTGTTATGCGTGGCAAACCAGTGGTCGAAACCAAAGTAACCCGGTGTTGGTTGTTTATCAGAATTAAAATGCGAACTGCAGTGCCATTTCCCCGACAAACAAGTTGAATACCCAACCGTTTTTAGCATGCCCGGTATGGTTTGTTCATGTGCCTGAAGATGCACAATATCGCGACAATCCTCGCTTTTTCGTGGTCCGGGAATAAAATCGTAAATCCCTGCTCTGTTTGGACTTCTTCCTGTAAGCAAACCAGCTCGGGATGGTGAACACACTGGTGCTGCCGAATAAAAACTGGTGAACTTAATACCGTCTTCGGCCATTTTATCCAGGTTAGGTGTTTCAATAACAGGGTGACCGAAACCTGATAAATCGCCATAGCCAAGGTCATCGCATAAAATTACGACAATGTTGGGCTGGCTTTCCTTTTCTTCTGTTTTGCAGGAGAAAAGGGCTACGCTTAGTAGCAAAATAGTTGTTAATTTTTTAAGATGTTTCATGTTACTAATTTCTTTGAACCAAATAAATCTCCTTAAAAGTTAAAATATCCCTCTGCCATTCCCACATATTCCAGACACAGGCATCTCCCCTTCCTTCGACTCCGCTCAGAATGACGTGGGAGAAAAAGCGGACTTCTTCTATTTTATTATTTCAACATTTCGGATTAAACAAGCTGCATATTCGCCGGCTGTTCCTCGAATTCGGAAAGCAATGTGACCACCGCCAAAAGCATTTTTATCGGTAGTTTCCAGAATGGTTTCACCATCCACTTTACACCACAATAAATTTCCTTTTCGGCCAATTTCAACCGAGTAGTAAACACCGGGGTGCATAAAGTTTTTCTCCATTGAAATCAAAGCCGGGTCTTGACCAGCAGGACACGGGTATTTACGGATAAACGGAGTGAAATTATGCGGACCATTCCTAAAGGCATACAAATAGTTTTCCACATCATCAATCCAAAGACTCATTGAGCCATCATAATCTTTAGGAATAGTTATACCTGTATCTTCTCCGGGATTTGAAGCTGACAAAATTGCTACCAATACGCCAGCAGTTGTTACCGACATAACATCGTATTTTATGACCACATTTTCACCATAACTTTCGGGGCTTACTATCATTACCCCGTTGCTTTGCATCGGGTCTTCTTTCATAAAGAACTGATTGTGGCTTTCTACCATTTTAGTTCCCTGACCTAAAAAAGTCCAGTTGTTTAAGTCTTCGGGAGTTAGTTTTTGAGCTTGTGCAGATCCTACTGCAAAAATTATTACGGCCAGTAATAAAATTGTGTTTTTTAGTGTTTCCATTATAATATTATTTTATTGACTCTTTTCATACCCCTCAGTCTGTCGAAAGCTCCCCTCATGAAGGGAGCAGGCCTTGAAGCAACTTTCAACGTTTCTTCAAAACCTTTGGCTTTTCAATTCCCCGTTTCCCCTTTTAAGGGGAAATGCCAACAGGCAAAGGGGTATAATTCAAATATTCTTAAATTCCCTCATTCTAAACTCCCTTATTCTTGATCCCACATGCGATATGGGTCGTTGTGTTCCTCCATTTGCTGAAGAAGCAGTGCTTCCATTTCTGCCAGTTTTTCAGCGTACTTTGGGTTCTCAGCTAAATCGGTTTCCATTTCACCGGTTTTACCATGTTCCGGTAAAAATTCATTGGGATTCTCAGCCAGATTAAACAATTGTGTTTCGCGAACGGCACCGTCCATCATATCGTATTTTATCAGTTTCCAGTCGCCTTTTCGAACCGAGCGGATTCCTGGTTTGGTTCCACCCGCATACACACCATACATAACATCGCGTAAAGTTTGTTCAGTACCTTCCAAAATTGGTTTCATGCTTTTGCCCATCACGGTTTCCGGAATTTCAATACCGGCTAAATCGCATAAAGTTGGCAAACAGTCAAGCAAATAAACATTCCCTTCCACACGAGTTCCTGCTGCAATTCCAGGGCCATTTACAATAAATGGAACACGCCAGCAGTGCTCGTAAAGGTTTTGTTTGCCCATTAAACCATGGCGACCAATGGCAATTCCGTGGTCGGCAGTGTAAACAATGTAGGTATTATCCAACTCACCCATTTCTTCCAGCTTTTTCAGCACTTTACCAATCTGAATGTCAATATTTTCGGAGCAGGCAAATTCTCGCCCTTGCTCGTTTCGGATGGTATTTACATCGCGATTTTTCCAAACTCCCGGTACACGCTCTTCGTCGCGTAAGGCCGGGTGACCATGAAAAAACGGATGCTCAAACAAATAATTTACAGGAACTTCGGGCTGCTTTGGATTAGCTGCCGGCAACGATTCTTTGTCTTTATGGTTTGTAGCACCATATTTTGCCAATAACTCAGGTGTACCATTACGTTCATCGTGAGGATGTGAAAAACCAAAATAGATAAAGAATGGTTCTTTCTCCTGGTTTGCTTCCCTGGTGTTTAAGTAATTAAGCACTTGTTGACCGTGCCACGCGCTTCCGCTTTCTTCGGTACCCCCACGTTTTGTGGCATCGTGCACCACGGTAAACTGGGTATTGGCAGCCCCAAAAGAATTTCCCTTTTTGCAGGTGCGCATGGTATTGTAGCCGGCCCGGCTAAATACGGCACCAATGGTTTGTAGTTGCAGGCTGTCGGGGCAATTGTAAGCAGACATTTTTCCTGCACTTTCTGGCAGATTCCAAACGGTACGTCCGCTCATAATCATATGGCGTGAAGGCGTGCAAACAGCCCCATTCATTGACCCCATGTGGTAGGCACTTTCGAAAACCATTCCTCCTTCGGCCAATTTATCGATATTGGGTGTTTCCAAAATCGAATTTTCGTCGTACAATTTTAAGTCGAAAGCCGATTGGTCGTCGACCAAAATAAACAGGAAATTGGGTTGTTTAGTAGCTTCTTTTTGGCAACTGAAAAGCAGCAAGCATAAAAGAATAAAGGTTATCGATTTTAGTTTTTTCATCAATTGTTTTATTTTTAGGTTGTTAAATGTTGACAGGTCTTATAAAATAGGTACAGTTTCTTCTTATACGAGAGAATTTCAGACTAAAAGGGACATCTTTTTTTTAAAACTTTATGTTTCTATATTCTCCCGAATTAAATTTCTTTTCAGAATTTGTAAATGAAATGGTTATCGGAATTTCATTGTGCAGGAACAATTCTCCATTCTTTTTTTCCAGCACTACATTTCCTTTTTTAGATGTTGTTAATGAAAATCCATTTGCCTCCAGCGTTGTTCCATTACCCATAAACAGTACGAAATCACCGTATTTTTCATTCCCCACCAAAGCATAAGCGGCATTGGTTGATATGTTTTTATATTTGGCCGTTTTTTCGTCGTACGTTGAGAAAACAAAATCTTCCCGACCTGTTTTACTGACAACATGAATTCCTGCAAAATCCTTGTTTCCATTTTCATCATCGAAGCCAGAAATCGATTTAATGCTTTTTCCCTTTGCAGAAGTATAAGGTTCGTAAACCGAAATAAAAGGATGCTCCCAGGCTTCGCCATGCTGGCGTGCAACCACGGTTAAGTATGGCTCGTGGTCAATATCGTACGGAATTCCTGTTTTGTCTTTAAAGGATTTGCATGGAGGTGATTTTACAGTGTAAACTTCGCGCCCCTCAGTCCCTTTCATCCAAAGGTTCATAAACACGTCGGTTTCATTTTCAGGTCGGTCAATTTTCCATTCAGCTACATAATCTTCGCTGGTATGTACCGATTTTTTATCCCACATATAATCCAATGCGTAAAGGTGTCCTCCGGCAAATCCCATTTCCTCACTTGGAGTAAGTTCCAGCGGGTTTCCTTTGGTATCGCTAATTTGCATGCTTTGTCCCAGGTTGTGGTAATAATAGTCGTGAAATTTATCCCCTTTGCGTTGTTTTTTCGAGCGGAACACATCGACATAATACCCGGTGGTTTTACCGGTCTTTACAATGCTCACTGTGCGGTTTTGGTCACTTCGTGTCTCCGGCTCCAGAAAATAAACATCGGTATAAGTAATATTTGGATAATAGCCTGTTTTTTGCTCCGATTTTGGGTACTCTCCCATTAAGTCAAAAGCATGGTAACTCAGCATTTCGGTATACGACGATGCGCCATCAACCATTACCGTGTTGTGCGCCGGAAATTGCGAATAATACTCCAAATAAATGGGTTGTAAATAGCCTGCTCCTTTTCCCGGGTCTGCGCCCTGCACCAAACCTTTTCCGTAAAGTTCAATATTAATTCCATTCGCATGCATGTGGTTACCCAACGAGCCATTCATCGATACCATCATTCCATCAGTTCCCCAGTCCATGCGCTGTACGTGCCAGCTAACATTTGGAGCGTAAAAGGTTTGGGTGATGTAATTGCTTCTTTCAGCTGGCTGGTAATCCGGATTTAGAACTAAGGGTTTACTGGCAAAAAACGAAGAAATATCTGCCCGCGGCCTGCGTTGTTGGGCAGGTTTGTCGGCATTTGGTTCAAACAAACGATACATGGCCGTGAATTCTTCTTCCAAAGATTCATTCCCGTTTTTCTGGGCAATACGCACCATGTCGCTCATGGGCTCTGTATAAAGTGGACCGTAGTTCGTATCGCCAAAAGCAACTATCTGCCCATTCGGGAACAGGTATTGCGGCAGCATTTTTACAGCTTTCTCCATTACGGGGGCAAAAGGAAGAATATTGTGGTCGAAAGCATTGTCGAAATCGCGAATAAAGTTGGCGAGGTCTTTGGTAACGCCCTGCGAGTAGCCCGGGCACTCGGCCCATACACCGTTATTTTCGTCGTAACCATAGTCCATAAATTTGGTCAACGACCACTGGCGTGCAGAGGTTTGATTCAGAATATAATCGATGTAATATTCACGGCCTTTCCCGTCCTCATAAAATTTGTTGTCTTTTAGCACCATGGCACCTTTCAGTATCGTTTTTGCCTGGTGCAGGTTCCAGTTATTTTGTGGAACCCCGTTTCGAATTATGTTCTCGTTCCATTTTTTTATGGTAGCATCGTAAAGGCCAATTTTCTCCGGTTCGTTTTTTTCGATGTATTGATGAAGGAAGTCGTAAAGTTCGGCAACCACGATTAAGCCTTTTTCGTGAATTACCTGGAAACAAGTCATGCCCACCAGCGTTTGAATGTGACCATTTAACAAATCAATGGGTTCGTTGCGATAATACATTCCCATCATGTAGGTATCAAAAATATCGAAAGCAAATTTGGCAAATCGTTCGTCTCCTTCGAGCCAATACAGAAATGCGGCATCGCGGGCAAAGCCCAGCAGTTTTTCATTGTGCCGGTGAAGTATGCCCCCTGTTTTCGACTGCTCCACCCACTCCAAAGGATTGCCTTCTTTGCTTTTATTGCGAAGGTACAAACCCCGCTCATCGTCCATATACGGAAGAATATCTTCCAAATCGGGCATTGCATAATTGGTGGTATAATCGCGCGATCCGGTATATCGAACGGTTGGCACCGGTGCCTCACCATCAGCATGGGAATAGTAAATTCCGTTTACATACACATTCGTGGCTTTGGTTTTCCAGTACATCATCAGGCGCGATGGCATCCATTCAGGGTCGTTCACATGACCTTTAACATGAGTGTCAATCTTCTTATGGATTCCGGCAAGAACGTCCTGTGCCCATTCTTCCTGTTGAATAGTTTCTTCAAGGTTCTCTTTTTCGGCTTGAGTAATATACAAACGTGGATAACCTTGTGTAAGGTCTTTTGGAAGTGGAATTTGGATTGTTTCTTGTGCGTTTACCAAGCTGAAAAAACTTATTAAAACGGCTACTAATTTTAGTTTTCTTATCATGATTATTATGTTCTACTTTTTGTCAGATATTATTGAATAGCTTCGTTGTACATTTCTTCGGTTTTTTTTCGTAACTCTTTCAGCACTTTATTGTACTCTGAATTATTTACCAAGTTAACCTGCTCCAAAGGATCATTCTCCAAATCATACAACTCTTCAATTTTGGGGGTATGCTCGTAATACACAAAATATTTGTAACGATCGGTTCGAACGCCATGACTGCGATACGATTTATTATTATCAATCAATCCTTGGTTTATTTCATCAACGTTTTCCTTGTATCTACTTCCGAACATCTCTGCCAGAAAAAGATCTTCCATAAATACAGCATCGCGCCATTGGCTCATATCTTGAGTTTTATCCAAAACTCCACTAAAATCTCTGCCCTGAACACCTTCTGGTACTTCAATTCCGGCCAGCGAGAGAATCGTTGGTGCCATATCCACCGATGAGATTAAAGCATCTTCTCTATACCCACGTTTATGTTCGGGAACACGACCATCGTATACAATCAGAGGTGCTTTCACCGATTCTTCGTATAGTAAACACTTATCAAAAAGTCCGTGTGAGCCCTGAAAACGCCCGTTATCGCTGGTGTAGATAATGATGGTATTTTCCAACATTCCTTTCTCTTTCAGCTTTTCTACCAATAAACCAACTTGCTCATCAACACTATAACCTTGTGTAGCAAAGCGGCGCACCAGTCTTTGGTAAAGCTCTGGGGTAGATGAACGCTGTGCATGTAAACGTGGTCCTCTTGCATTTTCAACCACTACCTTAGGCAAATCATCCGAATTATCTTCCTCCCAATTTTCAGGCACCGACATATTAAAATCTTTGTAGTACTCGAAATGAGGCATGTAAATATCCTTGTTATTGTCGTGCTTAACCGCATAAAAACTTACTGAAAGGCAGAACGGTTGATCATCAGGTTGCGTATCTAAAAAGCGCAACATGGCTTCACCGGTTCGTAGAGTTCGTCCCGAATTTTCACGTCCCTCTTTAAAAATTGCTTCCAGTGCTTCATTATCTTCCGACCAGGTAACCATGCCATTTCTATCATGGGTTTCGGTGCCTGCAAAAAAATCGAAGATTTCACCCATGTGTTTTTTGTAGAAATGCTCTTTGGGTGTACTTGGCCTCGTTGCTTCTGCGGTAACGGTAAAGCCAACTTTACCGATAAAACCAGTACGGTAACCTGCATTTTTTAATACGGCGGGATAGCCCTTTTCAAAATCAGCTTGCGACAAGGTATAGTCGTCGGGAGCCACAAATCCAACACGGTGATTCGAATTGTAACGCCCCGTCATCATGGTTACGCGACTAGGCATACATATTGCGACGGCATAATATGCCTTGTCGAAAATAACACCCTGCTCTGCCAATTTATCGATATTGGGAGTGTTGAACTCGGACCTACCATAACAGCCCATGTTATCCCAACGCTGGTCGTCGGTCATTAGAAAGATGATATTGGGCCTGTCTCTCGATCCAGCGTATAGATCTCGTGGGCCTGCAACCACTAGAAGGATTAGGGCCAATACTGAGATGAGTTTCTTTAATTCTTTTCGGTATTTCATCTACAAGTTATTTTCTTCAATATATCACTGATAAATGTTAGCCTCTCAAACAGTCGGGAGCTTTTACAGTGATTGAGCCCCTGTTTGCCAGCAGTGCTGGCAAACAAGGGCCAACCGTCAAAGATTCGCTATCGCCAGTTTATTTTTGCTTCTTTTTTATCTGTATCGACCCAAACACTGGCGTGTTCAAATTCGCGGGTAAACTGCCAACCATCGGGAGTGACGCGTTTGAAAGCTCCTTTTGGTGCCCCGAGTGGTTTCTTTAAAGCGGGATAATCAACCAGGTTTCCATCGGCTAGATTCCATCCCCAGTTCCATTGGAAATAGGAATACGGCTGTGCTCCAATCAAGTAACAGGCATGATAATATTCCAATTGCTTTTTCGAGCGTTCCTCCATTCCTTCATTATCTGTAGCGCCAATTGTAATATCAGTACGTTTTTTTCCTTTAGCTCCGAAACGATAAATCGAGAATTTCCCGGCCTTGGCAATTCGCTCCATATCGCCCCATTCTTTAAGTAGATTTTCTTTATTGGTAACGGTATTATTATAATGTTCGAAAAAGAATCCATCGCAATGCGGAAAAACCTCTTTGGTGTCAGCAGCGTTGTTTCCAATCAATATCTTGTCAGGCCCCATTTTTTCCTTTAATCCGGCCATCATTTCACCTTTGGCTTTTGCTATTTCTACAATCTTATCATTTGGGTAATCCATATCTATACCCACATTCATACGGTCAATAAAAATACCATCAGCACCCGATATTTCAACACCTTCGGCAGCAGACTCAATCCACCATCTGCGGAAATCAGGATTTAATGCATCGAAATAGTATGAGAATGCTGGTTTGGTTTTTTCCCTTAATTTTCCAGTCTTTGGATTAACAAACAGGAATTTGGCTAATTCCGGTTTTTTAGCAATTCCTTCGGGAGTAAAATCTTTATTAAACCGTGGATAAGGCCATGCCAAATAGGAATTATAATAGAACAATACTTTGGACTCTGGCTTGATTTTATGAAACGCTTCCACTTCGTGCTTTGTGCCCATCACCTGGTCACCAAGCTGGTTGAATCCATGTGATTTTTCAATACATATAAAATCTGTACGTTCGGCAATAAATGTCACTTCTTGTGGCTCCAACACCCGATCGATATCACCGAAATGATAATACATCGGGGTCGTTTCCCAACTGAATTTTGGAAAATAGGATTTGGCCACAAACTGACTTCCATCGCTTAAAATCAAAGATTCCTTGCTATATTCTTCCTGCGAAACTTGCTTTTTTACTTGATGTGAACACGCCACTGACATGAAGAACATCAGCGTAAACATGGTTTGATAAATTTGTTTTTTCATATCTTTTAAATTCATTCGTTTAACAATACTATCAGTCACTTCATTTTTAAACATCGTTAATCAGAAACTTTTTCCCCGATTGTATTTCGGACTATTTCCCCCTGGCTTTTCACATTAGCGTCCACTGTTCCTTTTAAAAGCAGAACTTTACAATGAGTTTGATTATTCAACTTAATATTCGTGGCATGTACACCCGAACGTTGATAAAATGCATAGCCATTAAGTGTTGACAATTCAATGTTGAAAGAATCAGGAATAAAATCAGGATTCGAGGTTTTTAAAATCACCTTATGTCCTGTTCCGTTTATGGCTGCCAATAGTTTATTGGCCTTTCCGTTCCGACTATCTAAAATTTCCAGTTCAACAAAAGCATTTTCCGCTTTTTTGTAGGGAATACAAAGCGCTTCCGCGTATCTGGCATTGGCGCTGCAATTGATTAAAGTGTCGTTGTTTCCCACGTTAAATCCAGCTGCTACACAATCGCGCACCTGGCAGTTAATTACCTTATCGCCCGAAGTGCTTAAGCCCGTACAAATACCACGACGCATTTGAAAAACAGTACAATCTTTTATTATTGTGTTTTTTGTTTTATGCCCATGATATTCAGGATACATGCGAATCCCATCTTCGCTTAAAGAAATTATTTCTCCTGGAAGAATTTTTCCATTTTCAGCAACCGTAGTTCCCTCGATGTAACCACCTTTACCGGCATAAAATTTTCTATCATAACCATAGCCCGACGTCTCAGCCAGCATTGCATCTGTTGTACGAAGCAGCCCATCAACGTGGCAGTCTTCTATTACCGTATTTTCAGCCCCTTGCAGAAAAATAGCATGCCCCATGGCGCGCATGTGAACTTTGCATGCAATTAGTTTTACATTTTTTGCAGGGTATCCTACACGAATACCATTCATTTTTCGCACATCGCCACCACCCAAACCATAAAGATAACCATATCCCCATGGACTTGAACCAGCAGTTCTTACTTCAACGTTCTTAAGGGTCACATCCTCACCCACAATATTGAAGATCTTGTTTTTGCTTTGTCTGCCGGGCAGATCACCGTAGGTCTCAATATACAAACCCTCCAACTTGACATTGTTCCCGGAAATTTCAATGGCACAGTACATGCTGTTTCCATCATCGCTTTTTTTCAGGTCGCTGCGGCTAAACAATTTGGTATCTACCATTAAACGCACTCCGCTTAAATCGAAATGCGAATTATTGCCTGTAAATCGCATAAACCGAATGTGTTCAGCATCATCGATTTGGTAATTACCAGCTTTCAAACGAACTTTCGTATCATTTTTACCCATATAACGATACAAATCAGCAATGTTATCTAGTAAGATAAAACCATCTTCCTGAATACTTTCAACCTGAGCTCGACACGAAGTCCCAATTATAAAGCATCCTATAACAAGCAAAAAATAGGACTTCAATTTTAATACTTTATCTCTTCTATTCATCTATATTCCTTAGTTTACTGCTTTAATATGCATGGTAAAACCATTATTTGCTTTTACATCAAATGACATGGAACTAGCTGCATTCAATTCTTTCTCTTCAATTTTAACACGAGTGCGTGTTTCTACCGTTTCATCGTCGGTGTATATTTTTGCTGAATAGTTTTTACCTTCTGTTAAAAATGAAAAGTCGAGATCAACAGTACGCGCCGTTTCTCCATTTATTCCGCCAATCCACCAGTCGTTTCCTTTACGGCGGGCAATTACACCAATTTCTCCTATTTCGCCAACCAGCACTTTTGTCTCATCCCAAACAGTAGGCACATTGTTAAAGAATTCAAGCTCTGGCTCGTTGCCAATGGTGTTGGTATTGCCCCAAAGTGCATCGTCTTTTACAGGTGCAGCAGGTGCTTTATCGTACCAATACAAAAACTGGAGCGGGCTAAAAATACAAACCGTTTTTGCCAGCTGCGAAGCGTGCGAACCCATTTTTTCTACACGACTGTTGTAATAACAAACCGTGTTGTCGGCAGCTCCGGCCAGCGAACGGGTGAACATGGTAATTAGCGTATGGCTGTTTGGCACGGTTTCCTCATCGCCACGAATGCCTTCCTGGGTCAAGAGATTGGGATAGGTTCTTGAAAAACCGGTAGGCCGGTATTCGTCGTGAATATCTATCACCATTTTGTGTGCAGCTGTTTTTTTCACAGCCTCGTGCATCCAGGTCGTGGCATTTTGGTCGCCTACGCGCACAAAACCATATTTTATGCCGGCAATGCCCCACTCCTGAAACAAGGGCAAAATATCGTCTAATTGTTTCTCCAGTGCACGACGGTTTACGTACAACATTACTTTAACACCTTTTTCTTTAGCGTAGGCCGTTATAGCTTCGATATCGAAAGGCCCTTTCGAACGTTTTGGATCGAGGGTTACCGTTGTTGCATCGGATGCATTGTCCATTTCATTTCCGTACCAGCCGGCATCGAAATGCACATATTGCATGTTGTGGCTTGCCACAAAATCGATGGCAGCAAAGCCTCCCTGAGTTGTAAGTGTTCCTTCGCGTAATACTTTACCGGGTGTAATCCACGATTGATCTTCAATTTCGCTCGGAGGATTTAAGTTTTGAAGAATGTAATTGTTTTCCAGCAGTTCTCCGTAACTTTCTCCCATCATTACCACACGCCAGGGTGATTTAAATGGAAGCTTCATTTCAACTTTGGCACCTTCGCTACGTTCATTTTCAACCGCACCGCTTACCAGGTCTTGTTTGGTGTCTATTATTTTTCCATCCAAACTAGAAACGATGCTGTTTTCGAGCTGTTTACCTGCATCAAAACTCAAACGGGCATAATCCACCAACCGGGCTTCGGCCAGTGCAATTTTAACATCATCTGCAATTTCCACAAGTAATGGTCTTTCGCAACCTACTTTTAGTTCCGACAAAGGAATTTTGTTGATTTCGCCCTGTGCTGTTAACTTTCGTGGTTTTCTTTCCGGAGTTGACCAAACCGAATGGTTTTCAGCAAACTGGTATGTAATCAGTTCATCATCGATTTTAATCTCGGTAAGATTATTTTGAGCCGGCACTTCGTAGGCAAAAGCAACACCTTCGTTATAGGCACGGCAAATCAAATTAAGTTTTGCAGTTTCGCTTTCCAAATAAATTTTTACTTCGTTGTAGTTATCGGGCACTGTGCTAAGTTCTCCCAAATTGGTTGTCCATTCGTTTTGAACAGCTTTTTCTTCAATATTTGAAACTGAAAAAGGTTTACTGAAATCAATATCCTGCGATTTAATTTCAATTGACGACGGCAAAATAATTCTATGGTCGCCATATTTTACCGAAAATGTGATTTGTCCACTTTCTGTTTTTTCATATGTTGGAAAAACGGTCAGCTTTTTCTGTCCATTGGGAGATTGCACTATAATTTCGTTTTGCGAATTACAAGCCGATACTATTAGTGTGATTGATAGTAAATAAAAGAGTCTTCTTAATTTCATTTTGTTCTTGTTTATTTTTCTATTCTTCAGTTGTAAATACTGCCGCGGGCAATCCATTTCTATTATATAAATTTGCTCCTTCCGGATTCGATGACCAGGCATAACGCACAGCAACAGGTTTATCAATATTCGGATTTGAAACTTCAATTTTATCTTTGGCTATTATCTTCGCTTCAGCAGGTTTCCAGCTTCCGTTTTCGTCTAAAATTTCAAACCAGCTTAATGGTTCGTCCACTTCTTTTGTAGGATAATAAAGATGTTTATTGCCCACCATTAAACCTTTGCCTGCGTCCTTAAATTCAACAATCATTTTGTTGCCAACAACTTTCGAGCTTTTATAAAGTGGGCCATTTGCCACAAGTTCAGTAATCCCATAATCATTCTTTAAGGCCAACATCGACAGACGAATTCCGGCATCCATTTTATTGTGTGGGTGCACGTCTTTTGCTTCGCCGATGTCGTATAAAACTGCCATGCCCGTATTAGGCAGCTCCAGTCCGCGTCGCAGGTGGTCGTTTACCATTGCCCATCCATTATCCGAACGTTCATCGGGAACTTCGTAGGCGGCAAGTTGAGCCCAATAGAATGGAAAATCGCCTTGACCCCATTCTTCTCGCCAACTGTTAATCATTAGCTTAAAATATTTTTCGTACTCCTCTTCTTTAAAATGGGAATTACCTTCGCCCTGATACCAAACCACACCGTTAATTGCAAAAGGAACAATTGCCGATATCATTCCGTTATACAAGGTTGCCTGTACCTGTTTGTTTTTTAAAGGATGTGTTCGAGGATAAGGTCGGTTTGTTTTTTTACCACCATCTTTCCAAGCCTGAAACCTGCGTTGAAAGGAAGTGTCTACGTAACTCTCGGCATCGCCAAGTTCGGCAATTTGTTCCTTTATCTTTATCCGGCTTTGCTCAAAGTATGCCTTTAACTCCTCATCCGATTTATAAGCCTCTTCCGAGAGCCAGGGTTGAATTCGGGTACCTCCCCACGAGCATTCAACAATGCCAACCGGCACATTTAAGTGTTTGCGTAACTCTTTGGCAAAGAAATAACCGGTTGCTGTAATTTTTCCAATTTCATCAGGATTTACGCTTCTCCAGTTTGCTTCAAAGTTTTTCTTCTTTTCGAAAACCGATGGCGTTTGTGGCACCTCAATGTGCCTTATCAATGGGTCGTTGGCCGTTACCACTTCGTTGCGCATAAATTCTACCAGTGGTTGGTATTTTTCTTCGCGGGCATCATTTACAAATTTCTCCATGGCAAAATCCATGTTCGATTGCCCGGTACACAGCCACACTTCTCCTGCTAAAACATCTTCTAAAACAATCTTATTTTTCCCCGTAACTGCAATTTGAAACGGGCCTCCTGCTTTTGGGGTTTTTAGCATAACCCGCCAGGTACTATCGGTTTTAGCAGTGGTTTCCGCTTTTGCTCCCCAGCTGGCTTCAATGGTAATTTTTTCCATTGGGTTGGCCCAGCCCCAAACTGGAATTTCAGTGTCTTGCTGCACCACCATTCGGGTGGCAAACAAAGCGTTTAATTTTACTTCGGCCGAAATAATTTGAGGTAAAATAAATACCAAAAAGAAAAGAATATATTTTGTATTCATAATTTCTGTTTTATTTATTCTTATTCAGTGGAATAACCATATTCCACGTTTTGGTCCCGTTTCCAAAACCCCCGGGGCCATCCATAGTGGCAAAAAACAAATGAGTTGGCTCCCCATTTTCAACCAGAACAAAAACACGCTCTAATTGTCCCTGTTGAATGGTTTTTCCATTATCCCATTTCACCTTTTTGGTGTAGGCCAATGGAGTTTTATCAATTTCCCAGTTAATACCATCTTTAGAGTGAGCCAGAATCCCATCGTGTTTATGACCGGAAATCTGACCGCGTTGGTCTTTTGCCAGCATGTGGTAGCCATTTTTATCGCTCCACAGGTGAGGATCTTCTACTTCTCCAAATTGATCAATTGAAAAGAGGGGTTCATTCCCCATTACCGTATATTCTCCATCATACGATGGGGCTGTAGCCACTCCAATTGACATATCGGAATGTGAAATGCCATCCTCTTTATACCCGCGTCCTTTAAACAATAAAACAACCGAGCCGTCTTCCTTAATAAGTGGCGAAGGATTGGAGGTTAAAAAGCTATAAAACGAATTTGGTTTAACATCCAAAATCGGCGCATCAAGCCTTTCCCATGGCCCGTTCGGACTTTTTGAGGTAGCCACGCCAACACGTTTTCCCCATCGTGCGGCAATACACCATTTGCTCGATAAGGTTAATTCATCAGCATTCTCTTCGTCAACTTCTTCAAAGGGATGTGTTGACCCCATGTAGTACAAAATATATTCGTCATTATACTTTACGATTTTAGGATTATGGCACGAACGTCCATCCCAGAATTGTGCACCACGGGCTCCAAGGGCTACATCTTTAAAATCATAAGGCCCTTCAGGGGTATCAGATACCGCGTGTACAATTTCCGAGGCAATCATCCACCCCGGGTGGAATTTTAAATACTTCGGCCAGCGCGAGGCGTACATATGATACTTGCCATCGTCGCCTTTTATTACCGAACTTCCCCAAACCCAATAGTCTTCCATTTCGAGTCCGCCATTAACAGGGGCGGTACCAAGCTTACTAAAAATACTGTTTTGGGCGCCTGCAACTTGCACCGCAATAAGGAAAAGTATAAAGACAATCGTTTTCATTTTCTATTTATTAATTACTACTGAATTGATTGATGTTGGCTGCAAGTCGATAAGAATGGTAGTATCACCTACCTTTACATTTACGGTTTTTGCTGTTTCTTCCGGATTATAAACCATAAGCATTACCCGCCCGTCAGCTAATTGAAAAGCCAACTGATTTTCGCCTTCCGACTTTAACAAATGGTCGCCCGGCTGAACAAAATGCGACAAGTGTTTAAACAGGTAAAACTCGTCGGTATAAGTAAGCTCTTTAGATTGAGAATCGATTACCACCATTGAATTTTGCGGCCATCCCCAGGCACTTTTCCCGGTTTCATCCAGCACCATATTCCAGTACATGTACGAACCGGCTCCGTTGCCGATGTAGTGCATCATATCTTTCCACGAACGCTCTACCGAAGTCCAGTCATTTTCGTGCTCGCCACATTTATTTTCGGTTTGCATCAACTTAATATTCTTGTATTCTTTATTAATTGTAGGAATAGAGCGTGCGCCACCCCACTGGAAACCAACACCAGTAATGTATTTCTGAGCCGTTTTGTGGTCCAATATGGTTCTTACATATTGAGGATCTCCGGCATTTACGGTACCCAACCAAATTTCGGCCTTTAAACCATCGTTTTCAAACTGAGGTCCTAAAAATTCGCCAATAAAGTAAGCCATGTCTTCGGGGCGCCAGGTACAGCTTGGCCAGTTGGGTTGAAAGGCCACTTCGTTTTGAGGTTGGATGGCACACAAGGGAACACCTTCCTTTTCGTAAGCCTGAACAAATTTAGAGAAATACAGGGCGTAAGCCTTTAGGTACCTTTGTTGCATTTTAAAGGCGGTTGCATTGTTAAATATTTGAGCTCCCTCAACCATTTTGTTTCCAGCCAATGCATTCCCAAATTCACCACTGCGCATGGCGTAGTGCTCATTCACTTTCATCCATGCCGGTGGCGACCATGGCGAAGCCCAAACCAACAGGTCGGGGCGTACTTTTAATGCCTCTTTGATGAAGGGAATCAGGATAAATTTGTCGCGGTCGATGTTAAAATCGCGCATGGCAAAGTCTTCGGGCACATCGTTGCTCGAGTAGTAACTCAAGGCATAATCGCTGGCTCCTAAAGGAATGCGACACATGGAAAAGTTACATCCATCCTCAGAAAAAAGGGCCTTAAAAATCTCGTTCTGCTTTTCTTTTGGCAGGGCCTGAATAGCAGTCCAACCCAACTCGTTAAAAGCACCGCCAACGCCGTCAATCACCTGAAGCTTTTCATCGGTGTAAACGGTAATATCGGCCACATCGCCAGATTTTTCCGTCTTAGCTACTTTTTTTGCATCTACCCAACGCTCGTTTGGGGTTGTGTAGATTACATTTACTTTTTGTGCGTAAACAATGTTGATTGCCAATAATAGGATGACTGTTAATGTAAATTGTATTTTAGTATTCATTTTATTCTTAGTTGGTTTTCATTTTCGTGTATCTAATTCTTCGCTCAGCCTTTTCAAACCTAATATTTCGTCATTCTGAGCATAATGCAATGGAGCAAAGAATCTTTTCAATTCATTTTATTTCGTCCACACTTTAAAATTCTTATACCTAGCCGAACGGGTGTACATATGCCGCAGACCAATGCGTCCTTCGGTTGGCGATTGTCCATCAGCTAAATCCCACGAATACAACTTTTCATCACCGTTTCCTTTGACCTTGAAATACAACTTCGAATCGGTTTTAAGTACGGTTATTTTGTATGTTACATTGGGCAAAAACAAGCCTGTTTTAAAGTATGCCGGAAGAATCTCTGTATCTTTAAATTTCTCCTGTGTCTCAGTCGGATATTTTCGTACGCGGATGTAATCATTTTCCGGGTCTTCGTTTACCATCGGGAAAGCGGCATAACTAATGTGCAGCGGATCCATGTAGAAATAATATTTCCACATATTGGCCGTATCGCGGTAGGCGTTCCATTCGGTGATGTCGGCCCCTTTACCCTCTTTGCCAATGCCCTGCGCCTGAATATACAGGATGTTTACATTTACAATCTGGCTGTCAGTGCGGGTGTAGTCGTATTCCATTTTAATGTCGCCCTCGAACGATTGTTTTGTCCAAAGGACGGTGTGATGCGCATCGTCGCGATTTACCGGGCCGGCAATTAAATCCATGCCTTTTTCGTCTTGCTCAACCACTGAGATAAGGCCATCTTTAAACCAGTTTTGCTGCCAGTTTTCGGTGCAGTCGTCTTCAAATTGGAGTTGCCAGGCTTTTGATTTGTTTAGGCCGGCAAAGTCGGTTGGTTCTTTTTGTTGACAACTTATGGCTGCAAAGAAAACAGCCAGTATTGCTAAAATTTGATTTGACTTCATATTTATTCTTTTCATGCTGATTTTGCTTATTAATACTCATACTCCGGAACCGGGTAAACCATTTCCTCTTCGTAGTTCATTCCCTTTTTTACGCCGTACAAATTAATTTCTTCAACATTGTGCTGAACAGGTTTTAGCTGTGGTTGAACTTCAGGCGAAGGAGCTACAATAATTTCCTGTCCTGCTGCCAAAGCGATTTCAAATTCGCCATCAGCTATTTTTGTCATTCTAACTTTTCCGTTTCCGCCAATTTGTATGGCTTCATTCCACCCCGGCACTTTAAGCACACAGGGATGGCCGACCTCACTTTTGATTTTTACCCAGGTTGTTTTACTGTTCTCGCGGGCAGCACTCACCAGGAAACCGCCTTGTGCCCTGAGATCGTTAAAAGAAGCCTCTTCCCAGGCATCGGGAACAGCAGGGAATATCCTTATTTTATTGCCCCAGCTTTGCAGCAAAAATTCCATAATTGCAGCGGCTCCACTCAGTGGTGTTTCAATTACCGGGTTGCGCCCCCAGCCTTCCATATAAAAAGTATTGGGTAGCAACAATGCACTTCCTTTGCCAATTTGTTTGGTTAAAAAATGCTGCATAATTCCATAGGCATCGTTTCCGCGACCAAGGGCATTGTACAACGAAGCTGCACCTGTGTAAGAATAACCTGCTAAACCTTTTCCATCCTCAATTTTATGCCAGTGTACTACCGATTTATCAACCAGCGCCATATCTTCGGGCGAATCGGGGTCGAGTTGGAACAGCGGATACAAAGCCAGTAAATGCGAGTAGTGGCGGTGCGACATGTCAACCGGCTGGCTGCTGCCAATCATTAAGCCATTTTCATCAATGGGGTACGGAATTAAATCTTCAAGCGTTTGTTTCCACTTCTCAACTTCTGCCAGATTGGTTCCGGCCTTTTCGTTCGATTCGATTAACGTATTTAACAACCAGCGCAAAATGGCCAGATTATAGTTGGTGTTTTCAAACTTTTCAAAGCCTTTGTACTCGGGCGAGCCCATGGCAATTAATTCAATCTTGCCGTTTTCGTTTCTGATTTGTTTGCCTTCGTAAATTTTAGCCACATCCATGGCCTTGGGTACCCATTTGTTTTGAATAGATTCCCAGTCGCCTTTGTAGCTGTAAATAAGCCAGTAGTTGTGTAAAGCCCAGGCATAATCGCCGAGTGTTGAACCACTAAAGCGGTTTTTAAGCATGGCATCGCCATAATCGTCGATGAGTTTTATGTAGTTTTCGGCCAATTCCAAATGATTACTTGTATTGAAAGGCCAGTAGGTTAACTGCACATTCAGATTCCACCAAAGGCCGGGCCACGAAGTTACTTTCAGAAACGGGCCATTTAAATCGAGTGCCGGGCCGTCGGCGCGCGAACAGGCCGCCATTTTGTACAACTGAATCCAGTAAAACGATTCCATACGTCCGTCGGGAATGGATAAAAATGATTTTTGGAAAAAGCTGTGCCACCAATCACGGTGTATTTTTTCAACTTCGGTAAGTGTTGTCGACGCCGCATCGTTAACCGTTTTTCCGGCCACAACTTCCGATTTCCCGCTTGCCGGAATTTCGTTGGCTGTTGACAAATACATGGTTGATGCCGACTCAGAACTTTCTACTTCTTTCCAAACCGTGGCATAATCGCCACCGGCATTTAACGTTTGTACGCAAACATTTAAATCACCATTCTTAGAAACCACGGGTTTGGGATTCAACTCAATATCAGGGTAACTTTCGGGTTTGGCCAGGGCACGTGGAGAAATTGGATTTCCGGCTTTCCATTCCCAGGTATAATCTGCTGTTTTACCATCCTGCTTTTCAGTTGAGCTTACTTCAATCACATTCAGCATACGGTTGTATGGCGTAAATGCACGAAAAGTAAGTTCGCCCAAATCGGTAATTATTGTCCCTCTAACTTCTGCATTCCACAGGTGCTGACGCACTTTTATTTTCTGAATTTTACCCGCAGGGCGCAGGTACATTCTACCAATATCGAGGCGCGAAAAATCCATAAGGTTGGCGCCTTTCACCCCCATCGATGTTTTTTTGTTGGGAGCTTTGCGATGGTCGGTAACGTCTTGTCGCCCCATATGAAAATCCAAACGATTGTCTTTCATTGTGGCGTAAATCATCATACCTACCTGCCCGTTTCCCGTAAAAGCACCTTCGTTCCATTGCAGGGGTGTTTCTTCCCAAACCAGGTCGTGCTGTGCCATAAATTCGGGCCAGTTAATGTTGTTTTCTATCGTTTTGGTTTTTTGGGTGCACGACAACAGTGCGAACACAAACAATAAAACAATACTAAGGGGTTTACTTTTTTTAACCCGTCTGGCAACTACCTTAACGGCAAATCTCGAAACTAATTTAGTTTTCATAATAGGTTGTTATTGCATTTTGTAAATAAGCAGGGTACGTTTCCCCTTCAGCTGTTCCGCTTCCTTTTACTTTCGAGCCAAAGGTTATGGAGTCGCCAAAACACAGCACCTTATCGCCTTTTTCAAGCAGTTTCTTCTTTTTCAGAAACTGAAACACATTTTCAGCAATAAAATGATAGCCCAATGCTGTTGGGTGAACACCATCGCGGTAACCGCTGTTTTTCGGATTCATGATAAACAAGTCGGTGTTATGCTGTGGCAGGTTTAAATTACTGAATTGCTGATAAATATCGACAAAGTGGACATTTTGCTTCCGGGCAGTTTTTGCTATAATTTGTCGGGCCGAATCCAGCTTTACATTGGGCACCGAGGCAAATAGTTTTCTGACGTGCCGCTCAAAAAGGTAGCTTGAATCAGCAGGAGGCGGAGCCATTAAAACCACTTCAGCCTTGTTTTGCTTTAGTGTTTTAACAATTTCATCAAGATTGGAGGCATACTGTTCATACGAATTCATTTTTTTCGAATTGAGCATATCATTGGTACCCACCATTACAATCACCAAATCTGGTTCTTGCTGCAGTACATCCTTCTCAATACGTGCCAATAAATCGCTGGTTGAGTTTCCCCCCACACCGGCATTTATTACCTGTGCCTGGCTATTTACCGTTACCAGCACTATTAATCCGATCAACCAAATTAGCTTTTGCACTGCTTTCATCTTTTATTTCTCCCTTACAAAAGGTTTTCAGGGCAGTTACTCAATTTATTTATAACTTACATTTTTTACAAAAATATTTTTTGTTACTTGCTCTGCTTCAACCGGTTTGCCGTCGAGCACAACATTTTCAAAACGCACTCCTTCAATCGTATGTTCTTCGTCAAATCCCACCAGTTCCATACTGGCATGGTTCCGTATTATATAAGGTTTCCAGTCGGAGCCATCCTGAAAACCGGTAAGTGTAGTATCGATGGGTGCCGAGGTGGCTGTAATGTTTTTAAAAACCACATTTCTGATGTTTCCGCGTTCTTCGGTTTCAGTCCAGCGGGTTTTACCAATCCAGCACGAAATCAATCGACGCGCTTCTTCAATCCGAATATTATCGAAAGTAACATCGCTTATTAATGCATCATCGCAATGGTACACCCGAAGTGCCGTTTCACGCCCCACGTCATGTATCACATCACAGTCTTCAAACAAAACATTGCTTACATTTTCGCGAATTTCGGCACCAATACTTAAGGAATGTGCCAGTTCGTTCCACACCACACATTTGCGGGTATGGATGTTTTTTACCTCGCCACGCCCTTCGAACGATTTTATCACCACTGCATCATCGAACGTACGCATGAAGCAATTTTCCACCAACACATCGCGCGTATTGGAAATATCAACGCCATCCGAGTTACCACGCCAACCAAAAATCTTGATATTATCTACATGCACACTGTCAGTGCTTTGAATAGGGATCGTCCAGTGGCTGGGATCAAAAATGGTAACACCTTCAATCCTTAGGTTTTTTGAATGTTGTGCAAAAATGGTGTATCGTCTTTTCGACCTTGGAACAGCAGCCTGGTCGATGATACCCCTTCCGCGAAGGGTTATGTTTTTGCCTTCGAGAAAAAAAGTAGGCGGATTCCGCTTTCTTCCGCGCAATGTCACTTCTTGCTCATCGTCGTTCATTTTGCAACGAAGGTAAGCCCCACCGGCAATGTAAACAGTCGTATTATCACCAACTTTAACGTTTGTAACATCATGAAGGCCGGGGCCAAAATAGACGACATTTGGATCGTCGGGATTCGGAACATCCTTTTCAAAGGGATTGGCCAGAATATGAAGCGACTCGTGCCATTCG
This sequence comes from uncultured Draconibacterium sp., assembly GCF_913063105.1. Lineage (GTDB taxonomy): Bacteria > Bacteroidota > Bacteroidia > Bacteroidales > Prolixibacteraceae > Draconibacterium. The sequence continues at coordinate 137,904 of NZ_CAJXYQ010000008.1, read as the reverse complement.
CCGTTTACTTCAATGGTTAAATGCCCTGGTTCATCCAGCTTAAACGTAACTTTATTCCCATCAATCTGAGGTATAATTCCATAAGATGTAGGCAGGATTTTTGCCGAATCGACAGCCTCCGGATAATTTACAGCCACCGTGATGCTTTCATTCATATCGAATGACGCAACGGATGCCAATCCAGGTTCACTGCGCGATTGGGTTAATCGGGGGATCGAAGTAAGAGGCGGAATTTTTGTTGTATAAACCGGAACCTGTGTCCCTTCCACTTCCACCTGAAATTTTTTAGATAGTTCGATACCCTCAGGTGCCGGATATATCTTAACCTGCTTTGTGCATGAACTTGCAAACAAAGCTATAAAAACAAATAAAATGGATATTATTCTCATTATCATGTGAATTAACTATTCTACTCTAAACCAATCAAAATTACCGTAACCATTACTTTCTGCCATATTTGGATTTACACTGAACAAGCCAAGTTTTGCGCCAATCCAAACCCCTTCTTTAGCTCTAAAACCCTCACCGATTTCCTTGTAAACCTCGCCGTCCAAACTGTATTCGTACACTCCCTGGTAATCATCGCCAATTTTCACTCTCAGGTAAACAGTTTCAGTTTCTAATTCAATACTTTCGGCTACCCGGGCAATTCCATCACACTTATCATTATCGCCTTTCACCATTTCCAGCGTCGTGCCATTTTCTGTTTTTACCATTTGCAGGGCCGTCCATTTTTTACCCATAACAACCAGACCACTTTTATCGCCAACTAAATCTCCGTTAAAAGTTAATTTGGTGGTGGCCGTGAATTTTGGCGCTGGAAATTTTTGCAACAATAAATTGGGAACGTACCATAAGTTTCCTTCTTTGGTAATATTCTGCAGCGCATTCAACCTTAGGTGGCCTTCGCTCATTGTGTACCAATCGTCTTTGGGATTGGCATGCCATTGCCACTGCAACCCGAATTTTTCAGCGTTAAACTCATCGGTGGTTTGCGGAATTTTCACGGGATATTTTTTACCCACATCCGGCATTTTATATTTAGTTAAAGGCTCGCCAATACCGTCATTATTCAGGTCTTCGCCCATCATTGGCCATCCATCAATCCATTCGGCTTTATTCAGGTGTACAATTCGTCCATTCGGCTTAAGTTCCTGAAAATGGGCGAACCATGCTTCTCCGGATTCCAACTCAACCAATCCGCCCTGATGAGGGCCGTTGATTTCGGTGTTACCCTGGTGCAAAACGGTTTTACGCTCGTAGGGCCCGTAAATATCTTTAGACCTTAGAACCGTTTGCCACCCCGGCCCCACACCACCAGCAGGAGCCAAAATGTAGTAGTATTCATTTTTCTTTAGGAATTTCGGCCCTTCGATGGTTGGATCATTTTCGGTGTCGCTATAAATCAATTTACCATTGTCGAGCAGCGTTTTACCATCCGGACTCATTTTGTGCAGAATCAGATCGTTGCCACATAATTTGCTGCGAACCAGGTAGGCGTTGCCATCCTCGTCCCAAAGCGGACAAGGGTCTTCCCAAAGTTCGGTTTCAACAACATGTGTCAGCTCCCAGGTATTTTTCGGATCATCGGTAGTGGCCATAAACAAACCATCGTAAGGCGTACAAAAATACACGTAGAATTTCCCTTCGTGATAACGGATGGATGGTGCCCAACACCCTTGCCCGTGAGCCGGTTTATCGTATTTTTCGAGTGGCAGTTTTTGGTAAACGTGGTTAATAATTTCCCAATTTACCAGGTCTTTCGAATGTAAAATCGGGATTCCCGGCATGCAGTTAAAACTTGAAGCCACCATGTAAAAGTCGTCTCCTACCCTTATCATATCCGGATCAGAGTAATCCGCATAAATAACAGGATTTTTAAAGTTGCCGTTTCCTAAATCGGGAATCCATTGCTGAGCCGAAACCGTTGCAACAATTAATTGCAGTAAAATAATTTGTAAGCTTTTCTTCATTCTATTAGAGTTAGTTGCTATTTACTGATTTGTTCTTCAAAGCTGCGTAATCAATCATCCGTTTTTGCAAATAGGCCGGATGCGTCTAGTCTTGTGAATCAGCGCTTCTTTCTATTTTATTGTTGTGTTTATTGAAATTTCATGAAAATTGGTTGGTGGCACTTTAAAGGCCACAACGTTTTCTCCGTTTATTTCACTACGTTCTCCATAAATTTGTGTAAACCCGATATTCAAGATCACATCTCCTTTTTCATAAATATCGGGCACCGTTAACAAAATGGCATCATCATTTGCTAAAGCCATTTGCTCGCCGGTAACCAAGGTGGCCGAACCCGATCTTTTCCCAAGTATTTCAATGGAATAACCATTAATACTCATTTCTTTTCCTGCTCCGATAAATAGCGTCGTTGAATTTGCTTCCTCGGTTAACACCGCAAAAGTTCCGGTAAAATCAATCCGGTTGTGAGAGAACGAATCGAACCTATCCGATGAAAACACAAAGTCTGTCCGATCAGTTTTGCTATCAATTCGTAAGCCTACAAAACCTGAACGCCCGCCATTAAGCGTAAACGGTTTTACCGACGTAATGGTAGCAGGCTCTTTTGCTGTTGAGGGCTCATACACTGCCACAAAAGGTTTGTTCCAGGCTTCGCCATATTGTCTCACCACGGTTGTTAGCAATGGTGCTTTTTCCAGCTTTTCAGGAAGAATTTTTCTGAAAGCTTCCGGGTGTGGCGATTTCACTTTAAATAGTTCTCGATTTTCACTTCCATTCATCCACATATTCATCTGTACAACCTGGTTGTTGATTGATAAGTTATAGGTGGCTTTAAACGGATTGTCAATTTTTAACGATGCTTCATCAAACAAATAATCGTAAGCTTTTATGTTGCCCGACTCCGAATTCAGTTTTGATGAAGACTCCAGTGTTAAAGCCTGATCATCAACAGTTGCAAACTGCAAATCCTGCCCCAAATTATGATAGAAATAATCGTGATAATCAGCATCGTCTGCCTTTTTTGTTTTTGATCTGAAAATATCGATATAATAGCCCGAGGTTTCACCTGTTCTGATAATTCCCATCACCCTGTTTTGATCGGCATCGGTGCTTGGTTCGTTAAAATACAGGTCAGAAAAGCTGATATTCGGATAATACCCTGATTTTCTTTCGGAAGCGGGATACAGCGCATTTACTTCGAAGGCATAATAACTGCGCATTTTATTGTATTGCGATTTCCCGTTTACCGAAACAGTATTGTGTGCAGGGAACTGTGAATAATACTCATTATAATCGGGCTGGTAATAACTCGATCCCCTACCGCTTTCGGGAGCCAAAATATATCCTTTTCCGTATAGTTCCATTGCTATACCATTTGAATGTGCATGGTTTCCCAGCGACCCTGCTTGCGAAATCATCAACCCGTTATTCTCATTCATTCCGTTTCGTAAAACCAGCCAACTAACACTTGGGGCATAAAAGGAGGCTGTGGTATAATCCGATAAATCGGCCGCATCAATTCCGGCATCCAGCTCTACTCTGGAATTATAAAGCAACTCATTGAACGCATTTTTCGACTTACCGGAGTTTAACAATTCTGCTTTATCATGAATCATAAAAAGCATCGCAGTATACTTCTCTTCCTGTTCCCTTTTGTTAAAGATTTGAGCGTTGCTAATCAAATCTAAAAACGGTGCGGTTTCCAATTCTCCATAATGAGAATCGCCAAAAGCCACAATGCTTTTATTCGGATACAAATACTGCGGCATAACCTCCACCGCCTTATTCACAACCGGCATTTGAGGCATGACATCAATCTCCAATGCTTCCTGAATAATCCGGGCCAATTCTGTATATGCTTTGGCCACACTTAAAGCATAGCCCGAAGAACATTCATTCCAAACGCCGTTATTCGCGTCGTAACTGTAATTCAGCACATCTAAAACCGACCATTGCCTGGCTTCCGATTCGTTAAAAACACGATTCAAGTAATGCTGACATCCTTTACCATCTTCATAAGCGCTGTTATCATCAAGAACCAAAGCAATTTCAATTACTTTATTGGCCTGGTGTAAATTCCAATTGTTATCTGGAACACCATTTTTAATAATTATTTCGGCCAGTTTTTTTAAAGAAGTGGTGTAAATATGGTTTTTCTCACTATAATTTTCCTGAATGTAATCGTATAAAAAATCATAACACTCAGCCAGTTCATCAACAATATTCTCTTTGATAACCTGAAAAGATGTTAAACCGATTACGTTTTGCTCTTTCCCGTTATTTAAGTCAACCGGTTCGTTTCTGTAATACAAACCATGTGTGTAAACATCAAATAAATGATGAGCCAGGCGGGCATAATCTTCATCTTTTTCAACAAAATAAACCAAGGCTGCATCACGCGCAATTTTCATGATGTTTTCATTGGTATTTTCAATTATACGCCCCGTTTCCCGGGGATGAACCCATTCCCATCTATTCGTCTCTTTGTGCTGCAGATAAAGCCCCCTTTCATCCTCTGAATAAGGTTTGATATCTTCTAATTTTGGGGTTTTATAATCGGTTACGTAATCACGTTGCCCGGTAAAGCGAACCGTTGGAACCGGTGCTTTTCCTGTAGAATGCGAATAATATTTGCTATCAACAAAAACATCGGTAGCATGGCTACGCCAATACATTTGAAAACGGGATGACAACCATTCCGGATCTGATTTATATTGCTGAACGTATTTTGATATTGAACTTTTAATCTTTTCGTAATCCCTTTTTACTGTAGCACAGCTATCTATTTGTTGCAATATCTTCTCTTTGGATACAGAAGATGAAATAAGCCTGGGGTGTTCCCGCTCAATTTTTTCGGGGAATACAAATTGGGCATAAGAAACCTGGCCAGGCAATAAAAAAAGGATTACAATATAAAAGCCAACTACGTTCTTCATTTTCTATTTATCTGAAATATCCAAAATCTGTCCAACAGCATGAAGCTCTTCAGCTAATTCAGCATAGGCAACATCGTGCAGGTCAACACCTTTTTCAACGGCCATACCTGCCAAAACACCGGCACTTTGCCCCAGCACCATAAACACGGGTTCCATACGAATAGAACCAAAAGCAATATGCGAACTTGAAACGGCAGTAAGCACCAACAGGTTTTTGCACTCTTCGCGCTTTGGCACAATGGTTCCCAAATGAATCTGGTAAGGCGCCGGAGGTTCAACACCAAGGTCGCCCTCGTTTTGCACATAACCTTCTTCGGTAATATAACGTTGGGTGTTGTGCGAATCCATTGCATACGAACCCATCCCAATAGATTTATCAACGGGCTTTTTCCCCAGAATTTCATTATCCGTCATCACAAACTCACCGAGCATACGGCGTGCTTCGCGCACATAAATCTGGTAAGGCCAGTGGTTGTTATCCACAAATTCGTCTTTTGCCAGGCCCCATTTTCTCATTTTCAAACGCAGGTTTTCCGGTACACTTTCGTCGTAGCACCAGAAATACAGCAAGCCTTTGTGGTAGTCGATATGTTCCTGAAGAATTACTTTCCGCTCCTCGTACGATGCTTCCGGGTAGTCGTAATTCATGCCAATATTGTCGGAGCTAAACGGACCTACGTTGTTCACATCGCGTTTACCGTTGGGAATTTTACCACCGCCAAACATGGAGTGACGACCTGCACGGAAAATCCGGCGCAGCAATTCGTATTGGGCAGGGTCGTAATTTTCGGGTTTTTCAAAGGGAACGTAATTTCCTTCGGCATTGGTGGTGCACAGGCGGTAGTTATAGGCCTGAATTCGTTTGTCACCCGAGCCGTTTTCGCCCGGAGGTTCGGTTGAAATTCGAGGCAAAACACCGCTTGTTGGGTCGCCGGGAATCACATAAGGACTAATCTTTAAGTTCATGTGATGAAAATTATGGCTGTGGTGAAATTGCCCGCACTGCACACCGTTCCACGTTTCGTTGTAGACGCTGTTGGCTTCGCGGCCCACGTGATAATTTATTCCGGCGGCAGCCATCAGGTCGCCTTCGTAGGTGGCATCCATAAAAATTTCGGCTTCAAATTTCTTACCACTTAACATGGTAATTGATTTGATTTTTCCATCGATGACTTCAACGCCATTTTCACGGTCGAGCCACTCATCGCGCAAAATTGTAATGTTATTTTCGGCAACAAACTCTTCAAAAATATTTTCAGCAACATGTGGCTCAAAAGTCCACATGGTTTGCATACTGTCGTTAATGGCAGTTGTGCCCTGCCCTTCGTTGCTGTATTCGCTGCGTGGTACCCAGTTCCAGGCTTCAGGCTTTTGGTAATGTTTGTAAACGCGGTGGTAAAACTCGCGCGAGAGGCCACCAATAACACTTTTATCACCTACATCGGTAAAACCAAGGCCACTTGCCGACAGGCCGCCAATATGGGTTTCAGGACAAACAATTAGTACATTTTTATCCATTTGTACCAACTGCACCGCCGCAGTAATGGCTGCTGATGTTCCTCCGTAAATTACCACATCGGGGTGATTGGCTTTGTTGGATTGTTTAACTGCGCAGGCCCAAACTATCAGAAGTGCCAGGATTGTTGCTGTTATTTTTAGGTTTTTCATATCTATTTGTATTATTTCTTTACCCTGTCGGGGGTTCCCCTCTTGAGGGGAGCAAGCTTTGAACAAACTCTTTTCGTTACATCAAAGCCTCTGGGCTTTCATCTTACCTTTCCCCTTCCTTCGACTCCGCTCAGGATGACGGAGAGAAAGAGCGGACTTTTTCTATTTCATTGGTGTCATCACCACATCTTTCAAATTAATGGGTTGCCATTTTCCTTGAACGGGCTTAAACGTGATTTTATAAGACCCCGGTTCTTTAATTTCGAATGTACCGATTTCCACTGTTTTAAAATCGCCGTAATCACCGGTTGCATTAAGCTTAACAGTTTTTGTTTGACCGTTAAGTTCCACTGCAAATTCAGAATCAGCTACTCCGGCTGTTTTTGCTGTTACATGAAAAGTTGCCGGTTTTTCGATGGCAAAAGTCCAGTACACCCGTTCGTGCTCGTTGGTCCAGTTGCCCACGCAGTCTTTCGAGCTATTGTATTTTACACCCAGACCGTGCATATTTTCAAACTCGGCACTTTCAGTCATAAAAGCCACCACGCCATTTTCGTCTTGCCCGAATGGTTTTGGTTCAATGGCGTCAGGAGTTTCGGCTAATTCCAAAACAATAACCGAGTTTATTTCATCGGGAGCATTTCCTGAAAGCTGAACAGTTAAGCCCTCTTCGCCGGCCTTTGTTTTAAATTTCTTTGAACCATTGGTTAGCAAGGCTGCTTTTGCCGATTTGTTGCGAATTGGCACGGTAATTTTCCCGGCTTCCCAATCGAAAACGTGTAAGTATAATTTTGTTTTGCTACCGGCTTTTTTCATGGTAATGTAACCCCAATCTACTTTGCTGCACGGGCTGGCTTCGGTTTCGTAAATGGCTTCGCTGTTTTTGTCCATCCAGGCACCAATGCCTTTCATACGCTCAACGGCCTTTGGCGACAAGGTTCCCAAACATGTTGGACTTACATTTAAAAGGTAATTACCACCCATGCTGGCAGCATTGGCCAGGTTGCCAATCAGTGTTTCCAGCGATTTAAAATTCTGGTCGTCGCTACGGTAGCCCCAGCTGCCACTTACCGGCTGACAAAGTTCCCAGTATTTATCTTCGGGCTTTTTCTTTGGCATATGCCGCTCGTAGGTTTTATGGTCGCCGGGGTAATCGTCGCCCAAACGGTCGTTGGTAATTATTGCAGGTTGTAAGGCAGTGGTAACATGGTATAAACTATCCACTACCTCCTTTGTCATTGCTCGTGGCGTGTCCCACCAAAAAATTGCAATGTCACCGTAGTCGCTTAAAAGCTGGTTTACCTCCGGAAGTGCTTTTTCCATTACATAAGCATCGCTGCTCACGCGTTGCATGGTCTTGTCCCAGTTGTTTCCCATTCCGCCGGGATGACTCCAGTCTTGCGCCTGCGAATAGTAAAACCCAAACTTAATCCCTTGTTTGGCACATTCGTCGGCCAGTTCTTTCATTACATCGCGACCAAAGGGTGTGGCATCCACCACATTAAAGGGGTTACATTTGGAGTGGAACATGGCAAAACCATCATGATGTTTTGCGGTAATTACCATGTATTTCATTCCGGCTTCTTTTGCCAGGCCTACAAATTCTTTGGCATCGAATAAAGTGGGGTTAAAAAGCTCTGCAAATTTGGCGTATTCGGCCACAGGAATTTGTCCGCGGTTCATAATCCACTCAGCTGAGTTTTTTTGTGGTTCGCCTTTGTAAAAACCTGCCGGAACCGAATAGATTCCCCAGTGAATAAACATCCCGAAACGGGCGTCGGTCCACCATTCCATTCGTTCCTCGTCGGAAATTTGCTGGGCTTTTGCCGGGTTTAATCCTCCCAGTTGAATAAGTAGGATTAGGATTGTTGCTATTGAAAGTAATTTCTTCATTTTATTTTGTTTTTTCGATGTTTCTCGCAGATAACGCTGATTACCGCAGATTCAATTTAGTTTATCTGCGTAATCAATACCACACTCCAGGGTGTAAGTTCTTTTTCAATATTTAGCTTGCCGTCTTCGCCAACAGTTACCAATTCTGTTTTTAATTGTTCGGCATAGGCTTTCATCACTTTAATTTGCTCGCGGGTTGGCGGTTCGGGTTTACCCATGGCTTCCCAGTAGTTGTGAATATTACCGTGGTCTTTATCCAGCGTTTCAATTTTAAATTGCGTTCCCGGTTTTAAGTTTTTCATTGAGAAACTCAATGGTTTTGAGGTTCCCTCTTCACGCTTGTTATTGCCGGATGGAACTGCATCCTCATATTCTTCGGGATAATTATAGGCCAAAGCCGAAATTTTACCATCACCAGAATCACGGCTTACAAACAGGTAATCGTCTTTGTAGATTTTTTCGTCGCCCAGTTGGTGCAACATCCGGTAAGCGTGGTACGATGGTTTTACCAGTCCCTGAAAGTTAATCATACCGAAACCTCCGTGAAAGATACTGGCAGCACCGCCTTTTTCTTCAAAAACATCAGTGAAGGTCCAGAATGCCAGTGAGTTTGTTAAACCGATACAATCGAGATTAGTTTTTACAATATAGGCAGCGGCTGGAAGAAAATCGTGCGTAGCATCGCGACTGCTGGGGCTGGTATTCCATTCGGTGAGGTGCAATTCGGCATTTGGAAAGGCGCTGTTTTTAACAGTTCTGTTCAGCCATTCAATATCCAGTTTAGTAGACCCCACAAACCGGGTCAAACCTCTGCCTTTTCCCGTTTCAGGGTTAAAAGCATAATCGGTTGGGTACGGGTGGCAACTAACAAAATCAACCGGCAGGTTTTCTTTTTCGCAGAATTTCAGGAAATCCTCAATCCATACGCCGTGCCATTCCAATTTATTAATATCGTCGATGGTAAATACCTCTTTGGCTGCTTCGCGGTCTTCAATTTCGCCGTCGAAACGCGTGTCGGGCACAAAGTTACTGGTTGCAGGGCCTCCAATTTTCAAGCGTTCGTCAACTGATTTTACGGCCAATGCTGACTGTTTATACATTTCGAAGTATTGCGATTTTGTTCCGTCCAGAAAGAGCGGGTAAAGGTTGGGCTCGTTCCAAACTTCGAAATACCAGGTAAGCACTTCGTCAATTCCATAACGGTCGACCAAATGTTGTGTTAACGCTTTTACCAAATCGTGCCACTGCTGCGCATAGTTTTCGCCCGGAGTAATATTTGCTTTCCACCAAAATACGGTTTTTGAATTTTCAGCGGCAAAGGGCTCCGGGAAATAGGCCAGCTCCACAAAAGGCTTTACATTCAGGTCGAGCATACGGTCGAACAAATCGTCGATGTATTGCCAGTTGTACACGATTTTACCACGGTTCTCGAGCACCACAAACATATCTTCGTGAAATAGCCCGTGAAAACGGCAGTATTGAAATCCACAGTTTTGCTGTACTTTTTCAAGTTGTTCGAGCCAGCCGGCACGCAGGCCTTCGTTGGCACGCCCTGCCCCTACACATTTGCTCCAAAAGTGTTCGAATTGTTCGCCATTGGAATTGGCATCGATGGTTATTTTGTTTTGCGCGTTTACAATCCCTGAAAACAGGATGATTACACAGATTAAAATTGTTGTTGTTTTTAGTAGTTGGCTCATATTTATCTAATTCAATTTTATTTTACAATTCCATATACTTGAATTTTTACCACGCTGGCCAATTTATTAGCTGCAACATTTGGTAATTCAATCTTTATTCCATTATCTGTAGCAAAAGCTTTTACCTGTGTTCCGGTTGCCAAAAGAGTAGAATTTTTTATTTCATTTTTGATTCCGGGAATGAATAACTCTCCGTTTTCCGGCCAGTTAAACACCGAAAAATAGAGCGTTGTATTTCCGTTTTCCACTTTTTTGGTGCAGCGCCCCCAATCAAATTTTCCAATCGGGCTCGAAGTCGTTTCATAAACAGCTTCACCATTTACCTTTAACCATTCGCCCATTTCTTTTAAAAGCTCAACAGAGGGCTGACGAATTACGCCTTCGCCGGTTGGCCCAACGTTTAACAAAAAATTACCGCCTTTGCTGGCAATATCAACCAGACTGTGCACCAATGAATCTGCCGATTTCCAGGCATGGTCTTCTTTGTGGTAGCCCCAAATTTCACTGATGGTCATGCAGGTTTCCCAGGATTGCGGCTCCCCACCTTTTGGTATTTTTTGTTCCCGCACGGCATAGTCACCCAGTTTGTTTCCTACACGTTGATTTACAATACAATTGGGGTCGAGCTTTCGAATCAATCCCAGCAATTCTGAACTTTGCTCTTTAGTAATTAACTCGGGGGTATCGAACCAAATAATTGCAGGTTTGTATTGTGTTATCAACTCGGTAATCTGTGGTTTTACTTTTTCTTTAAAATAGATAGAATAATCTTTTTTCTCTTCTTCCGGAAAATCCCACACATTGCTTCGCCGACCACCATTTGAATTACACTGCGGATGGTGCCAGTCGCGGCCCAACGAATAATATACTCCAAATTTAATCCCCTGCTTTTTACAAGCTTCGTTTAATTCTTTAATTGGATCGCGTTTCCACGGCGTTTGTTTTACTATGTTATAGTCGTTCGACGGGCTGTTAAACATAGCAAAACCATCGTGATGTTTCGAGGTAATTACCATATATTTCATACCGGCATCTTTGGCAAATTGGGCCCACTCATCGGCATCAAATTTTTCGGGATTAAATTTTGCAGCTATTTTTTCATATTCAGCAATGGGAATTTGCAGGTTACGCATCATGTGTTCAGATCGTCCGTCCTGCCCCTTCCAGAAACAGCCATCCTGGGCGTAAAGTCCCCAGTGGATAAACATTCCGAAACGGGCATCGTTCCACCATTCAAGACGTTTGGCTACGACTTCAGCCGAGTCAAGGTATTCGAGTTTTGCTTTTTCAAATTTATCGCCAGTATCGATGGTGCCGTCAGCATTTACTTGTGCATATCCTGCAAAATATAGAAATATTCCACATAGAATAAATGCTATTATTTTTAGTAGTTGGCTCATATTCTTTTTGTTTCACGCAGATTTCGCTGATGTGCGCGGATGTATTTATTACGTGTCGGGCTTTCAGCCCTTTGTTATTTTTTGTCATTCTATTCACAGCCCTTGCGGACTGTGCTATTACGTGTCGGACCTACGGCCCTGCTATCTCACCTTAACCGTAAGTTCCTGCTCGGCTTGATTACGCATTACAAGCATTTTTACCGTTTCGGTGTAGTTGTATTTTTTTAGTGCACCGAAGAACTCTTTTACGTTTTTCACTTTTTCTCCTTCAACGGCCAGTATCACGTCTTTGCTGCGAAGTCCATCGCCCTCGTAAGCTTTGCTGCCGTTCCACATTTTCAGAATAATAACGCCTTCCGCTTCATTTAAACCGTAGGCCGATTGCTCTTCCATTGAATCGACTCCTTTAATCTCGTTGCGAAGCCACGAAACCGTTGCACTGCTTTTCCCTGACAACTCCCCGGTAGTTTTTATTACCGGAACTTCAGGTGTTTTCGCCATTTTTTTCAAATCAGGGCTTAACACACCAAACTCATCCATCGGAAAGTTTTTGAAACCCAGTTTTAACGCCGGTGAGTTTTCGGCAACGCTAAAATCAAGTTCTGCAGGATTTGTAAACAAGGGGTCGCCAAAGGCACTGTTGGCATCAATGTTATACAACTGGGCTTTTAGCATCGATTCTTCATCGGGAAAAAGGTTGTAGTCCATTTCTTTTCCCCAGCTTAGCAGGCGCACATCTTTGTAACTATCGGTAACGATATTGCGGCGAAACACATCATCGCAATTGGCAAACCAAACGTGCGGATGAAATGAGTTATTTACCATGATGTTGTTTTCTACCACGCGGTAAAATCCTTCGCGCAGTTTTATGCCGCCGTTTAAACACAGGTTGTTGTAAATATGGTAGTTCGTTGAGCCGTCGTCGAGGTCGATATCCCAGCCGTGGTCGCAACGAAAACGGTTGTTGCGGATGATGGTGGTATGAATGGCATCCCACAAAGGCATTTGCGGATTAGCCATGGTCATTTCGTCCATTTTATCGCGTTTGGGCGTCCAGAAACGGTCGCGGCCCCATGAGTTAAACGAGCCATGGTCGCCGGTTTCCAAAACGGTGTTAAACACATCGTTGTATTCCAAAATATGGCCGCCCCAGGTTCCGTCGCCAATGTTTATTCCGGCACGTGGCACATCGTAAATGCTGTTGTGGCTAACGGTAATATCCATTGCCATTGCAATTTGTACTCCTGCCACCTGTTTTTCAACCCGGCCAATGCGGTGAATCAGGTTATTATGGGCCACACAATTTTTCGGATACAATTCGTTTTTTGGTCCGGCCACAGTATCCATTTCTGCCAGCTCAACAAATTTTCCGTACTGAAAAGCCGGTGAACGCACGGCAGAAGCCTCGCCCACAAAACTGATGGCACTGGCGCCACAATCGTGAATATGGTTGCCCGAAATTTCGACATTGCGGTTGTAGCTGCTTACAAAAATTACATTTCCACCCAGGTTGGTGAACTCGCAGTTTTTAACCGAGCAGTTTTCGGCCCCTTCGATAAAAAGAGCTGCACCACGATACATCGTCCAGTCGCTACGCAACAAAGGTTCATATATTTCAAAAAGTGTGCGTCGGGTGTGTTCAAATTTTACACCTTCAATGTGAATGTCTTTCACCGGTGCTTCATCGCCTTTTATTTCAATCAGGCTTTTTAAAACCACGGCTTCGCAGCTTGCGGTTTCGAGATTGGTACCGGCAACAGGCCAAAAATACAGTTTGTTCTCTTCTTTATCGAAATAGAATTCGCCGGGGCTGTCGAGCTCTTCCAACACATTTTCCACCATACGAAACTCGGGGTGCGGGCCTGAAGGCCGGTTATTTTGGAATCCACCTTCGAGAATGGCTTCACCGTTTTCATCAACACCGGTAATTTTAAAGTGCATACCGCCCCATTTGCCCCGGTGCATGGCATGAAAAATGGCACCTTCGGGCTTTGCCCAACTTGCCACTCTTTCTTTCGAGATTGCATCGGCAGCGTAACCCTGCCAGAAACCGCCATCTTCGTTGTAGTTGGGGTAACGGGCCAGCGTTTGGGGTTTGCCGTTTATGATTAGCTGCTCTACCCCTAAATCCCGCAAGGAGGACTTTTGGCCTACAGCATCAAGATTGGCTATGTAAATGTCATTATTAAATTTCTCCCAGTTAAGATTTAAAGGCACAGAACCTTTAATGGTAACTTCCGATTTACCGGCGCCAATAATTTTCAGTCCGTTTAGAGGCGAACCAATGGTTATTGGAGCTGATAAATGGTATCCTCCGGGAAGGATATTGATTTGAATTTGGGTTTTGTCGTTTTCGGATTTAAGCTGAAGTGCTTTTTGAATGGCCTGGTTGAGGGTTTTAAAGGTAAGCTCTTGTGTTTGTTCGGCATTGGGGCTAACCGTTATTTCAATGGTTTTTGGGTTACAAGCTGAGAAAGAAATAAAGATAAGAAACAGGTAAAGTTGGATTTTAGCAGTCATTTTGAATTCAGTTTTCGGTTATTTCATGGCAAAAGAAGAAATTATTTTTTAGTAACAGCCGGCAGCGAAAAGAATTCACTGCCGGCTTTTTACCTATTAAACTAATCTATGTAAGAAAAAATAATTTTGTTACCATCCTGGATTTTGCGTTAAAGCAGGATTGTGCTCTATTTGCAAGGTTGGAATTGGATCTAAATAGTTCATTTCGGAGAACAGTCTATCAGCTGAAATTACAAGAATTAAAGCTCCTGGTTTTGTAGTTGCAATACCGGCATAGGTTGAAGGACTGTATTCCGATGTTGTTAAACCAAACGAAAATCCGTCAGGATTATATAGTTTTCCATCTGATTTTGGATTGTCAACGGTTGCATATTCTGTCTCTACACCATCGTATTGAATATAAGTCGTCGCCATAGCTGGTTTCAACTCCTCAACAGCAATACCCCAACGTTTTAAATCGTCAAAACGGAAATTTTCTCCAAATAATTCGATTGAACGCTCCCGACGAATTTCACCTAACATGGTTAAGTCACTAAATGGAGCAATTAAAGCATTGGTTAAAGGAGCGACACCAGAGCGTTCTCTGATTTTATTAATTGAAATGTTCAAGTCGGCATCAGAAATTTGACCTCCGCCCAATTCGCATGTAGCTTCGGCATAAATCAACATTACTTCGGCCAAACGAATAAGTGGGTAATTGAAAGATTCGGTTGTTGTTTCACGACCAATGTGTTCTGTCACAAATTTATGCCCCATATAACCAATATTACGACCATTTGTTTCGGTTTGCAAAGCCGGAGTGTATGTGTAATTGTACGTACTCACACCATCTTCGAAAGCTACACCATATTGAGCTCCACCACCAACACTCGTGCTGGTTCCGTAGCCCCAATACTGTACGAATGGATTGTAAACCAGACCTTTCAAACGAAGATCGCGGTTTTCAAATTCATCCATCATGTTTGCATATCCATTAAAAACACTTGAATGCTGAACAGGAAGACCATCTGCACACAAATACATATCCATCAACTTACGTGTTGGTCCCCAAGGCTTGGCATGTGAAATATTTTGACCGATTTTACGGTAATTGTAATCATATACCGTTTGAAGGATGTATTCCTTATTATCAGCTTTTGTTAATCCTGCAGGATTACTACCATCTTCCAAAGTAAACATGTAATAAAGATGTCTTTCAGCGTAATTGTCTGTTTCTAGAACTTCAACAGCCTTCATTTCATCGCGCATATCCCATAATTCAAATGCACCGCTATTCATTACAGCCAATGCTTCAGCTTTGGCTTCAGAAAGCATATCGTTTATGCTGGGGTAACCAGCAGGTTTTGCATCTCCAGTAGCGGCATCAAGATACGCATTTGGTGCGTATTTTTCCCAGGTGGCTTCGTATAATAAAACACGTGCTTTAAATGCTTTTACTGCTTCAAGCGACAATCGTCCTTGCTCACCATCTCCAATATCGTTTTGCGAACGTAAACCACCAGTAGCCAGTGCTGCATCTAAATCAGCAACAATTTGCGCTGCTACTTCGTAACGACTATTACGAGGAGCGTACAATTCTTCGTCTGCAACATCTAAAGCTTTTGTTACAATAGGAACTCCGCCAAAACGTTTTAAAAGCTTCCAATGGTGCCAGGCTCTAAAAAAGTAAGCAATACCAACATATTCAGCAATTTCAGACTGGTCTCCTTCGTATTCAGCTGCTTTCTCGAGCAACTGATTGGGTGCACGCATTCGGTCGTAATTATTATTCCATTCGCTATCTGATACAGGGGCAACTGTATAACCGTTACCATAAACTATATCAGTTCCATACCCAATATTATTGGACAAATCGGAAGTCTCGTCCCCATCTTCAAATCCAAAGCGGGTATAAAAGTAGTTCGATGCCGTTTCAAAATCGGCTGGTGTTTTAAAATAAATGGCTTCTGATAATTGATCCAGAGGTGAGCGATCAAGGAAATCTTCCTGGCAACTACTAAGAATCAATGTTGCAAAAATTAGCGTTAGGCTGAACACCTTAACATATCTATTTTTCTTTTTCATTTTTGTATTCTTTTAAAATTTACGATTAAAATGTAAGTTCTAAACTGAACATTAAGGCAGAATTATAAGGATATTGATTTCCATTATGAGCATTTCGTCCATGTTCCGGATCCAGACCATCTTTTACGTTTGATATGGTAAATAAATCATTTCCTGTAACAGATACGCGAACTCTGTCCATACCTGCTTTTGTTGTTATCGTTTGGGGAATGGTATATCCTAAAGAAATCACTTTTGCACGTATATAACGAGCGTTAATGATATTTAAATCATTGGGATGACCATAGTTCCAGTTTTTACGGCTTCCGTTATAAAATATCATTGGAAGTTCGGCACCTGTATTTTCCGGAGACCATGTGAG
Organism: uncultured Draconibacterium sp.; assembly: GCF_913063105.1. Taxonomy (GTDB): domain Bacteria; phylum Bacteroidota; class Bacteroidia; order Bacteroidales; family Prolixibacteraceae; genus Draconibacterium. The sequence goes on along the minus strand of NZ_CAJXYQ010000008.1, from coordinate 121,391 downwards.
GTCGCCACTGGCATAAACACTGTTCTGGTTCATCCACCAGCTTCTGAAAGGATAAGCCAATGTTCCGTTACGCTGAATATATTGCTGACCAACTCCCTGGAAGAAAGCTGAAAAGTCGAATCCTTTATATTGCAAGCCAAAATTAAAACTAAACGCATAATGTGGGTTTGCATCGCCATGGAATACCAAGTCATCCTGGTTAATTAAACCGTCGTCAGATACATCAACACGATTAACAGTACCCGGCACCAAGCGGTTTGCACTGCGGTAAGCAGGAAGAATAGAACCAGGTTTTGTTGTTGTTTGATCACCACCATCAAAACCATATTTCTCGTAATAGGCTAAAATATCTGCTTCATTATCGAAAATACCATCGGTTTTATATACCCAAATCGAATTTAATGGGTAGCCTTCAATTGGACTTGTATTCAATCCTCTGCCAATTGTTTCTGCACCTTCCATATGGGTTACCTCACCTTTGCTGTCCCATAGGGCAGCACCTACCTGGTATGATAGTTCGCCAATTTTATCTCTCCAGTTAAGGCTTATTTCCCAACCTTTACTTTCAAATGCACCGCTGTTGGTTTTTGGCGCACTGGCACCCAAAATTTCAGGATAAGTTATACTCACCAACATGTCGTCGTTATTATGAATAAAGTAGTCCATACTACCACTCAGGCGGCTATCGAGTACTGCAAAATCAACACCAATGTCGGTTTTTGCCACACGCTCCCAGGTACGTTCGGTTGAAGTCATACTAGAAATACGATAGGTATTATAAATTGCCGGAGTTGTGCCAAAATAGGTTTCTCCTGAAGACATTGTTGAGATGTAGTCATATCTACCAATACCAACTCTCGAACCTGTTTCTCCATAAGAAGCACGCAACTTTAAGTTCTGGAAAAAACCATCTTTTAGGAACCCTAATTCTGATAGTCTTATACCGGCAGAACCATAATAAAAATTTTTCCAACGGTAATCAGGGTGGAAACGAGAAGATCCATCACGACGAGCAGCAAATTCTGCTAAATATATGCCATTGTAATCGTAATTTAACCTGGAGATATATGAAAATAAAGATTCGTGCCATGCAGTACCTGCATTTGTCATGGTTGACGCATCTCCAGTATTTAAGGCATCAAGTTCGTCTGAAAGTAAATATTTACGTTGCATGTCATAACCCGTAGCTTCTTGCTCTTCCCAAGTAATACCAAGCATTGCCGAAACATTGTGCTCGCCAAACGAACGCTTGTAATTACCTTGTAACAAATGGTTTTGGAAAAATATGTTATCAATATAAACATCAACCTGGCTAACTGCTCTTCTGGCAGGAGCATATGTACTTGGGTTACCATCCCAATCGTATTTTGTTACCATTTTTGTACGAGCCGTTTTCTCATGGTTTCTTTTGGTAACATCTCCTTTATACATAAATGATAATCCTTGCAAATACTTATCCATGTTCAAATTTAGAGCACCACTAAGTCTAATTATATCAACATCCTCAACCGTTCTTCCTCCCTCTTCCAACTCAAGAGGAACATGGTCGGCCCAAAGGGTATAATATTGTCCTTGTGGGTTCTTAATAGGGTAGAATTGTGGATTTTGAAGACCTTCACCTACACCATGCGTAGGAGCGTCAATAATTCTGTTATCATACGATATCATGAAATCTGTTTGAATCATGTCGTTAACCTTATAAGAAAGGTTGGTCCGGAAGTTATACTTTTTAGCACCATCGTAAACCAATTCCATAGGCGAACGATCATTTGCATAACCTAAAGATGTACGATAAGTGGCGTTTTCGTTACCACCAGAAAAAGATACATTGTGACGATGTGACATTGTAGTACCGAAAACATAGTCGTAGTAACTTTCATCAGCAAAACGATGGTCTGAACCAAATAGAAATACCGTTTCAGGAGCCAATGGGAATGTTCCGTCTGAAATTTGCTGCCAATAATCTTCACTGAAGAAACGACCTGTAAAAGCCGCAGTTTGCGGATTTCCATCAGTGTCAACATAATCAATCATGTCGTTACGTCCACCTTGCAACCAAATATCAGCTAGTTCTTTAAAATTTGCCAAAGGCATTTTGTAAGCATAGTTAAATTGTACATCGCCTCTATATTCAACTTTTATTTTACCTTTTTGACCTTTCTTGGTGGTAACCAAAATTACACCACCGGCAGCTTTCGATCCATAAATAGCTGCAGCACCATCTTTTAACACTGATAAGCTTTCGATATCGCTTGAATTAATTGTACTAAGCATCCATTCTGGTGCTTCCACTCCATCAATTAAAACTAGAGGAGAGATTCCGTTCACTGAATAATCACCACGAATTTTAATATCTAGCCCTTCATTACCCGGACGAGATGAGGAACGAGTTACTACCAATCCAGGTATTTCACCTTGCATTGCAAGGGCAACACTAGATGTACCCTTGCCTTTAATCATTTCTTCACCTTTTACCTGTACAACCGCACCGGTAAGGGTAGCTTTTGATTGGGTACCGTAACCTACAACTACAACCTCTTCCAAACCAACGGCATCGGTTTTTAAGGTTACATCGATTGAAGTTTGGCTGCCAACTGCAATTTCTTGTGTTAACATACCCACAAACGAAATAGTTAATACGCTTTCGCTTGTTACATTTGATAGAGAAAAGTTACCATCGATATCGGTAACGGTTCCCGTTGAAGTTCCCTTAACAACCACGGTTACACCCGGAAGGGCTTCACCATTGTCGTCAACAACCTTTCCTGAAACTGCTTTTTGCTGTGCAAATGCACTGGCACTAACCGCAACAAAAAAGAGACAAAACATTAAAAAGCTAAAAGCCTTTTGAATACTTTTTTTGTTTTTCATAAAAATTAGTTTTTGTTAAAAATTTAGAGAATTACTTTATTGATTCACACTATTCTTTGCTGAGAGCTAAATTTTGATTCTCTTCATATCTCTTGCTTTTAATAATTGATTCGAGGAAATAATAGTCGGCGTAATTAAGTGGCACATCAATTTCCGACTTATAGGGTTTTGAGCCCGTAGAGTGCGTAAGCAGAAAACCTCCGTTTTCGCCGGTCTGAGCCAAAAACTGGGGTGTTCCTAATGTTTCCAGAAGCTTTTGAGCTGTGCTCAGATAAATTTCGTTACTGGTAAATTCGTACAATTCGAACAAAGCAGATGAAATAACAGCCGCGGCCGATGCATCGTAAGGTTCGTTGGGAATATTTGGCGCTTTAAAATCCCAGTACGGAATTTTACCATCTTTTAAACCGTCGACGGTAAGCAGGTAGTCGGCAACATGTTTTGCCTGTGTAAGAAATTCTTCCATTCCGGTTTCGCGGTACATCATGGTAAATCCGTAAACCGCCCAGGCCTGTCCACGCGACCAGTCGCTGTCGTCGGCAGCTCCCTGGTGGGTATTTTTATTAATTACCTCTCCGGTTTCCGGATCGTAGTCAATAACATGGTAACACGAATAATCATCTCTGAAATGATTGGCCGCTGTGGTTTGAGCGTGTTTTACTGCTATTTCTTTAAAACTTTCGTTACCGGTTTCTTTAGCCGCCCACATCAACAATTCCAGGTTCATCATATTATCTATAATAACCGGGTATTTCCAATGGGCTGTTTTGGGGTTGCTGTTCCACGAGCGAATGCACCCAACAACCGGGTTATAGCGGGTTGAAAGTGTTTTTGCCGATTGAATCAGAATTTCTTTGAATTCGGGATTGTCGAGGTATTTTATAGCCCAGCCATAACTGCAATACATTTTAAAACCAATGTCGTGGTCGTTGGCATTCCATTGCTCTACCTCAAGGGGTAAGGTATAATCCAGTGCGTGCGCTTTCCATTTATCTTTTCCGGTAAGCTCATACATCATCCAAAGCGTTCCGGGGAAAAAGCCACTGGTCCAGTCTTTGGTTGCCACCAGTTTTATTTCCTGATCCTCAAGCGTACGCGGAAAAATTTTCTCCTCGGTTTGCAGGGGTTTAATTTTTTTCAAGGCATATTCAAACTGTTTCTCCGAATGTTTAACAATATCGTCGATTGTTTCGGGATGTTGATTGCTGCACGCAAAAAGAATAAAACATAGACTGATTGTAATAATTTTTTTCATAAAAAAGGTTTGTTATTCTTATTTGAAAAGCAAGGATTTTAACTTGAAGGCTCCTTCTTCAATTCTCAGAAGAAGGAGCCTAACACAACTAAACTAACTAACTATCTAACCAAATTATGCATTGTATAAAAACCTTGCTATTCATTTTTTATTGATTCAGTTTTAACTTTTAATGTGGATATTGTTTTTAATACCCGTAATTTGTTTTCAAAATTGTTTTTCAAAAATAGCGGCACAGGATGCTGCAGAATTAGTGCTATTGTTGCATTTTCTGGTATTTTTGTCTCCTACTTGAAAGCATGTTGCAAGCATGCAACATGCGTACTAGTTAAAATTGAAAGCCTTTCTTATTTTTGAATCGTAATTGAAGGAGCATTCACCATAAAGAAGCTTTGATAAAAATTAATGCTGTTTTTGTAGTTTACAAAGCATAGCTGTTTTTTGTAGATTGACGAGAGCAAGGCAAATAAAATACCCGGAAAAGTAATTCTTACAAAAATGTTTTAGAGCGTTAGCATGAAAGATAAATTTATAATAAGCATTGTATTTGTTCTCCTCCAGCATATCGCTTTTTCGCAAAACACCGACGACCTCCGATTTCGTCGCGTATCACCTCCGGGTGGTTTTAGTTTTCAGGCCATACACTCGTTTAACCAGGATAAATACGGTTACATTTGGATGGGGGGTTTTGACGGAGTATTACGTTACGACTCGAAGGAGATTGTACGCTACACCTATCATCCGGAGGCTTCAGATGGCCTCCCCAGCAATACCGTTACCGAAATTGCCATTGATAAAAACAACAATATTTGGGCAAGTACCTCAAAAGGCCTTTGTAAATTCAATCACGTTACCCAGGAATTTGAGCAGATTCACTACTCCTACGAAAACGGTTCGCAAACCAACACACACCTTTATTCCATTCAGTTTGACGGGCAAGGTAGGTTGTGGATTGTTGACGAGCACTTTTTAGGCTACCTCAACCAGGCGAGCAACAAAATGATTCGAATTACTACGGGTTTAGAGAATATTCCGCGAATTATTTACAACGACGAAACAAACCGTTTGTGGCTTGGTACGCTGGATGGTTCCGTATACCAGGTTAACAGCGAAGAAGAAAAGGTAGAAAAATTGATTGCCGGGCCGGGCTCAACAGTGCGTACCATAAGCACAAGTACCGAAAATATTTGGGTAGGCTACCAGGAGCACGGTGCCCGCATGTATAACTTTAACGGTAAACTGGAACACCACTACTCCTATACAAAAAATCCGGAATACAATATCAGCGATGCCAGTATACGGAAAATATGGCGCGATACCAAAGGCCAGGTGTGGATTGGCTCGTACCTGGGACTGTTTAAAAGTATAGGTAAAGAATTGGTACACTATGATCATAATAAATACGACGGACTTCCGCACAATTCTATTTTTGATATTTACGAAGATCAACAGGGAGGTATTTGGATAGGAACATGGTCGGGAGGAGTAGCATACATGCACCACTCTGATAATAAATTTAACAACTACCGCCATTCGAACGAACCGGGCTCAATTTCTGACAATATGGTTAGCTCTTTTGCCCAAAGCACCGATGGGAGACTTTTTGTGGGAACCGAACTTTTTGGATTAAATTTATTTGATTCGGAAACATCAACGTTCTCCCCTATCCAGATACGGAAGCAAAAAGGAATTATTGATATTAAAACTATGCTGGTTGACAGGTATGGAGGACTATGGATAGGCTCGGCTTTTAACGGCTTGTTTTACCGCCCTGCAGACCAGGCAAGCTTTTTTCATTTTCCTGCAGGTGCCAACGATGGCAAACATGTGGCATCGCCCGAAGTTTACTCGCTTTGTGAATCGGACTCCGGAGTTTGGATAGGCACCAATCTGGGCGGTATTAATTTTTATCATTTCAGCACCGGAGAAATCAGTTTCTCTTCCGAAAAAGAGCCCTTTGCACAATTGCTTAACAACAACTGCAGAGCCCTGACCGAAGATTCAAACAAAAATTTATGGGTGGGTACGCTTGAAGGAGTTACCCGCATTCATCTGCCTAGCGGCAAAAGCACTCTCTTCAATATTCACCAAAACAGCAAACATAAAACCAGCAGCCAGAGTTTTTATTTTATCACCGAACTTAGCGATGGTAAAATCTGGATGGGTACCGGAGGAAATGGTGTAAACATTTACGATCCGCAATTGGATTCGGTACATATTTTTACCGCCAACGATTTGCTGAAAAATAAAGATGTTTATGGTATTATTGAAGACTCGTTTAGCAACATCTGGATAACGAGTAACGATGGTTTGATCCTGTACAATACCGAAAATAATTCGTCGCGAAGGTTTGTGCTAAACGATGGTATCCAGGGCAACTTGTTTAATCCCAATGCTATTTTTAAAGACCGCCAGGGTAATCTTTATTTTGGCGGAACCAATGGTTTTAGCCAGCTTGAGCCGAAACCCATACAAACTAACCAACGCCCCCCCAATGTGCTGCTAACAAAAATTATTGTAAATAACCGTAGCATTGTTCCGATGCAAACCGTTGTTAACCAGTACGAAAGAATTATTTTAGCCCCCGAAGAAACGAACCTGAGTTTTACTTTTTCAGCCGACAATTACCTGTTGCCCGATAAAAATGAATTTACCTACCGGCTAAGCAATTACATTAATAACTGGGTGCAAAACAACAATAAAGGCACGGCCAGTTTTGTTAATCTTCCGGCTGGCGAATATCGTTTTGAAGTTAAAGCCAGCAACAACGATGGAATATGGAATGAAGAACCAGCCAGCATTACCATTGTTATTCAGGAATTTTGGTACAAATCAAAATATGCCCTAAGCTTTTATTTACTGGTTACACTGGTTATTATTGTGCTTATTATCCGCTTTTTCAGAGAGCGATCGAAATTGAAAAAGGACTTGCTGATTGAAAAGATGGAACACGAGCAAGAAGAGCAGTTAAACGAAATGAAGCTGAAATTCTTCACCAATATTTCGCATGAATTCAGAACTCCGCTTACCTTAATTAACGGTCCGGTTAAACAACTGTTAACTGCATCCAATTTAACCGATGTACAGCACAAACAACTTGATACCGTTAAACGAAATACCAACCGGCTGTTGCAGCTCATCAACCAAATAATGGATTTACGCAAAGCCGAAAAGGGTTTGGAAAAACTCAGCATCAGTCAAACTAATCTGGTTCAATTCATTAACGATCGGGTCTTGAATTTTTCGGAAGAGGCACGCGCAAAAAATATTACATTTTCGTTTAACTATTCCACCAGCTCCCAAATAATTGAAGTGGACGAAGAAAAGCTGGATAAAATAATATTCAACCTGCTATCTAATGCATTTAAATACACGCCAACCAACGGAAATATAACGGTGAGTCTTGCCACAAATTCATCAGACCGGCAGAGTTTCTTTTCAAACCAACTGAGTTTTGGTGAGTTGGAAAAAGAAGATTTTGTTGAAATTGCCGTTCTGGACAGCGGACAAGGCATTAGTGGAGATGATTTACCTAAAGTATTTGAACGTTTTGAACACGGAAAAAATAATAGCTCGAAAGAAAACAGCACCGGAATTGGATTAAACCTTTGTAAAGATTTTACCCTGATGCACCGCGGTACTATAATTGTTCAAAGCACGGTTGGAAAAGGCACTCGTTTTGCGGTAAAATTGCCCACCAAACAAAAGGCCCAAAAAATTATGTACCAAAGTCACGAGGAAGTTAAGAATATTGAATCGTGGGAGGCTAACGAGAACACTGCACAGCAAGTACCTGAAGCCAACAGCAACACTACTGTTTTGGTGGTGGAAGACAACAAAGACTTACGCGAATACATTGTTGGCCTGTTAACTAATTTTTACAAGGTACTTTTTGCCGAAAACGGGCAAGATGGTCTGGCAATGCTGAAATCGAATAACATCGACCTGGTTATTTCAGATGTAATGATGCCCAAAATGGATGGCTTTGAGTTTTGCCAAACCCTAAAATCTCAGATTGAAACCAGCCATATACCGGTTATTCTGTTAACCGCATTATCATCGGCAGAAAATACCTCCATTGGGCTCGATAAAGGTGCCGATGCCTATATCTCAAAACCCTTTGAAGAACAAGTACTTTTAGCCCGGATAAGCAACCTGCTCAATCAACGCAAACGGCTTCAGGAAAGCTACGCCAAACGATTTATAAGCAAGCAGTCCATTGATGTGGGTAGCCTCGACAACTATTTCCTGAATAAAATTAATGCCATTATTGAAGAAAATCTTGTAAACGAAAACTTCACTGTAGATATATTAGCTTCAGAAATGGGCCTAAGCCGCAGCCAGTTGCACCGGAAATTGAAACAAATTTCCAACCATTCGGCATCAGAATATGTAAATATGGTACGGATAAAAAAAGCTACTGCTTTACTGGCATCGCAAAACTTTAATGTTGATGAAGTGGCGTTTAAAGTTGGATTCAACAGCCATTCTTATTTTAGCAAGTGTTTTAAAAAAATCCACGGAAAAACCCCAAAAGAGTATTTAAAGGGATTGTAAAATTACCTGTTCCACCGATAAAATAGCTCATTTCATCGATTCAGTTATGCCGGGCACACCAATTATCGCTTACTTTGAAATGAAAACAAAAAACAACAGAAAGCAGAAACAATTTTTTTTCATAGATTAGGTTTAGTTAGTTCAGAAAACAGGGAGGCAGAGGTCTCCCTTTTTTATTGCACAAAAAAAAAGCCCCGCTTGGTAAGGATTTTCCAGGCGGGGCTTTCAATATAATAAGCAGATATATTGCGTCAAATATTTATAATATAATTCTTATTCCCCGTTTTATCGTATATATCGCGGCTAAACATATACAAATTCGATGGTTTTTTTGAACCGCCAACTACCCGCTTTTCGTCAAGCGGCACAATGTAGGTTTTACTAATTGCTTTTTTACGAAAGTTGCGGTTATCTATTTCGATACCAAATACCGATTCGTAGGCAAGCTGCAATTCATTCAGAGTGAATTTATCGTCTAAAAACTCAAAAATAACAGGCTCGGTCATTACCCTTTGTTTTAAATCGACAAATGCCCGCTCAATAATTTCCTGATGGTCGAATCCCAGCTGTGGTAATTTATTCAGAGGATACCATTTTACACTTTCATGGTTCATCCGAATTTTTGAAAGAGGCAACAAAAAATAATAGGCTACCGACATAACACGTGGGTTTACACCGCGACTTTTTAACCACAGCAAATCTTTTTCGTTTTTAATACGCTCAGGATTTCCAAAAGTGCGGAACTGTTTTTTATAAATATTGCCCAGCCCTGCAAGCTCACTAAAAATACGCTCTGCCGATTCGTCGAGCCGTTCACTTTTTAGCACATGATCGCCTGTTAACACCCAATCGTCAATAACCGGATACTTATCATCGTGCATGTGCAACATCCGTTTCGATAAAAGAATACTAATCCCATCGTTTGCAAAACCAAAAACAACACAGTCAACCGAAATATTTGGAATTTTACGAAAATCCATAAGCGTTTTTTTAACGTTTTTACCCCTACTTAAAACTAACACAAATATATAAACTAAACTCATTAAGTTCCAATTTTTTCTAAACAAGCACTTTTATTATTAAACGTATATTTAACTATTTCCAACATTTAGAAATTAAACATAAACACATAACCAATTAACACCGACAAGAACACATGTTATAAAACATACCACACAAAACCCTTTATATATGGGACTTATTCAAACTCAAAAGAAATATTATTTCGATTTATTTTGGATATGAGAAAAATATTTTCATACATTTGCTGAACTAACGTACTTTTAACGCTTTATAAAATTATCACATAAAACATTTAAACCATAGGATTATGAACTTACAGGTAACAAAAACCCAAAAAGTTAAAACCCAATTATTACGCTTTAAAAAATCATGTTTGTCATCAGCACACTTGTTAATACTTATTCTTTTAGGTGCATACATGGCAAATGCACAAGACGAAACTTCAATTGCCGATAATTTTAGCGTAAATCTTGAACTTAAAAACATGCACCTGTGGCATGGCTTTGTGGTTACTCCGGGTATAATGATGGCATCGAGCATTGAATATGTTTCGAACAATAAAAAGTTTATTGCAGGACTTTGGGGTGGCGCAAGTTACAGTGGCGAATACAAAGAATTTTCGTATTACACCAAATACAATTTCACCAACAATTTTAACGCAAGTCTTATAAGCCACAATAATTACAGCAATTACGAGAACTACGACATTTTTAGCTACAACAAGTACACCTCTCCAAACTTTGTTGATGTGGTTTTTGAATACACCGTATCGGAAAATATTCCATTAACCTTTTACTGGAGTACCATTTTATTTGGCAACGGTGCCGATTTTGAAGTGGAAGACGATGGCTCGGACACCAATTCTTACTCCAATTATGTTGAAATGCGCTACAAGTTATTCCCTCAAAATGAAACCAGTATTACCTTATTTGCTGGTGGTGCATTCTCGTTTACCACCGAGAAAACATTTTACAGCGAAAGTACGAATATTGTAAACCTGGGCCTGACTGTTAGTCACGACGTGGAATTTCTATCAAAAAAGTTTCCCGTAACGGGTACGGCATTCTGGAATCCTGAATCTGGGAAAGGTGCACTTCAATTGGCGATTGCCATTTTTTAATTCAACAATTCAATTTTTTAATATAACTTCAAAAGCATAATAATCATGAAAAACGAATCAAAACAAAACTTCGACCACCTGGATGAAGAACAGCTGCCCATAGCACGGCATAAACTTCATGGAGGGAAACACTTTGCCGGTCTTTACGCCGGAGAACATGTTGCAGCAACTGAATTTGTTATTGGCGCTACCTTTGTTTCGCTTGGAGCAAGCACGCGCGACATTCTTTTCGGACTACTTATCGGAAATATCCTGGCTGTGCTAAGCTGGACTTTCCTTACCTCTCCTATTGCGGTTCAAACCCGATTGAGTTTGTACACTTACCTGAATAAAATTGCAGGCGATTCGATGACCAAACTCTACAACTGGGCAAACGTGATAATTTTTACCGTAATTTCTGCGGCAATGATAACCGTTTCCTCCTCAGCTGTAAGGTTTCTGTTCGGAATTCCAGCACAATTAAATTGGTATTCAACAAATGTATGGTTCTTATTAATTGTAGTAGCTGTTGGAATTGTTGTTGTTTTTGTTGCCATTTACGGCTTTAATACCGTTGCCGATTTTTCGAGTATTTGCGCTCCCTGGCTATTTACCCTTTTTGTTGCCGGTGCATTGGCCCTGCTTCCCGCATTGGCGCATTCCGTAATCGGCTCTACTTCTATTTCGAGTTTTAGCGAATTTGTTCGAATTGGCGATGTTTCTATTTGGAAAGGAGTAACCAACACGGGAGAGTCGGGAATTGGTTTGCTTGAGGTTATTGGTTTTGCCTGGGCTGCCAACACCATCACCCACGTTGGATTAATTGATATGGCAATTTTCCGTTACGCAAAAAAAGCCAGCTATGGCCTTTATTCCAGCTTTGGAATGCTTTTCGGGCACTACATTGCCTGGATTGCTGCCGGAATTATGGGAGCAGGTGCGGGTGTTTTACTTAACCAACCGGTGGTTGCTTTAGACCCCGGCGATGTGGCTTATTACGCTCTTGGTGCTTCGGGGTTTGTGATTGTAATTGTTGCCGGATGGACAACTGCCAACGCTAATCTTTACCGTGCAGGACTGGCTGCTCAAGCAATCTTTTCGAATCACTCACGCCGTAAAACTACTCTAATAGTTGGTGTATTTACTGTAATTATTGCCTGTTTCCCCTTTGTATTTGGAAAAATGTTGCCAATGCTAACCTACGCCGGCTTATTGGTTGTTCCGGTTGGAGCCATTGTTTTTGCTGAACATTTCCTTTTTCCAAAAATCGGTTTAACCAGGTATTGGGCTTACTACAAAAAAATGATTACCAGCAAGCCTGCCATTATTTCGTGGATTGCGGGGCTTGTTTTAGGCTTTGGACTAAACGCTTTAGATATAATGTCGTTTTACTACCTGTTTATTCCGGCATGGTTTTTTACACTGCTATTGTATACTATTTTAGCAAGATACAATGGAGCTACAAAAGACTACACGGAAGAAATTAAGGAAGAACAACAGTTGCAAGCCAATATTTTAGCCTACCAGGAAGATAAGGCAAAATACGAAAAAGTGGAAGTTAAAGACTCCTCTGTTTTCTCACGGGTACTAAGTTATGCCTCAATTGCATGTTTGTTGGTTATTATAACTTTAGCATCTGTAACTATGTTCGGAAGCGCCGACCTGGAAGCCTACAACCTGAACAAAGATATTTTCCATAAGTACGCATTCTTCTGCACCATTGGCTATTTCACCTTTGCCTATTGGAACCTGCTTCGCAAAAAGGCACTTAGCAAAGCTGCTTTCGAAAAAGCGAACACCAAACAAGAATCGTTTAACTCGGCAAACGCCGAAGTTGCCACAGAACCCGTAATGGCAACCAATAAATAATAAAAACAAAGTATAACACCTGGAGCAAGACTGCACCGCGCTTTGCCTTTTGCGCTCTGCCCTATGCGCCCTGCTCCATGCAAAAAAATAAACAAGATGAAAACTTCAATAGCATTAAATCAAGAGAATCTGGCAATAATGCCACCTAATGTTTCCAAACCATCATACAACAGAGACAAAGTAAAAACAAGCATAGTACACATTGGCGTTGGTAATTTCCACCGCTCGCACGAAGCCTATTACACCAACGAATTAATGGAGCGATATGGTGTTTTAGATTGTGGAATTTGTGGTGTGGGTTTATTAGATTACGACCGCCGGATTTACAACATTTTAAAAGACCAGGATGGCCTTTATACTTTAGTTACCAAAGAATTGGACGGCTCGTTAAGTGCAAAAGTAATTGGTTCGATTGTGGAATTTCTGTTCGCTCCGGAAAACCCGATTGCCGTTATCGAAAAAATGGCGAACCCTGACATTAAAATTATTTCGCTGACCATTACCGAAGGTGGTTACAACCTAAACGAAGCTACCGGTGAATTCGATTTTAGCAACCCGGTAATTGTTGAAGACATGAAAAATCCGATGTCGCCAAAAACGGTATTTGGCTATTTGGCACAAGCCATGAAATTACGTATGCAGCGGGGTTTCCCGGGATGTACCATTCAATCGTGCGATAACATTCAGGGCAATGGCAATGTGGCAAAAAAATCGTTGCTCAACTATGTTGAAAAAGCAGAACCGGAATTGGTAGAATGGATTGAAGAAAATGTTTCGTTCCCGAATGCCATGGTAGACCGAATTACACCTGTAACCGTTGCAACAGATATTACAAAATTGCAGGAAGAATTTTTAATTGACGACCAATGGCCCGTGGTTTGCGAACCATTTATTCAATGGGTAATTGAAGATAAGTTTGCTGCCGGACGACCTGCCTGGGAAAAAGTTGGAGCTCAGTTTGTAGAGAATGTCGTTCCGTTTGAAAATATGAAACTGCGTTTATTAAATGCCGGACACAGTGTACTGGGAATGCTGGGAGCTTTGCACGGGTACAATACAATTGACGAGGCTGCCCGCGACGAAGATTTTAAAGTTTTTCTGCGTGCTTTTATGGATGAAGAAGCCAGCCCTACACTTGGCGACCTGGGCGGTATCGACCTTGAAAAATACAAAGACAGTTTAATTGAACGCTTCCAAAACATTTACATTAAAGACCTTATTTCGAGGATTTGTTTAGAAAGTTCGGCTAAGTTTCCGATTTTTTTGCTGCCAACAGTAAAAGCACAATTGGAAAATGGCGGTAATTTTGGACGTGCAGCTTTTGTGGTTGCGGCCTGGTGTAAATATAACGATGGAGTGGATGAAAACGGAAATACCTACACCATTGAAGATGCCATTAGCAACGAACTAATTCGCGCAGCAGCACTTTCGCACCAGGAACCTATCCGCTTTTTGGAAATCGATACGGTTTTTGGCAATCTGAAAGCTAACAAGACTTTTGTTGATGCTTTCCTTAAATCGTTGAAAATGCTGAGAAGCAAAAAAGTGAAAGCGTGTGTGCAGGAGATGAATGGCGTTTTAGCATAAGAAGAAGCAGGAAGACCGAAGCCGGAAGTAAAAAAACATTTAAAATTTTATTGCAGGACTCCGGTCTTCCAACTTCAGACTTTCATCATAAAATAAATACAAAATGAAACGAACATGAACTTATTTAATCATAACTACACCAGGGCAATTGCATTTAAAAAGCTTAACCGCAAAAAGCGCGAAAAACACGAAAACAAAATTGTAAAGCAATTTTTAACACGTCATAGACGTGTGCATATTTCACGTATTTTGTGCCTTTCGTGGTAAAACTAAATTTATATGGCAAAGCCATATAACTTGAAAAGTTGAATGCGATTGCCCTGATAATTACACAAATAAGGATGATTAAAAAAGTTTATGTGAGAGCGGAGCGGTTCCATCCGTTCTCAAATTTTAAAGTAAAATATTAACAACTTGAAAATTTTAAACGGATGAAAAACATAGTTTGTTACGGAGAAGTATTATGGGACATGTTACCCACAGGTAAGAAGCTGGGAGGCGCACCTTTAAACGTGGCACTGCGAGCACAGTCGCTTGGTAACAACACAAAAGTAATTAGCGCCATAGGAAATGACGAGATTGGTAACGAAATTATTGATAAAATGAAAGCACATTCTGCCAACCTTAACCATATTCAGGTGAGCAAGAATTTCGGCACCAGTGTTGTTTTGGTACATTTAAACAACAAAGGCTCTGCATCATATGAAATAAAAATGCCCTGCGCCTGGGACGACATTCAACTGTTAGAAAAAGATATTGAAGTTGTAAAAAACTCGGATGCATTTATTTACGGCAGCCTGGTTGCACGCAGCAGCACTTCACGCAAAACCTTATTTGATTTGCTGGCAGAATCAAAATTCAATGTTTTCGATGTAAACCTGCGTCCTCCTCATTTTTCTCTTGAAACCCTAAACAGTTTAATGAAGCCTGCGGATTTTATAAAATTTAACGACGACGAAATTGTTGAAATCTGTGCAAACATGGGCCAGTTAAATAAGCCACTGGAAGAATGTATCAGGTTCATTGCAAACAGCACAAACACTGCTCAAATTTGCGTTACACTGGGAGAGAAGGGTGCTGTTCTTTTTACCGACAATGAATTTATTTACAATAAAGGATATAAAATTACTGTTGCCGACACGGTTGGCGCCGGAGATTCGTTCCTAGCCACCATTGTAAGCAAACTACTAAACGGCTCAAGTCCGCAAGAGGCAATAGACAGGGCCTGTGCAATTGGTGCAATTGTGGCATCTAAAAACGGTGCAAATCCGGTAGTTTCAACTGATGATATAGAAGAAGTAATGCAGAAGTAACAATTGTATTAGATTATTATCAGACAACGATGATATTATAAAGATAAAATTAAATACGGGGAGCCAACAGCTTCCCTTTTTTTGCCCTTCCACGTCAGCCAGCGATAAAAACACAAACACTTTTTAACATCCATTAACATACTGGCACACAGCACACAAACACTCCAAATCACTTTAAACAAACATTCAATCATTCTATCGACAAAATAACTCATTTCATCGATTCAGTTATGCCGGGCACACCAATTATCGCTTACTTTGAAATGAAAACAAAAACACAACAGAAAGCAGAAACAATTATTTTTCATAGATTAGGTTTGGTTAGATTAGTTAGAGTTCATAAAACAGGGAGGCAGAGGTCTCCCTGTTTTTGCTGTCAACCTAAATGGTTTGATATAAGGCTATTCCTGAACCTATATCTCATTTTTTACAAATCCTGATAAGCTGAGTTTTTCCCGAATCGTAGTTCTGCAAATTTGTCGATGAAAAAATCAAATCCGTCGAGTCCATTTCATAAAAGATTTCCCATTAAGTTCCTTTGAACCAATCAAAATTCAATTAAAAAACGAAAGAAAAGAGCAATGGGAAATTCGAAAACAGAACACAGAAAATTATTTGTTAGATTGTTTGCCTTACTAATCCCAGTTGGTTTGCTTATTGGCTGCCAAAACGACGATGGCGACATAACATCGGAAGAGCTGGATGTAATAATAACTTACGATTATACCCTGGTAGCCTCGGGGCAAACTTCTATTTACGATGCCGATGGTGCAGAACTATACAACCTAAGTGAAGGCGATGCTTTTTTTGGGCAAGATGGAAATTATCTTAAAGGGGCTACCATGTCGTATGTTGACAATGGCGATGGAACCACATCTGACATAAACACCGGGTTAATGTGGCAAACCATTCCCCTACCCGAAAAAATGACCTACGACGAAGCAATTGAATATTGCGAAAATCTTGAACTGGCCGGTTACGATGACTGGCGTGCCCCGAGTCTGAAAGAATTATTCTCGATTAGCGATTTTGGTAAAGGGTGGCCATATCTCGACACCACTTATTTCAAACTGGCTTCGGGCATTGTCGACAAATCAGAACAATTTTGGTCGGGCAACCGCTATGTTGGAACCACAGTTGAAGGGCAGGATAATGCCGCCTTTGGAGTTAACCACGTTACCGGACATATAAAAGCTTACGCTGCCGGCTCTGAAATGGAAGGAGACGATTCCGGTGCACCTCCAACTGACGGAGCACCAACTGGTACAGGAACCGCACCAAGCGACAGCACCGGTACAGGCACTCCTCCACCTCCGGGAGAAGGAACGGGAACAATGGGCAGTCCTTTGGCAAAATACATTCGTGCGGTTCGTGGCGACGAGTATGGTGCCAACGATTATGTTGATAACGGCGACGGAACAATAACCGACAAATCAACCGGTCTGATGTGGACACAAGACGACAGTGGCGAAGGCATGGTTTGGGAAGATGCTCTTTCGTTTGCCGAAAACTCGACCTTTGCCGGATACGACGATTGGAGACTGCCCAATGTAAAAGAACACCAGGCTATTGTTGATTATGCTTATTCGCCAACAGCAACCGACCCCGATAAAGTTGGCCCGGCCATAGACCCCATATTTAATTGTACACAAATTACCAGCGAAGCAGGTTACGACGACTACGCTTATTACTGGACAAGCACATCGGCAAATTTTTCAAAAGGACAACCCTATTATTACGCCTGGTATATTTCGCTAGGTAGAGCTGTTAACGACCAGGGCGAAGACTTTCACGGAGCAGGTGCCGTTCGGTTTGACACAAAAGACATTGATGGCCCGGCAGGAGAAGATGCAGAACGCTATTACAACTACGTTCGACTGGTTCGAAATGTTGAATAAAACGATAGAATAAGATTTTGTTTTCAGGCTTTGAAATGCCGGATACCCGGGGCAGGATATTTCTTGCCCTGGTGTTCGGCAAATTCAGCATAAATTCACTAATTAAAATTGATAGCATATAGAAAAACTTTACATTTACAACAATATGAAAACTACCATAAAACCCAATACTAATTTTAGCAGAGTACAATTTCAGATAATACTTTTTATCTGGCTGCTAATATTTGCCATTCCTTTGTTAGCTGGCGATACCTCCAACGGGATAGCCTGGTCGCATATTACAAGAATTTGGATAGAATACGGATTTGTTTTTGTTGTTTTTCTGATAAACCATTTCCTTTTATTTCCTCAATTTCTAAAAGGAAGACGAATACTATATTTTGTTTCTGTCTTTTGCATACTGGTGCTACTTGTATTGGTATCTTATTTTTTTGGAAACACCGACGCTCCGCCAGCCGATGCCATGCAGCCAATGAGGCCTCCTGGCGAAGGTCCACTCGGACCTCCACCTCATGGGAAAGGCCCCAGAGAATTTATTCCCCCATCTGGAAACCTTTTAATAATTAGTATCTTAATGATTGGATTTGATGCAGGGCTCTCGTTTGCGGGCAAATGGTTACAGGCCGAGCAAAACAAAATTATACTGGAAAAAGAAAATGTGGAAAACAAAATGGCTTTTCTGCAAAACCAGGTAAGCCCTCATTTTTTCATGAACACTTTGAATAATATTCATGCCCTGGTTGATATTGATACAGAAGAGGCAAAAGAGGCAATTATCCGTCTATCGAATATGATGGCCTACATGCTGTATGAATCGCAAACCGAAAAAATCAGCATTCAAAAAGAAATTAATTTTATAAAAAGTTATGTGGAATTAATGAAATTACGTTTCTCCGAAGAAGTTGAAATAAAATTGGAAATTCCGGAGAAACTACCCGAAATCAGTGTTCCTCCCCTACTTACCATTTCGTATATCGAGAATGCCTTTAAACATGGCATAAGTTACGAGTCGCCATCGTTTATACACCTGGCCTATACATTTACCGATAAGCAGTTAGGCTTTGAGTTAAAAAACAGTAACCACGCCAAACAAAACAATAGCACGAACTCGGGAATAGGTCTGCAAAATGCGCAAAAACGTCTCGACTTATTATTTAAAAACAACTACAGTTTAAAAATGAGTTCGAAAACCGACAAAGAATTTACCATTAAATTAAATATTCCGCTATGATACGCTGTATTGCAATTGATGACGAGCCTTTAGCTTTACGACAAATAACAGGCTATATTGATAAAACACCATTTTTGCAACTGGAAAAGAGCTTTAACAGTGCCTTAAAAGCTATGGATTACCTGAACGACAACGAGGTTGATTTGATGTTTGTTGATATTAATATGCCCGACCTTACCGGGCTAGATTTTGTAAAATCGATATCAACGTCGGCCAAGGTTATTTTTACCACTGCCTATCGCGAATATGGCTACGAGGGCTTTCAGCTGGATGCTGCCGATTACCTGGTAAAACCCATTGGCTACCCCGATTTTTTAAAGGCTGTTACCAAAACAAAAGAACGTTTCTTCTCAAAAAAAGAAGTGACTGAAACTGTTGAAAAAAACGACCGATACCTGTTTATAAAATCGGAATATAAAATTGTACGCATTGATTTTAACGACATTACCTATATTGAAAGTATGCGTGACTATGTGCGAATTCACCTCGACAACCAGAAGCCGATAATGGCATTAATGGGCATGAAGAAAATGGAAGACTTTTTACCTAAGTCAGATTTTATGCGTGTACATCGCTCGTTTATTGTTAACCTCAATAAAATTTCAACTATCGAGCGTAACCGCATTATTTTTGGTAAAGACTACATTCCCATAAGCGAACAGTATAAAGAGCTTTTTCAGGAATTTTTGGATACCCGCTTTCTAAAATAATTGCTGCAAAAAAAAGAGATAATCGAATCATAAAATTCAATCATCTCTTTTTTTATTTGTTACAACTGCTGTTGTTAACTCAGAAATTTCTTTCTTAAATCTTCCACCTGCTCGTCGTTTATAGGAATTAGCTTACCCAGCGAAGCCCCCATTGTTAATGATTTTGCACTAAACTCGGCAACCTCAAGGCGGTCGAAAGTTCCCAGTAATTTATCTCCGGTTACCAATACCGAATCGTTATTAATAATTACCGCTGGCGTATTTTCCGAAATGGTATTTAAAATTGCTTCTTCGCCTGCGAAATGCGAACCAAAAGGCATATTTGGTATATCCTGAAGAAATATCCAACTTTCAGGAATTGTTCGTACATCAATTTTTTCGCCGGTAACACTATACCCCATCAAATATGGCGTTTGAGTTAAAATAA
The DNA here is from genome assembly GCF_913063105.1 of uncultured Draconibacterium sp. Taxonomy (GTDB): domain Bacteria; phylum Bacteroidota; class Bacteroidia; order Bacteroidales; family Prolixibacteraceae; genus Draconibacterium. The sequence goes on along the minus strand of NZ_CAJXYQ010000008.1, from coordinate 101,551 downwards.
TGGAATTAATGTGCGGATTGCGCTTGTATATTTCCTGGTGTAACCATGTTGAACGACTTGGAACTTTTCCCGGCTCACGCTTTCCATCCTTAATCTGCACAATATCTTTTAGTTGAATATCCCAACGCGCCACATTAGTAGGCGTAATCAAAAAATCATTTTCTTTCCACCTAACCGACACCGTTCCGTACGAGCTAATCATTAAGCCCTGCTCGCAGGCACGCAATACAATTCGCTGTATTTGCTCGCGTATTGCCCGTTCATCCGAGGGATAACTCACCTCTTCCATCTCGGGCAAAAGCTTTGGCACTTGGTTTTCAAATTCATCTATTTGCGCATCACTCAGGTAATTGGGCTTTCCAATGGTACTCCCGTTAATAAGTGTGCGTGCACTAAATTCCATGGTTTCAAAACGCTGATAAGCATCGCTAAGGTTTACACCGCCAACCACAGTACCGTGGTTTTCCATAATAACAGCATTTACGCCTTTTTTAAATTCTTCGGCAATAACATCGCCCAACTCGTTGCTACCGGGCAAAGCATAAGGTGCATAGCCAATTGGGCCAATTACATTCTTAGCCTGTGGCAATACGTTCGGGTCGGGTATTTGGCGAACGATACTAAACGAAACCAATGCCGGAGGATGTGCATGTATAACGGCCTTTATTTCGGGCCGGCATTTGTAAATTGCAATATGGAACGGATACTCGGATGAAGGTTTGTGTCTTCCTTCAATGGTTCCATCGTTTCGCACACAAACAATATCAGAAGCACGCAAAGTTCCCTTGTCGATAGCTGATGGGGTTACCCAAACATCGCCATTGTCATCAATTATTGAGATGTTTCCGCCGGAGGTTGTGGTTAGTCCTCCTTTGTAGATCTTATCAATAATCATGATAATCTGATCGCGGGGATGCATCCATTTTGTATTCAGTTTTCTCATTTCATTCTGTATTTATTTAGTTAATAGTCATAGCAAAAGAATTATGCTCAGGTTAATCCAACCTATTTATAATCATCACTAAAGAATTTTCACGCAAGCTATACTAGTTTGAGTCTTGCTTATAAAATTTATAGGTTCTGTAGCCATACGTGGCAATTACCACAAAGCTTATTAGCGGCAAAACAAAGGATACATTAACTGCAGGCATATTTCCAATTTGTCCCATATCGATAATAGTACCCTGCAGAGGTGGCATTAAAGCACCTCCAACAATTGCCATAACCAAACCTGCGGCACCCAGGGTGGCATCCTGTCCAATACCTTCAAGAGCAATTCCATAAATTGTTGGAAACATCAGTGACATAAATGCAGAAGTTGCCACCAGACAATACAAGCCTGCCATGCCTTCAATAAAAATGGTTCCGGTAATGGTGCACATACCTCCAATGGCAAAAAACAATAGTAATCGCCTCGAATTTACATATTTCATCAGTAAGGTGCTTATAAAGCGGCTTCCCAGAAAAATGCCCATTGCAACAATATTGTACATTTGTGCGGTGGCCTTATCAATCCCCAGGTTATCAGCATATTGAATTATAAATGTCCAGCACATAATTTGAGCAGCTACGTAAAACACCTGAGCCAGAACACCTTCGCGGTAAACACGGTTACTTATCAGGCGTTTAAACGATTGCATGGGATGAATTTCGTTGGCATGCCCGGTTTGCGGCATTTTAGTGAGTACAATAACCACAAACATGGCGATTACCACCAGACCTAAAATTACGTATGGGTTCCGTATAATCATCAGATCGTTGGTTCGAATAGCAGCTTTTGTTGCCTCATCAAGCATGGGGAAGATAAGTTCGCCCGCTGCATTTCTTTTATCCGACTCTAAAGCCGCCAAAACAATGCGCGAAGCGACAAACATGCCTAGCAGCGATCCCATTGGGTTAAAAGCCTGTGCAAGGTTTAAGCGGCGTGTTGCGGTTTCTTCAGCACCCAGGGATAGGATAAACGGATTAGCCGTTGTTTCGAGAAAAGCCAGGCCAAAGGTTAAAATATACAGCGAAACCAGAAAGAATCCGAAAGCCTGAAATTGAGCGGCAGGCCAAAAAAGCAAGGCTCCCGTGGCATACAATGCTAAACCTAAAAGTATACCCTTTTTATAACTGAATTTTTGTACAAATAAAGCAGCAGGAATAGCCATAGTAGCATAACCGCCATAAAAAGCAAACTGCACCAGCGAGGCTTTTGCATTTGATATTTCCATTACGGTTTTAAATGCTGCAACCATGGGATTGGTAATATCGTTGGCGAAGCCCCATAACGCAAACAAGCTGGTTATTACAATAAACGGAAACAGGTATTTTTTCTCTACTACCTTAGTTTTTGTTGGTTTCATTTGTTTTAGTTTTTGTTCTAAATGGTATTTCCCTTTTTACAGGATACCGGCATTCAATAACAACAGGCAAGCTTCATTATTACCGCTCAAGTTGTTTTAAATACCAAAATTTATGGATGTTTTTATAAGTTTTCTACTCTACGGGTGTAACCCCTTTTTTAAGAATTATATTACCGTATTTGGCCAGCTCACCTGTAACCACAACTGCAAAAGCTGATTTTGTTCGTTCGTAAAAATCAAAGCGTTCAATACGTAAAACCGGCTTAACTTCTGGATTGGTTTTTCGAATACTCTCCAAATAACTGTCTTCTACCTGTGGGTCAAGGGTGTCGCCCTCCACCGCGCTCATCATCATCAGCGGATGGTCGGTGTATTGATCAAGCTCGAAGAGCGGTAGGATTGCAGCCAGTAATTCAGGGATTTTTAATCCATCAGCGCGCAGTACATTGTTATTAAAACTTTCAGCCGGGAAGTGGGCATCTGCTAAAACAATTTCGTCGCCATGGCCCATACGGCAAAGTAATGCAAGTAATTCGGGGCTTAATAAAGGTGATATTCCTTTCAGCATAAAGTAAAAATTTGATTGATTTATTTCAGTTTAATTCATTTTAAACACTAATACAGAAAACTTCAATTGATTCGCCCCATGAAGCTACACTTTCATCTACGCTAAATATGAAAAATTGCCCTATCCTCAACTTCACCTCCAAGATGTACAGCAGGCACATTTCTTCATTTATTTCAATCTTTTTGAAGAGCTTGGCAGTAAACCAGCTACCACCCGGCTTAAAAGCCGGCTACACCCATCGGATGCGTAGTAAGCAAAGCCCCGGGTAAATCATAAAAATCTCAACCACTATAATTTAAAAAGAACGAATACTATTTATAGTTACTCATTCTTGTTTGATTTTTGGTTTTGTAAACCTTAATTTTGTTTAGCGCAAAGATGAAAAAAAGGTATACTGCACAAAATGACCGATTTTATTAATTTTATATCTATTTGAAACATAGCCCTCCTAAAAACCGGTTTTAAGAGTGCATAGCGACACGGGGGGAGATGTATTTATTGTGGAGTAAGTTTATCGTATGTTAATTTTATTTGCTCTAAAACCGCTCCATTCTCACCAGTTAAACTGAATTGAAGTATTGGCAGTTCCTCCGTGGTATCAAAGCTTAATTCGCCGAAAGCCACAAACCCTTCACCATGGTAGCCAAATAACTGGTTTTGCGGGTTGGGAGCCATTGCATCCGGTCCGGGTACCCCGCCGAGTGATGCTACCTGAAACTCGTAAAACCTGTTGTTGTTTTCACGCGGAATACGGAATGCCCTTGCTCCATGACGGTCTCCACTTAAAAAGACAACACCAGAAATATGATTTTTTTCAATAAACGAGAATAATTCCTCCCTACCGGCAGTATCCCAGGTACCCCATGAGTCTTTTCCATTTGAAACATCATCGCTCCACATGGTACCACTGGAAATAACTTTAAATGGAGCAGTAGAATTTTTGAGGGTATTTTTTAACCAGTCTTGTTGCTGTTCGCCCAAAAACGAAGCATATTCTCCACGTTTTTCAATGGTTCTGCACGACCGGGTATCAAGCATTATAATTTCAACAGGCCCCAAACGGGTAGAAAAGTAAATGCCATCTTCAACATTTTCAGGGTTATTCCAGTTCTCCTTCCATATATTCCGGAGAGCATCTCTGTCGTTGGTTGAAAAACCTTCAGGAATGCCGCTTAAATCGTTATTTAAATAGTCGTGATCGTCCCAGGCAGTATACACCGGAATTTGAGCTACCAATTGCTGCCATGGAGTCGATAAATCCCTCAAAAGGTAGTCTGAACGGTGCATGGCAAAGTTATTTTCCCTGTCGTCAACCGCAATGTCGCCAAGTAAAAGCATAGCTTGTGGTTTTCGGGCCATTATTTGGTTAACAAGGTTAGGGTTATGGATTCCTATTTTATGAAAACACGAGCCAAAGGCGAGTTTAAAAACAGTTTTCGCATCTTCTGAGGGAGCGGTTGTAAATGAACCGTTGGCTACTTCATTATTTTCAATCACGATTGTATACTGATATTCGGTATTGGGAAAAAGGTTTTCTACTTCAATCTTTTGCACCACACCGGGGCTTGTTTTTTCCAGCCGCACCTCATTTGGGGTACCATCTTCTTTTTTGCTTACAACAATACTGAGTGGAAGTTCCTGTGCCGGACGCAACCAAAATTCAACACTTTGGCTTGTGAGTTTTCCCAGCATTGGGCCCCCTAATAATTTTATATTGTTCTTTTTAGCCGCTGCCAGTATCTCCTCGTTGGTAAAATCAGCAGTACTGCAGGCAGCAAATACCGAACGAGCCGTAAGAAAAAATTCTTTTTCCTTTTTTGATGCACCCAAATAGCTATCCTGCAACTTTTCATCAATTGATTGATTGCCAACATGTGCTTCTTTTAAAGTAACTTTATGTTTGGGTTGCTTTATCTCATCAAGCTGGGCACTCACTCCTAAACAACTAAATATAAACACTATAACAATAGTTAATATTTTATACTTGTTAGAACTTTTCATTGATGATAAATTTTAGGTTTAAGCCCATGCCGGATGTTTAAACAGGCTATATTGGTACTTTTTTGCTAAAATAAACTTTTACACCGATATTTTTGAGTGATTCACCTGTTATTCAGAAAACGATTTAAATGAAACCGGTTCAACTCATCGCTATCGCCATATTTTTTTCGAATTTCAATAAGCCTGGCGTGCATTTGTTTTTGTACTTCAGCGTACTCCGGGTTATTGTATAAATTAGTCATCTCTGTAGGATCCTCTTCCAGATCGTACAATTCCCAGGTATCCGAATCGTAATAAAAATGAATGAGTTTATAGCGGTCGGTACGCACTCCGTAATGGCGTTGCACATGGTGTTCGCCCGGATATTCGTAATAAGTATAATAAATGGCATCGCGCCAGTTTTCGGTCTTTCCTTCTGACAAGCTCCTGAATGATTCGCCCTGAATATCTTCAGGAATTGCTGTTTCTGCATAATCCAGAAATGTTGGAGCAAAATCAAGGTTCTGAACCAGTCCATCCACAACAGTTCCGGGTTTTATTTCTTTTGGGAAGCGCATTAAAATAGGTGTACGAAACGACTCTTCGTACATAAAACGTTTATCAAACCAACCGTGTTCGCCCAGGTAAAATCCCTGATCGGAGGTATAAATTACAATGGTGTTTTCGGCCAGGCCTTCCTCATCAAGATAGTCTAGCACTTGCCCAACACCATCGTCAACCGATTGAATGGTGGCAAGGTAATCTTTCATGTAACGATTGAATTTCCATAAGGCCAGCTCTTTTCCTTCAGGCTTTAGTTCTTTAAACTCCTCAATAATTGGCTTATAATGAGCATCCCAGGCAGCCCGCTGTTCTTCGTCCATGCGGTTGTATATATTTTGAGCATTGGGGCGGTAACGGGTTTGAAATTCTCCTTCGTCATCGAGCATTTTTAAATCGTACACCAAATCCATATGTTCCCAAATCCCCATTTCATGTTCAGCAGCTACGGGGCGGTTTTCAAAATTATCAAAAAAATTGGCGGGCGGTGTAAATGTCGAGTCCTCAAATAAATCGAGGTACTTTTTCTCGGGCATCCAGGTCCGGTGTGGCGCCTTCTGGTGATATAGCATCAGAAATGGCTTGCTTTTATCGCGTTTGTTTTTTAACCAGTCTAATGCAATATCGGTGGTAATTTGCGTACAATAACCGTGGTACTGCTTTTTAACGCCGTTTTCAATAAAATCGGGGTTGTAGTATTGCCCCTGCCCCGGCAGAACGTTTGAATAATCAAATCCCTGCGGCAAACCATCGATATGTATTTTGCCAATCATAGCTGTTTGGTAACCTGCTTTTTGCAGCTGTTTGGCTACGTTATCCTGGCTCCAGTCAAAAGCCTGCTGGTTATCCACTTTCCCGTTAACAAAACTGTGTTTGCCGGTAAGCATCACCGCACGGCTGGGTGCACAAATCGAGTTGGTAACATACCCTTTGGTAAAAATTGCCCCTTCCTCTGCAATGCGATCGATATTGGGTGTATGGTTTAAACCATGGCCATATGCACTAATGGCCTGATAGGCATGGTCGTCGCTCATTATAAATACAATATTGGGCCGTACTTGCTCTTTGTTGGCAGTATTGCACGAACAAATTATAGCCAAAACAGCAAAACAGCACAACTCAACTATGCGATTTTTTTTACTCATCAGAATCTACTTTTAAATTTTTTTAAGAACAAATATATTTTCTCCGGGCTTAAGCTCCACCACCTTTGGCCATTTTTTTTGTTCTAAACCATTAAAAAGTAACATTTCAGTAGAATTTGGGACATAAAATTCGCCACGCATCGTATCAGGAAGGACCAGCGTATATTTCTCTTTTCCGTTTGGCATGGTCTCAAAGCTTGCTAAAATCTGGCCAACTTTGGTAGGCACACTCAACTTGCAATGCGTTAAGCCTACAATCTGAGGTTTTATTGTAACGCTTTTAAAACCGGGCTCCCGAGGTGTTATTCCCCACATGTACCTGGTAACAATATTGGTTGGGGCTGTTCCCCAGGCATGGTTCCAATCGGCATTTGGTTTGTATTTCATGTCCCAGGCTTCAAGCGTCATGGTCGATCCTATTTTAATCATATTCCACCAGGTACGATCATGTGTGGTATCGGTAATTAAGTGCATTGCATACTCGGGTGCCCTGGCTTTAAACAATCCCTCTAACAAATATTGAGCACCGTAAACACTGCAAGCCATCCCTCTGGTTTTAATATGCTCAACCACCGATTTCTGATATTCTTCAGGCACCAAATCAAAAGCCAATGGAAACATATTGGCATGCAAAGAGGCATGGTTTGAGTGCTCGCCATCTACATAAACCCCACGTTCTTTATCAAATAGCTTTTGGTTAATGGCCTCTTTGGTTTTGGCCGCTTTTTCCTGAAAGCATTTTGCATCATCATATTTCCCAATGAAATTAGCTATTTCTGCCATAAGCTTCATGTTATGATAGTAAAAGGCATTAACTACGGTATTAATCGCTACCATTTCGTAGCCATCGCGTTCTCCGGCTTCGGTTGCCAGTTTCCATCCCGTATCTTTTTGGCCCGGAGGCCAGTCAACGATATCGCGTACATTGGTTTTTGGATTTTTAAAGCCGAGTTTTTGTTTATATTCAGGTGTAAGCTTTTCTGTTTTTGTGCTAATTAGCCCATCCTCACGCACCAGTTCCATTAAGGTTCTGGTTTTTAATGTTTCGTAGTTTTCTTGCAGTACCTGTAAATCGCCGGTATACATATAATCCTGATAAAACAACATTACCGTGTGCAAAAGCCACTCGGTTGGCCAGGTAGGGTGTTTCAGAAAATATTGGTTGGTTCTGCGGGCAACAGCATACTCCTTATCCAAACAATAATGACTTAACTGATTAATGTAGGCATCGGCTTCGTATGGAATCCGCTCACGGTCGCCATCAACATAATACCCTGTAAAGGTGGTGGCTTTTATGGTATGTTTACACAACTCCCACACGGCGTTTAGCACCGTATCCGACGAAGTAAACAAACTAGCTTCATCGTCAAATTTGCAATAAAAAGCTTTTTGTAAAACATCAATCTCACGAATAGGGATTTTCAGGTTTTTAAGCTCGCAATAACGAAAAGGCATAATTACGCCAAACGAATCGGGTAAAGCAATGGCATTAGGGCCCGTATTTCGTTTATCAGCCTTTAACTGAACTACTGTTTTTCCGGGTTGTAACATATTTAACACAACTTCCTGGTAACGAATGGTTCCGCCAGGCTGTTTGTCAACCAGGCTATTTTCAGCCACTTTTTCTCCTATATGAAGAATCAGGCTATCGTCCTGTTCGTGTTTAGTTTCAAGTACCACCGTTCCGAAAAAGGCTTTACCAAAATCAATAAGATAATGCCCCTCTCCGACTTTGGTAATTTTTTCGGGTTGAATAAAATCTAATTCAAATTCAAACTTACTATTTTGAGAATAAGACTTGTTATAAAACGCGCTTGTTACCAGCATAAAAATGATTATCATCCGACTTATTCTACTTCTCTTTTTTACCATAACTTATTTGTTATTTCATTAATTATTCACCAGTTATTATTTTAACGGGGCCCAGTAATCCTGATGGGACCAGCGGACTATCTTTCTGATAATGCCGGGCCGTGGTAAAAGTAACTCTTCCGGTTGGGCTATTTTCACCGTCAATAAACCATTCCGGCCAATCAACAAAATGCGGATAATATTTTTATACTCTTCATTTGCCCGGCAGTTATCCATTGTTATTTTCCAAAAACAGCCTTATCAATCACCACTTTTTCGTGCCCCTGTACGCCAAATGCAAGTTCTATTGCACGAGGTTTTTCACTTGCTTTGTACACCAACAAAAATGCATGCCAGCCTTTTTTCAAGGCTACTTTTTCTGTTTTTCGAAACGGATTCCAATTTTTTGCCTTATCAATAATTACATCATCGCCAAAGTAGAACAAGCTTTCGCCATCCGATTTTAGTTCAAATTCGTAAACCCCATTTTCCGCAGCATATAAGTAGCCTTTATAAATGCGGGCTTCATGGGGCTGAACATTTTCCCCCAAATCGATTTTTGGTACTTCTTGAAATTCGGCAGCAGCCGGCAATTCTATTTCTTTTGCCGATTTAAATTTCCCGGAAGCCTTCCAAAGTTGCAGTCTCCCCTGTTCAGGTGCAATTTCAACTGCCTCGCGATAATCCATTTTTACCAACTTAATGTTCGTAATATCATTAAACTGTTCGCCTAAAAAGCTACGCACCTTTATTTCTCCTTCATTTTTTACTTTGAACGGGGCTGTATATTTTAATGAATTTCGCGTGGGTACTGAGCCATCGAGCGTATAGAAAATTTCAACTCCGGCTTGTGCGTAAGCTAAATCCAGGTTTACCAAAACACTGTCAACAAAAGCAATATTTTTACCATGGTCGTTCACTGCCGGTATGTAATAGTAAATATCCAGTGCATCCATTCGTGCAAACTGGCCTTCCATACGGTTAAAGAAATTCTCAAAATCCTTATTTTCTTTCATAGTCCAGGCTGTTTCGGCCATGGCTTGTAAACGCGGAAATGCCTGGTATTGCAGACGCTTAAAACTGGGTATCCACTCCGACCACAAATTGGCCTGAATGCCCAAAACATTGTTGGCTTCATCCGGTGTAAAATCGTCTGGAACAGGCTCGTAATTGTACACCTTCTCCATTGAATTATGATCGTTTAAATAATCGTAATAGTAAGCTGCAGTTGGCGTAACCACCACCTTGTTTCCGTTTCTTGCAGCTGTTTTTGGGGCATCGGGCACCCAGTTACGCCACCACATTACACTGGCATCTTCGGTAAGGCCTCCTTTCACAATCTCATCCCAGCCCATCAGCTGCTTACCTTTACTTTGCAGGAATTTTTCAATACGGCGGTTAAAATAAGATTGCAATTCATGTTCGTCCTTCAACTTATGTTTATGAATTTCACTCTGACAATGTTCGCACTCCTCCCACGATTCAATGTTTACTTCATCGCCACCAATGTGAATGTATTCACTGGGGAAAAGCTCAACCACTTCAGCCAATATGTGTTCCATAAACTCGTAGGTGGTTTCTTTGCCCAAACACGCCGGGTAGGTAAACACAGTTGCCCAACCCGACTCTTCGTTGCACGATAGATACGGATAATTGTCAATGGCCGATTTAAAATGGCCGGGCATATCAATTTCGGGCAAAACAGTGATGCAACGTTCATCGGCATAAGCTACAATTTCTTTTATTTGTTCCTGGGTAAAAAAGCCACCATACATGCGTTGTCCGTCAATTTCGTGGTAATTGCTTTCGTCAATTTTATATAACTCGTTTTCAATGGCACGTTCGTTACAAATACTATCCTGATTGTTTTCAATGCGCCAGGCTCCTTTCTCGGTAAGCAAAGGATACTTTTTAATCTCAATACGCCAGCCCTGGTCATCGGTAAGGTGCATGTGGTAGGTGTTCAGTTTATATAAGGCCAGGTAATCAATAAATTCTTTTACCTCATCAATATTAAAAAAGTGACGGCTAAAATCCATATGCATTCCGCGCCAAGTAAAACGGGGTTCGTCTTCCACCTCCACGCAAGGCACCAGCCAGTTGGCTTTCGTCACCTCTTTCCTTTCAATTTCATGTGGCAACAACTGCCGAATGGTTTGTACACCATAGAAAAAACCGGCTTCAGACGAGGCCTGAATGGTTATTTGTTTCGGACTAACCTGCAAAATATAAGCCTCATGAGACAAACCTTCAATGCCTTGAAAAAGGATGCCGTTGCTGGTTGTGCTTTGGGTTTCTGCCAATGAAAAACCGGCAGCTTTTTCAAATAAGTCCGAAAGGAAAGTAGCCGCTTTTTTTGCCCGCTCATCCTGAACTGAAAGTTTTGTTTTTGAAGAAAATTTAAAAGCTCCGTCTTTTAATATTAGACTTTTAGGTTGCGGAACAACAGAAATATCATCGGTTTTAAAACCCGGATTTGAACAGGATGCCAAGATTAGGGCAACCCAAAATAGGATTAAAGCACTTGTTTTCATTCGTTTTAATATTGTTTGTTTCTTTTAGCTATTTCTTACAGCGAATATGGTGCTGTGTATTTGCCTTGTTTCTGCTACAACGTTTGATAATTCTTTCTTCTGAAAAGAAAGTATGATTATCACCTTATTTATTACTATTCTTCAGTTTCAAAAATGCCTCTTCGTTAGCCAATGGAAGCAGATTGCTTCTGTCTCTTCTTCGAACAAGGTTCTGTAGCTGAGTGAGTGGGATATCTCCTCCCGAATTCTGGATTCTGGTATAAACCGGGTTATTATCTCGTTCAGGAATAAGTTCTAAAATCGTATTAAACCGGGCAAGCTCGTCTTTCACATTAGCTTCATCAATCAGGTTATTTGTTTCATATGGATCTTCCTGCATATCAAAAATACGTACCACCTGCTTTAAAGTATCTACGTAGGCTTTGTAGTGCTGACTACAAATGACCCGATCTCTAAAAACAAAGCGGTTTTGCAATAAGGTATCAGCAGAAAGGACAGCCGGTAATCCGCCCATTGACAGCGCCCACTCTCTTTTGCCATTGTTTAAATTACCACGTAGCACATCGGCAAATGAAACACCATCGATATTCAATAAGTTGCGATTTTCGATATTCGCCAAATCCAGCAAGGTTGGATAAATATCAGTAAAATCAACAAGGGCTTCTGTTTCGCCTGTTTTTCCATTGGGAGTACGAGCAATAAATGGTGCGTTTATTCCATTTTCGCTTAAAAAGGTCTTTCCTCCTCTTACGTAAGCGGTATCTCTTTTTCCAATAATCGAACTTGTTGTTCCGTTGTCGGTAGTAAGAATAAGGTAAGTATTATCCATAATATCCATCTCCTCCAAAGCTTCAACAATTTTACCAATAATATGGTCAGTGTATCTTACCATTGCCCGGTGCTTCTCAAATATTGTAGTAACACCGGGTTCAAAAGGAGTATGCACAAAAGGGGTGTGCGTTAAAACCATCGGATAATAAACACACATGGGGTGTTCTTTATTTTCGCGTAAAAAGTCGATTATAAAATCAGAGAAAATATCAGGCCCAAACTGGCCGTGATAAGTCTTGCTGCCCTCTTTTGTGTGAATATAGGGATCCCAATAACGGCTTTCACTAATTGGATTGCTACTTTCGTATCCGGTCCACATACAAAATTCATCAAAACCGGCTTTTTGCATGGCATCGGGTTCAATTCTAAAATCGTTAATTTGCCATTTCCCGGCTACACAGGTTTTGTATCCGGCTTTCTTTAGTTCGTTGGCAAAAGCCGGATTTTTTTGCGTATCGAAATTTACACCATGGCCCCACCTCGGAACATCGTAGTGATTAATCCAGCCATTTGTGTACGGGTACTGGCCGGTAACCAAAGCAACACGCGAAGGCGTGCACTGTGGCATAGAGTAGGCTCTGTTAAATTTAATTCCTGAAGCTGCTAGCAAATCAATATTTGGTGTATTTATTTCGCTTGCACCATAGGCTGAAATCCACTCCTTTCCCAAATCATCGATTAAAATAATGAGAAAATTTGGTTGCTTTGGTTTTGAGGGAGAAGTACAACTGCCCAATAAAAAACAAAGCAACACAACTAAAAACCAATGCATTTTCAGGAAGGAAAAACAATTTCCTTTTACCGCTAAAATAGTATTCTTTTTTTGTTGAGCTACCATCGCCGTCCCGTTTATGCTTCTACTTAATCGTCAGCCTGATTATCTGGTCGATCTCGTTTTCAGGCAATCCCCCGGTGTAAATAAATACGCCCTCATCCTGTTGTTTATAGTTGAGTTTTGCATCGCCCTCGAAGGTTTTTGCCGAGGTAATTTTCTGATTAAACTGCGGGATAAAAATGTAAGGCTTATTGTTTGGTTTCAGAATATGCACAAACAACTCTTTACCTTTTTTTGTAATGGTTCCCCAATCTTGAGAAGCAATTACTTTTCCACGAGTTCCATAAATGGTTTCGCCATATTTTGCTGTCCATTCGCCAACCTCTTTTAAGGTTTCGATAAACTCGGGCTGAATTTTACCATTAGGCATCGGGCCCACATTTAGCAACAGGTTACCATCTTTTCCGGCAGCTTTTACCAGGAAATCGATAATCTGTTTTGTTGATTTAAAGTTTTTGTCGTTTAAACCAAAGCCCCAAAACTTAGCCATGGTAGCACACGACTCCAGTGGCAGGTCGCTTACTTTCACTCCGGCGCTGTAACCACCTTTATTTTCGCCCGGCAAATCGCGCTCAAAAGTCTGAATATCTTCACCCGGAATAGGCTGGATGTGGTGATTGTTGGCAATTAAAGTTGTTGGGCTCAACTCGTGAATAAGACTGTAGATTTCATCGTACCGCCAGTCAACGGTCTTGCGCTCCCAGTGCCCATCAAACCAAATGCAGCCAATTTCGCCGTAGTTGGTCAACAGTTCCGTCAATTGTTTCTTCATAAAACCGATGTAGCTGTCCCAGTCGCCATCAACCGGTTTTCCATCCACAATTTTACTTCCGAAAGCATAATCGTCGCGTGCCCAGTCGAGCAGCGAATAGTAAAAGTTCAGCTGAATGCCTTCTTTTTTACATTCTTCTGCCAGTTCTTTCAGCGGGTCTTTCCCGTAAGGCGTGGCATCTACAATGTTGTAATCTGAAGCGTCGGTATCGAACATACTAAAACTATCGTGATGACGTGTGGTAATGGTGATGTATTTCATTCCGGCTGACTTGGCAATTTGCACCCACTCTTTGGCATCAAACTCCTGTGGATTAAAAAAATCTGCCAGACGTTTGTAGGTATCAAAAGGAATGCGCTGGTTGTGCATCACCCATTCGCCATCGCCAAGAACACTGTAAATTCCCCAATGGATAAACATTCCAAAACGCATATCGCGAAAATCTTCGCGGGCTTCCAGGTTTTCGGGTGTTGGGGTGTATTGGCGCATGGGAAAGGAATATTGTTGTGCATTTGCAGCCAAAATTCCTAAACTGAATAATGTGATTAAGATTACTTTTTTCATGATGTTCTATTTTTCTTTGTTTTGATATTTTCATTTACTCTACCCCTCACCCTGTCGGGAGCTCCCCTCATGAGGGGAGCCAGCTTTGAAATAACGACCTACATTTCATCAAAGCCTCTGGCTTTACATCTTACCGTTTCCCCTTTATGAGGGGAAATGCCTACAGGCAAAAGGGTAAAGAATTCTCTTATATTTTATTTCACCGAAAACTCAACCGGTTCCGGGCCCATTTCCATTTCTAAAATACCTCCCGAAACAATTTCATCATGACTTATCCAATAGCGTTTCATCGGCGTACCGTTTAAGGTCATTGATTGGATGAAGATGTTTTCCGGCGAATTATTATTTGCTATAATTTTAAATTTCTTTCCCTTGTAGTAGTTTTCATCTAGGCTCAATTCAACTTTATTAAAAACCGGACTGGTAATCTGATACTTGTTATCGCCCGGACAAATCGGATGAATTCCCATTGCCGACAGTACATACCAGGCCGACATTTGTCCCACATCTTCGTTACCACACAATCCGTAAGCATCTGTTCCGTAGGCTGCACTACAAATTTTTCGGGTCCATTTTTGTGTAAGTTGTGGCACACCTGCCTCGTTTAGCATGAAGGGCACATGATGAACGGGCTCGTTAGGATGGTTATAGTAATTGTTCCAGAGAAAGTCTTCGGGTGTATTCTCAAAAAACGATATTAATGAATCGCGAAAATGCTGTTCTCCACCCATCAATTCTTTTAAACCATCAATATCGTGCGGCACAAACCAACCTTGCTGCAAAGGATTACTTTCAATGCAACCCTGTCCGTGCACCGTTTTTCCTTTCCATTCTTTCCAGTTTCCTTCGGCATCGCGGGCCCGAAACCAGTTTACGTCCTTGTTCCAAATATTTTTGTAGTTTTTACTTTTTGAATAGTATTCATTTGCAACCGTTTCATTCTCTAACGATTCGGCAAAACGCGCCAGGCACCAGTCGGTATAGGCATACTCCAGTGTTTTTGAAATACTGTGGGGGGTGAATCCCAATGGTTCGTTACTAAAGGTATCCACGCTGTTTTTGCAATAGTCAAATGCTTTTGCGATATCGTAGTTGCGAATTCCTTTTTCGTAGGCATCAACAATTACCGAAACAGCAGGATTGCCGAGCATACAGCCCGAATAAGAATTTAACATCTCCCAACGCGGCAAATAGTCCCTGCCACTCAATTCGGCCATTTGAAGCAAAGAATTTACTTCATCATTCACCAACTCCGGGTTAATAATGGTTTGCAAGGGAAATTGCGAACGGAAAACATCCCAACCACTAAAAATAGTACGGTAGGTAAAATTGTTGGTTTGATGTATTTTTTTATCGGCACCTATGTAATTTCCGTTTACATCGGAAAAGGTACGCGGATCAATCATTGTATGGTAAAGTGCCGTGTAAAAAATTGTTTTTTCATCTTCAGTACCTCCTTGCACCTCTACATTATCAATGGCCTTACTCCATAATTCTCGTGCCTGTTTATGCACTTTATCAAAATCCCAATGATCGATATCGTGCTCCAGGTTTTCCCGTGCACCGTCCACACTAACGAAAGAAATACCGCTTTTAAGTAGCACCTCTTCCCCTTCTTTTGTGCTGAAATTGGTATAAAACCCAAGGTGTTTCCCTTGCATTTCTTTTGCATTTTTATGGCGTGTTGCATTTTTTACTGCATTCTGGTATTCCGGTTGTCTGATGTGGCGCATCTTTCTCCCTTCATCAGGAATAGCTGCACTCCAGATTCCATAATCTTCCAAAGGTTTGCTAAACTGGCACCAAAAATACACGGTATAATCTGCATTTCCGGCTCCGGCTCCCCAGCCACCACCTTCAGGTGGGCATTTCATCCATCCGGAAATGGTATTTTCATTTTCAATTTTAATGTATTGTTCGGTTGAAGTACCACCCACCCTGCGCGATAAATCGATTTGAATACGCGAGCTATCGTTTTCGGGATAGGTAAAGCGAATAATTCCGGCGCGCGGTGCAGCTGTCAATTCTGTTCGCACATTATAATCGTCGAGCGTAACGGCATAATATCCAGCCTTGGTCTCTTCTGTTTGGCGTGAAAAACGCGAACGATATCCCCCCTCCGGTTTTTCAGGCACTCCGCGGTTTGTAATTAGTTTTCCGGTAGTTGGAGTAACCAAAAAGTTACCCAAATCGCCAAACCAACCCACGCCGCTCATGTGGGTAAAACTAAATCCTTCCAGGGTTGGATGTTCGTAAGAATAACCACTCCCATTGTCGCCACCGGTATAAGTATCGGGGCTAAGTTGCACCAAACCAAACGGTGTTGCTGCTCCCGGAAAGGTTTTTCCAAAACCATGGTAATCGGTAGTTTTTTTTCCATAGGTTACTGCTCCAATAATAGGATTGATGTAATCTACAGGCTTTTTTTCGTGTGTTTTACATCCTGTAATTCCCATCACTGTAATCAACACTAATCCGGCTATTTTTTTTACTTTTTGCATGGTTTATACGTATTGCATATTCATGCACCACCTCACCACACCTGTGGTGTATTCCCCTCCTTCTCGCTTCGCAAGCCGGAGGAAATTTCGTGCTGCGATTTTATTTTTCTGTTTTAAAGATATCCACTTCCACATCATTTGGTTCAGCTGCACCTGCGGTTGTTCTTCCTTGCTCAACCAGCGTCATTAATTCAGAGCTCAGCTCCTGAACCACTTCCGGATATTTTTCATACACATTGTTTTGCTCCGTTTCATCTGCTTCCATGTTGTACAGTTGAATTTCGGGTAAACCGTTTTTGCGTGCCGCAATATCACCGGGACTACTCCAGCCTCCAGAGCCAGGGCACAATTCCAGTTTCCAGGGGCCTTTGCGAATAGAAAATTTGCCACTAATGGAATGATGAATTACTGCCGGATAAGGGCTTGGTGCTGTGCTATCTTTTAACAACGCTAGAATACTGTACGAATCTTCCCCGGCATTTTCAGGAACATCAGTTCCGATAATATCAGCGCAGGTGGCCAACAAACTGGTAAGACAAATTACCTGATTGTTTAAAGAGCCAGCTTTAATTTTACCGGGCCATTTTACTATAAACGGAACCCTGTGTCCTCCTTCCCAAATATCTGATTTTCCGCCTCGAAACTGTGCGCTGGCGTAGTGTCCAAACTCATTTTCAAGTTGATTTCCACGGGCAGCAGGAAACGAACAGCCATTGTCGCTGGTAAAAAACACAAGGGTATTTTCGGCTATACCGTTATCGTCGAGGGCGCGAAGTACCTGCCCCACCACGTCGTCGGTTTCCATCACAAAATCGCAGTAAGCCGACATGCCACTTTTACCCTGCCAGGCTTCGGATGGCACAATAGGCGTGTGTGGCGAATTCAAGGCGAGATACAAAAAGAAAGGCTCATCACTTTTTGATTGTTCAGCAATATAACTACTGGCATGAGTGCCTAAAAACTGCAGCATTTTTATGGTTGGCATGTTGTCGATTACCTTGCCATCTTTTATCACTGTTTCCATTGATGCGGAATGGTGAAAACCAAGATAGGTATCGAAACCACGCGTTGTTGGTCCGTTTGGCACAGTTGAACCTACCGGAGCCGGACTTGGTCTTCTTTGTCCGTTTGGATACACATCAACCGGGTTGCCTAACGAATCGTTAAGGGCAAAACCCAAATGCCATTTCCCCATGGCTGCGGTTGTGTAACCGGCCTGTTTAAGCAATGCCGGAACTGTTAACTGATTTTCAGCGATTAATGGCTCAAACTCCTGTCCACCACTTAGCACGCCGTTTTGCAAACGCGAACGCCAGGCGTAACGTCCGGTTAAAACTCCATAACGCGTTGGTGTACAAACCGAAGACCCTGAATGGGCATCGGTAAATACCATGGCCTCTGCTGCCAGCCTATCAATTTGCGGTGTTAAAATTTTTCCACGTTCGGGATTTAAGCACTGCACATCGCCATACCCCAAATCATCGCAAATAATGTAAACGATATTTGGATTGTCAGCTCTTGTTGCTTTTTTAGTTCTTGTACCCGAACAAGCACAAAATCCAAAAGCCACTATGGTTAGCAATAATATCTTAGTCATTCTTACCGTATTTTTAGTTCAGTTATTTTTCCCAACAAATTTCGGTCCTTATCAAACAGTCCGGCTTTAACGGTGCTCCGGTTCTCAACGGTAAAAACACCGGTGTATTGCTTTGCCTCAGCCGTTGGTTCGCTGCCATCGGTAGTATAAAATATGTCGTAAGCGGTTTCGGTGGTTAAATATACTTTTGCCTGGTATGACAATTTATCGAGTGCAAACGAGCCGTAAACACTGTACAGGCTTGTTGAAACATTTACTCCTTTTTGTTCCAACCTGTCGAAATGATTTTCGACTGCCGATTGAAAACGGTTCCAGTCTTTAACTTCGGGTGTACGCCAGGCAACTTCAGCATTGGCAAGGGTGCGTGGGTACAGCATATATTCGCAATGTTCTTCGGTTGGGGTAAATTCGCCCCACAAGCAAGCTTCGGTTCCCAAAACAAAGGCAGCTTCTTTGGTGCTTAATTCTTCAGGGATAGGCTCGTAAGCATAAACTTTTGATAGAGGCAATACCACTTTCGGGCCCTCGGGCTCCAGCTCCTGCGGTCCTTGCACCTGGCTGATGTACGAATGCGTATAATCTGTCATTATAGTTGGATAGCCACCTTTTGGGGCATCCACTTCGGGTGTATATTTCCCGCGACGCCAGGCCATTATAGTTGCTCCCTTTGCGCCTTTCCCACTCAGAATCTCGTCCCAGCCAATCATTGTTTTTCCTTTGGCGCTTACCAATTTATTTACACGTTGAATAAAATGGCTTTGCAGTTCTTCCATGTCTTTTAAGCCATTTTCTTCCACTACCTTTTGGCAATGTTCGCACTTACGCCAGTTGGTTTTATTACATTCGTCGCCACCAATGTGCAAGTATTGGGTTGGAAACAATGCAGCAACTTCGGTAAGTACATCGTCTAAAAATTCGTAGCTTGTTTCTTTTCCGGCACAAACGGCATTATCAGGTGCCTTTCCTCCGGTTGCTACTTCAAAGTTGGCTGAATCAACACAAGATAAAAAAGGATAAGATGCAATTAAAGCTTTGCTGTGTCCCGGCACATCAATTTCGGGAATCACTTCAACATTACGAATTCGGGCGTATTCAATCACCTCTTTAATATCTTCCTGCGTATAAAAGCCACCAACGGTTTTAGGTTCATCGGGAGTAGCCAGTTCACGCTGCCACCAGGTAATTCCTGTGCGGTCGGCTCGCCAGGCACCTTTTTCTGTAAGGTTCGGATATTTTTTTATTTCAATACGCCAGCCCTGGTCGTCGGTTAAATGCCAGTGGAATTTATTGATTTTGTAGGATGCAAACACATCGATCTGTTTCATTACAAATTCTTTGGTTTGAAAATGGCGCGATACATCCAGCATCATTCCACGCCAGGCAAAACGTGGATTGTCTTTTATTTTCATACATTTTGCCTCAGCTTTTCCGGTTTTTACAACCAGCGCCTGACGTAAAGTTTGAAAACCGTAAAACAGTCCGGCATAACTTCTTGCCTGTACTGTTATTTTACTGGTAGAAATGTCTAAAACGTACCCTTCTTCGTCAATAGTTTCATCATTTACCATTTCAAAAACGATAGCGTTTACCCCTACTCTTTTTCCTGTTTTTATTTCTAACCGGAGGCCTGTATCGTCGGCTATTTTTTCCAAAAAGTAGGTTTCAAAATCGGTTGCCACTTGTTTGGGGATATACACCCGCGTTTCAGCAGAGAGTGTAAAAATCCCATCTCTTAAAATTACCGACTGAGGTTGTGGAATAAAAGCGGGTTGTTTTTCCGTGGCTTTAACCGATAAGGAAACAATTAGTATTGTGAGTAATAATATTATTCTGGTCATCATTATAAATTTTGTTCAATTATCCGGGCTACTTCTTTGCCCTGTTCTGTTTTGCCCAAGTCGTTGTAATGTACGTCTCCGGGCTTAATTGCCCACGCTTCGAGGTTTGGTTTTGTAAAAGCATACAAATCGTTTATGGCAATGGCCGGGTAATTTGCCAAAACCTGTAAGGCAGCTTTGTTGTATCGTACGCTATCGCCCGCGTATCGTCCGGCAGCCCCTTCAGGTACCGGCGTTGTGGTGGCAAAAATGAGTTTTGCCTGTGGAAATTCTTTTTGCAGGTAGCTACAAACCGCGTTTAGCTTGGTTTTATATTCTTCAACAGATGAAACCTGCTTGCCATTTTCCTTATCCAGCTTACCATTGTTCAGGTACTTTAAATCGTGAAGGCCCACATTAAAATGAATGACATCCCATGTAAAATCCCAACCATTTTTCAAGTGCGGCTGAAACATCGTTTTTTGCATCTCTTCGGTTCCGGGAATAAGGTGCTGACTTGCGCCTCCGTTTCTGTAGGTGCGGAAAACATCAGCCCGGCCTTTCAAGCTATTACGAACAATTGGGGTGTACCCAATAGATATGGAATCGCCGTAAAGTAAAACCTTAGGGATTCCTTTTTGCGGGTGCACATAATCGAAAGCCGGACCTGTTAACAGACGTAAATTATTCCAGGCTTCGCGGCACACTTCTTCTTTGCATTTTTTCCCTCGTGAACCGGCAAAGGATAGTGGGGAGAAACTTATTGCCGCCACCCCAAAGACTGCATTTCTAATAAATTTTCTTCGTTCCATAGCTTATTTTAACTGACTTAAATTGATGAAAGTAAACTTCTGGAAAGCCCCTGATTACAATTGTACAACTAGCGTATTAAACGATTTGGCATCCAGCTCAACGTTTATCGCTTCACCGTTGATGTTTAATTTCAACACACGATTTTTATCTACCTCGTTGTAGTTCAGAATTTTTACTTCGTTGACTGTTTCCGCGTAAAACACCAATGTATTTTCATCACTTCCATCGGTGGTCAGTTTAACATCACCGGGCTTTACAAATGCACTAAGGTGTTTCATCAGGTAAAACTCAGGATTGTAAACAATTTCTTTTGTTTTGCTGTCAATCGAAATCATCGAGTTTTGTTTCCAGCCCCACTGACTTTTACCAGTTTCATCTAAAACCATATTCCAATACATATAGGCATTGGCACCATTCTCAAAATAATGCTTCATCAAACTGAAAGTATATTCTGCTGCTTTCCAGTCATTTGAGCCATCGCCACATTCGGTTTCGGTTTGCATTAACTGCATTGCCGGATATTTTTTATGAACCTCAGGGATTGCACCTTTACCTGCCCACTGAAAGCCAACACCTTTAACGTAATCCATCGTATTTTTATACTGAAGCACATCGTCAACGCGCTCAATTTGTGGGCGTTCAATTGTTCCCAACCAGATTTCCGCATCAATTCCATCTTTTTCAAACCGGGGAGCAAGATAATCGGCAATTAAGATTCCAAGATCCTGAGGTTTCCAAACACACGATGGAAAATTTTGTGCCGAGTTAGGTTCATTTTGCACATGAACAGCTGAGATTTCGATCCCCTCTTTTTCGTAGGCTTTAACAAACTTTGAGAAATAAAGCGCATAGGCCTGAAAATATTCAGGTTCGGTAATAAAACGCGATACCAGTTCTTCCATAGAGCTCAACTCAGGTGCTAAGTCGTTTACTTTTGCATCGGCACGGCACGCGTAATGTTTGTTGTGTTTCATCCACGATGGCGGACACCAGGGAGAAGCCCAAACCTGGATATTCGGATTTATTTTTTGCGCTTCGTGAATGTAGGGAATCAGGCGTTTTTTATCGCGGTCGATGGAGAAATTTTCCATTTCAAAATCCCCTTCAGTTTCGTTATAGCTGTACCAATCAACCGCATAATCGTTGGCCCCGATCGGCATGCGGCAGATGGTAAATTTACAGCCTGTTTCCGGGTCGAATAAATCGTTTAGAATTTGCTGTTGCTCTCCGGGAGTTACCATATTCAATGCCTCCCATCCCAATTCGTTAAAACATCCACCAAAGCCTGAGATGGATTGTTGGCGGTTATTGGTGTCAATATTAATAGCGAATTCAGCAAGTCCGGCTGTTGGTTCCGAAACAATTTCTTTTTTAACCCAAGGGTTCGAATCAGTTGTGCTTACCCAGGTAACATCGGTTTTTTGTGTGCATGATACCAGTATTGCAGTTAATGCCAGTAAAATTAGTTGAAGTTTATTCATATTACATTGTAATTGTTATTATTTTATGTCCGCTTATATGTTCCAACTGTTCCCAATCCGCAACGTTATCATTTTGTAGTTTTCTTCCTTGAGTACTTCTTCCGTCATTGATCACTTTCAATAACTCGTTGCGGTATTCGTTAATCAGCTCAGGATATTTAGCTACCTGATTAATTTCCTCTGCTGCATCATGCCCAATATTGTAAAGCTGAACCTTAGGCAGACTATCCATTAGAGCTTTGTCTCTACTGGCATTTGGGAAACTCCAACCTCCGGATCCCGGACAAAAAGTGGCTTTCCATTCGCCCTTACGATAAGAAAACTCTCCATTAACCGAATGATGAACAATGCTTTGGCGTACCGGTAAATTTGATTCGAAATTTGTTGCTCCTAGATGACTGTAACTATCTTCGGCAACGTCATCTGAATATTCTGCCCCTATTAAATCGGCAACAGTGGCAAAAAAGTCGGTTGTACAAACCAGTTGATTCGATTTTTTGGGATCAATATTCCCTTTCCAGCTCATAATATAAGGTACCCGATGACCGCCTTCGAATATGTCTGATTTTGTTCCTCTGAAAACATAACTCGGATTGTGTCCTTTGCCTATTAATTGTTTAAAGTTTGCAGTTGGTGAGCATCCATTATCGCTGGTAAATACAATTAAGGTCTTTTCAGAAATGCCATTCTTTTCCAATGCTTTTGTTACCTCACCAACAACCCAATCTACCATTAAAACAAAATCACCATAAGGGTTTTCCAAACCACTTTTCCCTTGAAACTCTTTTGTGGGTAATATGGGTGTATGCGGAGCAGGAAGTGGCATGTATACAAAAAATGGGTTATCCTGATTTGCATTTTCATCAATATATCTGACTGTTCTTTTTGTTATTTCAGGCAGTACTTGTTCATGATCAAAATCATTAGAAGTTGGGCCTTTACGCCAGGTAGTTTGTCCTCTTTTTCCAACCGTAATTTTTACAGGAACCATTGTTGCCACATCATTCTCAACCCATACATACGGAGGCATATCCAGTGAACCACAAAAACCGAAACTATAATCAAAACCATGCGTATTTGGCCCGTTTTTAACTGGCTGGGAAAAATCTACTTCCGGAATTGATTTCAGTTTATCGATGTCTATCGAATCCGGATTATTTAAAGCCCAATCCCAACCTAAATGCCATTTCCCAATAAAGGCAGTATTGTAACCATTGTCTTTTAAGAGTTCTGCAACGGTTGTGCGTTCTTGTTTTATAAGCGACTTTGAATAGCCACTTAACACCCCTTGTTTTAACCTAGTTCTCCAGTTATAACGCCCTGTTAATATACCATAACGGGTTGGTGTACAAACCGACGAACTCGTATGGGCATCAGTAAACATTACCCCATTTTTAGCCAAATGATCGATGTTGGGTGTTTGTATTTTTGATTCTTTGTTATACGAGGAAACATCACCATAACCTAAGTCATCTGCCAAAATGTAAATGATATTAGGTTTATTAATATCTCGCTCTTTGGGCTTAGTACAAGCAAATGCAATAACCGCCAACAAAACTATTAATGATACGCGTAACATATTTTACTAAAAATTATCTATCAACTCTTCACTTTGTTAAAATCAAATATTTAATGGCGGTTATTATTTAAACTTTCATCAAAATCAGCCATTATCGTTTTCATTTCCCCAACTGTTTCAGTATACTGATCAGCCAGGTTGTTCTTCTCTGAAATATCTTCATTCAAATTAAAAAGCTCAATTTCACCTTCCTCTTCCCTGAGTTTCCATTCGCCAACACGAACTGCCTGCAGGGTACTGTCGCGGTAATAAAAGAATGCTTCGTGCGGTGAAGCAGCCGTTTCATCACCAGAGAGTAAAGGCCAGATATTCTTTCCATCAATTTTTCGTTCAGGTAATTTGGCACCAGTTAAACCGGCAATTGTTGGCAGCAAATCAATTGTAGATGCAATTTCCGAGCACTCGGCACCTGCCGGTATTTTACCTTTCCATTGGGCAATCATTGGCATACGCATGCCGCCCTCGTAGGTACTGAATTTGAAACCACGCAAGGGGAATGCACTGCCGCCATGACCATTTTTCAGGTTCCACGGGCCATTATCCGAAGTAAAAACTACGAGCGTATTCTCATCCAGCTCAAGTTCCTGAAGCGTTTGCAGAATCTGGCCCATACTCCAGTCGAGCTCCTCAATAACATCGCCATACAAGCCCCGTTCGCTCTTCCCCTTAAATTCAGGTGAAGCAAATAGCGGAATATGAGGCATTGTGTGTGCGATGTAGAGGAAAAAACTACTGTCCTTGTTCTCCCTTATAAATTTTGTTGCTTCGTTGGTGTATCGTTTTGTTAAAGTTGTTTGGTCAACCGGGTACTCAATCACTTCGTCCTGGCGCATTAAAGGCACTTTACCGCCCCGCCATTTTACCTCCTTCAGGCTGTCGAGGTTCATGCCCTCGTTGTACACGATATTTTCAGCGAGTTTAAAACTGCGGTTTATCGACATGTCGTTGCTATACGGGATTCCGTAATATTGATCGAAGCCCTGGCTGGTTGGCAAAAGCTCGGGTTTATCGCCCAAATGCCACTTACCAATACAGGCGGTTGCATACCCTTGTTCTTTCAGCATATCGGCAATGGTTACTTCGCTTTGGGCCAGGCCTGTTTCGCTGGCAGGCCATAAAACCACCGGAACGCCTACCCTTAGCGGATAACACCCGGTTAGCAAGGCCGCACGCGATGGCGAACAAACCGACGAGGCCGAATAGAAGTCGGTGAAACGAATTCCGTCGTTGGCCATCTGGTCGAGATGAGGTGTTTTTATTAGCGGTGAGCCAAAACACCCTACGTCGTTATAGCCCTGGTCGTCGGTGAAAAAGATGATGACGTTAGGTTTTTTATTTGTTTCCGTTTTGGTACAAGCCCCCAGTACCATCCCGAAACAGATAATTGCTACAATAAAAGTTTGTATTTTTCGATAAGCACTCAACATTGCAATTTTTATTTTAGTTCGCCATTAAAACTATAATTCTTGCCTTTTTCTGTTTCAAATTCAATCAAGGTATCGTTGTATTTTAAGTGACAAGTGTTGCCGGCCTTTGAAAGTACTTCCACTTTTTCAAGCTGCCCGTCTTTCCACGAAAAAGCCAGTTCGAACCCACCCCGCGCACAAACACCCGAAATGTTTCCGTTTGGCAGAGCGCTGGGTAAGGCTGGCAAAAGCTCAATTTTACCCAAATGACTTTGCAACAACAGTTCAATGATTCCGGAGGCACCGCCAAAATTCCCATCAATCTGAAATGGAGGATGGGCATCGAAAAGGTTGACATACGACCCCCCTCTTTCTTTGTTATCGGGAGTAATAGCCGGACTCAGCAGGCGGTGAATCATTTTGTAAGCATGATTACCATCGAGAAAACGCGCCCAGTAATTGATTTTCCAGGCCAGGCTCCATCCGGTACCACCATCGCCACGAAATTCGAGCGATTGCTGCGCGGCATTCATCAACTCTGGTGTTTCTTCCGGATTAATCTCACTTCCCGGATAAACCGCCCACAAGTGCGACACATGGCGGTGTTTTACTTCCGGATTATCTTTGTCTTCCAACCACTCCTGCAACTGCCCGTACTGCCCAATTTGGTTGGGTGCTATCTGCGGAATCAGGGCTTTTAATTCTTCGGCAAAAGCATGGTCTTTGTTTAGTTTTTCAGAAGCTTCAATGCAAATCCGAAATAAGGCGCGGATAATTTGATGATCCATGGTTGGACCAGCCACCAGACCACCAATTTCGGGAGAGTTGGATGGCGAACTGATCAGGTATCCGGTATTGGGATCACGGTATAAAAATTGGGCAAAAAACTGCGCCGAACCCTTTATTAACTCGTAGTTCTCCTCCAAAAACTTTTTGTCTTGAGTAAATAAATAATGTTCCCAGAAATGGGTTGACAACCACGCACCACCGGTTACCCATATTCCATGATTCGACGCATTTATAGGTGCTGCCCCTCTCCAAATATCTGTGTTATGATGTAGAACCCAACCATCGCAATTGTAGTGTTCTCTGGCCACAATCGCTCCTGTTTCAGCAACCTCCTTAAGCATGGTAAACAAGGGCTCGTGGCACTCCGGCAGGTTGGTTAATTCCACCGGCCAGTAGTTCATTTCGGTATTAATGTTTACGGTATATTTACTTTCCCAGGGTGGGCGAATTTTATCGTTCCAAATTCCCTGTAAGGTAGTTGGCCTCGTACCCTCGCGGCTACCGGCAATGGTTAGGTAACGGGCATATTGCACATACAAGGCCAGCAACTGCGGATCTTCCGGTAAACGTTCAAATTCAACAATGCGCTTTTCAGTGGTCATGGCTGCACGGCCGTTATCGCCAAAATCAATTTTAAAACGATTGTAAAGTTGCTGATAGTCGGCAATATGATCGGCTTTTAACTCCTTGTATTTTTTACCCTCCAGATGCTTTAACTTTTCACCGGCCAGCTTTTTTGCATCGGCACTAACGTCGTTAAAATTTACATAATTTGTTGCAGCTGAAAGGTAGATGGTTGCTTCCGAAGCGTCCTTTATTTGAATGTTGTTATCTACCGCAGCAAATGCGCCATCGGTTTTTACCACCAGCGTTGCCACGCCATACAATGCGCCATCTTTCACGTTTACTTTCAGCTCCATTGTATTTCCTTCGGTAAAAACAGCTTTTTGTTCGTGAACAGCATCCAGAGCAAGCTCAAAATTCAGAGCCTTCTTTTTATCTGCACTAAGGTTTACCGCTATAACCTGGTTGGGGAAGGAGGCAAACACTTCACGCTTATATTGAACACCGTCAACTATATAGGAAGTCTTTGCAAGGGCCTTTTCGATATCTAACTCGCGTTGATAAGCCGTATAATTCTCATGTCCCGGAAATTGGAGATACAAATCGCCAAAGGGCTGATACGCTTTCTGATGCAGCGGAACACTCATAAATTTTTCGGAAGCCAGGTTTTGCGCCTCGCGTTGTTTGCCATCTGCTAACAGTTGCCTGATTTCTGCCAGGTAGTTGCTTGCTCCCTTGTGCGAATAATCGTGTGGTTCGCCCGTCCACAATGTCTCCTCGTTAAACTGAATGTGTTCTTGCTGAACGCCACCGTAAACCATTGCTCCCATTCGTCCGTTACCAATGGGCAGAGCTTCTGTCCAAATTTCAGCGGGTTTGGTATAAAGTAAGCGAAATCCGGATGGTTTTTCTGCATTTTCACACGCCAACAAACTCATTAAAACCAAGAGCGTTATCAGTATTTTATTCATCATTTTAGCTATTTCGTATCCATTAAATTTACCTCAACATAAAAGGGCATGACATAATTCGCCTTGTTGTTTTCGTTTACAAAAACTGCCGGAATTAGGTCTATTTCGCCCTGCGGAATATAAAATTCACCAAGCAACAGTTTTGCACTCGCCGGATTTTTAAAATGAAAAGTATGTTTTTCTTCCCCTATAAATAGCTCAACATCGCAACTGGCAGCTATAGGCTTTTTAAAAAACAGCTTAATCTCATACCTGCCACTCTGCGCGGCTTTTGTAGCCCAGTAAACAATATTTTTATCCGCTTTTTCGTGCGGTGTAAAATGCACATCGTTTAAGTTTAACATACTTGGATTTTCATGTTCTGTTCCGATTATCATTCGCGGAGCATGCAGCGCATTTTGCTCGGCCAGCAGCTCATCAATCCAGTTATTTAAGTCGGTTTTTAAGGCAGTTGCCGTTTCCTTGTGGCCTTCAACAATATTGTGTTGTTCATACGGATCGTTGAGACTAAACAATTCAAATTCGTCAATAGTGGCATTCTCGCTACAGTTTCCAACCAATTTAAACCGGCTGTTCCTAATCATCATATTATCGAATTTTCGGGGTTCGCGGCGTGACCAGTAACGGCAAATATTACGTTTGGGCAGTTCTGAAGCTTCTCCTGTTAACAAAGGCAACAAACTTATGCCGTCAATTTTTCGGTCGGTTGGAATAGTGGCGCCACATAATTGGGCAATGGTTGGAAAGATGTCAAAATGCGAAGCGGTAGCCTTAATATCCCGGTCGGGTTTAAATCCATTGGGATAGCGCCAAAAACAGGGTACCTGTATGCCACCTTCGTAAACCGATGATTTTCTTCCGCGCATTCCGGCCAAATACCGGTAAGGAATTGGTCCGTTGTCGCTCATAAATATCACCAAAGTGTTTTCGCTTAAGTTGAGCTCATCCATTTTTGTTAACAAACGCCCCATATTATCATCGATATTGGTGACCATCGCATACACTTTCCGGGCTTTCTCCTTCATGTTTTCGTTCATCTCGGGAAAAGGGCGGCTGTCGTTTTCGAAACCTGAAGCCGGATCAATGTCTTTGTACATTTCGTAATATTCCTGCGGAACCTGTAGCGGATCGTGTGGTGCGTTAAACGCCAGATATAAAAAGAAAGGATCGGTTTGGTTTTCTTCCAGAAACTGGATAGCTGCATCGGTAAAAACATCGCTGCAATAGCCCCGGCTTTCGACCATTTTACCGTTTTCAAAAAGCGCAGGATCAAAATAGCTTCGGTTGCCTTTTAGGTGGTTGGGCCAGTCGCCCCACTGCCCGATACCTCCCGACAAATGACGCAAGGTATAATCGAAGCCCTGATCTTCAGGGCGCATTGGATAGTTATCGCCCAAATGCCACTTACCAATCATTCCGGTTTTATAACCCACATCTTTTAATATTTCGGCAAGGGTTATTTCAGAAGCCGCCATCATTGCCCCCCCCTGGTACGTGTCGCGCACGCCTGTTCGCAAGGTATAGCGGCCAGTCATTAAGGCCGAGCGGGTTGGGGCACAAACCGGCGACACCAAAAACTCATCGAAACGCACACTCTCGCCAGCAAATTTGTCAAGCACCGGTGTTTTTATGTGCGGATTTCCATAATACCCCAGGTCGCCAAATCCCTGATCGTCGGTCATTATTAAAATTACATTGGGTTTCCCTTCCACTCCACTCTGTGAAGTATTCGATTTAGAAGTTTTTTGCGTACAGCTTCCAAGCACGAACATCATCAGGGCAATACTTGTATACGTAATTAGTCTGTTCATTAATATTGTTTCTTATTGAGTTAAGAATACATCCTCTTCCCACAATCGTATTTTTTCTAACATTTCTTCAACTAATGCCGGATTCTCAGAAGCTACGTTAGTTGTTTCCCCAATGTCAGTTTTCAAATTAAACAGTTGTGGTTCAGCACTTTTAAAGCGCATAAGTTTCCAGTCGCCAGAGCGTAAAGCTGTTTTTCCTGAGAAACTCCAAAACAAATCCCTTTCAGGTATCTCCTCGCCTTTCAGCAAATGATTTTTAAAACTTACACCATCAATATTTTGCGGGATTTCAGCCCCAATCATTTCAGCAAGAGTTGGATAAAGATCCATGGTTAATAGCGTTTCATCATTTATCTGATTAGGAGCAATTACTCCGGGATACCAGGCAATGGCCGACACGCGATGACCACCTTCCCAAAGGCTTGCTTTAAAACCACGCAGTGGGCCATTATCGGCTAAACGTGAAATACCACCATTGTCGGAACAAAAGAAAACGAATGTATTTTTATCAAGCTCTAATTCTTTCAATGTATTAATTACTGCACCAATACCTTCGTCCATGACTTCTATCATTTCTTTGTAGATGGGTTCCTCAATTTCTTTCGGGTCGCGTTTGTTAAATCCCGGATCGTCTTTTCCTCCTATTTGGCGGCGGGCTTCGGTATTTCTTCCCTGAAAAGGGCCATGAGGCGCCTCGTGCGGGATATACAGTAAAAAAGGTTTGTCTTTGTGCCGTTTGATAAAACCGACCGAATGTTTTGTAATCAAGTCGGTAGAGTAGCCTTTTTCTTTTACCAGTTTATCGCCGGTCCACCAGTCTTCGTACCCTTCCTGATCCACGTGCGAATGGTAATCAACATTGCCTGAAACAAAACCAATGTATTCATCAAAGCCTTGATTGATGGGATTAAATTTTGTTTCGTAACCTACATGCCATTTCCCAAACATTCCGGTTGCATAGCCAGCATCTTTAAATGTTTCGGCAAACGTTTTTTCACCAGGAGCCAAACCTACGTGACGATGACTCTTAGCGGTAACAACACCATCAATACCCACTCGTTGCTGGTATTTTCCGGTGAGCAGTGCTGCCCGCGTGGGACTGCATACCGGGCCGTTGGAGTGGAAATCGGTAAACCGGATTCCTTCAGCGGCCAGTTTATCGAGGTTGGGTGTATTTATGGTTTTACTGCCATAACACGATAAATCGGCATAGCCCAAATCATCTGCCATTATGATAATGATATTGGGTTTGCTAACTACGTTTTCCTTTGTACAGGCAAACGCGAATGCCAGCGATAAAATCAAGCCCCAAATTGATATGCTTTTTAATTTGTTCATTTTTAAACCTTTGCACGCTGATTTTGCAAATTTACACAGATGAAGAATTATACATCTGCGATTATTTGCGTTATCTGCGCGAAATTCTTAGTCGTTCCAGTGTTCTGCAATTATCTCCAAAATCTCCGGATTATCGGCATCGGTGTCGCCAAGCAATTCCCGTTGATGAAGAATTTCCTTTTTCATTTCAGCAATAATACCCTGATATTCGGGCTCATTGTAAGCATTATGTAATTCCTTTGGATCTTTTTCAAGATCGTAAAAATCCCAGTAACGCCCGGTTTCTTCGCCTTCGCCAAATTCATTCGCTTTAAAACCATTTCCGTAAAAGAAAGCTAACTTGT
Organism: uncultured Draconibacterium sp.; assembly: GCF_913063105.1. Classification (GTDB taxonomy): domain Bacteria; phylum Bacteroidota; class Bacteroidia; order Bacteroidales; family Prolixibacteraceae; genus Draconibacterium. Next base: position 70,551 of record NZ_CAJXYQ010000008.1, on the reverse strand, counting down.
AGCGGTCGCCACGAATTCCGAAGTGTCCCGGCCGCATGGTTTGGTGTTCCCAGTAACGATAATAACCATATTTGCGCCAATCGTCGGGCGTGTTTCCTTTCAGGTTTTCGCGGAAGCTATGCCCTTGCATTGCGCCCGGATAAGCTGCTCCGGCATAATCGGCAAATAAAGCTGAGAAATCCACATTTTCAATAATATCGTTGTTGCGTGTTCCTGCAGGAATTTCTTTGGGATAACGAATAACAAATGGCATATGTACCGATTCTTCGTTAATCATCCGTTTATCGAACCAACCGTGTTCGCCAAGGTAGTAGCCTTGATCGGCGGTATAAATTACAATGGTGTTTTCTGCCAAACCTTTTTCATCCAGATAATTCAATAGCTTTCCAATATTATCGTCGATAGCGGCACCACAACGCATAAAATCTTTCACATATTTTTGGTAGGTTTTGTAACGTGCGTCGTTGTTTGTTAATCCATCAACCGAAAAAGGTAATTCAGGATACTTCATGAAACCAGGAGTATCGTCGGGATTAGCTGAGGCTTGCAGGTAACGTTTTTTCAGGTTATCAACCGATTGGCCTTTAAATGAACGGCCGGTATCGTCAGCTCCCTGATCGTAAAACGAACCTGGAATTGGAATCTCCTGATCGCGATACAAATGGCTGAAACGCTCGGGATAATCCCAGGGCTCGTGTGTTGCCTTAAAATGACACATCGCCATAAATGGTTTGTTTTTATCAATACCTTCGAGCCACTCAATAGTTTTATCGGTAATTACATCGGTACTAAAACCTTCATAAGCTGTTCCTCCTTCATGTGCATCTTCCCAGTTTTCTTTGGTTTTTAGAATTGGATCCCAATAACGCCCCTGCCCGGGAAGAACACAATAATAATCGAATCCGGATGGCTCTTTTTTCAAGTGCCATTTTCCAATTACCGAGGTTTGATAACCTACATCCTTTAAAACTTTAGCAATGTTATTTTGCTCGGGATACAACGAACCACTCAATGTTTTAATTCCGTTAATATGGCTGTATTGTCCGGTTAAAATAGTACCACGGCTTGGCGTACAAATGGAGTTCGACACCAAACAGTTATCCAACACACAACCTTCCTCAGCCAGGCGACTAATATTTGGCGCATAAACATAGTCTTTTAAAATTCCGCCGTAAATTCCCCATGCCTGCCCGGTGTGATCGTCGGCCATTATGTATAAGATATTGGGTTGCTTAGGCGCCTCACTTTTTTCGGTTTTGCACCCCGTAAAGGCAGAAACAGCAACAAACGCCAATACCAACGATTTTAACTTTGCTAACATTTTATTTCCCTTTGTGTTATTTAATTTCAAAACTTCGCTTAGTCAATTTAGCCGAAGAAGGCCCTACTCCTATTTCGAACACACCCGGCTCCACTACTTTTTTATCATGCTGAATATCAAAAAACGCGAGGTCTTCTGATTTCACGGAAAAAGTAACCATTGTTGATTTTCCGGGTTCAAGTGAGATTCGTTTAATTCCCCTTAAGCTTTTTAACGGACGAACTTCATCACTTTCAACATCACTAACATAAAGCTGAACAACTTCATCGCCTTTATAATCACCATTGTTGCTTACTTCAACAGTAACCTGCAATGAATCATTTGCTGCCATCTTCTCTTTCGACAAGGTAATATTTTTATACTCGAAATTTGTAAAGCTTAAGCCATAACCAAAAGGATACAAGGCCTCTCCCTTAAAGTAACGATAAGTTCTGCCTTTCATGGCATAATTAACAAACTGAGGCAAGTCTTTTTCTGATTTGTAAAAGGTTACCGGCAAGCGCCCCGAAGGATTGTAATCGCCAAAAAGAATATCGGCAATAGCGGTTCCGCCCAATTCGCCGGGATACCAGGCTTCCAGAATAGCTGGCAGGTTTTCATTTTCCCAGTTTATAGCCAATGCACTACCATTTAACAGAACCAAAATCACAGGTTTTCCAGTAGCGTGCAGTTTTTTAATTAATTCTTTCTGCACGGTTGGCAGTTGAATATTTGTTTTGTCGCCACCATCAAAGCCGTCCCAATCAACGCGCATTTGCTCGCCTTCAACTCCGGGTGAAATGCCACCTACAAAAACAACCACATCCGATTTATCGGCAATTTCAATAGCTTTTTCGTAAGATGATTTACCCGGTGTTTTCCACATCAGCTTTAATTTTGAAGGAACGCCTTTGTGCTTGTATTCAATATTGATAGCGTATTCTTTTCCCTTTTCAAGGTACACGCTTTGGAGTAACAACCTGCGTTTGGGCGCTTCAAAATTGTCAATTACTACTTTACCATCTACCGAGAATTGAAAACCACCGCTGGCATGCACACCCAATTCATATTCTCCCGAAACAGCTACTTTAATTGTACCGTCATATTTAACTGCAAATTCGCTTAGGTTTAATCCTTTAACCGGATTAGCATTCCAATTGGTGTTAACGCCTTTTTCAACACGCGTTTCAAGAGCTTTGCCCGAGAAATCGAGGTTGTTAAAATAGCTGGCTTGTAATCCCTGCTTTCCGTTAAAACTCAAAAATCCAGCCGGAATAAGCGATGCAGAAGATGCTGTATCAATTAATTCGCACCCTGTTTCGAAATATACTTTTGTGTCTTTTGAAACCTTACTTTTTATACCTTCAAGCGGAGTGCTGTATTTTGCCGGAAAACCGTTGTAGTTGCCCAGCAAAACTTCCAGGTTATTGGCATTTGGACCAATAACAGCAATCGATTTAATATCTTTTTTCAGTGGCAATGTTTCGTTTTCGTTTTTCAACAAAACCATTGATTTCCGAGCCGTTTCAAGCGCCAGTTTTCGGTGTTTTTCTGAGCTTACCACGCTCATAGGGATTTTGGCATAAGGCACATTTTCGGGCGAATCAAACATCCCCAGTTTAAAACGCGCTACAAAAAGCCTTTTTAATGATACATCAATTTCATCTTCGGTAATAAATCCCTGCTCAACAGCCCCTTCAAGATAGGCATAGCGGTAACCGCAATTTAAATCGCACCCTGCCAGAACTGACACCGCCGCAGCCTCTTCTTCCGAGTCGGTAAAATTGTGGTAATCGTGCACATCGCGAATGGCGTTACAATCGGAAACCACGTACCCCTCAAAGCCCCAGTCGTTGCGTAGAATTTCGGTAAGCAAATACGGACTGGCACAACACGGTACTCCGTTGGTGCGGTTGTAAGCCCCCATTACAGAGTAGGCATTTGCTTCTTTGATACAAGCCTCAAAAGCCGGCAAATACGTATCGTAGAAATCGCGTTCGTTAACGGCAGCATCAAAAAAATGTCTTTCCGGCTCGGGGCCACTATGTACGGCAAAGTGTTTTGGCGTGGCTACCAGTTTTAAATATTCCGGATCGTCGCCCTGAAGCCCTTTTACAAAAGCAACTCCCATGCGGGCAGTCAGGTACGGGTCTTCTCCGTACGTTTCCTGTCCACGGCCCCAACGCGGATCGCGAAAAATATTTACGTTGGGAGTCCAGTAAGTTAAACCTTCGTATCTTTTGTAGGAATTGTTGCGTTGTGCTTCGTGGTGTTTTGCACGGGCTTCGTCTGAAATAACCACTGCCGATTCGTAAATGAGCTGTGGATCCCAGGTAGCCGCCAAACCAATGGCCTGTGGAAAAACCGTTGCTTCGCCGGCACGGGCTACACCATGTAAACATTCGTTCCACCATTCGTATTCAGGAACATCTAAACGCGGAATCCCCGGTGCTTTATTCATCATTTGCGAAACCTTTTCCTCTAAAGTCATTCGCGAAATGAGGTCGTTAACACGCTCTTCAATACTCAGGCACTCGTCTTGGTAAGGAAGTTTAGTTTCCTGTGCACTGCCTGAAAAAATAATTGTAGCCAGACAAAGAAGTCCAACAATCTTTCGAAAATATGATTTTTGTAGCAACATTTTATCTTGATTTTCCTGATTAAAACTGCACGTCTTTAAACTTTGCTTTTAGTACAACAGGGTAGCTTTTCCCGTTTACAGCAGGCATGTTCACTACCAAACTTGCAAAGTTTTGTGTGAAGGTAATTTCCCGGCCATCGTACAATTGGGTAAGGGCAATTAATTCGCCAGGATTAACCTCACTATTTTTTCCAAGCGAAGGGATGGCAAATTTGCCGCCTGCAGGATTCATTACTATAATGTAAAAATCTGTACCTTTTGTGGTGTAGCGCACTTCGTCGTGGGCAAATGCCGGTGTGGCCGTTGTACGCTGGTTAAAATGCTCACCCTTTTTCTGATTTTCTGTGGCATTTCGAAGTTCGCCAACCACGGTTTCTACTGATTCGCCACGCACACCTTTCCCATCGCCAAATACTTTCCAGGGGCGTGATCCGTAAATGGCTTCTCCGTTAATTTTTAGCCAGTCGCCAACTTTTAGAACTTCCTCTTTAATTTCCGAAGGTATGCTGCCATCCGGATTTAATTCCATACTTAGCAACAAGTTTCCGTTTTTACTCACCGCATCAATTAACATTTCCAGAATAGTAGTGGCATTGTGTGTTAAATGGCGGTCTTTTTTGTAGAACCAATCGGTAAAGGTAATTTCCGATTGCCAGGGATATTCACGCAAAGTATTACTTCCTCCCGACTCCACTTCATTTACCGTTCCGGGCTCCAATCTTTTAAGAAGCATTACGGCATCAATTTTCCCATTCTCTTTCAGGCTATTGTTATACAAGCGCCGCACCACCTCTTTGCCGTGCTGTCCATACGAAAAATTAAGGCCATCGTTGTATAATAAATCTGGTTTATAATCGTCAACCAATTGTTTATGGCGCTTTTCCCAGTTTTGTTTAATAGCGTTAATTACTTCGGGTGTTCGGTCTTCAGGTGCGGGGCCATATAAATCGGCCGGGTCGAGTCCTTCCCACCAAAGGCCTTTCCCATCTTCCTTTGTCAAGCGTCCATCGTAGGGTACACCGGCTTTTTCTCCGGTTTCATCGGCTCCAAAGGCCGGTAGCCACCAATTCAGAAAACGGTCGTCGTGACTGGTTACACCAAATTTAAGCCCGGCGTTTCGGGTTGCGGCTGCAAATTCGCCGATAATATCCTTTTTCGGTCCTACGTTCACCGAGTTCCATTCATGATAGGTTGAATTCCAAAGGTCGAAATGATCGTGATGATTGGCCAAAGCGACAATATATTTCGCACCGTTTTCTTTTGAAAATTTCACCAATGCTTCGGCGTTAAAATTTTCGGCTTTCCAGGTGTTAATTACATCTTTAAATCCAAATTCAGAGGGGTGTCCGTAAGTTTGTTCGTGGTAAGGTCGGGCCATTTTACCAAATTTCTGACGGCCTACATCTTTCATGTACATATGACGGGCATACCAGCCACCTCCCTGCTCGGGAACTGCCTGAGGCCCCCAGTGGAACCAGATACCAAATTTGGCATCGCGGAACCACCCGGGGCATTCATAGTTACCTGCAAGTTCATCCCACGTAAGTTCCTGATTGTCTTGTGCTTTTATTTTTTCGGCAACCAGTAACATTAATACCGGCAGAAAAAAAAGACATATCTTATTTAATGCTGATTTATTTTTAGTTGGTTTCATTTTAAAAAGTTAAAAGAAGGAAGCAGAAAGCTCAGAGCTCTTTTCTTCCGGTTCATGTATCAATTATTCGTTATATAAACCAAATTCATCTTTGTCTAAATTTGCAGGATCTCCTGTTTCTGAAATTAATTCTCGAAGTTCTGCTATCAATTCTTCTTTTATTGCAGTGTATGCTTTTTCATTCACCAAATTATTTAACTCCCATGGATCGTCTTTCAGGTTAAACAGCTGTTGAGTTTCTATCCCTTCTTTACTGCTAATTATCAGTTTCCATTCGCCTTTGCGCACTGCGCGGTTAGCTCCCCTATCCGAGGGTTGACCTTCTTTTTCACGTTTTACATCACCGGGCCAGGCATTATAGGCAAACTGCAAAGCATCGTGTACTTTTTCTTTTTCGTTATGAATAACAGGACTAATATCTTTGGTTTGAATTGATTCCGGAATTTCCAGATTTGTGAGCGCACATAAAGTAGGAAACACATCGTGCAGGTATACCAGAGCTTCGCGTTTTTGATCCTCAGGAATACCGGGTCCACAAAAAATCAGCGGTACTTTTATGCTGTGTTCGTATAAATTTTGTTTGCCCAGCAGGCCATGTTGCCCAACAGCAAGTCCATTATCGCCAGAAAATACAATGATGGTGTTTTCTGCTTTACCCGATTTTTCCAACTCGTCCAATATTCTTCCAATTTGGACATCAGTTGCAGTAATCATGGCATAATAATCCGAGATATGCTTTTTTATTTCGTCGGCAGTGCGAGGAAAGGCAGCCAGTTTCTCATCGCGAATGTGCATATCGGCAATAGGAAAAGGATGTCCGGGCTTAAAGTTAGCAGGAAGCTCCATTTCTTCTGCCGGATACATTTTATGAAACGCTTCAGGTGCAGTGCGCGGATCGTGTGGAGCGGTAAAAGCCACATACATTAAAAATGGTTTTTCGCCGGTGCTGTGCTGAATAAAATCGATGGCTGCGTCGGCAAAAACTTCGCTCGAAAATTTTTCTTTGTCAGAGTAAGGTTCCGACCAACCTGAAGCTGGTTCAAAATCTTTCACCAGTGTACCGAAATGTTTGGTCATTCCACCAAGGTACACCGATTTACAGTGGTCAAATCCACGCTCAAGCCATGGCGTACCATTGTGTTGTTTTCCGGTGGCAAAAGTTTGGTAGCCATTGTTTTTAAAATGCTCCGGAAAGGTTATAAAATCGCATTTTCCGCGTTCGCTAGCGGGAACTGTCCACTGGGCATAAACGTTGGCGGGCAGGTTAAAATAATGACGACCGGTCATAAGCATAGCGCGGCTCGGCGAACATACTGCTCCGTGTGGTGCGCCTAAGATATAAGAGTTGGTAAATGTAACACCACTTTTTACCAGGCGATCGATGTTGGGTGTTTGCACCGGGTCGTGTTGCATTTCGCCAATGGTACCGTAGCGCTGGTCATCGGTGAACAGAAATAAAATATTGGGTTGTTTTGTATTTTCTTTATTGGCCACTTTACAAGCTCCCAGAAAAGAAATAATACAACAAAGCAGGAGAATTTTGCTTTTTAAAAAGGTTATATTCATTCCATTTTTTATTTAAACCGATTTATTTGCGGTCTTTTTTCTGAAAAAAAAGGGGAGACAAGCTCCCCCTAGTTTAACTTAACAAACTAAACTAAACCTATGCGAAAGGTTATATTTTATTCCCAACCCGGATTTTGGGTAAGGTTCTCGTTTAAAACAAGTTCATCAGAAGGTAAAGCGCTCAGGTAGTCTCTTGATGGGTTAAAACCGTAGCCTGTCGGAATCGCCCCCTGGTATGGATCAAGATAGCCTTCTTCATCGCTCGTAAGCTTGTTGTTTGCATTTTTTAAGATATCCTCGTAAAAGGCTCCACGGGGTCTTTTTCCTACAAACAAATTATGCGCTCTCCAACGTCTTAAATCATCGCTTCTAAAACCTTCACCTAATAATTCTACCGATCTTTCTCTTCTAATTTCGTATAAAACATCAGTTAAAGTATAGCCATAATCGGGCCACTCAGGGTCAGCTGTAATTGAGGCCATTGTTAAATGTGGCATCCCCACACGGTCGCGAAGTTTATTGATCGACACATCCAGGTCTCCCTGACTTACAGTGCCCAGTTCAGCTTTTGCTTCGGCATAAATAAGTAATGCTTCTGCATACCTGAAACTTATTTTTGCGAGGTCTTTAGATACATTATTCAGTTCTTCATCAACATTTAAGATGCGGTATTTTTGCGTTTCGTAAGCTGTTGGGCACATGCCGTTACCAGAAAGCTCGGGTACGCTAAAAAATACGGTATCTCCATTTGAGTTGATAATTTCAATATCACCCGGAACCATAACGGTAGCGGCTAACCTTGGGTCTCTGTTTATTTCTAACGAATCCAACATTTCGTCGCCTTTGTATAATGGACTAACAGAAACAGGTAGTCCGTCTTTACACAAATAACTGCGAACTGCAAATCGTGTATATCCACTTCTGTTTGGAAAGTATTGCGAATCGTTTCCGTAACTACGACCATAGGTAATATAATCGTATTGTCTCCACAACATTACTTCCTTGTTACCACTTAAATCTGTTTGATTAAAAATTGATCCATAATCAGCATGCAAAGAAAAAGCACCTCCATCGATTACTGCTTTTGAAGCATCGGCAGCTTGTTGCAAATAAGCTGATCCATCTGAACCGGAAACTCCAAATTCGGTACCTGCGTGATATTTTTCCCAGGTTCCTTCAAACAGGGCAACCCGTGCTTTAAATAACTGAGCAACTTCTTTACTTACCCTTGGTTCGCCACTTAAATCGCCTTTTGTTTTCAACAGCGATATAGCCATATCAAGATCAGCCAAAATAAAATCAGCCACTTCATTACGCGGACCTCTTGCAGCGTATAAATAATCGGTATCAGTGTTATCAATGTACTTGTCGATAATTGGCAAAGCACCGTATCTGTTTAACAACTCGTAATAAAAGTAAGCACGAAAGAAATATCCTTCTCCGGTATACTGGTTGATACTTGCTTCATCACCTTCTGCTTTTGATACATTCGCCAAAAAGTAGTTTGCCCTGCGCACTTCATCCCAGCTCCAAATGGTTCCTGACGCTGCAGTTGGAACGGTGTTGTTTCCGTTTAATCCATCGGGAACAGTAGTATAAAGCGAAACATCTGTTCCATTGTCGGGGTTGGCTGAAAAACCATTACCAACGCCAGCCCAACCCGGCAATTTGTTGTAGAACCAGTTTGAATATAATTTCAGGTCGCTTGCTGTTTTCCAGAATTCCGGTTCCGAAATTTGATCCAAAGGAGTCCTTTCCAGGTAATCTTCATCGCAAGAAACAATTGATAAAGAGAAGATTACGATAAATAAATATATTAGCTTTTTCATTTTAATCTATTTTATACGTGTTTTAGAATGAAATATTTACCCCGGTTGAAATTACCTTCGACAGTGGGTAAGAGTACGCACTACCAAAGTTACCAACGGCTGTTTCCGGATCGTACATCATCATTTTTGTTTTTGTCCAAAGGTTTTCACCTGATACATAAACTCTTACACGATCCAACATTACTTTTTGACTTATGTTTTTCGGAAGCGTATATCCTATCTGTACATTCTTTAATCTCATGTATGCACCATTTTGCACATAACGATCAACTGCAAAGCGGTAGTTTCTGTTATTATTACCCGGATTTTGTGCATATGGCCTGGGGAAGTACGCATCGGTATTAGCACCTAAAGCACTTGTTTCATCTCTCCAGTAATCTAAATGTTCTTCAAAAACCATGGCATGGAAAGGTCCCTGCGCCGGTCCGCGGAAACGTTGGTGGTTCGACATTAACACGTCTCTTTTTCCAACGCCCTGAATAAACATACTGAAATCGATGCCTTTCCAATCGCAGCCGATATTTAAACCGTACTGAAATCGTGGGGTCTGGTTTCCTATAACAACAAAGTCTCCTGAATCACCAAGGGTATTGGTACCTCTGTCAATAACCATATCTCCGTTTTGGTCAACATATTTGGTATCACCAGGATTCCATGTTCCACCACGGATGTATGATTGGTCAATTTCGTAATTTGCCACTTCTTCCGTTGACTGGAACCATCCGTCCCACTCAAGGCCCCAAATTTCGCCTAAATCTTTTCCTGAATAATAATCAGACAATAAAAGTGTTGGATTTGGATATTCTTCAATAGTACGTTTGTAATCTGAAAGAACGAAACGAACATTGTAGTTAAAGTCTCTTACTTTATGTTTCCATGAGATTTCAGTTTCCCATCCCTGAATACGGGTAATACCAATGTTTGTTAACGGTGCTGAAGTACCCAAAACAGCAGGCAGAGCTTCTCCCTGTGCAGCCATGTCGTTAATATCGGTACGGTACCAGTCGAAATTAACCACTAACCTATCTTTAAGTGCTGAAACATCGAACCCAAAGTCGGTAGTTTCCACGGTTTCCCAGGTTAAGTTTACACTGGTTAAATCAGGTGCATTGGCAACGTAATTCCATTCGCCATTAAACAAATAAGAACCTTGCCCAACACTCATTGTTGGTACGTATAAGTAGTTTGAAACATTTTGGTTACCCAAGGTACCAAACGAACCACGAAGCTTAAATGTACTTACCCATTCTTTCAATGGCCAGAAATCTTCTTTCGCCACATTATACCCTGCCGATACAGAAGGGAATCCTGCCCAACGCGAACCGTCTTCAAATCGCGATGAACCATCTCTGCGGAAGCTTACTTCAAGAAGGTATTTCCCTTTGTAATCGTAGTTTAATCTTCCAAAATAACTTTGCGTAGCCCAATGTGCTATTGCATCATCAACTGTTTGTTCTCCAACTGAAGTTGAGATGGAAGGAATATTGTCGGAAAGCAAAGTTCTTGCTTCGGCACTTAAATTATACGATTCATACAACTCGCTCTGGTATCCGGCTAATATTTTAAAGTTATGGTCTTTAATTGATTTGGTATAACTGGTATACAAGTTTGGCGAGAAATATTCGTTGGTAAATAAGGTTGGAGCAACTTCGGTAGCGGCCTGCGATGGAGTAGTTGTAATGGTACCATTTGGCAAATAATACTCCGTTTGAATGGCTGTGTTCATCCTTCTGTTGTTGTTCCTTTTATAATTATATTCCAGGTTTACCAACCAGCCTTTTATGGGCTCAATAACCACACGGGGAAGTAACACTATCTGGTTATTCTCGTTCTCGGTACGCTGATTTTTCCATAGTGGATAATAAGCCTGAACAAGCGGTTCTCCAAAAGGATCAACAGTTGGTAATGTAGGCTTAATTTTAGTCATTAAGTCTAAAACCTGGCCTCTTTGCCGGGCATAAGTACCTTGCGCGTAGCTAATCGGGAATTCATCTTCGCTTTTTACAAATTTGGTTAACAATTCAAAGCTTAACCAATCGTAAGGTTTTGATGCAATTTTGGCATCCAGGTTGTAGCGTTGATAGGATTCATCGCCAACCTCAAGCAAACCGCCTTCATCATAGAAACCAGCTGAGATATAGTAGTTCAACTCCTTGTCTCCGCCTTTAAAATTTACATTGTGTTTCTGACGCGCAGCCCAGTCCTTATAAAGAAAATCTTTCCAGTCGGTTGCTCCGGTTGCACCCAGACCTGCTGACGACTGATCCCAGGAAAGGCCATTAGATTTGGCAACCAACGAAGGTGCACTTCCCGGTTCCTCTATATTCATTTGTATCCATTGAAGTTCCTCTTCGGTATACCAGGGATTACTGTTGATATTGGCTCGGGCCTCATTCATTACCAATGCAAAAGTGTAAGCATCAACCGATTCGGGCAAAATTGTTGGTTGTGCCCATGAAAAGTTGTTTGAATAAGCAATTTTCATTCCTCCGCGCATGCTTTTACCACTTTTCGTGGTAATAAGAATGGCACCACCGGCAGCCCGCGAACCATAAATCGACGCAGCTGCAGCATCTTTTAAAACCGAAACTGTTTCAATATCTTCAGGATCAATATTATTCATTGACATCTCCACACCGTCGACCAAAATAAGCGGGCTGGCACCTCCAATACTACCTGTTCCGCCGCTTGTCATAAAACCACGGATATTGATATCCATGTCAGCTCCCGGCTCACCACCAAAACTGGTATTCGATATTTGCAGGTTAGGTACTGCACCTTGTAAAGCCTGAGATGTATTGGAAACAGGACGGTTTTCAATAATCTCTGAATCTACCTGTGATACAGAAGCTGTTAGGTTTACTTTTTTCTGCACACCATATCCAACAACAACAACCTCGTCGATGCCGGCAATTTCGCTTTCCATAACAATGGTAAAGGTTGTTTTTCCGGCCAGGGCAACTTCCTGTGTTTTCATCCCAACGAATGAAACATGCAGGCTTTCTGCATTTTCCGGAACTGCCAGGTTAAACTTACCATCAATATCGGTAACCGTTCCAACAGAAGTTTGTGGAACCATAACAGTTACACCCGGTATGGGCTCACCATCAACATCGGTTACAACACCTGCTATTTCTCGTTTACCCTGATCAACTGCTAATGCTGTTTGTTCAGCTTTTTTCACTACAATCTGACGATCGTAAATCTCGTACTGAATGTCTTTTGCTTCAAAAATAACATCCAGAATCTCGTCGATGCTTGCATCGCTCAATTTTAGGTTTACACGTTTGGTTACGTCCAAATCCTCATTTTTGTACAGAAAAATAAACTTACTGTTACTTTCCACATATTCAATAACTTCGAGGATAGTTGAATTTTTCATATCAATATCCATCCGTGTTTTTTGTGCATAACTCTCTGCACTCACTGCCATTGAAAAACCAAAAATCAGGATAAAAACGATTCGCATAACTTTACTCATTTTTTGTAGCGATCCCGGATCGAGGGAATCGCTCAACCAATTTTTTTTCATAAATTTGTTCAACTTTAGATTGTAAATACTGTTATTTAAATGGTATTTAAAACCGGGAAATGTGCCACCATTTTCCGGTTTCTCTTTTATTTAACTAAATACTTCCATTCGTTTATTTTTATAAAATCTAAACCTGTTAATACCTCCAGGTATTCAAACACCTCGTCCTGATTGGTTGCCACATCCAGCTTACCCGAAATTTTTATGGTTCCATCCAATGGGTCTACATAATCAAAACGAATGTTGTAATATCGTTCCAGTTTTTTAATAATTCGATTTAAATCGGTATTTGAAAAACTGAAAATACCTTCAGTCCAGAGTGTGTAGTAGTCGGTATCAACAGTGTATACTTTTGTACTTTCAGTGCTTTTGCTCCACAAAGCCAACTGCCCGGGTTTTAAAACCACACCTGTATTAAATAAACCTGTTCTTGATTCAATTATTTCAACGCTTCCTTCGGTTAATACTGTTTGTATAGTGTTATCTTCGGGGTAGGCTGAAACATTAAATTTAGTTCCCAAGACTTTTACCGACAATGTTGAGGTTTTTACAACAAATGGCTGGTCGGCATTTTTTTCCACATCAAAAAAGGCTTCTCCAACGAGGTAAACTTCGCGGGTTTTGTCTACAAATTTTGATGGATAAATAAGGCGACTACCTGCATTAAGCCATACTTTGGTGCCATCAGACAAATTAATGGTTGAACGGTTGCCGTATGGAATAACCAAGGTGTTCATTTTGGGAGCCGTAGCATCAATGTTATTACCTACGAGCTCCTTCTGGTTTATACGAATGGCTCCATCAACTGAATATTCCAATTCCGACTCCTCATTATTCAGGGGAATCTGCTCTTCGTTGTCGAGAATAAGTACCGGTTCCTGGATGTTTTGCGTTACAGTAAAACTTTCCATGGCGTATTGAATATTGTCTTCATGCATGTAATAATATACTGCACCACCTCCAATAGAAAGGAAGATAACGGCTACTGCGGCATATCGCAATGCCACACGCATAAACGCAAAACGATTACGCTGTCTGTCAGCTTCTTCCAGTTGTTTAATTATTTTTTTCGCCAGTGCTTTTTTCTCGAGTTCGGAAAGTGTTTCGTTTTTATATTGGAGGTGTTTTTCAAACTGGGCCTTAAAATCAAGAATTGCCTGTGCTTCTTTTGAGTTGGCCTCCAGATATTGTTTCCAATAGGATTCAATCTCTTGAGTGGGGTGATAAATCCACTTAAAAAACAAAGGATTTTCTATGAGTCGATTGTATAATTCCATTCTTTTTTCTTCGCTTATTCGTTAATAAGAGGAGAATAAATTAAAAAGGGGACACAAATTTTTAATTTTTTTAAGAATTATTTTGTTTTTTCTTGAAGTTGGTTAGAACTGAACTACAAAACATGCTTGCCAGAACTTACCAATCAACAATAACCTACTCTGAAACAACCTTTTAAAAACATTTTCTTATTAAACCCAAATGTTAAGTTTAAATTGCTGGTTTTGCTTAATGAAAGGAGATAACAATAGAAAAGAGGCTGTTAAATTTAACTATGAACAGTCCTTACATGCAAAAACGGCCTTGTTTTCTTATTTAATCACATCTACATTCATAAATTTAACAACTACCGGGTTGGGCCAAATTTTATCGTTATATAAACGATGGGCGCGGCTAACCGAAATCTCTAAAACATCATTGTGTTGCTCAAATTTTGTTTTCGGATTGTTCTCGGGCCAGTATTCCACCACCAAATCGTTTTGCCCCAACACCGATGCTTGTGTTTGCGGGGTAGCCTTTAGGTTTTTCAATAAAAAATTTCTTCTAAAACCTTTAAACCAATCCTTTTCACCTGTAATAATTACATATACCGCCTGTTCCTCTTCGTTTTGGGTAAACCAAATATCACCATCTTTTATCATACCCTTCATTGGGCGTATTCCTTTTATTGCCTCATTGTTAACAAACATCCAGAGTCCCACTTCGCGCAAACGTTCGTCTTGCTCTATTGGAATTTCACCATTGGGTTTTGGGCCAATATTCAGTAAAAAATTCCCCCCCTTTGCCCGAATTTCAATTAGTTTGTTAATTACATCTGTACCACTTTTGTAGACTTCGTTAGTGGGTTTATACTGCCACTGCGTACCCATGGTCATGCAAGTTTCCCAGGGGCCGGGCATTGGGCCATTTGGTATTTTCTGTTCGGGGGTTTGCATTTCACCTCTGGTTACAATTATATCAGGGTATTTCTCATGCACCCACTGCACAAGAGGTTTTGTACTAAACGCATCAAAAAACACCATATCAATCGGACCATAATTGTTGAACAACTCGTCAATCTGTTTTTTATCGTACTCCAATAATTCCGGATTATCGGTAACCTGTGTTCCTTCTCCTTTTCGTGAAATTACTTTGCCTTGCTTATGTAAAAAGCTAAAATCCTCAGGCGAAAAATAAACCCCCACCTTCAATCCATATTTTCGTAACGATTCAAACAACATCCCGGTAATATCCTTTCCATACGGGGTATTCATTATATTAAAGTCAGTAGTTTTGGTATTCCACATACAAAAGCCATTGTGATGTTTGGTAGTAAAAACCACATATTCGGCTCCGGCCAACTTAAACAAGCGGGCCCACTCATCAGGATTAAATTTTTCAGGATAAAAAGTTTTAGGCAAATCATTCATGTACTTATTCAGGTACTCTTCAGAAGCTCCCACCATGGAATGACTGATTACGCTACCGTATTGCGAGTCCATGCTCCAGTGAATAAAAATACCGAAGCCCATGTCCATAAAATCCTCTTCAAGGTGGGGTTTGTTTTTTAACTGGGCAAAAACAACACTGTTGATTAAAATGAAAACTCCGATAAAAAATACTGCTTTCAATTTCATGTCTAACAATTTCTTTTTAAAATTATTTTGTGCTTTCTGAAGTCATTTCCAACACCAAACTACCCCCGCCAGTAATTTCACGGTGGCTGATGTTGAAATTCTCAACCGCCTTGTTGTTTAATAAAACCTTATCCACGAAAACATTGGCAGCAGCATTGTTTTTTGCAGTAATGGTAAATGTTTTTCCTGTATAATAATCAGGATTCAGCTGAATAGTAATTTTATCAAAGATTGGACTGCCAAGCTGGTATTCCGGGTTTTCATCGGTGCCGCCATTCATTTGAAATAAACCAATTTTTAACAACACCGATAGACTTCCCATTAATCCCTGGTCTTCGTCGCCATTAAAACCTGCTGCAGGAGAGAGTCCGCTAAAGGCTTTATCTACCACTTTTCGAATCCAGTATTGCGATAAATCGTGGCGATCGAGCAAATTAAATACATGTCCGGTTTGAATTGAAGGCTGGTTACCATAGTTCACAGGAATACGACGATATTCAGGATGTTGCTCCTGATCGTGCGCTCCACCCGAGGTAAAACCCAGTTTTTCTGCTGTTTCAAATTGCGAATTCAATTTTTCCACCGCTTTTTCTTTACCTCCCATTAATTGGGCCAGGCCGGTAATATCGTGTGGCACAAACCAGGTTGATTGTGCCCCGTTTGATTCGTTAAATCCATTTTCGTATTCATAGGGATCAAAATTTTCCCGCCAATTTCCATTAACATCTTTCGGGCGCATCCAAGTGCTTTCGCTATCATACACATTTTTGTAATTTTTTGAACGCGCCATAAAGTACTTGTAATCTTCGGTGTACCCCAGCTTTTTTGCCAACTGCGCCAATGTCCAGTCCTGGTAAGCATATTCCATGGTAAGGCTGGCTCCATCCTGGTGAAAGCCAAACTTACCTTCGGGGATCGGATGTGGAACATATCCTTTTTCAATGTAGTATTTCAGTCCACCACCCAGGTTGGTTTTGTGCTCATATCCCGCTTTTTCCATAATTCCACCGGGCATATGATTCTTTTTCAAGGCCAGATAAATTTCTTCCAGATTCTCGGTTACAATGCCTTTCTGAATAGCACTAACTATAAACGGAGTGGCTGATGAACCTGTCATTACATAAGTATAATTTCCACCTGACGGGCCACGTGGAACCAATCCGCCATCTGCGTAATACACCATCATCGACTGAACAAACTCGTCCATAATTTCAGGATAAACCAGCCCCCAAAGTGTATTAATTGTCCATTGCGCCCCCCAGAATGCATCGGAATTGTAATGGTTAAATTTTGGATTTCCATTTTCATCTAACGGTAACTGGCCAACACGAAATTCTTCACCGGTATAATCCGGGTAAGCTCCGCTTGCATCGCTAATAGTACGGCGACCTTGTAATCCGTGCCAAAGATCGGTGTAAAAACGTCGTTGCTGTTGTTCTGTTCCGCCTTCAATTTGAATACGATTTAACAGGGCATTCCATTCGTCCTGCGAATCGCTGACAATCTGATCAAAGTCCCATCCAGGTAATTCAGCACTTATATTTTTCCCGGCATTCCCGATTGAAGTGTATGAAATTCCAGCTTTCAATAAAACCTCGTCGGCCTGCTCGTCAAAAACAACCAAAAAATTTCCCGTTGCTTCATCATTTTCTACACTTGATATTTTGGTATCGCTTTCAATCTGAAAAAATACTTTGGTAGGTTTAGGACGACGGATTGTTGCCCCAGCGGTAACTTCTCCAACAACAGTATTATCACCCGTTTTTGAAAGTTGTCCGTTTTCGTTGGTGCACGGCCCAAGTACGGTATTCAAATTCAACAATAATGCTGCTTTTCCTTCGCCATTAAATTTATATTTATGAAAACCAACGCGTTTTGTACTGGTTATTTCGGCAGTAATTTTATAACGATCGAGTTCGAGGTAATGATATCCAGGTTGTACTTTTTCGGTTTCGTGGCTAAAATGCGAATAGAAATCGGTAAAAATAGTTTCGCTATTATTTTCGGTTAAAGCAACCGGCATTACCGACAGACCAGAAAGTTGCCAGGCGTGAATATGACTAAAACCTTTAACCGTATCGGTAAGATAACGGTAACCACTCCCCCACGCGCCCCCAATTTGGGTATCGGGACTAAGGTTTACCATACCAAACGGACGACATGCTGAAGAAAAAAAGAACCAGCGCGAGTTCTCAGAATCTAAATGCGGATACACCAGATCTACCAGGTTCTTTTCTACAGGTTCTTTTTCTGTACTCTTTTCGCAGGCCGCGAAAAAAAATAAAATTGCAATTAATCCAAAAACTTTTGTTTGGAGATTTTTACCTGTTCTCATATTTTTTGTACTAAAGTTTACTTTTCAAATTCTCTTCAATTGTATCCAACATTTCAAAGGTAGGAAAACCATTGTTAGGACGACGATTTTTAGGATCGTACCATCCTTTCCATGTCGGATTTTTATCGCCATTAACAGAACGTTCGTAAACTGTAGTTAAGGCTGTACGTGCAGGGCCAACTCGTTCAATTGCTTGTTTCAGGAAATCAGGATTGCCGGTTTCTTCGAACTGCTTTTTGGCTTTTGTCATTTGATGCAACTGCCCTTCGAAAGCTAATAAATCGACATAAATTTGTACCGGCAAAAGAATATAATCGTGGTAGAATATGTTGTCGACACCCAGTATCTCCATACCTTCTTCTGCCGCAGCCAACGATTTTTTCAGAATTGAAATCCGATCATCGCGCTGTTCGTAGTCGCTTTCAACCATGTAATACTCAACCGGAATAGTGGTTTTTCCGGGGCGTACTATTGGACCATCGGACAAATAGGCTATAGCTTCGCGAATTTCCCACAAATGAAGTACATAACCCGAACGATTGTATTGAGCTTCGTGTAGTTTTTTCATGGATTCAATGGCACATGTACCAGCTTCTTCTCCAAAATATTTTGTGGCCCAGTCTATATAAAACTGTTCGCCATTAAATGCATTTACATTGTCGGCAACTTTCGAAAATGCCTCCAGGTTCAATAAAAATGGCCGGAATTGCTGGCCATTTACCAGGCAATATTTATTGGCACCATAATCATTTACCATCTGTTTCATTACCGAATCAATCTTTTCGGGATATGGATTATGAATGGTATGGTTTAACCAAAAGCCGGCATGCATATAGGTTCCAAAATCGTAACCTTTTGTACTTTCCGGTAAAAACTCAAAATCGACATTTCCGTCGTCACTCCAGGCAATAATCCAGTCTTTGGGCGGATTAAAATCGGCGTTAAACATTTCCATGCCATCGTGGTAACAAATCAATACTTTTTTTGCCCCGGGTTTATATTTATCAATTAAATCGCCCAGCTCAGCATATACTTCGTTAAACACATCAATTTTATCTTCGCCACACGAACTTTTGTATTCCCAGTCCCACACCTGATTGCGCGGACGAAGAATAAAAATATCGGTTTTTGACAGGGGCGTTTCTTCCAGGTAATATTTCCAGGTATCTATCCAGTCTTGTTTGTTTTTTTCCCAACAGTCAGCTTTGTCCTGGTCCATAGGTTTTATTTTGTAGCCCAGTGCCATATCAATTTGCACCATCATCCCCATATCGTGCGCATAATTAATCATACTATCGATATACGAAATTCGAACATCGTAATCGGGACGTATTTTTTTATACGAGGGGCGCAGGAAAAACTCGGGGCGCCCCAGCATGTCGAAAAGTTGAATGGCATTGTATTTAATACGAACCAGGGAGTTAATCATCTCCGTATAATTCTTCCAGTCGTATTCTAATTTGGGTTCTTTTATATTGGCCAATTCGTCCACATCGTTTTCAAAGTAACAAAGGATGGGAATTTCGGGTGGAGGAATTATTTTATTTTGGAAATTCAGGAGCTCTGTTTTAAGATTTTCTTTTGGGGCATTGCCATTCCAGTAGGCCAGCGGATCGACATTTAAAATTTCTTTGCAATATTCATAAACAGCATATTGTGTTCCCTGCACATCGCCTCCGGCCAGCACAATTGCATCCTGATTTTTATCCAATTTGATTTTTGCCCAAATACCACCTCTTTCTCCCGGAAAACCATCGGACAATACAATAGTTTTATTCGAAGATAAATCAGCAATTATTTCGTTTGAATTTTGTGTGCCGACTATAAAAAACAATCCTTTTTCGGGAAGTTGGCTACCTGCATTTAATACGGTAATATTTTTCCCGATGACTTTATTTAAATCGCTTTTAAGATGCTGAATTGTTAATAGCTCTGCTTGTGAAGCATTGTCGCCTGCAAAAATGTAAATGTTTTTATTTGAATTGCAGGCCTGCATTGCAAACAAGGCTGTAAACAAGAACACTAAGCTTATAATATTTTTCGCCGTCTTCATAGTACGTAATTAAAAGAAAGGGAACAGGTTAATAATGAGGCATAATAAGAATGAAAAAGCAAAAGCAGTTTAAACCCGGGTATATGCATGCATATACCCGGGTTATTTAACTAAACTAAACCTATCAAAAATCTTATTCTTATTATCTAATATCCATCGTTTTGAGAAATAGAAGGAATCGAACGGTCAATTTCAGTTTGCGGAATTGGACGCAGGTTGTGAAATTCTTGCATTTGACCAATTGCAGCTGTCCATGGATTCATTAAACTAGTACGTTCAATTAATTTGCTTGTTCTTTTTAAATCGAACCAGCGGCAATACTCCCCCATCAATTCGCGAGCTCTTTCATCTAAAATCATATCAATGTCGAGGTTTCCCTTTGCTCGGTACGAAACTGCATCTAAAGAATTCAAGTCAGCTGGGGCTGCAGCACATTTGGGCTCTGCACCAGCATTTGTTCCAAGCGCGCGGTCTACAACTTTATTATAATATACATCGGCATCGCCCAGGTTACCATTCGATGCTCCTTTAACCATAGCTTCTGCCGCAATTAAATAAGTCTCAGCCGAGCGGAAAAGAACGTAATCTAAAGTTCCCATTGCATCATCATATTCAATTCCTGGTTGCCAGAATTTCCACATCAATGGTGTTTTGTAATTTTCTCGGTGGAAAGGAGTTCCCTCGGTAATTCCAATTTCATCAACGTTAAGAACCCCATAAGGTTTTGAGCCACCAACATCCATACCTTTTTCCGAATCACTGGCAGGATTATTCCATGGAGGGAAATAAAGTACTGTATCTCCTTTAGCAATATCGATTGTAGTATTTGGATCGTCTAAATTTGGAACAAATCCGTTAACATCTGATAAAGCATACATAGCCTCAACAAAATTATGTTTATATCTATTATCCAATTCCGGATCGAATAAACGATACATGGCAGGAGTTGTGATATAATTACCAACAGCATGACGGTTATAATCACTTGTTCTTCCTAACGACCCCGGAATATCTTCGGCGCTTCCACCAAATATTGAGTGATAATCATTTCCTCCATCATACGAAAGTACATCATCGCTGTATTGAACCGCAAATACAATCTCATCATTTTTATCCACCTGATCGGGGAATGTTTCTTCCAAAGGATTTTCAGCGTGCAATGGAAACAGATTTTTGTATTCTGGCTCTAAAGGATAAGCACTAATTACTTTATCAGCATATTCCACTGCTTTGTCGAAATCGGCTGCAGAACCACCCAACGAATTGTCATAATTCCATCCGCGAGTTAAATACACACGAGCTAACAGAAATTGAGCCGCACCTTTTGTAGCACGTCCGTACTCTGTATTGTCGCTTGTTGGCAAAACTGATTCGGCTTCGCTTAAATCTTTTATTATTTGTGTATAAACTTCAGTAGCCGTAAACTTAGTTACTTCGCGTGTAGCTGTTGTTGTTTCTACCAAAGGCATTGGAATATCGCCAAATTGCTGCACCAAATAGAAATAACAGAAAGCACGTAAAAATTTAGCTTCACCAACGCGGATTGCCAATAAATCTTCATCCATGCCAACAATGTCTCCTTGACGTGAAATTGCCGTATTGGTTCTTCCAATTTCTTTGTACAATAAATTCCACAAGGTCGACACCGCACTATTTGATGCTGTAAAACGAATATCGTACACATTTAAAACACCGCCTGCGGCACCACTACCTGCTTCATTCCAGCCTTTACTGGTAAATACATCTGTGCCAAGAAATACCAAGTCGCGTTGTTGGTGAATATTTCTCAATAAAGAATATGTAGATTTTACCAAATCTTCAAATCCATTTTCATCCATATAATAACTTTCAGTTGTTTGAGATGAGATTGAATTTTCTTCCAGATAATCGTCACAACTTGTACTTGCCAATAGCATAAGTACAATCATTGCAAAATACCTTATATTATATTTTTTCATTGTTATTATTTTATTGTTTATAGCTAGATTAGAAAGTAACCTTTACACCAAACAGATAAGTTGCTGACGATACATCATCGTTATATAAGCTGGTGTTGTATTCAGGATCGGTTCCGTCAAAATCGTGAAATACAAAAGGATTAGTTACCTGCGCATAAAGTCGTACATGGCTCATGTGCCAACGATCGAGCAATGTTTTTGGTAGCGTGTACCCCAAAGTAATATCTGAAATACGAATAAAGCTAGCATCTTGATACTGAATTGCTGAACGGTAAGGATTTGATACCCCAGGACCATAATACTCGTTCGATGGATTATTGATTGTCCAGTAATTGAGGTTAAGTACGTTGTATCGTGTACCGTTAACATCTCCCATTGTTCCCGAAAGCATTGAGTTACGATACATTGCTCCCTGACTGGTATAAACTAAAAAGGATAAGTCGAAATTATCAAAAGTGAACTTATTGGTCATACCACCAATCCATTTTGCTTGTTCCGAGCCTAAAATAATACGGTCATCAATATCAGTTCCAGTTGAAATTTGATCGTCATTATTTTGGTCTACAACGCGAACGGCACCTGGTACCTGACCATAAACGGCTGCAGCGTCAGCTTCGTCCAATTGCCAAATTCCATCAAATTCATACCCATAATGTACGTCTAATGCTTCTCCCACAAATAAGCCGGTGCTAATGTCTTGTAAAATTCCATCGCTACCAATTGAAACAACCTCGTTTTTATTCGTAGAAAAGGTCAAATTGGTTGTCCACGAAAATCTATCGGTTTTAATATTAACCGTATTCAACATTATTTCGATGCCCTTATTTTGTACCTCGCCAATGTTTGTGGTAACCTCGCTAAATCCAGTTGAATTAGGAATTTGTTCATCGTAAATTAAATCAACTGTATTCCTTTTGTACAATTCTATTGAAGTTGTAATTCGGTTATCCATTAACCCCAAATCAATACCCAGGTTTATTTCCTTACTCTTTTCCCATTTTAACGATTTGTCGGCCAAATTTGCTGGGGCAAAACCATAGGCAGCAGTACCATCAAAATCGTAAGCGGTATTTGTTAAACTAGCCTGCGTACTGTATGCACTAACAGCACTGTTGCCAACTAAACCATAACTTACTCTCATTTTTAACGATGAAATATTTTCCACACTCTCCATAAAAGGTTCGTCGCTAACTCGCCATGCAACGGCTGCTGATGGGAAAAAGTCCCATTTATTTCCATCACTTAATTGCGATGCACCATCCCAACGATTGGTTAAGGTTACAAGGTATTTATCTTTAAAACCATAAATAATGCGCCCCATAAACGAAAGCAATGATCGTTCGGTCAGATTAGTTGTTAATTTTGAAATCGTTTCGCCAGTACCAATTGCGTACCAAAGTGAATTATATGGAAGATCATCAACCTGACTTTCCATAGATTCGGTACGCGTTTGGAAAGCACTTTGCACACCTGTTAAAGTAAAGTCATGCTCTCCTGCTGATGTTTTGTAGGTAACAATATTATCTAAAGTATAGTTAGAAATTTGCTTGGTATTATAATAAGCTCTTGGGGCTCTGGTAGTTTTTTGCGATTTTGTATATGTTCCTCTATACTGTCCAAATCTTTCGTTGTAAACATTGGCTGACAATTGCGAACGTATTGACAGACCTTTTAAGGGAGTAAGCTCGATATACGCATTTCCAAAGAAAGTATTTGAACGGGTTTCATCCTGAAAGTTCTCCGGATCCATTTCGATAAGTGGATTTAAAACCTGTTTATCGTTAATTCCCATCCAGGCAGCATAACCATTCCAGTCAGTATCCTGATTTTCATCAGGGTTAAGAATATCGTCGTACATAATAACACCTGTAGGACGCGCCCTAAAAGCACTTCGAATGGCTTCATTCGATCCAAGATTCTGTTTACCAAAGCTGTAATTTGCATTAAATCCAACTTTTACAACATCATTCAGTTCACTGTCTAAACTACCTTTAATATTGTAACGCTCGTATTTAGTATTCTTCAAACTACCACCTTCTTTTAAATAACCGGTTGAAAAATGGTAATTGGTATTATCGCCACCACCGGCTACCGAAACTGAATGATTGGTTTGTAAACTTGGGTCGGTCACCTCGTCAATCCAATCCACACTTCTTCCCGATTCGTAGTTATCAATCTCGGTTGAACTAAAAGACCTTGAAGTACCTCCGTTTAACACTTTGTCGATTGCTGCCATCTCATAAAATTCCTGAGCATTCATCATGTCGGGTAAATGTGCAGGTACTTTTACTCCGGCGTAACCGTTATACGTAACTTGTGGCTCGCCTTTCGAACCTCTTTTGGTAGTAATAATAATTACTCCATTTGCACCACGCGATCCGTAAATTGCAGTAGCCGAAGCATCTTTCAAAACATCCATTGTTTCAATATCGGAAGGGTTCAACACATTAATATCGCCTCCCATAACACCATCGATAACCACCAACGGAGAGTTGTCGTAGTTGATTGAGTTAAGTCCCCTGATATTTAAATCGTATCCGGCTCCAGGTCTTCCGCTCGATTTTTTAACGGTAACCCCTGCCACCTGACCTTGAATAGCTTTGGCAGCTTGCGTTGGAGTAACACGGATAATGTCTTCGGATGCCACCGATGCGACTGCCCCCGTTAGGTCACTCTTCTTCATCGAACCGTAACCTATTGCAACAACTTCTTCGATACCAATGGCATCTTGTTCCATTGTAACATTATATGTACTTGCAGTTCCAAGAACAACCTCCTGAAGCTTCATACCTACAAAAGAAAATTGCAAGGCTTCTGCATCAGCAGAAACAGAAATCGAAAAGTTACCATCAACATCAGTAACAGTACCATTTGTGGTACCTTTCTCAATTACTGTAACACCAGGCAGGCTTATGCCATCCTGATCGTTTACCGAACCTGTAACGGTTCGTTTTTGAGCCCAAACCAAATTGCCTAAACATAGCATAAAGGCAACTGCCAGGGTAATTCCTAATAGTCGTTTCATAAAAAATTAGTTTTGTTTGTAAAATGGTTTATTGAATACTGAGATTTTCCCGAACGGTACAAAAGATGAAATTTGACACACCATAAGCAATCTTGAATTTAGTTTTATTAAAGTTTACAGGCTCAAACGTAAAAAGAAGTTAAAATTTGGGCATGGAGATATCACCCCATTACATGGAGGAATCACCCACAATGCGACAATAGCTTAACAACCAACTAATTAAGACTTGTAAATATATTTACTTGGAGAAGTTCCGAATTGTTTTTTAAAGCACTTACTAAAATAAAGGGCATCGTTAAAACCAACTTTATATGCAATTTCAGAAATGCTTAGTTTCGATTCCAATATCAACTCGGCAGCTTTTCTTAAACGAAAAGTCCGTATAAACTCATTTGGCGAAACGCCTGTTATACTTTTAATTTTTCGATATAGTTGTGAGGAACTTATTCCAAGGTTTTTACAAAAAGAATCAATATCAAAACTTGAATTATCAATATTTTCTTCAATTAAGGCAATTACCTTGTTTAAAAATTCTTCATCAATTTTGGAAACTGTTAATTCTTTTGACGAAAGGTTGAAATCCTTACCAAATTTCTTTTTCAAATTTGTGAGGTTTTCCAATATCTTCTCTATTCTGATTCTTAGCAATTCAGGGTCAAAGGGTTTGGTAATATAATCGTCGGCACCGGTTTTGTACCCTTCTAACTTATTTTCAACGCTTGCAAGCGCCGTCATTAAAATTACAGGAATATGGCTAATTTCGGGTGTAGATTTTAGCGTTTTACAAAATTGTAATCCATCCATGTTTTCCATCATTATATCGGAAACTACCATATCCGGATTTTTTTCTTTGCATCTCTCCAATCCTTCTTCCCCATTTGTTGCAGCGTACACTTTGTATTCCTGACTTAAAAAACCGGCAAGATAATCGCGCAACTCCTGGTTATCTTCCACAATTAAAAGTTTCTTTTTCTCTGCATCTTTCTTATTGTAAAAAGTTTCTTCTTTTCTTGCATCAATGGTTTTAATCAACTCTTTTGTTCTACGATCTGCATCACGAGAAAAATCAAATATTTCTTCTTCCGAATAATCATTTTTATTAACCGGTAAAATAATGGTAAAAGTTGTCGATTCTCCGGGAATACTCTCTAATGCAATTTTGCCATGGTGCAGTTCAACAACATTTTTAACAAGCGCAAGCCCAATTCCGGTTCCGGTTCCGGTATTTATATTGCTTGACTTTACCGCATCTGAAACCTGGAAATAACGTTCGAAAACTTTTTCCTGCAATTTCTGGGGAATGCCTTTCCCTGTATTGGATATTTTCAACTCAACATGCTGAGTTTGCATATTTTTGTTTGCTTCTAACATATTAAGTTCGAGGTTTACCAAACCATAATCGGGAGTATATTTAAAAGCATTCGACAAAATATTAAAGAGAATTATATCCAGTTTTTCTAAATCGAACCAACCATTAAGTTTTCGTTCGGAGCTTTTAAATTCAACATGAATGTGTTTTTCTTCAGCCATGTATGCAAATGCCTCAATATTCGATTCAATAATTTCAACCAAATTGGTACGGGTCACTTTTAGTTTCATTCCTTGATGCAAGGATTTTCTGAAATCTAAAAGTTGGTTAACCAACGAAAGCATGCGCTGCGAATTGTTCATTACAAGTTGAAGTAACCTTGAGCTTGGAGGAATAGGCTTATCTGATGAAATTAACTGTTTTGTTGGTCCCAAAATTAAAGAAAGTGGCGTGCGCAGTTCGTGCGAAATATTTGTATAAAACCGTAAACGTTCCTGGTGAAATTTTTCCTCTTTGTCGCGTTTTACCTTCTCTACAAGTAACTCTTTCTTAAGCTTCATTCGAGCTAATATTATGCGCCTCGAAAAATATAGAATTATTATAAAAGCAATGATATACAAAGTAAAAGCATAAAAACTCAAAAGTGGAGCAGGTTTTATTCTCATTTGTAAGCGGGCCGGCTTTGTGCACCATACACCATCGTTATTGGCACTATATACCTCAAAAGTATACCGCCCGGGACGTAGGTTGGTATAACGCGCTGTACGCTCTTTGCCAATATGCCACTCTTTATCGTAGCCATGCAACATATACCGGTATTTATTTTCGCGCATATTAAGATAAGAAGAAGAAGTAAACGATACCGAAAAATCTTTGTTACGGGAGTTCAACTCTATCTTTTCTTCAAAAGCAATATTACGTTTAATTATCTGCTGGTCGTTTAACCTGGTATCGGTATGAATATCGATGTTATTAATAAGTAAATTGGTAAAAACAGGGGTGGGAGAATAGTTATTTATAACCGGTTTTGTTGCATCAAATTCAAATATTTGGTCAAATCCACTAATCAAAATACGGTCGTTTTTATCAATAAAAAAACCGCGCCGGTTGTATGAACTACTTCTAATTCCATTGTTTACATTAAAGGGAATAAGGAGGTTTGTACCTCTATCCCATTTCGCAATTTTGTTGAAATTCAGATTCAACCAAAGGTTTTGTTCCGAATCGAATTGTAAATTGGTTACCCAAAGCTGGTTTTGCTTATCGAAAGTTTTAGTGGAAAACGATTTTGTATTTTCGTTGTAAATGTATAAGCCGTTTCGGCCTCCTATAAAAATTTCGTTACTTTCTGATTCTGCTATAGCAATAAAAATATTTGGATTTAATATTGAATCGGGATTATCGGGCAAGTAATAGTGGAACGAGTTACTATTCTTATCTTTCTTAAAAATACCTGTTTCGGTGGCTACCCACATTCTGTTTTTCGAATCGCAATGAATAGCATTAATTTGGATTCCAGATGATAGTCCTTTTTCTTCCCGAAATTTTCCGGTTTTTATATCAAAATATTTTAACCCCTCACCAAAAGTACCAATAGCAAGTGTGTTTTTTTGGAGTTCGTTAATTGAGTATATAGGAATGTTGTTGGAAGAATGTTTGAAAGTTGAAATAGCTTTGGTTTTACCATCTATTTTAACCAAAAACCCATTATAACTTCCTACCCATATATTATTTTCCGAATCAACCAGAAGCGAATAAAACTTTTCGTTATTCGTTTTATATGTATCCTTTTCAAGAAAGGGCAACAACTGTTCTTCCTGTTTTTCAATTAATCCATCGAAAAGCGAAAGAATTAACATTCCATTTTTCCAGGGATAAAAATCAGTTGCCGATTGTTCTCTTAATTCATTAATAGCAGGTCCATGCAGTGGTTTAAATTGATTAAAATAAGGGTCGTACCGGTTTAAACCATTTTCGGTAGTTACCCAGATAATTCCCGATTTATCCTGAAAAATATCCATTATCTGGCTATTTGAAATAGAGTTGGAAATATTCCGGTTATAAGTTATAAGTTGGTATTTCCCATTTTCTATATCCGAAAACGAATCGCATAAGATTAATCCTCCCCAGGTTCCAATCCATAGCTTTCCATTTCTATCTCGACAAACTGATCGAAAATAATTGGTCATGCTACCGGGGGGAAATATCTCAGAAGAAATATCTTCAAACTTATTCAGTTTTGTATTAAAGACATTTAAGCCTCCCCTTGTGCCAATAGCCATTGTGCCATCATTATCTTTAAAAATTTCGTAAACATGGTTATGAGACAAAAACTGACTTTCATTCTCAACACGGAAATTTTTAAGCGACTGAACTTCTTCATTTTGGTAGGTAAAGCAATACAAACCATTATGTAGTGTGCCGAACCAAATTTTATCTTTATCAGGAAAGATGGCTCGAATGGAGTTTGGGAAAGTATTCGTGTACTTTTTAAAATCAATTTTGGTAAAATTATCTTTTTGCTGATTATATAAAAATAATCCTTTGTCGTAAGTTCCTATCCAAATGTGGTTATTATCATCTATTGCCAGGCTTCTTATTTTGTTGCTCCCAATAGAGTTGCCCCCCCTTTCTTCTGGGCGGTAAGTTATTAGTTCCTCGGTTTCAGGATTATATTTTGATAACCCATCGTTGGTACCAATCCAAATATTATCAGAGTTATCTTCTATAAGTGCTGTTACATCCGAATTTATTTGTTTGCTATTCCTAAATTGATGCTGATAAACATAATCATCTCCACTATACTTGTACAAGCCGCTAAATGTTGCTATCCACAAATAACCTTGGTTATCTTGTAAAACCCTCCTTACACTTAAATTGGCATCCCCTTCTTTTGTCGGAATTTTATTAAACGAATGATTTTGGGCTGAAACCCTAAAATAAAGTATACAGAAAAGTAGAAAAAGTAGTTTGTAATAGTTCATAATGATTTGTAAGCAATTCTTCCTACTAAATAACAAGTGGCTTATAAACAAAAATTTGCCCATCAAGGTTAAAGATACTTTTTACTAAATCCTATTTCAGTTTTGTAAACAAGATAAACAGTTCAAATAAGCTATTCCCCAACTCGTTTTGAATATGTTTTAATAAGCGTTGAACCTGTTTTTTTACAGTATCGGGTTTCAAATCCAACATTTCACCAATTTCCTTATAGGTTAAACCACTATTAAACTTTAAAAACAACAATTCTCGCTTTTGGTCATCGAGATTTTTGATTTCGTTTTGAAGTAGTTTTATATTTTTTTCCAGGATTTCCTTTTCACTCACTTCTTCCAACGAAAATTTCAGATTAAAAGCTTCAAACGAATCGTTGGTTAAATCAAGCTTCCGGCTTTCTTTAATCTTACGAAAGATTATATGCTTTAGTGTTTTAAATAAATAAAACTCAAGATATTCGGGTTTCTTTAGTTTCGACCCATACTTGTAAATATCTATAAATAAGTCTTGTATCGAATCTTCAAGCAAATCTTTATTCGACGTTATTTTTGAACCATAGGCATACAAAGAATCAACAAATTCGTTGTAAATGGTCTCAAAAGCATACCGGTCGCCAGCTTTAAACTTATCCCAAACTTGCTGCCAATATTTTCGATTTGCGTTATCTTTCAAAATTACAGGTAGTTGTTAGTCGCATCAAAAGTAGCAAATCGGTTTAATCGTACAAATCTTCGTTACTGCTTATTAGCGAAAAATTATCTGAAATGGCAATCAGTTATAAAATCTGTCGATAAAATCTTCAAATTCATAGATTCCATTTAAATTTCATTTCAGTATCGCTTTTATTTGAAGTGCAAATGCTACTACAATGCACTTGTTTAAACAATTATAAGTCGTCTACCCCGGGAAGTAATGGGGAAATAAAACAACAATTTTGAACAAAAAAGTTTAACAAAATGAAAACAACAGAACAACAAGACAAAAAAAAATTTTTAGTGACTACCATTGGAGTAATAATTATGCTGATTTTAATGGCAACCAGTACGGTTATTTTTGCGCAACCTCCGGGAGGCAACGGAGGCGGACAACAAGGTCCTCCACCAATTCCAAATTCAAAACAAATTAAGAAAATGGTGGCTGAGCTTGCAGCTGACATCCAGTTAAACGAAGACCAGCAAACACAGGTATTGGCAATTTACCAGGAGCATTTTGCAGCTGTTGAAAAAGCTACCGGTTCCGGCCGCCCCGACAGAAGTAAAATGGAGGCCTTAAAAGCTTCGATGGAGAAGAAAGTAACAGCTGTTTTAAGCGATGAACAACAAGAATTATTTGCGGCGTACCTGAAAAAACAACAAAAGAAACAAGGTAGGTCAAGGCCTTAATGTAAAAAAGCGTACAGGTTTTTTAGCAGCTTTAAATAGGAAAACAATGGTATTGTTTTCCTATTTTTTTGGTGGTTTTGTTAGTATAAGCTGCATTACTAATCCGGGTCTGCACTTTATTCATATTAATGGAATACCTCTAAAAAACCTCCGGTCAGCAAGGTAAATGTATGATCTGAAAAACTCGTTTGGAAAATCTCCCGATTCGTCGATTTCTTTTTAGAATAAATAATTGCAAGGATACTTTAGGGAAAAAATTAACAGTTCTGTACTATTTGTGTAATCAATATTTAACAATTATGAATACTAAGGAAACAGATTATTTCGCCCCCATAAGGTTAGATGAAATGGATAAGGTAAAACTGATGAACCGAACCGACACAAAATACTGGTTCAACATTAAACAGCTGCACCAATTGCTCGAATCGGTTCAAGACCATTACTTTATTCTTACCATGAAAAACGAAGTAGCACTTCCTTACTGTACTATTTATTACGATACCGATACCGATGGTATGTTTACTGCCCACCATAATGGCAAACTCAACCGGTATAAAATAAGACGCAGAAGCTATGTTAACAGCGGCATTAGTTTTTTAGAAGTAAAATTTAAAAACAATAAGGGCCGTACGATAAAAAAACGCATTCCAACTGAATTTAATAACAATTTCAGCGAAGCAGAAAATTCATTTTTACAGGAAATAACACCTTTTTCTGTTGAAGAGTTATCGCCCTCGTTAACCAATAATTTTTCGCGCATTACTTTGGTAAACCGCAACTTTAAAGAACGATGCACCATTGATTTTAACCTGCAGTTTAAAACCTTACAAAAGCAAATTGCACTTAACGAGCTGGTTATTGTTGAAATAAAAGCCGATGGTTCGCCGGCAGCATCGCCACTAGCCAGGGCATTGCGCAACCACCGGATAAAAACCTCCGGATTCAGCAAATATTGTATTGGCCGAACGGTTACCGACTCTTCAATAAAACGCAACGCTTTTAAACACAAAATCAGGATGATTGAAAAAACCATCAGCACAAAACACAGTTTGTACAACCTTTAATTAAAAATCATGAGTGAAACAGAAACAGTAATCGACACCATTAAGAATGTTGCGTCGACAGAATTAACAGAATTGGCCAATTGGGAAGAGCGCCTTCGATTCTTAGACATTAAATTGATAAACGTGGGCGACTTTTCGGAGCTTTTGGTGCGCCTGGCCCTTAACCTTTTTGTAAGTTTTTTGGTGGTGCACTACATGTATGCCCGAAACAGCCGCCGTAAAGACTTCTATTTTAGCTTTTTAGCCGTTGGTACTGTTGTTTTTCTTTTAAGCTTTTTACTAAACAGTGTTAAGCTCGAACTCGGTTTTGCTCTTGGTTTATTTGCCATCTTCGGAATTATACGTTACCGCACCGATGCCATCCCCATTAAGGAAATGACCTACCTTTTTATTGTTATCGGCATTTCGGTAATAAATGCCCTGGCCAACAAAAAAGTGAGTTACGTTGAATTAATTTTTACCAACTCGGCTATTGTTTTTGGTTTGTGGCTGCTTGAAAAACGCTTAATGCTGAAACAAGAAGGCTCGATACGTTTGATTTACGAAAAAATAGAGAACATACATGACGACAAAAAAGAAGTGCTTTTGGCCGATTTGAAAGCACGTACCGGAATTAATATTAAACGTTACGAGATTCAGAAAATAGACTTTTTGAAAGACGTTGCCGACATTACACTCTATTTTAATGTGAATGGCAAAAGCGACGAAAACCATTCTTAGCACACCCATAAAGAGAAACAACATCCCTTTTTGGGGCCCTTATAAAAAAGCTTCGATATAAATTTAAGAGTGAAATCACAAGATTTTTAAGATGAAAACAAAAATTAAAATACTGGCAGTTATGTTTCTTTTATGTACAGGAACTACTGCATTTGCCCAGGAAGTTGAGAACGAATTTCAGACCAGAACAAAACTCGACTTAAGCTTTAAACCGCTAAAAAAAGTAAAGTTTACCATAAGCCCCGAGTTGCGTTTTGATGATAGTTTTTCGCTAGACAAGTACTTACTTGAAGGCGAGCTGGAGTATAAGGCTTCTAAACTGTTTACATTGGGTGCCACCTACGGTTTAATAGGTAATGTGCGCGATGAAAAAGATACAGAATACATGGGACGATACGGTTTTAGCGCCACCGCCGAGAAAAAATTTGGCCGCTTCGAACCCTCCTTTCGCTTGATGTACAGCAATTATGCCGACGATGATATTGACGACAAACAGTTTTTGCGCTACAAAGCAAAAGTAAAGTATGATGTCCCCAACTTTAAAATCAATCCTTATGTGGCTGTCCAGCTGTTTCAGGATTTAAACGAAGGTGAACTGTACAAAACAAGGTACTCTGTTGGTGCCGATTACAAGCTCTTTAAAAAGAATTACCTGGGTGTGAGCTACGAGTTTGATTATTACAATTCCGACTACCTTAACAAACACATTATCAACATCGGATACAAAATTAAATTTTAAACAAGTCCTGCAATGCTCCAAAGGGATGATTCTTTGCCTTTTCAGAGCATAAAGGGGAATAAAAATTACAACACAATGAAAAAAATAAGCCTGTTTACAACAACCCTTCTATTGCTAATTTTTGCCGCTTGTCGCGACGAAAATCTGGTAACTGAAGTAGAAGAAGAGGAGGAAGAAGAACAAGAAATTGTGGATATGACCGATTACTCGGACTGGGATGATGCCACCCACAGCTCTGCTGCAACACTAAATTACGATATGGTATTTAACCAAAGCGAGGTTTTACGTTTTGATATCACTATTGACAGCGATGATTGGACTTCTATGCAATCCAACCTTTCATCAATATTAAGCTCCGGTAGCAGCCGACCGGGAGAATCGCTTGATTTTGATGATCCTTCGTTCTACCCCTGCTCGTTTAAATTTAACGACACCGAGTGGTACCATGTTGGCATTCGTTACAAAGGTAACTCAAGTCTTCAATCCACTTATAGATCGGGCTTGAAAAAATTCTCGTTTAAACTTGATTTTGACGAGTTTGAAGACGATTACCCGGCCATTAAAAATCAACGATTTTATGGTTTTAAACAGTTAAACCTTAAAAACAACTACCTCGATGCATCAGAAATGCGCGAGAAAGTTGGTGCCGACCTTTTTCGCCAGTTTGGCCTGGCGTCACCACAAACCGCCTTCTGTGTAGTTTATGTTGATTATGGCAGTGGTCCACAATACTATGGCGTTTATACCATTGTTGAAGAGGTTGACGATTCGGTAATAAAAACACAATTTGCCGATGGCTCGGGTAATTTATATAAACCCGATGGCGATGCCGCTTCGTTTGCCAGTGGAAGCTACGACACCAGCGAAATGGAACTTAAAACCAACGAGGATTCGGCCAACTATTCAGATGTTAGAGCCTTGTACGATATCATCAATAGTTCGGAACGCACCTCGGATGTTGAAGCCTGGAAAACCAAGCTTGAAGCTGTTTTTAATGTGGATGTTTTTCTGAAATACCTGGCCGCCAATAACATCATTCAAAACTGGGATACCTATGGTTTAATGACCCACAACTACTACCTGTACAACAATCCCGACAATAGCATGTTAACCTGGATTCCGTGGGATAACAATGAAGCATTTCAAACCGGCAAAAATGGTGGAGCACTTAGTTTAGGCATGAGCGAGGTAAGCAGCAGCTGGCCACTCATAAAGTACATAATTGCACAACCCGAATACGAAGCTATTTACGAGGGCTATCTGCAACAATTTATCGACGAGGTATTTGTACCTGCTGATATTATTTCGACTTACTCTACTTATTACGATTTGATAAAAGAATATGTGTATGCCGAAGTTTCGGGCTATTCGTTTTTAAGTAACGATTCGCAATTTGACTCGGCTGTTGAAACCTTGAAAACACACGTTCAAACCAGAAACAATTTGGTTGAAAGTTATTTGAATTAGAAGGAGAAACAAAGACATAACCACTTTTATTTACACATTTATTAGAAGGAGGCAGTAGTCTCCTTTTTTATCTTAAATAATTCCTATTTCGTTAGTAAAATATGGCTATCCGTAGATTGCTTTTTCATGGCATTCAAAAAGAAAACACCTTTACAATATCAAAAATAAGAAGTGTGCTTGGAGGCCAGAATGGGACTCTGTTTACGAGGGGATGCAAATTCAGAGACCGTTCTAATAAATACCAATTAAAAAACTCAAAATATGGCTATAAATAGTATTAACGGATGTATCGGTTGTGGAACCTGTGTGGCTACCTGCCCCACCGATGTAATCCGCTTAAATGAGAAAACGAAAAAGGCAGAGATAAAATACCCGGCCGATTGCCAGATTTGTCATTTGTGCCGCATGTATTGCCCCGTGGATGCAATTACAATCACTCCAGAAAAATCAATCCCGGTAGTCGTTTCATGGGGGTAAAGTACAAACTGTTTAGCGGCGTGCAATTTGGTTTCAACTTATAGGCACCCGGTAAATCAAATACAAAAAACAATGCAAAACAAAATAAAAATATACAACCGCATAGCCGCCATCCTTATTTTTATCGGGTTGCCAATTCTATTTTGGGCTTTAGGCGATGCACCCAAACGATCTGTACTAAAAGAGTCGATTTCGCTTCTTACACTGGTTTCGTTTTCATTAATGCTCATGCAATTTTACCTGGCGCGCAGCAACCGAAAAATAATTAAGGAACATAAAATGAGCCGAATTATTAACTGGCATCGTTACCTTGGGTATGCGTTTGTTACTGTGCTTCTATTTCACCCACTCTTAATTATTGTACCACGTTATTACGAAGCCGGAGTTGACCCAACAGATGCATTTATTCAAATGCTAAGCACTTTCGATAACCCCGGAATTATTTTAGGAATTGTAGCCTGGAGTTTAATGCTGGTTCTTGGCATCACATCTCTTTTCCGGAAAGTTATACCATTATCATACAAAACCTGGCGTACGATCCATGGAATTTTATCCCTACTTTTTATAGCAACCGCCTCGTGGCATGCAATAAAACTAGGTCGCCACATTGATACGCCATTAATTATTTTCATAGTAACAGCAGGAGGAATTGGAATTCTGCTTCTTTTAAAAACCTATTTTCTACCATCGAATAAAAAAGCCTGAAAATGAATACTAAAGATTTACAAAACAATATCTCGCGCCGCAGGTTTTTAGGAACTGCAGCAGCCGGAACAGGAGCAATGATGTTAGGAGCCTCAGCACTTTCGGGCTGGGCCAAAAATTTAACAAAACTGGGAACTACCGATTTATTAAAGCGCGAATACGAAACCGATGTGCTGGTAATTGGTGGAGGAATGGCCGGACTTTTTGCAGCTGTGAAAGCGCACGATTCCGGCGCAAATGTAGTGCTGGTATCAAAAGGCAGGTTGGGTTCGTCGGGACAAACACCTTTTGCAAAAGGAATTTTTGCCTACGATGCTACGCAAGAAGAAATGAGTATCGACGAATTTACCGCACAGGTTTCAGCATCAGCCATTGGCTCCAATAATCCGGTTTATACCCGGCAGGTTGCTGCTCACTCGCTGGCAAGGGTTAAAGAGCTTCGTGAGTGGGGATTTTTTGAATCGCCGCTGTACAACAAATCGTTTACCAACCCAATAAAAAAACGCAATATTCCTTTAATCGAGCGGGTTACCATAACCCATTTAATAAAAGAAAATGGACAAATTGCAGGAGCTGCAGGTTTTAGTGCCGATGAACAAAAGGTACATTGTTTTAAAGCAAAAAGTGTGATTTTGTGCACCGGAGCCGGAGGCTTTAAACCCAACGGTTTTCCAATTTGCGACCTTACTCACGATGGAACTATCATGGCCTACGAAATTGGAGCGCTGGTTACCGGAAAAGAATGGAACGATGGGCACGGTGGTTCGGCAATAAATCCAGCTGCCTGTTACGATGGATGGCACGGTATGTTCGACCGAAAATGTGGAACTACCGGGATAGGCATTCGACACGATTTGGGTGTAGACATGAACTACCAGGCTTATGTTAGCGGAGGCGGAAAAGTTTCTATGGGGCCGGGTGCCGGAAATACAACGGTAAAAGGAGGTCCCCAAAAACCCGAAGGATTTGACCGACAAAGAAGGCCTGACGGACCGCCTGCAGATGGAGACAATAAAAACAGGCCAGACGGACCACCTCCGGGAGGAAAAAACCGCAAAGAAGGAGGACCTGATGGTGATGGTGGAGCGCCTCCGGGAATGGGTGGAAATATGGTTGGCGGTTCTTCTGCAGGGATGTCTATTCATAAATCGGAAGGGTTGGTTCCGGTTAACGACAAATGCGAATCCACTATTCCGGGGCTTTATGCTGCCGGTGATGCCCTGGGCTCGTACATGGCCGGTGCCATTTATACCCAGATTGGTTCGTCGCTGGCTGGTTCAGCCGTTCAGGGAGCCATTGCCGGAGAAGCCGCTGCAGCATATTCAAAACAAATAGAAAGCCCCATATTTTCAGAAGCCAGACAGCAACAGGTTCGGGAAGAAATTCTTGCTCCCTTAAAAAGAGAAGCAGGCTACAGTCCCGCCTGGGTAACCCAAACCTTGCAGGGAATAATGATACCAAACTTTGTTCTCTATATTAAAAAAGAAAACATGTTACGGGCCGCACTTGCTTATGTTGAAGAACTTCGCGATACACATATTCCGCATTTACGTGCTGCCGACATGCATGAACTGCGCCTGGCTCACGAAACCCGCAACATGATAATAAGTGCCGAAATGAAGCTGAAAGCCTCAATAATGCGGACAGAAAGCCGTTGCAGCCACTACCGGCTCGACTATCCGGAAATTGACCACGAAAACTGGCAGGCCTGGATAAATATTTACAAAGGCGACGATGGAAACATGCAATTTGAAAAACAGAAATTTGGTACCTGGCCGGATGGAAGTATAATTGTTTAAAGATTATCGTTAACGGTATTCCAATAAAAAGAGAAATCCACAAAACAAACTTCCCTTTTTAAAATTATTTTTGAAACTCAATGGCTCCTATATCGGGTTTCCCCTTTACAGCATTACCAAGAAAATCTTTAGCCGCATGACCATCAGCCTGTTTCCCCGAATTGATAGCCGGAGAACCTGCTTTTAACCGGTACCCAGCTAATCGGTTGGGATTGGTCATATCAATATCAACTCCTCCGCTTCCCGCATTTTCAAAAAGCGGATCTTCGTTAATCGCATTTTCCCCTTTCGGGTTAAGATTGTAATACAGGTTGTTTTCTAAAACGCAGCTTTCATCCGGCTCGAAGCCCCATTCGGCTTTGTCTTCGAAATAAAGTATATTGTTATAAAAAGCTGTTTCTGTTGGTACTCTTGTCTTTCCGGCTGCTACAAACACACGTGTTCCTTTGCCTTTTCCAAAATAAATGGTGTTGTTGTATATTTTTACATCCTTTACCCCGGTTTCTTTCGGAAATCCGTACAGAAATGCGCCTAACAATTCGTTCTGACTAATGTTATAACGAATGGTAATATCGGTGTTAACCGGGCGTTTCATAATTCCACAAAACCAGTTATTGTCGTGGCTATAGTTGTATTGAATTATGGTTCCTGTTGAATTGTAATCGGCATCAAATCCACCATGGTCAATGTCATCGGGATTATCACTGGTATTGCCGTAGGCTTCATTGAATTGCACAATGCAACCAACGGTATTAAAATTGAAGACGCTGTGACCGGTATCAAAACGGCTGTTATAAGCCAGAATATTGTATTCAACCACGGGATTTAAAGCATAACGCACAATTATTCCGTTGCGCCCTGTATGTTCTACCTTGTTTCCGCGAATCACAAAGTTTGTCCACGGATGATATTCATCGCTTTTAATATTTCCCCAGCTCGACTGATTGGAGATTCCAACGCCTCCGGTGTGTGCAATTCTATTGTTTTCAATTAGCAGATTATGAAATTTAGTCTTGACTTGCTCTCCGCGTACTTCAACATAAATACCACCGGTGTTTTTGCCTCCCACCTTGCCATTAACATGATGGACGTAACAGTTTCGGATAGCTATATCTTCAATTAAACCAACATCTTCGGCTACTACTTTTAAACCGTGTATTTCACCCTGATTTTCTGCCGTGCCATTTGTATTGGTAATTTGAAGGTTGCTGATTGACCAAAAGGCGCCGTTTTTAAGTAACAATACAGCAGATCGTTTTCCTTCTCCCTGCAACACCGGCTTATTCTCAACCTCATCGGTATATATTTTTCCGCTTTCCGGCTCATAGGCAGCCACAAGGTTGGGTAACTCAGCGGTTCCGCTACCTCGCAAAATAAATTGCCCGGTAAATGATTTACCTGCAGCAAAAAGTACCTTACTGCCCGGGGGAAATTTATGATTACTCCACTTTTCAAAATCGTTTTGGGAATTAATGAGAAACACGTTTTCTTCCGGGAGAACAGTTTCGATTTCTGTTTTTGTGCACGCTGATAATTGTAATGTTATACTTCCAAAAACAAACAGGGCAATTATCCTTACTATTATTTTATTCATTATCAATTCGTTTTATTTTTCAATCTTTATCTTAACCAAACAGGAATTGAGTCATTTTTAATCCACTCTTCTATTCGTTTATCGAGTTTATCGGGTGTATATTCCGTTTTTCCTGCAGGTATGGCATCGGTTTTTGGTAAATATTGCTGAAGTTGGGCAATCACATCGGCATAACTTGGGTTGGAGGCCAGGTTTACATGCTCGCCCGGGTCGTTTCGGTGGTCGTATAATTCTTCGCCTCCATCGCGGTATTTTATATAGCGCCAGTTGTTGCTTCTTACCGCATGGTTTTTATAATACCAGGTATTTAAAACAGGCTTATCCCACTCCATTTCAGGATTTTCGATCAGAGGCGTCAAACTATTTCCTTCCAGTTTTGGCAGTTCGGGCAGTTGGCATAAATCAAGCAGTGTTGGATAAATATCGAGTAAACTCACTGCTTTATCACAAATCTCACCTTTGGGTTTTATACCCGGATACGAAAATAACAAAGGTACGCGTGTGGCTTCTTCCCAAAGGGCTTGCTTACGGAAATGCCGTTTTTCGCCCAGATGTTGCCCGTGGTCGGACCACAACACAATGATTGTATTGTCGGCATTCGGGCTGTTCTCAAGCGCCATTAGCACTTTTCCAATCTGCTCATCAACAAACGATACACAGGCCAGGTAAGCATGCACCAGTTCCGGCAGAATTTCTGCTTTGCGCTTAACATCGTACCAGCCTCCAAGTGGTGTCCTTCCAAAGGCAATAGATTTCCCCATCATCGGTATATCGTTAAATTCATCTTCCGGCACTTCAGGTACAATTATCGAGTCTATATCGTACAAATCGAAGTACTTTTGAGGGGCGGTATAAGGTACATGCGGGCGAATAAAACCACAGGCCATAAAAAATGGCTTATCCTGTTTTTTCGAAATTTTATCAATCGCCCAGTTGGCAATCTGCTCATCGTACATTCCGCCTTCCGGAATTTCATCTTCAGCAAGCGGACCACCACAAAGCGAGTAAAAGCGGTTTACAGGCATATAATTTTCCAGAATATTTTCTTCGCCATACAACTGCACCAGTTGTCCGCCATCTTTGGTAAAGGGGTAAAACATTTTTCCGCGGTACCCAAACCCGGCTTTTTCGATATGTTCTTCCATATTTTGCCAGAACTCGGGTGCGTAATCCGTCCAAAAATCGTCAGTTTTATTGGGGTAATCCGATTTTCCATCGTGAAAAACTTTTCCGGCAGCATAGGTATTGTAGCCATTGTTTTTAAAGTATTCGGGAAGCATGGCATGACCTTCCATAACCTCGTTGTAGTTTTTACGCATGGCAGCAGTTGATGCATACCAGCCCGAAGTTGTGGGATGAATACCGCTTAACAATGAGTTACGCGATGCGGTACAAACCGCCTGCGAACAATGCGCATTTGTAAATGCAACGCCCTGTTCAAATAACTTGTCCAGGTTTGGCGTAATGGCCTGTTTGTGCCCATTAAGCGGGGCTATCCAGTCGTTTAAATCGTCGACTGAAATAAACAGGACGTTTAGTGTCGAAAATTCGCTTGTTTTTTGAGCCGGCGAACAGCCCAACAACAACAGCAGAAAAAAGTAATATATGTATATTAATTTCATGGTAAAGTATTTTTTTTATTTCTATTCTACAAATCTTCGTTGTTGCTTCCTTCTCCAACATTTGCTCCGTAAGAAATAAGCCTGCAAAAGACACTTTAATTAGTATTACTGTTATTTACAAGTTCAATCGTATAAGTTCCTTTCGGAATACGAACACGAACCCAATTCTCACCAGAAGCAACATTCGTAAGTTTATTCCCATTTAGTTTCACAGACGAAACATCTGAATTATAAAAGGTCACGCTAGCCCCGGACGAAATAATTTTCCCACTACTTCCTTTATCATCTTTCGCTGTATTCATATAAAGTGCGAGCGGAGCATCCGACTTAAAACCATTTTCCATATCCTCACCTGATTTAAATGATGTACCCTTAACAAAATAAGAGAGTAACTTACCGGCCAACTTTCGGTAAAAAATATCCTGCCCCATGAATGACTCCTGTTCGTATTGCTCAAGTGTAATACCACCGGAATTTAAAGCTACATCAACAACCGGCCCCTGCTTAATTTTACATCCGGAATAAGCGCCGGCTACTATTCTGTCCATGTCGCCTACCTTGTGATTTTTATCTCCCGGAAATAATACGGTAAGTACATTTGCTTTGTTATCGCGGGTAGGGTAAGTAGCGTACAAATATTCGGCTCTGTAGTGGTTACCACGACTTTGGTTCACCATTTCTTTTTTCTGAACCGAATGAGGAGGAGTGCCTAAAAAGGTTTTCAATACCGGGGTATTTTCTCCAAATAGTACCGGACCTACATCGCCATCCTCACGCTTAATTTTAGAAAAGTATGCTGTTTTATCCTGAATGACTTGTGTTTTAGCCGTATTTGGGTGCCAAACTACGTTTACCGAATCACCCTTATTTTCAGTAGTTACATGGTCTGTTACCACATAATATCCATTCGCATTATTTGATGGCTGAATAAACAAAACATCTCGGAGGTGCTCGCCTTTTATGCTGGTACTGTTTGAAGCACGAAAATATTCCACGTCTTCACCAGTAAAACCTTCCACAATTCCATCGGCTAATTTGCCTGAATGATTTTCGCCGGCAATTAACACGGTATTTGCCGACTCGGCATGCGCATGAATAAATTCGAAAGGTGTAGTAAGACCACCAGCACTTACATCGGCATTTGGCCCATCGTAGCCGGCATTTCGGAGCAGAATTTCGCCATAGCCTGCCATTCCAATGGCATTGGCTTCGTAATGGGTATGGTATTCTTCCTTGCCGGTTAGCGTTTGAACGCTAAGGTACAAGGCATCTCGCGAAGGTTTGTTTCCAATTAAAGCCGCATAATTGTCAAAAATCCGACTGGGAGCCATTTCTGCATCAGCAATATTAAATTCGATAGGATTGTTTTGTGCTGCCGGGCCAGCCATAACAATGTACGATGCCAGATAACCTTTAAGCGTTGCCTGCCTTAAACCGGTCCCCTCGCGAAGCGTCCACATGGCATATTTATAGGCCTTGTTGGAAAAACGTGCAGCCCTAACCGTTGTTGGACTTACGATTACGTCATCTTCAACCGACCAGGCAATCTGGCTTCCCCGTGAGTCGCCATAAAAAATACATCGTCCAAACGGAGAATTTTCGTAACCATAAATGGCTTCATGCATGTTAATCATTCCGCTGTCGCTGTAATATTCATGAAATCCCATGTATTCCATAATATCAAAAGTGGTATTCTTGGCAGCGCGTTCCTTCACATTAAACCGCTCCATATTATAACCACTCCCCGATGGCGATATGCCATCGGGCAAGAAATGAATGCGTAAATCAATATCGTACTGTTTTTTAGCCTCCAAAAAATTGGCCGTGTCGCCCGCATATTTGTACCAAAGCATCCGCATGGCCCATCCGTGAGGGCGCCATTGCTTTAAAACCAATTTGAATATTTTTTCCTCAAGGATTTTTTCATAGCCGGCCAGCACTTCTGGCTCCAGGTCGTAACGAATTACATCCAGCGCTAAAAGCCCGTGAAAAAGCTCATGTGAAGGCACAGAAGAAGTAGCAGCTCCCGTCCCAATTTTCATGGTTTTTATTCGGGTTTCGAATTTGTTTTGAATATGGGCAATGTATTTGCTTTTATTTGTCGGATCGAGAATATAGGCCAAAGCATTTGCCCCAAAAACATCACGTGGAGTTCCATCCGGTTTTGCGTTTTTAATGGCACTGCTTTTCATCGCACCATACATTTCCGAGCTGCTCGCCAGTTGTCTCCAATAAGCGTAATCAGTGGTGTCAATAATGTTTCCTGAAAAGCCTTTTATTGGATTAATTGCCAAGCAAATAACTACTACTAAAACTATTTTGGAAAAGTTATTTGTTATTCTCACAACTATTGCTCTTAATGTTTGTTTTGTCATTTTACTTTCCGGATAGATTATGAGGGTAAAATCCATACATCAAACTTGCTCTTGATGGTCCGCATAATGTATATTGAGAATAAGCGTTATTAAATACCATTCCTCGATTGGCGAGCTTGTCCAGGTTTGGGGTAATCGCACCTTCGTAGCGATTCGCATAAGATGGAAAATCATTCAGATCATCGGCAGATATGACCAAGATATTTGGTTTCTCTTGTGCATAACTATAATGACAAAGAGTGGCGAAGATGAAGAATAACAGTAAGTTGTATTTCATTTTTTTAACCTTCATTTTTGAAAAAACACCGTGGTTTCCATAG
Organism: uncultured Draconibacterium sp.; assembly: GCF_913063105.1. GTDB lineage: Bacteria > Bacteroidota > Bacteroidia > Bacteroidales > Prolixibacteraceae > Draconibacterium. Next base: position 27,197 of record NZ_CAJXYQ010000008.1, on the reverse strand, counting down.
CCATTTAACTGGCTTTTGGGATCAGCGCATTACCTCCGCTTAGACTCCTCGTAGCCCAATTTTGCATGAGGTTCCTGGAGCATTCCATGCATGCGTTCGATAACATCTTTGTATTTATCATTATCTGCCAGGTTGTTCCATTCGTTCGGATCGTTTGCGTGGTTGTACAGTTCCATAGAACCATCAAAGTATTCTATAAACCGATAGGAACCGTATTTTACCGTCGCATATGTCTCTCTTCGGAAGGTATAAGCAGGGTATTCCCATTCAATATCCGGATTTTCTATCAGAGGAACCAGACTTCGACCTTCAACAGCCTTGTTTGCAGGAAGACCACAGAGATCCAGTAATGTTGGGTAAAGGTCAATCAGCTGAACGTTGGCCTCAACCGGTTTGGTTGAACCTTGTGTTGGACCGGTTCTTGGATCCATAATAATCATTGGAACTTTTGTCGAACGATCCCAAGCGGTATGTTTTTGAAACCTTTCTTTCTCTCCTATGTGAAATCCATGATCCGACCATAATACCACAATGGTATTATCCTTATACGGACTGTTCTCCAGGGCTTCTAGTATTTTTCCAATCTGGACATCTGTAAAGGTTATACAACCCATATAGGCCTGCAGCATCTTGCGCCACTGATTGTTTTCAATCGCCCATGACGTAGTGGGATAGGAATTCCAGGTTTCCCTGGCCGCTTTGGGAATATCATCATAGTCGTCTGCTTTATAGGGTGGAAGTTCAATTTCATCGAGCGGATACATGTCCAGGTATTTCTGTTGAATATGTAAAGGTGTATGTGGACGCAGAAAGCCTGTCATCAGGAAGAACGGTTTATCATGGTCCTGTGAGAGTTGATCTACTGCCCATTCAGCGGCTTTATAATCACTCATTTCATTTTCAGGTTTATTTATGGGTCCCCAATCGAGAAGTCCTTTTGAACCGAACCAGTTCATCCTCTTCTGATTTCCATTTTCATCACGATTGAAATCCCATGGTCCCCGGCCATGAGAAACGTCAACCGTCTCTTCCGGAACATGATGGTGAAGAAGCTTACCAGCCGCCATTGTCTTGTAGCCATGATCCGCAAAATATTCATAGATCAGGGAGGATCCTTTCTTTTTGACCGCGTCATAGACTGCGTCGTCCTTCTGCTGCAGTGCTCCATCAACACCAAAACCCAGGCTGTGGTAATACATACCAGACATCACGCTTGCACGCGAAGGACCGCATACCGCATACTGACAATGGGCAGACTTAAAAAATGTTCCTTGTGAGGCCAGTGCGTCCATATTTGGCGTGATAATCTGGCTATTACCCATATAACCTTCCCAGTCATTCAAATCGTCAACCGCAATAAAAATGACATTGGGCTTTTCTGCAGCAAGGACTGTTGCAGACATGACCAAAAGTAATCCAGCGATTGTTAAAAATATTCTTTTCATGGTTATAGATGTTATTTGTTTTTACTACTTACCGAAGAAAGTTCCTTTCGGATGCTAACAAACTTACACAATTAAGCTCCTTAAGATCAGAGGCCGAAAGGCATAAATTCTGTCTTTTATTATTTCTTCCAAAGCCCATAAATCTGTTTTTTGCTACCCATTTTTTCTGTGGTGGCATTAACGTCATCCAGGTACGTTACAAGTCGATTATGTAATTCTTCCGTTTTTTCAGGCATCTTCTTCGAAAGATCGTTCTCCTCTCCCAGATCCTTACTTAAATCGAATAATTCAATTTTATTTTCATCCCATGTCTTGACGAGTTTGTAGTCTCCTTGACGAATTGCGCTTATTGGCTCACGGGTAACAGCCTTATGAAAAATAAAAAAATCATTTTTACGATTGACCGTCTGAGACTCTCCCATCAAGAGAGATTTGAGGCTTCCTCCATCTAAATTTTCATATTTCAGCTCCTCACCTGCAAGATCTGTAATTGTTGGCAATAGATCCACCCCTGAAACAGGAACGTGTGAGACAGCTCCTGCTTCGATGCCTGGTCCGCTGATGGTAAAGGGAACGCGTATCCCGCCCTCATACAAACTATGCTTACCATCTCGTAAAGGTGTGTTCTGGTTGGGCGCTTTTATTTTACTGGGGCTCACTCTGCCTCCATTGTCCGACATAAAAATGACGTATGTATTGTCCTGCAGACCGAGCTCATTAATACTCTTCATAAGGCGCCCCACCCCTGTGTCCAGGTCTTCGGTCATAGCCGCGAACTCGGGGTCTCTGTGGATCTTTCCTATTGGGCGTTTATTTACTTTGTCAAGTGTTTCCTGCTTGTAAAAAATTTTCAAATGCACAGCATAGTGGGAAACCTGAACATAAAAGGGCTTGCCTTCATCCCGGCACTGTCGCATAAAATCTTCAGCACTCCTGGTAACCTGATCAATTAATTTAGGATCGTCTGTCGCAGAGGGTTTCTTGCTCCCTTTAGCACCACCTTCGTTATTACTGGTGTAACCGTCGCTTGCATCGTAACCCAGTTCCTCCGGAGTTATTAGGTCGAAACGCATATCCCATTTACCAAAGTGGGCGGTGCGGTAGTTTGGATCGATCGCTTTGAGTGCCCGCGGAATATTTGGTTGCTCTTTGTAGTATTCTGTCCAACCAGGCTGATCTTTCTGATACATATGGCGAGCGGTATTTTGACCAACCTGTAAACTCCTGCGGGTAGGACAGCAAATCGGCCCCGGAGCATATCCCTGAGTAAAGCGCATTCCCTTATCAAAGAGCCGATCCATATTCGGTGTCAGGTAGTAATCACTTTTCGATTCAGGAATAGCTGGATCCATCAGTTTAGAACTCCCTACCCAGCTCTGGTCGTCGGAGAGGATTACAATAAAATTTGGAGATTTTTCTTTACTCATTACAAGCTGTGAAATACTCAACAATACAATTAGAAAAGCTATTACTCGTGTCATCATTTTTCTATTTGGTTTTTAATTAACAGAAATGCTTTTGCCTGAGCGACATCATCATTTTTTTCTTCCCAGCCGTAAAACAGCCACATATCTTCTTTAATATTTCCTTCTTTTGTTTTTATAGGTTGAACATTATTAAAACGCCAACCCTGATATTCTCCCTCCGCTTTAAGCAGTGTATTTTTCATTTCCCATGTAAAACCATCATCGCTTGAAATCCATTCTTCAATGCGTGTTCCACCGCCATGACTGTTCATTACTCCTTTTCCCTTTGATTCAAAATATCCGTCGTCCATTAATAAATAAGCATGCAATATTCCTTCATTATCAATTGTAAGATGACTACTATTCCACTTATGACAGGCCGGAGCAATGATGATCTGCTTCCATTCATTTCCAACTCGTCGAACGTAATAGTAATTCAGTTTTTCAAAAATATCCTCGGTAAGCACATGCAAAAACGCAGGATTATTATTTTTATCAAAGATTATATCAGGCGGAATTCCCGCGCCTCGCCAATTTGTATCCCATATTTTACATTGGTTGTTCGCCTCTTTTAAATGAATTGGAGTTGTCATTTCCACTCCATCAAAATTGTAGGCCTGAGCTGTTTCCAAATCTACTTTCACATAATAAAGATTGGTTTTTAAAGTCCCCAGGTTTCTTTTGTAAAGTGGATTGTACGATTTCTCAGCAAGATTTTTCTTATTATCATCGTAATATACAAAAGCGATGTGAATGGATTTTCCATCTTTTGAGGGCAAGTAAGTATGATAAGAAGAAGCCTCATCCATATCCTTATGGTCTTTTCCAGAAAGCTCATCCAAATTGTTTAAATCAACAACGGGATCTTTTGGAGTTTTCCATGTAATTCCATTATCTGAACTAATGCTATAGGTCCACGAACTTCGGTGTTCTCCGGTGCGATAGTAGATTAACTGCTGCTTATTAAAAATTTGAGAAACCGACGGATAAGATAGCGATGGAGCAATTTGCGCAACAATTTCCCAATCTTCAGTTTTGTTCTTTGCTTTTGAAATTACATGTGTTCCCGGAGTTTTATGACAGCCCGAAAGTACATGTAAAAAGTCATTATTATCGACCCAAATTACAGGGCCATAATGGTGGTCTTTACTTACTGTTCCAGGTAGTTGAACAGACTCCGAAAATGTACTGGTTTTTAAATTGTAGGTAGTTAAAAAAGGAAATGTTTTTTCTAGTTTTGTAGCTTTTTCAGGTGCTCCGCCATTATAAACCAGATGGATTTTGTCGCCCATAAGCACAGCTTGTGGATGTTGCCGGCGATCATAGGTCATTTTTTTTGTGCCTCCTTCGCCAAAAGGTATAATTTGGTAACTCTCTTTGGAATTTTCCTGGCTCATTACAAATGAAGATATGAGGAACATTTGAATTAATAATACTAGATTAACCATATAATGCCGCATATAAATTGATTTTTTTCATGATATAAAAATTCCCGTCAATATCTTAGGGTATTTTATCCTACAAAAAACTAAGTCTATTTTAAAACAAAACATCATTCCTAAAGGCAATTATCGGGCTTTTGGAACCAAGGCATTACCTCTGTTTGGATTCCTTGTAGCCCAATATAACATCAGATTCCTGGAGTAATCCATGCATATGTTCGATGATATCTTTGTATTTATCATTATCTGCCAGGTTATTCCATTCGTTCGGATCATTTGCGTGGTTGTACAGTTCCATAGAACCATCAAAGTATTCTATAAACCGATAGGAACCGAATTTTACCGTCGCATATGTCTCTCTTCGGAAGGTGTAAGCAGGGTATTCCCATTCAAGATCCGGATTTTCCATCAGAGGAACCAGACTTCGCCCTTCAACTACTTTGTTTTCAGGAAGTCCGCAAAGATCCAGCAGTGTTGGATAAATGTCAATCAGCTCAACGTTGGCATCAACCGGTTTGGTTGAACCTTGTGTTGGACCGGTTCTTGGATCTACGATGACCAGTGGAACTTTTGTCGAACGATCCCACGCGGTGTGTTTTTGAAACCTCTCTTTCTCTCCCATGTGAAATCCATGATCCGACCACAATACGATAATGGTATTATCCTTATACGGACTGTTTTCCAGGGCTTCTAGTATTTTTCCAATCTGGACATCTGTAAAGGTTATACAACCCATATAGGCTTGCAGCATCTTGCGCCATTGCTTGTTTTCAATCGCCCATGACGTAGTGGGATAGGAATTCCAGGTTTCCCTGGCCGCTTTGGGAATATCATCATAGTCGTCTGCTTTATAGGGTGGAAGTTCAATTTCATCGAGCGGATACATGTCCAGGTATTTCTGTTGAATATGTAAAGGTGTATGTGGACGCAGAAAGCCTGTCATCAGGAAGAACGGTTTATCATGGTCCTGTGAGAGTTGATCTACTGCCCATTCAGCGGCTTTATAATCACTCATTTCATTTTCAGGTTTATTTATGGGTCCCCAATCGAGAAGTCCTTTTGAACCGAACCAGTTCATCCTCTTCTGATTTCCATTTTCATCACGATTGAAATCCCATGGTCCCCGGCCATGAGAAACGTCAACCGTCTCTTCCGGAACATGATGGTGAAGAAGCTTACCAGCCGCCATTGTCTTGTAGCCATGATCCGCAAAATATTCATAGATCAGGGAGGATCCTTTCTTTTTGACCGCGTCATAGACTGCGTCGTCCTTCTGCTGCAGTGCTCCATCAACACCAAAACCCAGGCTGTGGTAATACATACCAGACATCACGCTTGCACGCGAAGGACCGCATACCGCATACTGACAATGGGCAGACTTAAAAAATGTTCCTTGTGAGGCCAGTGCGTCCATATTTGGCGTGATAATCTGGCTATTACCCATATAACCTTCCCAGTCATTCAAATCGTCAACCGCAATAAAAATGACATTGGGCTTTTCTGCAGCCATGACTATTCCAGACATAAGCAGTAGAAATCCTGCTATTGTTAAAAATATTCTTCTCATTCTTATAGATGCTATTTGTTTTTATTTCAAAGCATTATTTAATTCCGTAATCATTTCCGGAACCAAAACAAAAGGATCGTAAGCTTTATTTTTATTTTCAAGCGTTTCAACCGGAAGGTATCCCCTGTAATTGTTTTCGCGCAGGATTTCTACAATTTTTGAAAAATCTGTTCGGATTTCACTTTCCTTGCCAAAAACACTTTCTTTTACTTGCCAGTTAACAGCAAAAGGGGTAACCGCTTTTATGTCTTCATAGGGGTCTTTTGTTTTAAACATTCCGGTATCCAGGATAATGCCTGCCCACTTGGAATCAACCGCTTTCAATACTTTAAGGCATTGTTCGCTGGTCTGAATCATGTCACCGTGGTTTTGAATTCCAATCATCACCCCATGTTTCTCTCCAAATTCGGCACATTCTTTAAAACAAGGAATCATCCATTCAGCCACTTCATCCCATTTGTTTTCGTAACCTTCGGGGATTTTCCCGGCAAATAAACGAATAACCGGAGCGCCTAACCTGGACGCTACTACGATCCATTTTTTTGCCAATTCAACTCCTTCTTGTCTTACTTCTGGGTCAGGTGATGCAAAATCGTTTCTTATTCCTGTACCTGAAATATCAATTCCCAGCAGAAAAGCTTTTTGTTTGAAGGCAAACAAGTAGTCGTCAGAAGGAACTTCAGGATAAGCGGGGAAATAATATCCGGTGACATCTATTGCTTTTATATTTTGTTCGGCACACCAATCCAGCAAATCAAACAGGGTGAATTTAGGATTACCCTCCTCATCTTTTGAAAGCAATATTTTATTAAAAGAATAAGCATTTAAACTTGGAACAATGCTGGTAGGGCCACTACGCTTTATTTTATTCTGAGCGAAAGATGTATTCGAAACACTTACTACTATCAGCAAATTCGTAATGAAAACAAAAGACAGAAACCAATATTTACTATTTCCCAGAAGCGGATTTTTAATTTTATTTTCCATCGTTGGTATTTTAGATTAGATAAGTTTTATTGTTTTACGCTCAATAACAATCATCGGGTAATCTGCGAGTAGGGCGTTCTCAAAAATACATGCTCCTTCCTCGTTTACAATTTCCATTTCATATACCTCGCCTGTTAAAGGATCGAGCAGGACGGGATCGGTGAAATTGATTCCTTTTATTTCGATATTAACTTTTGCCAGCTCGGGTAAGTACTCCTGCGCATTCCAGGGTAACCACCAGGCTACCAGGTTATTTCCCTCATTATCGGAATATGTAGCCATCAGCGGAACGGATGGAAAGGCGTCGTCCTCCGAAATTCCGTAAAAAACACCTTCATCCAGAATTTCAATTTTGTATTCAACCGGATTGGGTTTATACTCCGGTTTCCAAACGGCACACAAATTTTGATAGGCATAAAATGCCGGTTTCTTCTCAAAGTTAGGATTGGTTAATAAACATTTTTCGTTAACGCCTTTTGTTCGTACCCGCGAACCACCACGTTCCGGATATCCAAAAAGTTTATCGATGGGACGCAGGTTTGTTCGCTGTTGCTTTTCACCTTTGCCGCTGGTATGCACCAGTTTAAAATAGTTGCTTAAAGTGGCTTTGCAGAAATAGGTATCAACAAAACTTTGGCGTAAAAGCCATTTGGCCTGAATGTTTAAACCCCAGGGAGCACGGCCCCTGAAATCGCGGGTACTGCTATGCGACGGATAACCACATTCGCCTTGCCAGAGTTCAATTTCAGGATTATAACTGTTAATTACATCCCACAATTCAATGGCTTTATACACTCTTTCTTCGGGAACTGCGCCATAGTTGTGGTACGAAATAATATCGATAATTTTATCGGCCCCCACGCTTAAAAAATCATTGGTAAATTCCGGATTAATACCCGCCATCGATCCGCCAATTATTTTACACCCCGGATCGGTTTGTTTTATAAGCTCAGCCGTTTTTACAAGCAAGTGTCCGTATTCTTTTCCATCGGGTGTTGAGCCCCAATAGTTACGATGATTGGGTTCGTTCCACACTTCCCAGTAATCAATTTTATCTTTGTAACGTTCAACCGTTGCTTTTACAAAAGCAAGAAATGCTTCCATAGCCACGGGATCTTTTATGGGTGGCTCTGGCCTGTATCCATAAATTTCGGCCAGTTTTGGGTCGTCGTAAGTTGTTAACTTCGAATATAACTCGTTACCTCTACCTACGGTTATAAACGGAGTTATCCCGTTTTTCAGGGCAACTTCAAAAGCTTTGTCGGTAGCAGACCAATCGTAAACCCCTTTCTCACGTTCAATTTCATTCCATCCTGCCCCCAAGCGTGTCCATTTTACACCAATTTCAGCAGCTTGTGCAACCAGGCTATCTACCAAGGTACCCGCCTGAATGCCAAAGGGAGATGAAGCGACTTCAGAAGAATTCTTTGGTTCTATATTACCTATTTTATTATTGGAAATCAGATTAGAAGACTCTTTTACACTGCATGAAAACACTGTTAAAAGCAATATAATGAACGCATTCAAACATTTTGTCTTTTTCATTTTAGGTATAGTTTCAGTTGGTAAATTTTTATATCATGTACAAATATTAAGCGGAATCGTCACATATAAATTGTGGTTTAATCTTAGTTCTGTTTTGCCTGAATTTCAAACATTTTTTGAGCATAGCGTTGCCCCAACAACTGCTGACTTGCGGCATCGAAATGTGTACTATCAATAGTGCCGGTTCCTTCAGAAGAAACCACACCACAACCTTGTAATTTATTGGGTAAGTCGAGAATCATCTGATTAAAACCGGCTCGATTTTCTTTGTCGCCAGATAACTGACCAGCTACAAAAGGTAAGTTTTTCACTGCTAAATCGCTACGTAAAGCCTCAATCAGTACTATTATTTTAGGCATATATTCGTTGTATTTCGAACTATTGGATTCGCCCTGATGCCAAAGAATTCCTTTTAAAGTTCCGTATTTCAATGCGGCCTTGGTGCGCTTTACTGCCTCATTGTAAAACTCGCCCCCGGGTTGCCAAAGCTCTATTTTTGTACCCCCTTTGGCGTTTACCACGAGGCCAATGGAATTTTTTCCGTTTAATTCAACCATAGTTTTTGCAAAGTGGTATCCCGGCCCAAGTCTTTGCATGGAAATATCTTTTCGGATGGTAGAATATTTATTGAGTGGATTAGCAGCTTTTTCCCATTCACAGCCGACGGTTCCCGTATACAGAAATACGTTTTTAAGGGTATCCTTATCAGCCCCTTCAATGGTGGCCCTGCCAGCCATATTCGACTGGCCAATTAAAAGATATATATCCAGATTCCTGGCTTGTTCATCCTTTACCTCGTCACCATCATTTTGTACAACAGCATTGCATTGCCAAAAAAGCAAGCAAGTTACCAGGGTCAGTAGTCCTTTTCCAACGCTAATCATACCTCTCTATTTTTATTTGTCGAAATGTTCCACAATGTTATACACCTGCGTATTTAATTCCTTCATTTTATCCAACATTGGAGTCCACGGCACGTAGCGGTTGCTTACAATTCCCTTGTTGGCATCTACATTCGATGGGTCGACTCCTTTTTGATTGGGGTCGTTATCGATGTATTTAAAATAATGCCAGCCCACGCAGTTTTTCGATTCGAGCAAGGCCAGGTTGTAATTCTGATAAAACAAACCGCGGTCTTCCTGTGTGCGTACAATCCATCCGGCTCCACTGATATTACCCATCCCCGAGTCTTCGCCTTTGGTATAATATTCGGTAACAATAAACGGACGACCGGTCCATTCAGTCCACTCCTGCACATGTGCCGAATCGGGAGTCCAGTGGTTATAATAATTATTTGAAACAATATCGAGGTGTTGACCAACAGCGCGCATAAATTGTTCGTGATGTTTTTCGTCGGCATAAAATCGTGCCCCTATGTACATGTGGTTCGGATCGTATTTTTTTATGGCTTTTGATACGATGGAAAAATACATTTCGCCAACCAGAGCCATAAATTCCTCGCGATGTTCATCGGTAATTTCAGCTTTTGTTATACCTTTTTCTTTTAACCAGTTTTCAGCTGCTATTCTTCCTGCTTCGTTTTCGGGCAGGGCTAAATAATTATCGATGGCTTTGAACTTAAACGGCATTTCGTTATCAGAAAAATGGCCAAAAAGATTAGGGTCGTTTTTGTACTCCAGCAATTGCCTGGCATGTTCATCGCAAAAGGTCTCAAACTCGGGATCGAACACAAAAATGGCATCGTTGGGGTAGCCAGTATGCCCGGCCTGCTGGTAGGTTCCTCCGCGTTTTCGGCCATAGCTGCTCATAAAATTCCAGTTTATGGTGTAAGCCATGGGTTGTTCAGCTGTTTTATTGTACTCAATAATAGCCTCATGATCTGACCAGGAGCCGGCACAATTGAAACCATACACCTGCAATAAAGCAATGGTTTCTTTCATCCAGTTTTCTTTTGAGCCGAACTTTTCTTTCAGGGCCTGGTTCATTCCTTTCGAGCCTTTGGCATTTAAACTGTTTAAAGCAATGTTTATATACCGGTTGCCTTCCGGATCGATTCCCCACCAGCGGTCGCCAATTTTTTTAACGTGAAAAAATCCGGTTGCTTCTTCTTTAAAGTCAGTATTTCCGCCGTATTGATTTAGAACAGGTACCTTTTCAGGAGTTTCATAACCTGCCAGAATTTCTATCGTACGGGTTTTAAAGGGTTTATACGGGCGGTATGTTCGCGTGCCGTCATCGTGGTAAACACGGGTTTTGGCGTCTACCATTAGGTATTGTTGCTCAGGAGCTTCTGCTTGTTTTTTTGAGGGAGATGAGCAGGAAATAATTATTAAAGAAATTATAACTAGCGAAAATATCTGTTTCATTACTGAGATTTTAATGAGGTTCATTTTTTTGCGGTTCATGAAACTTTTATATTTCAATGTTATTCTATTGAATGAACCGCATTATTTCGGTGCTTTTAGTCCCCGGGTTGAAACCCGGGGTTATTTAAATCCTTTCAGGATTTCTTTTGACGAAAAGAATAGGCTTACCACTGGTAATCATATCCTTCGCGGCTGAGTGTCCAGGAGGCTTTTACTTTTTCCAGTCCGGCTTTTAGCTTTTCAAAAAGTTCCGGTTTTTCCTGAGCCAAATCATTCGACTCTTCCGGGTCGTCTTCCAGGTCAAAAAGCATCATCTCATCGCCTTTGTCGGGTATACAAATTTTATACTGCCCATCAATAAATGCATAAGTTTCTATATCTCTGTAATGACGGAGAAAACCAGCAGCAAAAGGAATTGTACGTTCTATTTCTTTTCCTCTTAAAACAGGCAAAATGCTAATTCCATCGAGAGGAACTTTATCGGGTACCGGTATGTTCAGCATTTCAAGAATGGTTGGAAAATAGTCGCTGGTGCAAGCTGTAAAATCACTTGTTTGTCCGGCTTCAATATTACCGGGCCACTCAATTACCGAAGGAACGCGTAAACCACCTTCCCACATTTGATGTTTGTGTCCGCGGAACGGACCAGCTGAAGCAATTCCGGCTTTTGCCTGTGGGTCGGCAGGGCCATTATCGGAACAAAAAAGCAGGATGGTATTTTCAGCTACACCTTTTTCTTTCAGAAATGCTTTTAAACGGCCGATTTGTTCGTCCATGGCAGTAATACAGCCGTATAAATGTTTTTGTTCTTCCGGCAAACCGGGGTATTTGGCCAGGTATTCGGGCCCAGCCACAACCGGTTCGTGCGGTGTGTGAAACCAAATAGTAGCCAGAAACGGTTTTTCTTCATTGATTGATTTTTCGATAAACGGGATTGCCCTGTCCATAATTATCCGGCTATCGTCGCCACTTAGGTTTTCAGTTTCGGGTACGCCATTGTGCACATAAATCGATCCTCCCCATTTTCCGTTTTCCCCTCTTCCAAAACCGCTCCAGTTATCGGGATAAATTGTTGGATCCCAGGTTGGAACAGCACTTTTTGTAGCAAATACCTCTTCAAAACCATGATGCCATGGTGGAGAATAATGTCCGCGGCTTTCTACCTTGTCGGCTTCCACCCAGCCCAAATGCCATTTTCCGAAAAATCCGGTTGCATATCCCTTCTTTTTCAACACTTCGGCAATGGTAGTTTCGGCGTTACGCATGGCCCCGGTGTGGGCTGCAAAAATTCCCTGACGAAACGGTGCACGTCCGGTTAAACAACTGGCACGTGTTGGCGAACAAAGTGGTGCTGCCGCATAAAAATTGGTAAATTTCATACCGGCTTCGGCCATTTTATCAAGGTGTGGAGTGATAATCTTTTCGTTCCCATTAAAGCCCACGTCACCCCAGCCAAGGTCGTCGGCCATAAGCATAATAACGTTTGTTTTTTGGGCCTTTACAAAACCAGATACGCCAATTGAAAGCGTAAAGAACAGCAGTAGTATTTTTGTTTTGTGCATTTTATACCGTTTTTCAATGATTTAGGAGAAAGTAAGGGATTTCAATATTGAAATCCCTTACTGAATAACTAAACTAATCAAACTATATTAATTGTAACCCGGGTTTTGCTCCATTACGGCACCAGTATTCGAATCAATAATTCCCTGAGGAATTGGGAAGTACTCGTTAAATGGATTTACTTTCGACTCATCTAAACGAGGATTGTACATAACCGTCCTATCGTAGAATGTTCCTGTTCGTACCAAGGTATGTTTACGATATTCTTCCGTTACCAACTCGCGCGAGCGTTCATCCAGTATAAAATCTAATGTAACATCGGCAGCAGTAATTTCTGATGCATTTGAACGAGTACGTACAGCATTTAAATACATGGCTGCCTCGTCGTTTTTTCCCTGATTCATAAGAGCTTCGGCAGCCAATAAATAGGTTTCTGCCAAACGCATAAACATTTGGTCGTCGTATTGTCCTGCACGAGAAGCATTATCCAAAATATAAGGGTCGTTGTATTCCCACTTCAATACATATGGCCATAAATAGTGGTCTTCCAGGTCATCCGGCTCATCGTAATCCATATTTACATATCGAATTGTATCAAACGCAGATGCGGCATCGTCAACCGGATAAATGAAGAATTTCTTCACACAGTACTGCGAATACCTGTCGTCGGTTTCTTCGTACCAGTTAAAAGCTGCATCGGTAACAGAAATACGACCGGCACCTTTACCACCGTTGTAGGTATAAAGAATATCCAAATTCTTCTTTTTCAAAACCTTATCCTTGGCATAGTAGGTAATCCAGGCATTCTTCATATAAACGTAGGCATTACCCACCACATCCATGTAAGCATTGTTCATTACCCATAAAACTTCCTTGTTACCATCTTCGGGACGTGCGTTATCAAAAATATCAGAAAATGCGTTACCCGGTTCTTTTTCATTTACGCCAAAACGGTCGGTCATTAATTCATAAGTACCATCGTTTATAACTCGTAAGGCCTCGGTCTCGGCTTTTGCATCTTCTCCCATTTCAAGGTAAAGTTCTGCCAACATTGTACTGGCAACTGCACTGTTTACCCAACCTGTTTCTTCAATCATATCAAGGTTATCGCGGGCAATGGTAAGGTCAGTTTCCATTTGAGCATTAATTTGTTCAACAGGTGCACGTTCCCAGTCATTTCTATAGGTTGTTCCCGTTATTTCATCCAAACTTAAAGGAACTGAGCCCCAGCCATATTTTAAATGACGATATGCCCACGCACGCATCAATCGGGCCTGACCAATTACTTTCTGTTGATTGATTAAATCTTGAGACTCGCTGCCCCCCAACCAATCTACATCGTAGTTCTCGGCACGGTTAATTACCATGTTTGCCGAATTAATAATACGATAACACCAGTTAAAATTAGCTTCAACCATTGAATTTTCGGAATGCAGGTTATTGTAATCATTAAATGGATCGATTTGAGCGGCTCCATTGTTAATAAAGCAGTTATCAGTTCCCATTTGCCATAATGATGCGCGTGTTGTGTTACTTTGCGATTGTCTTTCCTGTCGAATTATACTGTAAATGGCATTTAACCCATTTACAAAACCATCGTAATCAACATATAGGTTTTCAGCAAAAATATCGTCTTTTGGTTCCTCTTTTAAAAATTCATCTTCATTACACGAGTAAATGATGAAAGTGGAACATATCGTTAATAATATTAGTAATTTCTTCATCGTAATAAATTTTTAAGATTATAAACCAACTCTAACACCAAATAAATAAGTAGTTGTTTGTGGAACAGCAGTCTGGTCGCTAAACTCAGGGTCTAAACCTACCCAATCAGTCCAGGTTGCAAGGTTTTTAATATTCCCAAATACTTCAATATTATTTAGTTTAAGCTTATTAACTGTTTTTTCCGGCAGCTGGTAGCTTAAAGAAATATCCTGCAAACGCAAGAAATCGGCTTTCCGGTAAAATGGCATACTAAATTTATTTACGCTGGCATGTCTGTCGTTTCTTGGGTATTCGTTGCTCATGTTTTCCGGTGTCCAGAAATCAACATTGTAACGATTTAATCGCAAATCATTATCATTAGTATACAACAATTCGTTCGATTTAGTTATACCTACTACTGTATTCAAAAAGAAACTAAACGTAAAGTTCTTGTATTTGAATGTATTAGTCATTCCTGCAACAAAATCAGGAATTCTACGACCAATTATTTGTTTATCGTCGGTTGAAATTACACCATCTTCCGAAGCATCAAGGTAGCGAATATCACCAGCGGTAACATCTCCCTGTGGTGTACCGTCCATATCTTCCTGGTAAATTCCATCGAAAACATAGTGGTAGTTTACGCTAACAGGTTCGCCAATAAACCAGCGGCTGTCAATGTCATCAATGTAATTTCCATCATCGTCGGTTAAACCAACGTGTACGATTTCCGAATCATAATGCGAAATATTAAAATCGGTTGTCCACTTAAAGTTCGAATTATGAACGTTTACTGAAGATACCTGGAATTCGATACCGTTATTTTTTGTTTCACCAATATTCTGTGTGATTGAGCCTGTTCCATTTACATTCGAAATAGATTTGCTCAATAACAAATCGGTAGTGTTCGACCAGTACATATCAACCAAACCTCTTAAACGATTATTGAACAAACCAAAGTCAAGCCCCACGTTGAATGAAGTTGTGGTTTCCCAACCCAAAGATGGGTCGCCCAATCGGCTTGGATAAAATCCGTAAAGTGTTCCATCATCAGCATCAACATAATCTTCAGAAGATAAAGTTGGTAGTGTTGAATAAGCCGAAACCGCTTCGTTACCATTAACACCATACGAAAGGCGTAACTTTAAAGCATCAACCCTTTCTATATCTTCCATAAAGCTCTCGTTGGCAATGTTCCATCCTACTGCAACCGATGGAAATACACCAAATTTATCATCTACGCCAAAAGCAGAATAACCATCGCGACGAACAGTTGCCGTAAACAAATAACGTGAATCGTAAGCGTAATTAGCACGGGCCATTTGCGAGATATGCGTTACTTTTCGGTACGAATCGCTAGGCTCAATTAAAGCTGCTTTATCGGCCTGGTAATAAGTCATAACATCATTCGGGAATCCCTCCGCACTTACATTGTGAGTTTCACGCCATTCGCTTTGCGCACTGTACAATCCTGTTAAGAAAATAGAATGTTTATCGAATTCCTTTTTATAGCTAACAATATTCTCAATAATCCAATCTTCTTCGTAAGTATTGTTTGAATCGAGGCTACCGTTTACACGTAAACCGCTTAAAGTATTTCGGCCACGATAGGTTTGATTTAAAGTTGAACGATAATCGTAACCTGTATTTAATTTATAGCTTAAACCTTTTACAAATGGAAAATCGATTAAAACACTGTTATTAGAAGTAAAACGGCGTGTTTTATTGCTATTATCGTATAAAATTGACAAAAGTGGATTTTCTGCATAAACACCATCTTCCCAGGTTTCCATACGAATTGAACCATCTTCATTGTAAGGAATCCCCAGAGGATTCATATCGAAAGCATCCGAGAAGTCGGCATCAGTTCCACTTCTGTCGTAATAACCATATTGTGTATTGGTTGTAAAGGTAATCCAGGGCAATAGTTTATGGTCAAGGTTAATTCGGAAAGTAGCACGTTTAAAATCATCGCCAACTGCAATACCTTCGGCATCTAAATAAGCCATTGAAATATAGAAGTTGGTTTTTTCCGAACCTCCGGAGAAAGAAAGATTATGCTGTTGCGTTTGTCCGGTTTGTGTTGCTAAATCAACCCAGTCGGTGCTCCTGCCACTATCGTAACCTTCATCTTCAATTGCAGACGTGCTTAATCCTCTTTCCACTTTTGTTTCGTAAAAAGTTGCGCCATCCATTAAATCGGGTACGTTAACCACTTGGTCGAAAGCATAAGTACCTTCATAGTTCACACGCAGGTCTCCGCTTTTTCCTCTTTTCGAAGTAATAAGAATAACACCGTTGGCACCTCGCGAACCATAAATAGCTGTTGACGAAGCATCTTTTAGAATTTCAATGGATTGAATATCTTTCGGATTAACCTCCGAAAGATTACCTCCAAATGGAATACCGTCCATAATAATCAATGGGTCGTTCGATGCAGAAATAGAATTCTGACCACGAATAAGCATTGAGTTTGATGAACCTTCGGCATTTGATGAATTAACCCTAATGTTTAAACCGGCAGCTGCTCCTTGCAACATTTGTTCAACACTTACGCGAGGTCGCGTTTCAATAATATCGGTATTTACCGAAACAACAGAACCCGTAATGTCGCTTTTCTTTTGAGTACCATACCCCACAACAACAACCTCGTCTAAGCCAATATCAGAGGCAATCATGGTTACATCGATGGTTGTAAGACCGGCAACAGGAAGTTCCTGTGTTTCGAGTCCCACAAAAGAAAATTGCAAAACAGCATCTTCAGGCACATTTGGTAAGGAGTATACACCCGAAACATCCGTAACTGTTCCTTGCGTTGTTCCTTTAATCACCACAGTAACTCCCGGTAATAGAGCACCATCATCACCGTTAACCGTACCGCTGACAGTTTTATTCTGAGCAAAACTACTCAAAGCCATCGTAAATGCGATTAACAAGACACCTAGTCTTTTTACATGAAATTTAATTTTCATAAGATTAAAGTTTGAATTAGTTATTTATAATAAAATGTAAATTAGCACAAGGATAAGGCCGGCAAGAATTGCAGCACTGGCTAAGATCGATACCAGTAATCGTTTTTTAGAACTATTCATAAGTCCGGTTTTTTTGTTCGAATCAAAAATAGTTTAGTTCGTTAACAACTGTTAAAATTTGCGTTACACAAAGGCAGGGTAAATGTTACCATATGGCAAATAAAATGTAACAAGAATACAGGGGATATGTTACATAAACAGATGCAACACTTCATATATAAGACTGACAGCAAACACTTTATGCCTTCAATTTTGAATATTCGTTTGGTGTTACTCCGAATTGCTCTTTAAAACACTTGCGGAAATAGTCGGCGTCTTCGAACCCCACAAGGTTGCGCACTTCTTTCACTGAAATTTTATCCTGGCTGAGCAGGGTTGCCGCCCGTTTTAACCGAACATTTCGAATAAACTCAACGGCAGTTTGATTGGAAAGTGCTTTTATTTTACGATAGAAATGAACACGGCTTAAACCAACATGCTCACTCAATTTATTTACACTCAAATTTGGATTTGCAATATTTTCAATAATGTAATCAACTGCCTTTTTTAAAATCTTCTCGTCAACCGATGTTAAGGTTACACTACCCGGATCGCAAATGGCCTCGCGTTTAAAATATTCTTGTATTTTCCGGCGTTGTTCAATCAGGTTTTTAACGCGTAAAGTCAGGTAACGTGCACTAAAGGGTTTGGTAATATAATCGTCGGCACCGGTTTCCAGGCCCTCGTATTTAAACGTTAGGGCAGTGCGGGCAGTAAGCAAAATTACAGGAATATGGCTGGTACGTGCATCGGTTTTAACGCGTTTACAAAGTTCAATACCATCCATAACAGGCATCATTACGTCGCTGATAATAATTTGCGGGTTGGTTTCGATTGCCTTTTGAAGGCCGGTTTCGCCATTCTCGGCTTCGCTTATTTCATACTCATCGGCAAACAATTCTTTAATAAAGGCCCGCACCTCTGCATTGTCTTCAATAATCAAAAGTCGTTCAAATTCATTGTCAGGGGCAGTCTCCTCCTCTTCTTCTGATGGGGAAACAATTACGGTTTCGCGTTGCAAAAAGTCGAAGGTATATAAACTTGGATCTTCGCTGTTTTTAAAATTATTGTCCAACTCTTCATTTGCATAAACACTTTTATCAAGCGCAAGAAAGATCGAAAAAATAGTTTCCTTCTTTCCGGCATCATTGGGCATACTCGATACGCTAATTGCGCCTTTGTGCAGTTCAACCATTCGGCGCGTAAGCTCGAGCCCCACGCCCGATCCGGGTAATTTATTTTTTGCGGGATCTTTTTTAGAATAAAACCGGTTAAAAACATTTTTAAGCTGATCGGCAGTTAAGCCTTCGCCGTCGTCGATTACATTAATCTGCAGGTAATCCATTTTTGAATTCAGTTCCTTTGCTGCCTCCTTCAATTTACTGCCTTTAACTTTATTCAGCTCCAATTTTACCTTACCACCAGCCGATGTAAACTTTATGGCATTTGACAAGAGGTTGTTTAAAATTATTTCAAGCTTATCCCTGTCGTACCAAACCTGCAATTCTTTCAGTTCTGAGTTAAACTCAAAATCAATATTTCTGGCGTTTGCCACCTCGTTAAATGCCAGACTTATTTCAGATAGAAAACGGATGATATTTCCTTTAGCCACCTGCAGGTTTTCGTGGCCTGTTTCCAATTTCCGAAGATCGAGAATTTGATTTACCAGTTGCATTAATCGTAAACCGCTGCGCTGAATTTGAGCAAGCTGATTACGAAAGCGGATGGGTAATTCTGATTTTGAAATGAGATTCTCCAAGGGGGCAAGAATTAAGGTTAACGGCGTTCGTAGTTCGTGCGAAACATCGGTGTAAAACTTTAGTTTCAATTGGTGCAATTCGCTTTCTTTCTCGCGCTGAAAATGTTCCATTTCCAACTGGTTTTTCATTTTTGCCCATTGTTGCGACAATACAAAAAACACCAACAGTAAAATGGCTAACACAAAACTGTATAATAAAAAGGCCCACCAGGTTTTCCACCAGGGAGGTAAAACTGTAACGGTAATTTCGCGATACCCTGCTCCCCATTCTTGTGGATTTGTAGTGACCTGAAACCTAATTGTATAGGTACCAACGGGGAAATAGGTAAAATTAATATTGTTCACATTTCCCATTTCAATCCAATCATCATCAAGACCAACAACCCTGTAACGGTATATATTTTTATCGGGATTAATAAAGTTTATACCGGTAAACGAGATGGAAAAATCGCGTTGGTGGTAATAAAAGATAAGATGATCGGTTTCGTTTAAAACTTTTTGTAATGGGGAGTCTTTTGTGCCCGGTTTAATTTGTTTATAATCAACCTGTAAGTCTGTAAAAACCAGGTTGGGGTAAAACTCAAACTCTTTTACATCATCAGGGTTAAAGGCATTTAAGCCATTGGGGCCACCAAAATACAGTTTGCCGGTTTGCGACCGTAATGCGCAGTTAGGAGAATATTGCAGGCCCTGGGTTCCTTCGCTTACCGAGTAACTTTGTGGCTCAATATACAGTTCTCCTTCATTGTTCTCTTTCAAGATTATCTTCGACAAGCCCTTGTTCGTTGTAATCCAGAATTCATTATCTGATCCTTCAAGCAAGGAATTTACAGTATTATCATTGAGTCCGTTCCCGGTATTAAACCAGTGTAATTTATTGTCTTTTATGAGATAAAGACCACGGCCCCTGGTACCGAACCATATATTTTGCCCGGCATCTTCATTTATAAAAATTACGTCTATTTCATCGCTAAGCCAGTTATCAATCTCCTGGCTCAGGTTAACAATTTTATTCGTCCTGTTATCAAGAACAAAAAGCTCTCTTTCGCACCCCACCCAAATTCGACCTTTCGAATCCTGAAAGAAACAACGAACATGTTTATTATTAAAGGGTTCAATATTTACAAAAGTTTCTGTTAGGGGATTAAAATGCTGAACACCACCTCCGTTGGTACCAATCCACATTTTTTCATCATTTTCTTGTAACAAAGCCAAAACGTGCCCTGGATTTATTGCACTTTTGCTTTTCGGATTGTGGTAATAACTGGTTGTTTTTCCGGTTATTACATCGTACCTGGTTAATCCGGTTAACGAACCAATCCACAAATTTCGTTTATAAAGGTTTAACGATTTTATGGTATTTTCGAGTTGGGTATTTGTGCCCGGATTAATAATTTTTGTTACCGTTATTCCTTCATCTTCCGACAGGTACACACCCCCACCCTCGCTTCCTAACCACAACCGCTTTTTTTCATCTTCAATTAATGCCGAAATTACCCTGTTTTTTATTTCCGGATTTTTTTGACTTTGCCACGAGTGGTGTTGAAAAAGATTTTTTTGGGGATGATAATAGTTTACACCTCCCTGGTAAATGGCCAACCACATTCCGCCTTGCGAATCAGTAAGTATGTCGCGAATTGAGGTGTTACCTACCGCACCACTTGTTTCCTGAAAATGATCGAACACAACGGTACTATTTTCTCGTTTGTTATAAATACATAAACCGGCAAAGGTTCCAATCCAAACATTATCATCATTTTCAAAAAAAATGCACCTAACTGTATTTGAAGGTAATAAATTGTCGTCCGCACTAAGGCGAAGCATAATTTCAGGAACTGTACCTTCAGTATCCAACACATATATTCCGTTTCGTTCGGTTCCTAACCACAATAATCCGTCTGAATCTTCTGTAATTTCACGCACAACCTGTCTTTCCGAGTCATTGCTTTGGTCAACAAAATATTGTTCAGGATTATTGTTTTTCCATTTGTACAAGCCATTACCAGTTCCTAGCCAAATTGTACCATTTGTATCCTGGTATATTTTACGAATATTATTTGCAAAATGATTTTCTTCCGGATTTAACATTTTATACGTAACCGATTTGCGGTTTTTAGATATAATATATAATCCATCGGTGGTTCCCAACCAAATGCGCCCATCATTCGTTTCAAGAATTGTTCGTATGTAGTAAGAGTCAGAAGGAAAAGAGCCGGCCGGTAACTTAACAGTGCGAAATGCATTAGTTTGCGAACTGTATACACACAAACCATTAGCTGTACCTATCCATAATTCTTTTTCTTTGGTTTCAAAAAGGCAGTTAATATGGTTATTAATTAAACTTGTAGAATCGAAAAACTGATGTTTAAAAATTTCAAATTTTTCACCGTCAAATTTATTCAGGCCATCGCGTGTTCCTATCCATAAAAATCCCTCGTGGTCTTCGCGCAAACAAAGTGCCGAATTATGTGATAATCCGGCAGACATATCAATTCTATTAAAAGTTTTTTCCTTGGAAAATATGCCTGAGGAGCTTCCGATTAAAAATAAAACAACGAATATAAAACGCATTCCAGCTCCCATTATTTGAATTTTAAAAGATAAAACTAACTGTTTTGATCTATTGAAAAAATCTTTGGCAAGAATAATTACCCCTGATCTTACTTAGAAATTCAATTACACGTGCTCATTATTCAAAAAACGATGCGGCATTATCGTGGAGGAGCAATTGTTTTTCTGCCGAGGTTAAAAAAGTGGCGTGCCATGCTACAACGTCAATAAGTTGAAGGTAGGTATATTTTTTAAAAGTTGAAGGGATATCGCTACCCCAAAGAATTTTATGTGCCCCCATAATTTCAACAGCTTCTTTTAAAAGTTCAAGTGCCTTAACACAGGGGTAATCATCGTTAATAAACGCGGCGGTCGACGAGAATCCAAAAAATACATTCTCCAGGTCTTTCCCCAGGGCGAGCATTTCATTTCGTCGTGCTCTTGCTGTCTCATCAAGGCCTGTTCTATAGAAGCCAAGGTGTTCAATCAATATTTTTGTTTCCGGAAAACGTTCGGCAATAAAACTTATATTTTCAACCTGGTAACCATTATTAAAAATATCGCCCGTATCAACAATTACCCGTAAGCCTGAGTTTGCTACCGTATCCCAAACTTTCATCATTTCTTTTCCCTTAAGAGAAAACCCCGGATAATTGCCCGACCAGCCCCATTCTTCGCTAATTTCAAGTTTCAGTGTATTCTGATTTTCTGATGCAAATTTCTTTACAATAGCAGAGGCATCTTTTTTCATCGGGTTAACCTGTATGGTTCCGTAAAACCGGTCGGGGTAATTAATGATGGCCTGTCTAATTTCTGTGTTTAAAATACCAATTACCGGGTTTTGTAAAAGTACGGCTTTTGAAACGCCTGAGAAATTCATGGTTTCCAGCAGTGTTTCGGCCGTAAAACGGGTATCGTAAAAAATAGGCGGAAGAAAAGTTAACTCCTCTCCCCGCCAAACTATTTTCCCGTAATTGCCCGTTGATGTTTTGGCGCCTCTTTTTACACCGTTTATTCCGTAAAGAATGTGCGCGTGTGCATCAAAAACCGGGATATTTTCACTCATACCTTTTTTCCCGGTAAATTTAATAATCGTTTTTATCGGTGCTAATTGGTTTATGTGTTTTTAACCACTCCTGCCCTTCAATTGTAAGAAAAAAATCCATCCACATGTAGTGCATTTTTTTATTTTCGTCAACACTCACCCAGTGACTCGAGCCAATGGGGATATGCAATAAGGAATATTCTTTAAAAGCTGCTGAGGCTCCATCAGCATGAACAGTTACATGGTTATTTGTTAAACCAAGAAACAGTTGATCGAGCATAGGGTGCTTATGTGCGCCAACCTCATCGGGGCCGGGAGCTTCTACTGTGCCAAGTGCCACACGTGGAATTACACCTTCCGGAAGAACTGTTCGGCTGACGGTATTCGGACTCTTAATTTTTTCGGTGTAAGCCTCACAATCTTCAAACCGTGTAAAAAACACAGTTTCTTCATTCGGATATGTTTTTAACAACTCAAGATCCTCATCGGTAAGTTTTTTCGAAAACCTGATAAAATGCAACTCTTCTTCCGGGTTTACCTTAATGGTTAACTCACTACATTCAAGAGGAATAGCAATAGATTCAGGTACTAGTTCAAAAAATGTAGTATCAGCCACTAAACGCCCGTTTCCTTTAATAAATATAAGTAAGCTGGCATACCGGTTCGAAAACAATACACGGTGGTCAATGGGTCCTTTCAATGCCAGATGCTCAATTTGCATGTCGGCAATTTCTCCCGGAAGCACTATTTCTTTAAAAACCGAATCGCCAACCGGTAATTCCATTTGCATCTCCTGCACAACAATTTCAGTTGTTTTTGAACAGGAAACAAATGCCGGTGAGACAAGCAAAACCAAAAAAGCAGCTACAAATATTTTTTGAATCGACAGCATGTTAAACTTCATTTGTCAGGCTTTTAATTTTCTGTAACTCATGGTTAATACATCAAGCGTAATTTCAGGTTCTCTTCAACTACAATTTTTCCCGAATTCCTGATTTCATTATCGGCATGGGTATTGTTTTTGGCTCCCCACAACAGCGCCACCAGTTTAACCGGGTTATTTCTGAAAGTATTATTCGAGATATTTACATTAATAATTCCACGGGTATTTAGTAAAATACCATTTTCTTCGTTGGCGCCACAACGGGTAAAAGTGCTGTTTGTAATCAGCAGGTTACCGCCAATTGTCGACTCGTCGTATCCGCCACGGTAGTAGTCGATAGTATTGGCTTTAATATTGTTAAAAGAACAGTTATCGATGGTCAGAAACTCCACATTATAATTTCCTTTATCGTCGGTTTCTTCCGAAAGTTCAATGCCGTTTTGGCAATCAGAAATCTCGCATCCAACAAACGAAATACTATCAGAGAACGATTCTTTATAAGCTTTAAGCACATAGTTAAACTTTTCAACCAGGCAATTTTGCACTTTTAAATTGTACAACGACGACATATTTTGAGGCAAAGAGGCGAATGCAAAATTATTGCCGTTGCCTTCGAGAGCCACGTTTTTTAGCAGCAAATTCCCTTTGGGATTCAGTTGAAACAGCGGGGTATTTTCTTCGCCACGGTAAATTATTTTGGTTTCAGCATTTGAATCGGCAGCTTTTATGGTTAAGCTTTTGTCGATATCCACCGATTTTTCCAGCACATATTCTCCGGCCGCCAACTCAATAATATCGCCACATTTTGCTTCTTTAATTTTTTGCTCAAGCTCTCCTGTTTTTGCAGCTACCTTCAATACCTGAGGAGTCTTTTCTACTTGTTCATCCTTAAACCAAGCGGCTCCGTATTTTGAGTTTTCCAATATTTCAGGATTTTCAAACGGCACGTCGCACATGGCTCCAACACGGTTATTCTCGGTGCGGGAGTTGCCCAAGATATCGGTTTTTATTGTTTCAAAATCAAAGCCATTATAATTTTCAACTTCGCAGATACTTGTTGATGGCGAATAAATAAAATCAGCAACTTCGCTCATGTTAAAATCGCAAAAATCGAAGGTATTTTGTTGTTCGTAGGCCAACTCTTTGCTGTTAATTACATTACTTTTAAAAAGTACCCCATCAATTTTATCATAAGCAACAATAGGCGCGGCAGTACTTTCTGAATTGTAAACAATATTATTTGCCACTACGGTTCGCACGGGGCGTGCCGAGCGGATTTCGGATGGCGGAAGCACTGCCGCCTGGCTAAGGTTTGCTCCAACGCTAAAATGCCATGGCGATTTACAATTTACCCAGGTGTTGTAGGCAACTACCACATCGGTTACCTGGTTGTAACGGTTTAGCGGCGATTTCGGGATACCGTTCATTACAGCCAGCGGCCCCCTGAAATTATTACCTTTTAAGTTGAAAAAATAATTGTTTACCACCCAATGTCCGGTATTTACCAGGCGAATTCCACCAATATTTTCTGAGTTATCGTCGCCAATAAAATAGTTTCCGTCAATTAAGCAATAATTTCCGTGGCGCGTTACCAGCGAGCCCTCGCATTTGTAAAACACATTGTTACGAAATTCGTTGTAGTTGGTTTTGCTCGAAATTACTTCAACCTCGCCATTACAACGGTCGAACAGGTTGTTTGCCACCAAAGTATTGCTGGGCGACATGGAAGTTCCGCTGTCTCCAATTTGTAAAGTCTCGCCATGTGGACCACCTTTTCGCGGGCGAGGGCCAAAATGATTATTGAGAATTTGATGATAATTTTTTATGCTTTCATTTCCTTTTAATAGCACACGAATGGTTGGCCCCGAGTTTGATTTGCCTATAATATTACAGTTGCTCAGCTCGTTATGCCTTCCCCAAAATTCTACCCAATGGTCGGCTCTGTCGCGTTGCGGTTGATTAAAATTATCAATTACGCAATGGGTAAAAGTACAGTTATTGGCTACTTTTCCTTTTAAGCGAAACTCAATAATTGCGTTGTTTGGCGTGTATCCATTTCTGAAATACAAACCGCTAAGCACAATATAATCGGCGCCATATTTTATCGATGATTGTCCTTCAATAAAAACTTCTCCGGGAGTCTCAGCCCTTAAAACAACTGGTTTTTCCTTTGTTCCTCCACTTGTCAGTTCAAGATTGATATCCGTCCATATACCATTTGCCAGAACAATTTCATCTCCCGGCTGCGCCTTATTTATGGCCTCGGCAAGTTCAGTCTTGTTTTTTACTGAAATAAGATTACCCGAAGGTTGTGTTGTGCATGAAAACAGGATTAGGGCTAAAATTATTGGGAAAAGGTTTTTGAATAGCATTTTATCGTGATTTTAGATTTTACAATTATGAAGTATAAATGGTATGGTTTTAATCGTTTTTAGTGAAATACCCCTGATTTGAAACGGCAGCCTCGCTAATGACAATACTTGCAGTTTTAAACCAAACTTCGGCATAATTGCCGGTTTCGTATTGTTTTTGAATATCGCCATTAAAAGTTTCGGCACCCGAGCACCAGTTTTTATTCACCTCGGGCGACAAACCATTGGTTTGATTGTAACAGCCCAGCTTAAAGAAGCACCCCTCATCGGCATAGGCATTTTCGCGCTCCACACCATCCTGCCCAATTGGCACAAAAAGCTGTTGTGTTTGCTCCGGAATATCAGCAATTGTGGTGTATTCCGATTGTACCAGGTTTTTGGTGAAGGTGCGGGTTTCGTGTCCTTCGCTGGTAAAAGTTAAATACATTACACTATCCTTCACTTCAATTTCATAACTAAACTCCTCACCCAGGGCAATTCCGTCAGCAGGTTCTTCGGGGTAAGTATTTTCTTCGGGGCCAACCACCGAAAAGTCGTAGCCCCAAACGGCTGAAGAATAATCCCATCTGCCGGAATTGTCGTCGCCGGCAGTATTAATCTCGTAGTGCCAGAATACTGAACCTTTGGTATGGCCGGGGAATTTTTTGTAGAATATTTTTAAAGGTTCGTTTTCGTGCCCGTCGGCACTATGAATTTGCCCCACAACCACTGCATAAGATGCTGCTACCCGGGCATCGCCGGTAGCCGACACATTCATAACTTTTAGAGTAGCTGTTAATTTATCATTGGCAGTTGCCGGGTACCATTTTTTCTTTTGAGCCAATTCTGTTCTGGTATTGTTAGAGGTTCCATGCGTATCGCCGGCATTAGGAGATTTAAACACCACCCAGTTGTTTTTTCCGTCATTTGCTGTATAAAAATAATCTTTGTGTTCCAGATTCAAGGCTTCTCCGGCATTTGAGCCATCACCTAAAATCAGGTTCCAATGTTCAAAAAACGGAATAACTTCATTGGCATAAATGGTTTGCTGAGTTTCTTGTTTTTTAGCTGAATTGGAACAGCTATAAAAAAACAATGCTGCAACAAACAATGAAATGATTTGTAGATTTAATCTCAAGTCTTTAGCGCTCATTTTTTTAGTTTAAAATTGGTTAAAAAGCATGCTTTTTAGTAGTCTCTGCTATTTCAGCTTTTCGATTATTGCCAATGCTTCGGCACATTTATCGGTAATGTACTGGTAATTTTTCTCAGCCAAAACCTCTTTCGGGAACAATTGGCTTCCCATGCCCACACAGGTTACTCCCGCATCAAACCATTGTTTCAGGTTATCTTCGGTTGGCGAAACGCCACCCGTTGGCATTATACTGGCGTAAGGCATTGGACCTTTAACGGCTTTTACAAAGCTTGGTCCGCCCACTTGCGAGCCCGGGAATATTTTTACTACCTCAGCTCCCAATTCGTGTGCTTTGCCTAT